>NZ_JBEPRI010000002.1:0-1025360 GCF_040548265.1 Bradyrhizobium sp. F1.13.3 | reverse complement strand
ACGCTCTCCATGGCCACGAGCGGCATCAGCTGCTCGCGGTACTGCACCATGTAGCGGCCGTTCGAGAACTCGATCTTGTCGGCCGGGAGTTCTTCGAGGCGCGTGACGAGCCCGAGCGGGACCGCCTTGGGTTGGGACGAGCCGGCGCGGAACACCAGCAGCGAGGTGGTCTGCTCGCCCGATCCGATGTGGTGAGCCCCGTTCTCGTTGTTCATGTCATGGGCCGAGGAGCCGGCGGCGCCGAGCGCCTTGGCAATGCCGTTGGGGTCGATGATCATGATGACCGCGCCGTCGCCCAGGATGGTGTTGCCCGAGAACATGTCGATGTGACGCAGCTTCGTCGACATCGGCTTGACCACGATTTCTTCGGTGTGGAACACGCCGTCGACGACGATGCCGAAGGTCTGGCTGCCGACCTGGGTCACCACGATGAAGCCGTTCTCGGGATCGGAGACGGCGCCGTCGTCGATCTTGAGCAGCTTCTTGAGGTGGATCAGCGGCAGCAGCTTGTTGCGCAGCCGGAGCACCGCGGTGTCCTTGATGCGCTCGATGCGGTGCTCCGAGTTGGCGCGGGCACGCACCAGCTCGACCACCGAGAGCTGCGGGATCGCAAAGCGGTCGCCGGCGGCTTCCACGATCAGCGCGGAGACGATGGCGAGCGTCAGCGGGATCTTGATGGTGACGGAGGAGCCTTCACCGGCGACCGACTTGATGTCGATGGTGCCGCCGATCTGGTCGATATTGGTGCGCACCACGTCCATGCCGACGCCGCGCCCCGACACCGAGGTGATGGCGGCCGCAGTGGAGAAGCCCGGGGCGAAGATAAACTTGTGGATCTGGGCTTCGCTCATCTTCTCGAGCTCGGCCTCGCTGACCAGACCCGAGGAGATCGCCTTGGCCTTGATCCTGTCGGTGTTCAGGCCACGACCGTTGTCGGCGATGCAGATGATGATGTGGCCGCCCTCGTGATAGGCGGACAGGCGAATGGTGCCCTGCTCGCCCTTGCCGCCGGCGAGACGCTCGGCGGGGGTCTCCAGGCCATGGTCGGCGGAGTTGCGCACCATGTGGGTGAGCGGGTCCTTGATCAGGTCGAGCACCTGGCGGTCGAGCTCGGTGTCGGCGCCGTGCATCTCCAGCTCGATCTGCTTGCCGAGTTCGCTCGAGAGGTCGCGAACGATGCGGGGCAGCTTCTGCCAGGCATTGCCGATCGGCTGCATGCGCGTCTTCATGACGCCTTCCTGCAGCTCGGCGGTGACGTTGGACAGCCGCTGCAACGGCACCTTGAACTCGGTGTCCTCGTTGCGGCGGGAGATCTCCAGCAGCTGGTTGCGGGTCAGCACCAGCTCCGAGACCATGGTCATCAGATGCTCCAGCGTATCCACGTTGACGCGGATCGACTGGTTGGCGATGCTGGCTCCCTCGCCGGCGCCCTCGTCGGCGATCGACTTCTTCGGCGCGGCCTTGTCCTTGGGTGCCTTGGTCTCCTTTGCAGCTTCCTTGGCGACGTCCTTGGCAACAGGCACCGGGGCTTCAGCGGCAGGCTGGGGCTCGGCCTTGACTTCAGCCTTGGCAACCGGGGCCGGGACTTCGATCGCGGTCTCGCGGAAGGCGCGCTCGAGCTCGTCGAGCGAGACTTCGCCCGGACGCAGCGGACGCTCCAGGCTCAGGTCGGCCAGCACGCCGGGCGTCGGCGCGGCTTCCACGGCGACAGATGCTTCCGGCACCAGCGGGGGAGACTCCGCAACGGGAGCCGCCGCACCTGCGGCCGGCATCGGCTGCGCCGAGCCTGACATTGCCGCCATGCCCTGCTCGACCATGGCTTCCAGCTTGTCGATGAGATCGCGGTCGGTGCCCTCGGGCTCGGCTTCGGTCGCCTCCAGCCCGGCCAGAATTTCCTTGATGCGGTCGATCGAGGACAGGATCACCGTCACCGCCTGCCCGGTCACCGGCATGCCGTCACGGAATTTGCCCATCAGCGTCTCGCCGGCATGCGCCAGCGCTTCCAGCCGCGGCAATCCGAGGAAGCCGCACGTGCCCTTGATGGTGTGGACCAGACGGAAGATGTTATCCAGGATCTTGGCGTTGTTCGGCTCCTGCTCGAACTTCACCAGCTGATTGTCCACGGTGTCCAGGCTCTCGCTGGTTTCCGTCAAAAACTCCCGCAACAGATCATCCATGAGCTACGCCTTACTGACCTGGATCTGAACCTCGACGCCCGAGCCGCGCTTGGCATGAACGGAAGTCCCCGCCTTGGATCGTTAGACATCCCCTTTCACGGTCCCGTTAATTTCATCCTCCGTGCTAATACGGATATTGAAGACAAGTTTGCCGTTCGACCGCATGCGACAGCGTTTTTCGGCAAAACCAGCACCACGCCGCAACGGCGAGACGCGTTAGGTGAACGTGCCGATAACAGCGAGACCAGGCGCGCGGGAAAGCCCTGCTTGTAAAGGACGATATGCGCGGTCTTCGCGGAATTGTATGGAGCCGCCTGCAATCCTGAGCGGTCTCGCCACTTTCGCTTGATGCTTTGCCGAGAGATACGCAAGACCCGCATTCGCGGTAAACGAACGGTTACCCGCGTCCACTGCGGCCGGTGCCGGCGCTAACCCAGGCGCGCGGCCGAGGCAAGGTCGCGGTGGGAACTGTGCTCCGCGAGGCAATCGTTGATCGCGGCGAGCAGCGCGTGCGGCGTGAACGGCTTGCGCAGACAGCGCGCCGCACCGAGCCCCAGCGCCATCCGGAGGAAATCGGGGGCTGGCGAATTCAGATTTGCGAACGCGTAGCCGGACATCGCGATCAGCGGAACGGCCGGGGCCCGCTCGTGAAAGATCCGGACCGATTCGAACCCGCGCATGTGCGGCATGAAGATATCGATGATCATCAGGTCGAACTGTTGATGTTCGAGCGCGCGAAGTCCGGCTTCCCCTCCTTCGGCGATCGTCACCCGAAAATTGTTGCGCTGGAGATAGATCTCGATGGCCATGCAGACCATCGGGTCGTCGTCGACGACGAGAATATGGCGCAGAACTTGTGTCCCAGCTTGAGCTTCCCGAATCGGCGATTCACCGTGGCGCACGCCATGCTCCTTTGCTCGAGAAATGGACTATTGAGAACGTCCTTGGCGGAGCGGGGAAGGCGACGGACGCGGCGCGGATGCGGTGCTTCCGGTCATGAAGGCCCCCTTGCCATTTTTACCTGCACAAGCTCGCAGGGCTGGCGCGCCGGCTCATGAGCGAATCAGCGTGCCATTCTCATTTCCGCCGCAAATGGCCGAGCTTGTCTGCTCCCCAACGGGTATACGCAGAGCGACACAACCGTTATAATTAGGTTTGTTGCCGCACAACCGGATGACGAAGCGGACGCGGCGCGGATCGCTTCGAAACCCATCGGATCAACCATGGCCGCGACCGCCCTCCGAGCCGATGCCAGTCGACCGATCTGGATCTGCTGGGACAACAGCTCGGTACCCTGGAAATGGTCAGTGAATCTGTCTTGGCGAGGCGACGTGCAACGGCGCTAACGGCGATCGGACAACTTGTCTCAATTGCCAATATATCCCGAGGGGAACATGATGGAACTTACCCGGACGGCAAGCAGTTTCGGGTGCTGCGGCCCGCTAGTCCGGGAGACGGGAGGCGACTTTGGAAACGATGGTGCGTTCCTCCAACGGTTTCCTGTCCGCGCTGTCGGCAGACGATTATGAGTTGATCCGGCCGCACCTGCGTACGTGCGATCTGCCGCATGACGCGGTGCTGGTCGAGACCGGCGAAACGCTCAAGCGGGCCTACTTTCCCCATCGCGGCGTCATCTCGCTGGTGGTGGAGCTCGCCAGGGGCGAGCACGTGCAAGTCGCCATGATCGGCCGCGACAGCCTGCTCGGAACGCTCTCGACCATGGGTGATGCCTGCGCGCTGAACACGGCCATCGTGCTGGTTCCCGGCTCCGCCTCGATGATGGACCTTGACCGACTGCGCATCGCGGCCGACCAGAGCGGCACCCTGCGGACGCTGCTCACGCGTCACGGACTGGCGGTCTACGCGCAGGTGCAGCAGACCGCGGGCTGCAACGCCGCTCATCCGGTGGAGTCGCGGCTGTCGCGCTGCCTGCTGCACACCCATGACCTCTCCGGCGACTACCGGCTGTTGCTGACCCAGGAGGCTATGGCGCAGATGATCGGCGCTCGGCGGAACAGCGTGTCGCTGGTCGCCAATACCTTGCAGCAGGCGAATTTCATCAACTACAGCCGCGGACACATCCAGATCCTCAACCTGGACGGCCTGCGCCAGACGGCGTGCGAATGCTATGCCACCGTGAAGGCCCAGTATGACCGGCTGCTCGGCCCGCGCTGACTGGTGCTGCGGCGTGGTAAACCGGCCGCTAATTCCGGCCCGCAAACACGGAATGTCCTGCTACCGGAACTGAAATCCAGATGCCGTAGACACGGACGTGCCGCCCGCGCCTGTATGGGCCGGCGGCAAACGATCCGTGATCAAGGCAGGCCAAACCATGTTCGAAGTCACCGTCGCGCCTGCGCAGACAGCGCTTGATGCCGAGCCCGCGCGCGAGCCGGGCGCGTACCAGGCGCTGGTGCGGGAGATCGGCGAGGACGGTGCTTGCGAAGTGCGCGACGTGTTCTGGAGCGAGACCTGCGCACGCCTGCAATCGTTCCGCACGCTCTCGCTCGCGCAGCACCGCGGCAGGATCGCGCGCGAAGCGCATTCGCTGAAGAGCGCGGCCGGGACGTTCGGCTATGTCCGGCTCGCGGTGCTGGCGCTGCGGCTGGAGATGACCGCGGCGAGACTCGGCGACGCCGGCTTTCGCGACCTCCTGGACTTGATGGACGCGGCCTATGCCGCCGCGCGCGCACAGGAACCGGCGGTCTAGATTCCTATTTGACGCGTTTTCTTCACGCGAACCGGTATCCACTTCAGGCGAAAATGCTCTAGCCACTCACGCGTGCATCCCCGCCGTACTTCTACGGCTTGGGATTTTCACAGATGGCTAATCATAGGCAGCGATAGTCGCCGGAAACCAGGAGGGTTTCCATGTTCACCTACGAGACCGCGGACCAGAAAGAAGTTCGCCGCTTCCGCATCGCACAGTTCAACGGCCGGATGGCGACGGTGGCCGCTGGCGAGGAGACGGTGACGGGCTTCGTGCGTTCGGTGCTGGAGCAGGAATCGAGCATGCCGCCCCGCTGGACCATCACGATCATTCCCAACGCGCCGAAGGAAGAGCTCAAGCCGCTGCGGCCCGCGTCGCGCGCGCGTCCCTTCGCCGAAGATTATTTCTGAGCGCGATCGGAGCCCGGGTCTTTCTCGAGAGATCTCTCACGCTTGGCCCTCGCCGCCGGCGGCGGCCCGACACAGCCCTCAGTCGATCGAATGCAGCAGCGCCGCACGGACGAGGTCCGCAGTGTTGCGCGCACCGAGCTTCCGCATTGCCTCGGCGCGATGGCTCTCGAAGGTGCGCGGGCTGATCTGCATCCGAAGCGCCCCCTGCTTGTTCGAATAACCCTCGCTGATCAGCCTCAGCACCTCGCGCTCGCGCTTGGTCAGCCGCTTCTGGCCTGACAGGCCGAGCACTTCGGCGCTCGGCACGCGCTGCGGCTGTGGCGCACGCGCGAGCTTCAATTCGGCGTCCTCGACCCTGGACGCGATCGGCAGGCCACCCGTGTGAGAACCGGCAAGCTGTTTGACGAGGCCACAAACCCGCTCGGTCTGCACCAGCGCATTCTCCACGACCCGCTGCAAATAGGCACGGTCGCCCGTCACCGGCGCGAGCTGATCGCTGTGATGCTTGATCTCGCCCATGTAGAGCAGGAGCGCCGTGAGGGGACCGTTGAGCTCGCGGGCGATGGCGGCGGCCATTTCGTCGGCCGCCCTGGCGCGGGCGGCGTTCAAGCGGACGACATCGAGCTCTTCAATTGGAGCGGCGTTGCTTTCGTACCATTCCGACGGCCGCGAATCAGTGGCCGTATCATTCTGTGACCCCATGTCACTCGTTTAGCGGAACCCAACGGGGTCTGTGGTTAACTTTTTGCTCCGTAAGACTACGGTGAATTTGGCAGCTTTGTGCTGAAACTCCGGCACAGGCACACTTTGTGCTAGAGGGCCAACCTCCCTCAGCATTCTTAGGTTGCTGAACCTGCTCAAATGGTAGGCGGGTCAGCCGAAGCCTTCTTAACGACCCGATCCGCGCCGATGACCCGCCGCCCCGGATTTTACCGATATATTAACGGCGGCTTGCTTCTCTATGTCGCAATTGAGAGCGCGCAAATGCCTCCATGCATGCGGCCGGTAGGCCTGCTGGAATCGTTGCGGAAGATTGCGTGCCATGAACGAGATCGACCAGCTATCGGACTTCTTGCAGAAGCTGACGCCGCTGTCGCGCAGCTGCCTGCTCAGCGAGCTCGAACGGCTGGAGCTGTGCGGCATCGACATGCCGGGCTCATCCGAGCTCCAATCGCGGCTGCGGGCCGAATTTCGCAAGGACGGATCGAGCCAGGCGCGCGCCACCAGTCCCTCCCGCAATTTCTTTGCGCCGCTCGAGCTGCTTCTGATCGACGGCGCGCCCGAGCATGCCAATATGGGGCGGATCTCGCGCAACACCCTCACCCCGATCTGGGAGTGGATCTGCCGCGACCTGCTGCCGACCATGGCGCGGGACTACATCAAGGCGATCAACGACCAGGTCGCCGCCAACAACCAGAAGGAAGTGCTGAAGATCGCATCGAGCTTCCAGACCAAGGTCGTCAAGGTTCTCGAGAGCACCCTCGCATCAGCGGAGAGCACCGAGTTCGCGCGCGGCAAGCTCGCGCAATACACGGCATCGCGCACCGCCTTCGACGACGTGAAGAAGATGCAACATGTGCTGCGCGCCGGCGCCGCGCTGCCGAAGTTCAATGAAAAGCTGCCCGAGAAGATCGCGAAATTCGACGACGGCCAGGTTGATCAGATCACCGCACGATTGGACGCCTTCAAGAAGGCTCATCCCGAGGCGCTGCCGTTTGCCCTGACGCTGGTGGCGAGGCGGCTGAAGACGTTCTGGCAATTGGTGCGCCTTGCCACCAAGGCCGCCGCAAGCAAGAGCGCCGCCGATGTCGCCGCCACGCCCTATGCCTGCGTCGTTCACATGGTGCTCGACCAGCTCGACGACAGGCGCCTCGCCTTGCGCATCGCGCTCCGGCACAACCGGGTGCTGATTGCGCGCGACCTGCTCACCGAGATCTACGACACCGAATATGCGCTCAAGGTGCGGATCGACGGCATCGAGCAGTGTGAGTGGGGCATTCGGCTGCAGCAATTGATGGACGCGATCGCGGCGCTGGTGTCCGCCGAGGTGAGCCGCTTCCCCTCCAATGTCGGCCACATTCTCGGCTCGCGCCGGCTGCGCAGCCACGATACGCTCGGCGGAAAGCTGTCCTATCTGGCCTGGAAGGGACGCGATGTGATCGAGGACGGCGCCGCCGCGTTGCGCAAGCTGATCGGCCAAACCTGATCCCGCGCTAATGCGCGCGCGGCAGGCACAGGAAGCGATCGAGAAATCGCCCTGACAGCACGAACCTGAACCACCAATACATTATTCGCCGCGACGTCATTGCTGCGATCCTCGACAGCCCACCACCGGCTGCCCGAAGCAATAGCGCAAGTGCAGCAATTCGCTTGTGATGTGCTTCACACGGGCGCCAGCGCCTGCCGACGCATTGTCGCAGAACCGTCACGAGCGAGCCGGGAAAATGCGCGCACCGCGCGCAATTGAGGCGCTCCATTATTCAATTGGGCAAGGTGCGCGCAGCTTGGTCCAATAGCAGGACAGTGCGCGTGCTTGCAGCCGCACTGCACGTTACGAAATCTCCAGTGATTGCCGCAACCCTGCGCCCGATGCGCGAACAGACGTAAAAACATCTCGAACGAGATCGGGACAATTTTAGACATGATGGGTGCTTTAACGTTACCCAGATAATTCGACAATCGACTGAAGCCTTCCATATTTGAAACTGCTCACGTCGCTAACACACCGGCACGGAACGGGAGTGCTTGCGATGAACGACGAAATTGTAGAACTCGCCGAACGAAGGCCGAAGACCTTCGGACGGCGAAAGGTGAAGCCGCGCGCATGCGTCGCCGACGGCAAGCGCCATCTGCGCGCGTTTCTCGCGGAGGTGCTGGAGGATCTCGGCTTCGTCACCACCGAATGCGCCAGCGCCGAGGAGCTGCAGAGCGTGCTGACGAGCGAATTGCCCGACCTGATCCTGCTCGGCATCGCCGCCGACGGCATCGAGCCCGGCAAATTTCTCGAGACGCTGGTGCGCGAGGCCTTCGACGGCAGGGTTCTGACTGTCGGCGCCCGCGAGTCGATTATCGTCAGGGCCGTGCAGCAGGTCGGCGAGGAATACGGCCTCAAGATGCTGCCGCCGCTGACCACGCCCTTTGCCGCGGAGACGTTGCGCGAGCGCGTCGCGATGCTGTTGCCCGAGGAGCCGGCGCCGAGCCCGGCCGTGCATGTCGGCGAGGCCCTGCACGCCGGCTGGCTCGAGCTGTGGTATCAGCCCAAGATCGATGCGCGCACGCTGATCCGCAATAGCGCCGAGGCGCTGGTGCGGATGCGGCATCCGACCTGGGGCCTGGTGCCGCCGGCCTATTTCATCCCCGAAGAGGACGACCCGAATCTGCGCGACCTCTCCGAATTCGTGATCGAGCGCGCCATGCAGGACTGGCACTATCTGCTGGAGCAGCAGAGCCCGGTCGATCTCGCGATCAATTTGCCGTCGTCCTATCTGAAGGAGCCTCAGGCCGTGCGCGATCTCTGCCGCCGCATGCCGACGCATCCGGCATTCGGCGGGCTGACGATCGAGATCGACAGCGAGGAGGCGATCCGCGACCTCGATCTCCTCGTCGAGGTCGCCCGCGAACTGCGTCTGCACAATGTCGGCCTGTCGATCGACAATCTCGGCGCCAACTGGCCGTCGCTGATGGACCTCGGAAAAATTCCCTTCATCAAGCTGAAGGCCGACCGGCACTTCGTCACCGGCAGCGGCACCGATCGCCTCAAGCGCACCGTGTGCCGCCACATCGTCGAGCTTTCGCATGGCTATGGCGTGCGCGCCGTCGCCGAGGGCGTCGAGAGCCGCGCCGACCTGGTCGCTGCCAACGAGCTCGGCTTCGACCTCGTGCAGGGTTTTCTGTTCGGCAAGCCGATGCCGCTGAAAAAGTTTGCGCGGAGCACGCTGACGCGAACGGTGATGGGGTGATGTCATGCGCGGGCGGCGGATTACGCCGTTGCCGCGCAATCCTCCGTCGCCGAGCGCATGGAGCTCACCTCGCCATTGGGGCTGCGTGCCTCGGCCTGCTCGACGTGAAGCGCGAAGCCGGTCGCGCCGGAATGCTCGAGTCCCGCGCGGAGCTGCATGCTCGGAATCAGGTAATCGCCGCCATTCTGGCGCCGATAAGGA
This sequence comes from Bradyrhizobium sp. F1.13.3, assembly GCF_040548265.1. Lineage (NCBI taxonomy): Bacteria > Pseudomonadati > Pseudomonadota > Alphaproteobacteria > Hyphomicrobiales > Nitrobacteraceae > Bradyrhizobium > Bradyrhizobium sp. F1.13.3. The sequence goes on along the minus strand of NZ_JBEPRI010000002.1, from coordinate 1,015,903 downwards.
ATCGGCGATGTCGTCGCAAGCGTTCGCATCCTCTCGCGCAAACGTTCGGCCGTCGCCTGGAAACCGGCTTCGTCCAGCTTGTCGGCCTTGTAGACAACGAACGGCGGAAGCACGTCGTATCCCGGATAATAGAGGATGCCGTGATTGATCGGGAACAGCAGGTCGTCGATCGGCCCGTTGATCCCGCGCGCCGAATAATGCTCCTGCCAGCCGCCGGCGCTCACGATCAGCATCGCGCGTTTGCCCGCTAGCCTGCCTTCGCCGTAACGGTCGCCCCACCGCTTGTCGCTGTGCTCGCCGACGCCATAGGCGAAACCGTAGGCGAACACGCGGTCGACCCAGCCCTTGAGAATGGCGGGCATGCTGAACCACCACAGCGGAAATTGCAGGATCAGGACGTCCGCCCACAGCAGCTTCTCGATCTCGGCCTTGACGTCCGCGGTGAGTGTGCCCGATTCGAACGCCTGCTTGGAGGCGGCGGCCGGCGCCAGCCGCGCGTCCCGCGGCAGCAGCGGAAAGTCGGCGCGACCGATTTCGGATGTCCAGCCCTGGGCGTAAAGGTCTGACACCCGCACCTCGTGTCCCTCAGCCTCGAGTTCTCTGACGGCGACATCGCGGAGCGAGCCATTGAGGGAGCGCGGCTCGGGATGAGCGAAGACGATCAACACTTTCATGATCAGCTCCTTGGTTGATGATTTCGAGCCACCAGGTAGCGTGCACCGCTGCAATTCGGTAGTTGTCGCCAATGGATAGGATCATGCCGAAATATGGATAGATCGGACGTTACGCTCGAACGCATGCGCAGCTTCGTGCGGGTCGCCGAGCGCGGCAGCCTGTCCGCGGTCGCGCGCGAGCTTGTTCTCGGCCAGTCGACAGTGACGCGGCATCTTCGGGAACTGGAGCAGGCCGTCGGCGTGCCGCTGCTCACGCGGACCACGCGCAGCGTGACGATGACGGAGGAGGGACGCCGCTACTATGCCGACTGCGTGCAGATCCTGCGCCTGGTCGAACTGGCGGTCGACGAGGCGCGCAGCACGCGCGGCGCGCCGGCCGGAACGGTGCGCGTCTCCTGCACCGCGGCCTTCGGTGTGCTCCATGTCAGTCGTTTCGTGTTCGCGTTCCAGGACCGCTATCCTGACGTGACGGTTGATCTCAGCCTGACCGACGAACGGATCGACCTTGTGCGGGAAGGTGTCGATATCGCCCTGCGTCTGGGGCCGCTCCCCGACAGTTCGATGAAGCTCAGGCTGCTTGGTCAGTCGCGGCGGGTGCTCGTGGCCGCACCCGACTATCTGGCTTCGCACGGAAGGCCCACGCGCCCGCAGGATCTCGCCAGCCACGAGGGTGTCAGGATGTCGAACATCGCCGGCAGCGACGTGCTCGTGCTGCACGGGCGGCGCGGCGGCCGCCATGTGGTCCCGTTCGCAGGGCGGCTGCGGGTGGATCACGGGCTTGCCGCACGCGAGGCGCTCGCGGCCGGTCGTGGCAATGCGCCGGCCCATCTTTGGCTCGTCGACGACCTGCTTGCCTCAGGCCAACTTGAGCACGTGCTTCAAGACTACGCGCCGCCTTCCGTTCCGCTCAACATGCTGATTGTCCCGGAGCGGTCCGGCATCGCGCGGGTACGGCTGCTGATCGATTTTCTCGCCGAGAGGATCGCGCGGCTGCCGGGGATCGAAAAGCCGCAACCGGGCAAGAACTAAGGTCACATCAATTCGGCCTCAGGCAAACCGCCGCGCGAAGAAGACGCAGGCGACCACCAGCGCGGTCGCGACGATCATGCTCCAGGCGACGGGTTCGTGCAGAAGCAGGCCGGCAAGGGCGAGGCCGAAGAACGGCTGGAGCTGCTGCAACTGGCCGACGCGGGCGATGCCGCCGATCGCAAGCCCGCGGTACCAGAAGATGAAGCCGACGAACATGCTGAAGACCGAGACGTAGGCGAGCCCGATCCAGGCGGGCACACTGATGCCGCTCCATGTCGAGGGCCAGGTGAGAATCGCGACCGGCAGCATCAGCGGCAGCGACAGCAGCAGCGCCCAGGAGATGACCTGCCAGCCGCCGAGCCGGCGCGACAGCGCGGCGCCTTCGGCATAGCCGAGCCCGCACAGCACGATCGCCGCGACCATCAGGAGATCGCCGGTGAGCGATGCGGTGCCGTCGTTGGACAGCGCAAAGCCCGCGACGGTGGCGCTGCCCAAAATCGCGAACAGCCAGAACATCGGCTGCGGCCGCTCGCCGCCGCGCAGCACGCCGAAGATCGCGGTCGACAGCGGCAGCAGCCCGATGAAGACGATCGAATGCGCCGAGGTGATGTGCTGGAGCGCGAGCGCCGTCAGCAAGGGAAAACCGACCACGACGCCGATGGCGACGATGGCGAGCGAGACGAGATCTCCGCGCGCCGGCCGCGCCTGACGGAGCAGGCCGAGCACGGCCACGCCGATCAGCGCCGCAATGACCGCGCGCACCGAGGTCAGGAACAGCGCGGAGAACCCGCCGACCGCCACGCGCGTCGCCGGCAGCGAGCCGCTGAAGATGATGACGCCAAGAAGCCCGTTGCCCCAGCCGCTGCCGGAAGATTGCATGGTGGTCTCGCCCTTGTCGGTGGTGATCCCAACTGGAGCGGCCAGCCGGGGTGGCGTGACGATTACCTGTAAGCTTTCCAACGCCCAACAACAAAAAGCGCGAAAACAACCCCATGCACAGTAGCCGGGGGCTGCAAGATCAATGACTTACGTGGGGGCGAAATCGCCTGACTAGACCGCGATCGTGATGCGGCGGGCGCTGAGGGCGAGCCGGGGATGACCGTCGACGAGCAACGGGGCTACGCAGACGATACTTAATTCGCCTTGATGCCCGCTTCACTGATCAGCTTGCCCCATTTCGAGCTTTCGCTTTGGATGAAGTGGCTGAACTGCTCGGGCGAGGTCGGTGCAGGCTCTGCGCCAAGCGTCCGGATCTTCTCGACCACCGACGGGTCCTTCAGGGCTTTTCCGAAGGCTTCGTTCAACCGGCCGACGATATCGGCTGGCGTGCCGGCCGGAGCAACCAGCCCGAACCAGCCAACGGATTCGAAACCCGCAATCCCGCTCTCGGCTAGTGTCGGCACATCGGGCAAGGACGACAGACGCTGCGCAGACGACACACCGATGGCGTTGAGCTTGCCTTCGAGGATCAGTTGCCTCGATGCGGGGATTTCCAGTACCGCGAAGGGGACATGGCCTGCGAGAACGTCGACCGTCGCCGGCGCGGTCCCGCGATAGGGGACCAGCTCCATGGCGATCGCGGTCTTCTGCGTGAACAGTGCTGCGGTCAAGTGCATGGCTGTCGAATTGCCGCCATGTCCGATCGACAACGCGCCCGGCTTGGCCTTGGCGAGCGCGATCGTTTCCGCGACCGTATGCGCCGGCACGTTCGCTGACGCAACCAGCACGAAGGGAATTTCCGCGAGCAGGGTGATCGGCGCAAGATCCTTCAGATCGAACGGCATCGACGAATTGAGATGCGGATTCACCGTCAGGCTGCCTGCCGGCGCGACGCCGAGCGTATAGCCATCAGGCTTGGCCTGCGCGACCGCGGCCATGCCGATGTTGCCTCCAGCACCCGCGCGGTTCTCGATCACGAGACCCTGTTTGAGCTCGGCAATGACCAGCGGTTCGAGCGCGCGGATGACGGTATCGGCGCTGCCGCCGGGCGGAAAGGTCACGATGATCTTGATCAATTGCTCGGGATAGGCCGCTCGGCCCGCCTCCAGCGGCAACACGGCGAAACTCGCGGCCGTCAGCACGGCCATAATGCGGCGGCTTACAACGTGAAACACGTTTCCCTCCCCGGTGCGTTCTTGTTTGTGAACCACGCCTTTGTGAACTACGACTTTGTAAACCACGTCCTGACGGACTCGCCGCGAGACCGTCCGCTTCAAATCGCGTTACGCCGAAGCGCCAGTAATGCGCGTCAGCAAGCCTTGTGGGTCCGCCGGCGCGGCCTGCCCGCGCCAGGCGATGTGCTGATCGGGCCGCGCCAGCACCAGCTTCTCGGCATACGCGCCGTTCGCTTCGTCCGGCGCGATGTCGAGCAGCGCGAGCGGAATGCCGCGCTGCTCTGCGGCAGACTTCAATGGCGCCACATCGATCGCCGGATCGAACCGCAGCAAAGTGTAGCCGGCGCCGAAGGCATCGTAGAGCGATCGCCCGTCCCGCAGAAACAGGTGCGGCGCGCGAGCGCCCGGCACGGTGGAGGGCGTGAAGCTGCCCATCGCGTAGGCCGGCGGCGTCTCGCCGTCATAGGCGATGATCGGCGAGGCATCGTAATAGTAGCCGAAGTTCAATCCGGCACAGCAATATTGCTGAACGTTGAGATCGTAGGCCGCCCTGGCCAGCGCTGCGCGCGCCGCGTGGCCGCGCGGCGTGTCGTGCTCGATCTCCGCGGAGACTCCGCCACGCTGCGCCATCATCTTCATCGCATGGTCCATGGCAAAGCGAGCGCGGTTGAGCGGCGGCATGGCTGAACAGGATCGGCTCGAGATAGACTTGGTTGATCCGGTGGGGCGGCTCCGGCGTCGGCCACCAGGTATCGGGGCCACCAGTGGCGCTGTAGCGGCGTGCGCGCGAGGGAATGTCGATGCGGCACAGCTCGATGCCGGTCGCCGTGGTCCGGTAGGAGCAGTCGTTCGGGAAATCTGCGGGCAGGCCTGCGTCGCGCAGCTTTGCGGCGACGCCGAGCCGGCGGAAGATCTCCATCGAACGCGCCGAGACGTGATTGCATTTGACGCTGGGCGGATCGCCGGCATGGCGGATCTCCGCGACCACGACGTCGATCCCACGGGAAGCCAGATCCATCGCCGCGGTCAATCCGACGGGCCCGGCGCCCACCACCAGCACCTGTGTCCTCATGTTCGTTTCCGATCCCTTGGCGATCGTGGCTTCACCGTCCACGACATGCATTTTATTGCATGCTCGCTTATGTGATAAGCCGGAAAGAACTCATCAATTCATGAGCTTTACCTATGAACGTCACCTTGCGGCAATTGCAGGCCTTCACCGGCGTGTACCGCACGCGCAGCATCACGCGGGCCGCGCGCGAGCTGGGGATCACGCAATCGGCGGCGAGCCTGTTGATCCAGCAGCTCGAAGCGCAGCTTGGCGTCAAACTGTTCGATCGCTCCACTCGTTCGGTGCAGCCGACGCTGGCCGCTGACGAGGCAGTTCATGCCGCCGAACGCATGCTGGGCGATGCGCTGGGCCTGTCGCGGCGCATGCGCGACCTGGCGCAGGCGCGCGCCGGCCGGGTCGCGTTTCTCGCCTCAGCCGGTACCGCATCGGCGCTGCTGCCCTCGGTGCTCGCAAAATTCCGGGCAGGCTATCCCGATATCGAAATCGACATGCGCGATGTCGCCGCCGACGATCTCGTTCCGCGTCTGATCGCGACGGATGCGGAGTTCGCGATCGGCAGCGTCGAGGGAGAATTCGCGGAGCTGACGGTCGAGACGCTGACCCGCGGCCGCCTGAGCGCCATCGGCCGGCGCACCGCCGACTTCGCGGCACGCCGCTCGCTGACATGGGACGAGTTGGCTCAGATGCCCACGATCGCGATGCGGGGCGAGACGCGGATTCGCATGCAGATCGATCAGGCGCTGGGCACCCAGGGCAAGCACCTCAACCCAACCTATGAAGTGACGCTGATCAACACCGCACTCGCCATGACGGCGCAGGGTCTCGGCCTCGCGATCCTTCCTGCGACGATGCTGCCGGCGGATCAATTTCCGACTCTGATCGCAAAGCCGCTGATACGTCCTGCCATCACCCGCCCGGTGTCGCTGCTGCAGCGCCAGGGGCGGACGTTGTCGCCAGCCGCGCAGGCGTTTGTGGCGACGGCGCGGACGGCGCTGGCGGAGCGAGAGCCGGCAAGATCAGACTGATCTGCCGAGCTTTCTGGAAGCCGTTTTATTGTGGCGGATGATATTGGCGGAGAGGGAGGGATTCGAACCCCCGATAGGCTTGCACCTATGCCGCATTTCGAGTGCGGTGCATTCGACCACTCTGCCACCTCTCCTGAAGGCGCCAAGTCAAGGAGCAGGGCCCCTGTGGTTCGGGCGTTAATAGGCGAGGATGGCGGGCCAGACAAGGCTGGGAGGACGAAAATCGGGCCGGTTTTGCGGCTGGGCCCCATGATGTCGCGGTGGTGATGGGGACGACCGCGGATTTCGGCGGCGGTTTGCGCGGAATTTGGTCTGGACCGTTCGCTAATGACCCGGCGCGAGGTCGAGCCGGTAGCATCGAGGCTCGAATCACTGGTGCCTGAAAAGGCGGGGTGGGACCGCCAGACGCGGTAAACACTGGCGGTCCCGTGCCGCTCATTGAAATACTGGCTGGGAAGGGCGGCTTCGCCGGCCAGGTGAGGCGACGGTTCCGACCGTAGCGTGCGGCCCGTGCACCGCAACGCAATCCGGTCCTTAACCTAACCAGTCAAGGTTACTCTGGAGCCGTTTACGTTCCGATGGGATCGGAACGGGGCTCCAGATTCCTGTTTTTGACGCGTTTTCTTCACGCGAACCGGTGTCCACTTCGCTCGAAAACGCTTCAGTCGGACTTGGCTTTTTTCTTCCCGTTGCCCGTGGAATCGCCGTCTTTGTCCTTGCCGTTGTCCTTGCGGCGGTTGGTGAAGCGGGCATTGCCCAGCCCGGTGCCGATGGTGAGCACGCCCCAGCGATCGACGTCCTGCATGAACGGCACCTCTGAGAGGCCCTGAACCACGCCGTCATTGTGCATCAGGATCGCGGTGTCGTGCTCGCCGATCTGCGGAATGCCCTCGAGCAGGCTCGCCGGCAGGTTGAACTTGCTGCTCTCCCAATTGCCCGGCAGGTTCTGCGCGCCTTTCTCGATGGAGCCGTCCGCGTTGATCACGCCGGGACAGGCGATGCCGATGAACGGCGCCAGCTTGAAGCCTTCCTTCTCGGCCTCGGTGATCAGCCCCTTCAGCATCTTGGTGAGCCGCTTCACCGCGCCTTCGCGCGTCGGCTCGTCGTCGGCATGACGCCACAGCTCGGACTTCACGACCTTGGCTTTCGACAGGTCTTTTGCCTTCTTCCAGCTGGTCTCCACCAGGCCGCAGCGGATGTTGGTGCCGCCGATATCGACGGCGAGGATGCTGTCATGGGCTTCGAAGATCCATGACGGCGCCAGATGCAGCGCGCCGATCAGGCCGGCCTCATCGGGGTGATGGCGGATCGGCACCATGTCCATCTTGAAACCCTCGGCCATGAGGATGATCTCGGTGCGCGCGATCGCGAGCTCGCCGAGCCGGGAATCGCGAAAGCCGCCGCCGACCACGATGCGCTCGGTCTTGGCCCAGGCCTTGGACTTGAGGAAACGCCGCGTGACATAAGCGAGCTCCTGGGCGAAGTCCTCGATGGCGCTATGCACCACCGCCCAGGCCTCGGTGTCGTCGCCGACCAGGATGGCATCCAGCGTCTTCTTGCTGATCTCATCCGACGGCTCCTTGCCGAACGGGTCCTCGCCGGACTTGCGCAGCGGCTTGCGCCAGCGCTCGAGAATCTCCCGGAACGCGCCCTTGCTGGCGCGGTCGCCGATGAAGCCGTCCTCGTCCTTCATCTCGATGTTGAAGCTGTCGATATCCACCGACGGCAACCGCTCCGCGCCGTGATGGGCGATGCCCGTCGTCGTCTTGACCAGCTCGTCTGTTGCCATGGTAAGCCCCTTGCCCGTGTGACCTAATTCGCGGGGACAACGGCGGCGGAACCCGTTGGTTGCGGTGCCGTCGGAAATTCGCTGCGGGGCCGGATCGGGCCCAAATGCTTCAAATCGGGCCGTTTTCGCCGGCTTTTCCTTGACTCTGCGCGGTCAGCGGCTATAAATCCCGCAACCGGCGCGGGGCGTTTCTCGCGCCGCTTGTTTTTGCGTGGGTTTTCAAAGGGATAACTCCCGCCCGCACAAAGCTCGCATAAACCCATAACGACTGACAAAAAGCCGGCCCCGACACCATGTCGCGAGGCCGGGAATGAACACGAAGGAAAACAACGATGTTCGCAGTCATCAAAACCGGCGGCCGGCAGTACCGCGTCGTTCCGGATGATGTCCTGGAAGTAGGCAAGATCGAAGGCGAAGTCGGCTCGATCGTGCAGCTCAATGAAGTTCTCCTGGTCGGCGGCGACACGCCGATCCTGGGTCTGCCCACGGTCGCAGGCGCGTCCGTTGCGGTCGAGGTGCTCGACCACAAGCGCGGTCCCAAGGTCATCGCTTTCAAGAAGCGCCGCCGCAAGAACTCGCGCCGCAAGCGCGGCTATCGCGACGAGATCACCGTGCTGCGCATCTCGGAGATCCTGACGGACGGCGCCAAGCCCACCAAGGGGCCGCGTCCGAAGCGGGAGAAGGTCGTCAAGCCAGAGACCACGACCGAAGAGGCCGCCGCATAATTTGATCACGCATCATCACGAATTGATGCGTGAGAAATTGTGAAATGATTCCGTCAAGGAATTGATCTAGAAATACTCAGGATTTCGGAGACGAGCCATGGCTCACAAAAAAGCAGGCGGTTCATCGCGTAACGGTCGCGATTCCAAGGGCAAGCGCCTCGGGATCAAGGCGTTCGGCGGGGAAGTTGTGATTCCCGGCAACATCATTGCGCGTCAGCGCGGCACCACCTGGCATCCCGGCCTTAATGTCGGCATGGGCACGGACCACACCTTGTTCGCCAAGGTCGAAGGCCGCGTAACGTTCCAGGCCAAAGCCAACGGCCGCACCTTCATCTCGGTGCTCCCGCTCGCAGAGGCGGCTGAATAGACGGTGGATCAAATTTGGAGTCCGCCGGGTCCCAGACCGAACCGGCGGAGTCCTTGAGATCATAGAGATCGAAGGCTCCAGGGGAGGCGGGAAACCGGCCTCCCCTTTCGTTTGCGTGCTCACTTTTCACTTAGTGACTTCGACGGAGCCGGACATGTTGCAGGATTTCTCGAGCGTGACCTTGCGGGAGGCGAGACCCAGCGTCGTCGCCACCGAGCGGCTGACCTTGCGGCGGCCGACCCTCGCCGACGTCAGGACCATCGCCCTCCTCGCCAACGACCGCCGCGTCGCCGAAAACACAAGGCGCCTCCCGCATCCCTATTCGCAGGACGACGCCGTCGCCTTCATCCGCGCCACCGCCGCGCCCGGCAGCGAGACGGTGTTCCTGATCGAGCATGACAGCGGGCCCGTCGGCATGGTCGGCATCGACTGCTCCACGCCCGACAATGCCGAGCTCGGCTATTGGCTCGGCGTCGAGCATTGGGGCCGGGGCTTTGCCACCGAGGCCGCGCGCGGCGCGATCGACTTCTTCTTCGAGGAGTTCGAGGACGATCATCTCTATGCAGGTGCGCGCGTCACCAACCCGGCGTCGCGCAACGTGCTGGAGAAGTGCGGCTTCCAGTGGAGCGGCGTCCAGCTGCATCGCTTCATGGCGCTGGGCTCGTCCACGCCCGTCGACTGCTTCCGCCTGTCACGCGGCGTGTGGGCATCGCTGAAGAGCTGGAGCAGTGCGCGAAGGGTGAGGTAGCCAGCCTAGCCATACGATGTCGTCCCGGCGAAGGCCGGGACCCATGACCACGACCGTTGGTAGCGCGAAGGCTCCCACTCCGAGTCTTCGCCAAACTGCACCCTGTGGGTATGGGTCCCGGCCTCCGCCGGGACGACACCGTAGTTGTGGTTACGCCGGCGGATTCACATCCACGTCCCCACGCCCGAGATCGCGTTCACGCAAGTAAATATAGAACCCGGCGCCGATGATGATGGCGGCGCCGACTATGGTGGCGATTTCGGGCACGTCGCCGAACACGACGAAGCCGAAGATCACCGCCCAGACGATCATCGAATATTGATAGGGCACGACGACGCTGGCCGGCGCGAGCTTGAGCGAGCGGTTGACGCAGAACAGCGCCGTGACCGAGACGCATCCCGCCAGCGCGAAGATCACGAGGCTACCTGATGTCGGCGGCACCCAGTTGAACGCCGACAGCACCGCACCCAGCAGGAACGTGCCGACGAATTGCGACGACGCCATCACGATATCGGGCGTCTTGCGCAGGCTGCGCGTGATCAGCATCAGCGTTGCGAAGGACAGGCTGCCGCCAAGCGCGATCAGCGCCGGCAGGCTCACCGTCTGTGCCGACGGCCGCAGCGCGATCAGCACGCCGCAGAAGCCGATCAGGATCGCCGTCCAGCGCCGCCAGCCGACCTTCTCGCCGAGAAAGATCGCCGACATCGCGGTGACGAAAATGGGCCCGGCGAGATAGTAGGTGATGACGTCGGCGAGCGGCAAATAGACCGTCGCAAGGAAGAAGGCCGCCACTTCCAGCGTCGACAGCACCACCCGAAACAGCTGGAGGCCCGGCCGCTCCAGATGCAGGAACTGGTGACGCTGCCGCCAGACCAGCGGCGACAGCAGCAGCAGCGCCGCGCAGGCGCGCAGGAACAGCAGCTGCCCCACCGAATAAGTCCCGACCAGGAACTTGCCCATGGCATCGCCGAACGAGAACATGAAGATCGACAGCACCATGAGCCCAATGCCGGCAAGGCGCGCCGAGCGTTCGTCATAGGCCGAGAGATTCTTGAAGAGGGGCATTGCTGTCGTTCGTGGAAACGCGTCATTGCGAGGAGCTCTTGCGACGAAGCAATCCAGACTGTTTCCACGGAGACAGTCTGGATCGCTTCGCTTCGCTCGCAATGACGAGCGGAGAGAGCGTCGGGATGGCGACCGGAGTCGCTTGCGGTCGTTTTAATGACGTGAGCGCCCGCGACAAGCCCACGCCAGCCGAATTGAACGGATTGCCGCACTCTTCGCGTCGCGGTAGCGATAGGCGTCACCCGAACGAAAGAGCCAGGAAAGAGCCTCGCCATGACCGACTTCGACCCGGCCCGGCATCGCATGATCCCCGCGCAACGCTGGTTTGAGGATTTCGCGGTCGGCGAGCGTTTCGTGCTGCCGAGCCGCACGCAGACGACGGCCGTGTTCGCGGCGTTCCAGACCGCGAGCGGCGATACCCATCCGGTGCATTACGATGTGGAGTATTGCCGCAGCCGCGGCATGCCGCATCTGCTCGCCCACGGTTTCCAGACGCTGATCCACACCGCGCCCGGCGCGGGCCTGTTTCCCTTCATGGTCGAGGACTCGCTGGTCGGCTTCCTCGAGCAATCCAGCCGGTTCCTCAAGCCGGTGTTCGCCGACGATACAATCTATCCCGCGCTCGAGGTCACCGAGCTGGTGCCGGGACGCTCGACCGGCGCGGTGACGCTCAAAAGCACCGTGTTCAACCAGCGCAAGGAGCTGGTGCTGGAGGGCACGCAGAAATTCCTGATCCGGCGCCGGCCCAACTAACGTTGTGCCGGGGTTAAGCACGCCCCAAAATCGCGGAAATTCAGCCGATTTGCGGGTCTATCCGGGTTGCCGCGCGGGACCGGCTGGCCTACCTATGGCCCATGAAATTCCTTGACGAAGCAAAGGTCTATATCCGCTCCGGCGACGGCGGAAACGGCTGCGTGGCGTTCCGCCGCGAAAAATTCATTGAATTCGGCGGCCCCTCCGGCGGCAATGGCGGCCGCGGCGGCAATGTCATCATCGAGGTCGCAGACGGCCTGAACACGCTGATCGACTATCGCTACCAGCAGCACTTCAAGGCCCAGAAGGGCGAGAACGGCTCGGGCTCGGACCGCCACGGCGCCAATGGCAAGTCGATCGTGCTGAAGGTCCCCCTGGGCACGCAGATCTTCGATGAAGATCGCGAGACCATGATCCACGACTTCACCACGGTCGGCGAAAAGTTCGTGCTGGCCGAAGGTGGCAATGGCGGCTTCGGCAACGCCCATTTCAAGACCTCGACCAACCGCGCCCCGCGCAATGCCAATCCCGGCCAGCCCGGCGAGGAGCGCTGGATCTGGCTGCGGCTGAAGCTGATCGCGGATGCCGGCCTCGTCGGCCTGCCCAATGCCGGCAAGTCGACCTTTCTCGCCAAGGTCAGCGCGGCCAAGCCGAAGATCGCCGACTATCCCTTCACCACGCTGCATCCGCAGCTCGGCGTCGTGAATGCCGACGGCCGCGAATTCGTGCTGGCCGACATCCCCGGCCTGATCGAAGGCGCGCATGAAGGCGTCGGTCTCGGCGACCGCTTCCTTGCCCATGTCGAGCGCTGCCGCGTGCTGCTGCATCTCATCGATGCGACCTGCGAGCACGCCGGCAAGGCCTACAAGACGGTGCGAACCGAGCTGGACGCCTATGCCGGACAGCTCACCGACAAGATCGAGATCGTCGCGCTGAACAAGATCGACGCGGTCGAGCCGGACGAGTTGAAGAAGCAGAAGGAGCGGCTGAAGCGCGCCGCCAAGAAGACGCCACTGCTGCTCTCCGCCGCCACCGGCGACGGCGTGCAGGAAGCGTTGCGCGCATTGGCGGATGTGATCGGCGAGAGCCCGGTCTCCGCCAAGGCAAAGAGCGCGGCGGAAGCGGAGCCTTGGTCGGTTTGATCTCTCGCCGTCGTCCCGGCGAATGCCGGGACCCATAGCCACAGGCAGAGTTTTGGCGAAGACTCGTGGCTCGGTACTCCCGCCGACCACGATTGATAAATCACGCGGTATGGGTCCCGGCCTTCGCCGGGACGACGTTGGAATGTGAAGTTGCGAGAAGGCGCATCACCCCCTTCTTGTCTTCGCGCCTTCGATAGCGCAGCATCGGCAATCAAGATACGGCAGGGATGATTCATGGCGCGCGCGAAGAACGTTCTCTGGATCATGTGCGACCAGCTTCGCTATGACTATCTCGGCTGCACCGGCCATCCCACGCTGAAGACGCCGAACATCGACGCCATGGCGAAGCGCGGCGTGCTGTTCAGCAAGGCCTATGTGCAGTCGCCGATCTGCGGCCCGTCGCGGATGTCGTTCTACACCGGGCGCTACATGCGCTCGCACGGCTCGCACTGGAACGGCTGGCCGTTGCGGGTCGGCGAGCCCACCCTCGGCGATCACCTCAAGAACCTCGGCGTGCGCAACGTGCTGGTCGGCAAGACCCACATGGCGCCCGATCTCGAAGGCATGAAGGCGCTCGGCATCCCGCCGGAATCGATGATCGGCGTGCACGTCGCCGAATGCGGGTTTGAGCCCTATGAGCGCGACGACGGCCTGCATCCCACGGGGCGACCGCGTCCGAAATACGACGAATATCTGCGCCAGCAGGGTTTTGATGCGCCCAATCCCTGGGAGCATTGGGCCAATTCCGGCGCGGCCGAGGACGGCTCGCTCCAGAACGGCTGGCTGCTCGTGCACGCCGACAAGGCCGCGCGCGTGCCGGATGAGCATTCCGAGACGCCCTACATGACGCGCCGCGCGATGGACTTCATCGGCGAGGCCGAGACCGACGGCAGGCCATGGTGCCTGCATCTGTCCTACATCAAGCCGCACTGGCCCTATATCGCGCCCGAACCTTACGCCAGCATGTATTCGGCATCGGACATGATCCCGGTGATCCGCTCCGAGCGCGAGCGCCAGAATCCGCATCCGGTGTTCGGCGCCTATATGGACATGCGCTACTCCCGCAACATGGCGCGCGACGATGCCCGCGAGAAGGTGATCCCGACCTATATGAGTCTGATCACCCAGATCGACGACCAGATGGGCGTGCTGATGAAATTTCTCGAGGAGCGCGATCTGCTGGACACCACCATGATCGTGTTCACCTCCGATCACGGCGATTATCTCGGCGATCACTGGATGGGCGAGAAGGACCTGTTCCACGAGCAGTCGGCGAAGATTCCGTTGATTGTCATTGATCCCTCGAAGGAGGCGGATGCGACGCGCGGCACGTGCAACGATGCGCTGGTCGAAGCCATCGATCTCGCGCCGACCTTCGTCGACTATTTCGGCGGCAAGGTGCCGGGCCACATCCTCGAAGGGCGCTCGTTGCTGCCGCTGCTGCGCGGCGAGAGCCCGCCGGATTGGCGCAAGGTGGCGTTCTCCGAATACGACTATGTCATGCAGGACGTGCGGCTGAAGCTGAACCAGCCGATCGAGCGCTGCCGCCTGTTCATGGTGTTCGACGGCCGCTGGAAATACATCCACGCCTCCGGCTTCCGTCCGATGCTGTATGACCTCGAAACCGATCCGGAAGAGTTTCTGGATCGCGGCGACGATCCTGAGTGCGCCGGCATCATCGCGCGATTGCAGGCGGAATTGTTCGACTGGGCGCTGCATCCCAACGACCACATCACGACACCGCGCGAGAAGATCGCCGCCTACGCCGACAACCAGCTCCAGGTGAAGGGCGGCATCCTGATCGGCATCTGGGATGAAGCAGAGCTGGCGTCGATCAAGGACGGCATCGCGCAGCGCGCGAAGCTGTGAGGTGCGGGCAGCGTCTCAGTTTCGAGCTTGTGGCAACAACTCACAGATCTGAGCCAACAAGGCGCGAAGATCACTCCGCTCGAACGCTAATCGGGTTTGAAATGCGTTTTCATGAATGTGAACGCCGTTACAGACCTCATTCAGCGCATTGTTCAGCATGTACAATTCATCACGAGTCACTCGGAGATCAGCTTCTTCTTCATTGATTCTCAAACAGATCATCGTCCCAAGACCTCCCTTGCGAAGCTCAATTCTCGATCTTGTATCCCGTCGCCTTCACGATCGGCTGCCAGAACGCGGCGTTGGCGGCGAGCTCCTTCGTCAAGCCATCCGCACTGCTGCCCACCGGAATGAGCCCGATCGCGGTGAGTTTTTCCTTCACCTCGGGCTTGGCGAGCGCGGCGCTTGCGGCCGCGCCGAGCTTGCTCGCGAATTCCGGCGAGCTGCCGGCGGGAAGCCACATGCCGTACCAGGCGTCCGCGACGAGATCGATGCCGCTCTCCTTCAGCGTCGAGACTTCCGGAGCGAACGGCGAACGTTCGGCGCTCGCGACCGCGATGATCTTCACGCCCTTGGCGCGATGCTGCGGCAGCGCATCGGCCAACGTGACGATGCCGAACGAGATGTGACCGCCGATGATGTCGTTGAGGATGGGCGCGCTGCCCCGATAGGGCACGCGCGTCATGGGAATGCCGAGGTCTTTCTCGAGCTTGGAGCCCATGAAATGCGGGATGGTGCCGTTGCTCGGCACACCGAACGACGCCTTGTCCGGATGCGCTTTCAGCCAGGCAACAAATCCCTTGAAATCCGCGGCGTCGATCGCCGGACTGATGACGACGGCGAACTCAAACCGCGCCAGCAGCGACACCGGCACGAAATCCTTTGCGGTATCGAAGCTCGGGGTCGTCTCCACCATCGGCAGCAGGTACATCGTCGGCCCGGTCGTCACCAGCACCATGCTGCCGTCGGGGCTGCCCCCCTTCACCGCCTTGATGCCGATCAGACCGTCACCACCGGTGCGGTTCTCGACCACGATGGTCCGCTGCAGCGCCGGCGCCATCTCCTGCGCGATCAGCCGGCACAACGTGTCGCCGCCCGCTCCGGCCGCGAACGGGAAGATCATTTTTGTCAGCCCGACCTGAGCTTGCGCCGCGCCCGCTTGCGCCAACAACGGCAACCCGAGGCATCCGGCGATGAAGTTGCGGCGATCCATTGGTTTCCTCGTTGAGTCTATTATGGTTGGCGACAGTTAGAGCCAGACGAGCGTTCCGGACAAGCGCCGTTTACCGGGCCTGCCGCCTTGCGCCGGCCATCGTCCTGCTGCAAAAGCAGGCCTTACCGGCGCCGCTCTCCAGCACATACACACACCACATACACAGATGGCCAGCCCCGAACTCAGTCAATTCCGCCGCATCGTCGTCAAGGTCGGCTCCGCGCTGCTGGTCGATTCCGACAAGGGCGAGGTGCGCGCGTCCTGGCTTGCCGCGCTCGCCGACGACATGGCTAAGCTGCATCGCGAGGGGCGGGACGTTCTCGTCGTCTCTTCCGGCTCGATCGCGCTCGGCCGCAGCCGCCTGAAATTGCCGCGCGGCCCGCTGAAGCTGGAGGAGAGCCAGGCGGCCGCCGCCGTCGGTCAGATCGCGCTGGCGCGGATCTGGTCGGAGGTCCTTGGCGCCCACGGCATCGGCGCCGGCCAGATCCTGGTGACGCTGCAGGACACCGAGGAGCGCCGCCGCTATCTCAACGCGCGCTCCACCATCGGCAAGCTGCTGGAGTGGCGCGCGATCCCCGTGATCAACGAGAACGACACGGTCGCGACCAACGAGATCCGCTACGGCGACAATGACCGCCTCGCCGCGCGCGTCGCCACCATGGCGAGCGCCGACCTGCTGGTGCTGCTGTCCGACATCGACGGGCTTTACGATGCCCCGCCGAAGAACAACCCGAACGCCAAGCTCATTCTGGTCGTCGACAGCATCTCCTCGGAGATCGAGGCCGTCGCAGGCGACGCCGAGTCCGAGCTGTCGCGCGGCGGCATGCGCACCAAGGTCGAAGCCGCAAAAATCGCGACCACCGGCGGCACGCATATGCTGATCGCCTCCGGCAAGATCGAGCATCCCCTTCAGGCGATCGCCGATGGCGGCCGCTGCACCTGGTTCCTGACGCCCGCCAATCCCATTACGTCGCGAAAGCGCTGGATCGCGGGCTCGCTGGAGCCGAAAGGCACCCTGACGATCGACGCCGGCGCCGTCGCGGCGCTGCGCGCCGGCGCCAGCCTGTTGCCGGCCGGCGTGACCAAGGTCGAGGGCCAGTTCGCCCGCGGCGATGCCGTGATCGTGCGCGGCCCCGACAGCAGCGAGGTCGGCCGCGGCCTGATCGCCTACGACGCCGACGATGCCGAGCGGATCAAGGGCCACTCCTCCCCGGACGTCATGGCCATCCTCGGCATCAGCGGGCGGGCGGAGATGATCCACCGGGATGATCTGGTGGTGGGCGGGTAGCGCTCGGCAGGCGCCCAAACCGTCATGCCCGGGCTTGTCCCGCCTGCGCGGCCGAAGCCGCTTCGGCGAGGCGAAGGCCCGGGCATCCACGTTGTTTGGACCGCGTGGCAATCCGTGGATGGCCGGGACAAGCCCGGCCATGACGCCGTAGATGGGTCATTGGTCCAGCCGAACCAGCAAGTGAACCCCTGCCATACCCTCCCGACCCTTCGCAAAAGCGGGATTTCCGTGCTAGGACACCGCCTTAGCAGAAGGTTGAAACTCCCATGGCCGCCCCCCTCAAAGCCGTCGACGGCAATGCCGATCTTCAGGCGCTGATGACCGATCTCGGTACCCGTGCCCGCGCTGCCGCGCGCGTGCTGGCGCTGGCGCCGCCGGAGCAGAAGAACCGGGCGCTCGAGGCCATGGAGCGGGCGATCCGCAACAATGCAGCCGCGATCCTTGCCGCCAATGCCGAGGACGTCGCCGAGGCCCGCGCCTCCGGCAATGCCACCTCCTCCTTCATCGATCGCCTGACGCTGACGCCGGCGCGGGTCGAGGGCATGGCCGAGGGCATCGGCATCGTGCGCGGCATTGCCGATCCGGTCGGCATCGTCACCGAGAGTTGGCAACGGCCGAACGGCATGACCATCGAGCGCGTGCGCGTGCCGCTCGGCGTCGTCGGCGTGATCTTCGAGAGCCGGCCGAATGTTGCGGCGGACGCCGGCGTGCTGTGCCTGAAGTCGGGCAATGCCGTGATCCTGCGCGGCGGCTCCGACAGTTTCCGCTCCTGCCGCGCGATCCATGACTGCCTGGTGCAGGGCCTGCGCGAAGCGGGTCTCCCCGAGGCCGCGATCACGCTGGTGCCGACGCGCGACCGCGCGGCGGTGGGCATGATGCTGTCGGGATTGAACGGCGCCGTCGACGTGATCGTGCCGCGCGGAGGCAAGAGCCTCGTTGCGCGCGTCGAGCAGGAAGCGCGCGTGCCGGTGTTCGCGCATCTCGAAGGCGTCAACCACGTCTACGTCGACGGCAGCGCCGACCTCGCCATGGCAAAGTCGATCGTGCTCAACGCCAAGATGCGCCGCACCGGCGTCTGCGGCGCCGCCGAGACGCTGCTGGTCGATCGGGCCGCTGCCGGTAAAAACCTGAAGCCGCTGATCGAGATGCTGATCGAGGCCGGCTGCGAAGTGCGCGGCGACGACGCCGTGCAAAAGACCGATCCGCGCGTCAGACCTGCCAGCGCGGACGATTGGGACACCGAATATCTCGATGCGGTCATCGCGGCGAAGGTGGTGGACGGCGTCGACGGCGCGATCGCGCATATCCAGAATCACGGCTCGCACCATACCGATGCGATCGTGAGCGCCGATGAGAGCGCTGCGAAGAAATTCCTGAGCGAGGTCGATTCCGCGATCGTGCTGCACAACGCCTCGACGCAGTTCGCCGACGGCGGCGAGTTCGGCTTCGGCGCCGAGATCGGTATCGCCACCGGCAGATTCCATGCCCGCGGCCCGGTTGGCGCCGAGCAGCTGACGAGCTTCAAATATCGCGTTCACGGCACCGGGCAGACGCGGCCGTAGACGACGCAGGGCGCGGGGCATTGAGCAACAATTTCGTCGCGCCACGTTTCTTCGCGCAGGCCATACCGACCCATACCTCGGGCATGCGCATCGGCCTGCTCGGTGGCTCGTTCAATCCGCCGCACCAGGCCCATCGCGCGATCAGCCAGTTCGCGCTGAAACGCCTCCAGCTCGATCGGGTGTGGTGGTTGGTGACGCCAGGCAATCCGCTGAAGGAGAACGGCGCGCTGCACGAACTCGGCGAGCGCATGCAGGCGGCGCGCAACGTGGCCGACGATCCCAGGATCGAGGTGAGCTGTCTCGAATCCGTCATTCGCACGCGCTATACCATCGATACGATCAACACCTTGCGCCGCCGCCTCTCGGGCTTGCGCTTTGTCTGGATCATGGGCGCCGACAATCTCGCTCAATTCCATCGTTGGCAGCACTGGCGGCGCATCGCCGGTCAGGTGCCGATCGCGGTCATCGACCGCCCGCCACAGAGTTTTCGTGCCCTCGCCTCTCCCGCCGCCCAGGCGCTCAGACGCTACCGCTTGCCGGAGAATGAGGCGCCATTGCTTGCGGATCGGGCCGCGCCGGCCTGGGTGTTCCTGACCGGTATGAAGCTGAATCTCTCGTCGACCGGCTTACGGAACCCGGACGGAAGCTGGAAAGGTACGAAGTGAGTCAGATTGTGCGAACGCCATGCGGCCTTCGGGCTCTCTGGCATATTGAAACCCTTAACCCCACATGATGTAGTGTAACCAGTGGGCGCCGGATTCGGCGTTCGCGATACAGTGAAAGGAATGGTCCCTGACCACATCTGTATTGTCCAAGACAGCCTCACCCAAGACGGCTTCACCGAAGTCGGTTTTACCCAAGGTTGCCAAGCCTACGCGTAAAACATCGACCAAAGCTGCGGCCTTGAAGGCGCAACCCGACGCCGACAAGACGCTGAGCCTGATCCTCTCCCGCCTCGATGACATGAAGGCGGAAGAGACGGTCACCATCGACCTTCGCGGCAAATCGGCCTACTCCGACTACATGATCGTCACCACCGGCCGGGCCAACCGGCACGTTGGCGCGATCGCGGAGAACGTCGCCAAAGGCCTCAAGGAAAACGGCATCAAGAACATCCACGTCGAGGGCTTGCCCAATTGCGACTGGGTGCTGATTGATTCCGGCGATGTGATCGTGCACGTGTTCAGACCCGAGGTCCGCGAGTTCTACAGTCTCGAGAGATTGTACACGCAAGGCCCAGGGGCGGCGAAGGCGATCTGAGAGGCTGCTGGCCGATTTCGATCGGCTGACGCGCATGCTAGCGTCGTGCGCGCGCAGATCGCGCGCGGTCCAGAAAACGCGACCTGAACATATCATGCGCATAGCCGTCATTGCGGTGGGCCGGCTGAAGCAGGGCCCCGAACGGGAGCTTGCCGAGCGCTATTCCGAGCGGTTCGACGAGGCCGGCCGCAAGCTCGGATTCCGCGAGCTCGTCATCCACGAATTGCCCGAAAGCCGCGCGCGCGATACGGCGACGCGGATGGCCGAAGAGGCCGCGGCGATCTCCGCGCATATCCCCGAAAAATCGGTGCTGGTGGCGCTGGACGAACGCGGCCAGAATCTGGATTCGACCGTATTCGCACGGCATCTCGGCCGCTGGCGCGACGAGGGTGCCGGTCATACTATCTTCATGATCGGAGGGGCGGACGGACTTTCGCCCGAATTGCGCCGTAAGGCCAAGCTCGCGATCGCGTTCGGCTCTGCGACCTGGCCGCATCAAATGGTCCGCGTCATGCTTCTGGAACAGCTTTATCGGGCCGCCACCATTCTGGCCGGCCACCCCTATCACCGCGCGTGATCCGCGCCACAACGAGCACCTTTGCCTAAAGCGATGCGAGCGCCAATTCTCAACCTGCTGCTGATCGCCGGCGTTTTGGGCTCAAGTATTTTGGGCGCAAGCCTCGCGCAAGCTCAGACGCCTGCACCGCAGACTGCGGCCGTCGCGCCCGATGCGATCAAGCAGCGCGAGCAGGAGCTCGAAGCCGCGCGCGCCAGCAAGAAGAGCGCGGAGGAGGCGCAGGCCAAGCTCAAGGCCGAGATCACCTCGCTCGGCCAGGACCGCACCCAGCTCAATCAACAGCTGATCGACACCGCTGCCAATGTGCGCAGCGTCGAGACCAAGATCGACGAGGCCGAAGCGCGGCTGCGATCGCTGAACGGCCGCGAGCAGGCGATGCGCAGCTCGCTCGATTTACGCCGCGCCGACATCGTCGAGGTGCTGGCGGCCTTGCAGCGCGCCGGAAGGCGGACGCCGCCGGCGCTTCTGGTACGGCCCGAGGATGCCCTGCAATCGCTGCGCACGGCGATGCTGCTCGGTGCCGTGGTGCCGGAATTGCGCGGCCGCGCCGAGAAGATCGCGGGCGAGCTCGGCGAGCTCGTGGCCTTGCGCAAGACCATCGCGACCGAGCGCGACCAGCTCGCCTCCGACCGCGACAAGGTGCGCAACGACCAGACTCGGCTCGCGGCTCTGGTCGACGAGCGGCAGCGCCAGCAGGCGTCGCGTGAAAAGGATCTCGACGCCGAGAACGCGCGCGCCGTCGCGCTCTCGCGACAGGTCGGCGATCTCCAGGGGCTGATCGCCAAGATGGAGCAGGATCTGCAAAGCGCCGCCAAGGCGGCCGAGAAGGCGGCTGAGGCCGCCAGGCAGGCCGAGGCCAAGGCGGCTGCAAACGCGGCCGCCAGCGCCAAGACCGGCCCCGGCGCTTTCAAGGATCGTTCCCGGACCACCCCTGCGATGGCCTTCGCCGCGGCCAAGGGCCTCCTGCCTCTTCCAGTTAACGGTAACAAGATCAGGGATTTCGGCGGTTCCGACGGGCTCGGCGGGGTCCAGAAGGGCATTTCGCTGGCGACCAGGCCCGGCTCCCAGGTCACGACGCCGTGTGATGGCTGGGTTGTCTATGCCGGCCCCTTCCGCAGCTATGGACAACTCTTGATCCTCAATGCCGGGGGCGGGTATCATGTGCTGATCGCCGGGATGGAGCGCATTTCGGTCAACATCGGTCAGTTTGTGCTCACGGGGGAGCCTGTCGCGACCATGGGGTCGACTTCTCAAGTCGCCTCCATTCTCGCCACGAACGCGAGTCAACCTGTGCTCTATGTCGAGTTCCG
Source organism: Bradyrhizobium sp. F1.13.3 (assembly GCF_040548265.1). Classification (NCBI taxonomy): domain Bacteria; kingdom Pseudomonadati; phylum Pseudomonadota; class Alphaproteobacteria; order Hyphomicrobiales; family Nitrobacteraceae; genus Bradyrhizobium; species Bradyrhizobium sp. F1.13.3. The sequence goes on along the minus strand of NZ_JBEPRI010000002.1, from coordinate 994,321 downwards.
CAAAGACGGCACTCCAATCGATCCAGGCCCATGGTGGGCCGCAAATGAAGGCGAGAAGGTTCGCGGATGATGCGCAAGACTTCAGTTATCCTCCTCAGCGCGGCCACCGGTGCGGCGCTGACGCTGTTCGTGACGCAACCGCGCGCAGTCTTCATGGGCTCCAGCGCGCGAGCCGCCACCGCCGACACCTATCGCCAGCTCAATCTGTTCGGCGACGTCTTCGAGCGCGTGCGCTCGGACTATGTCGAGAAGCCCGACGACACCAAGCTGATCGAATCCGCGATCAGCGGCATGCTCACCGGTCTCGATCCGCATTCGAGCTACATGGACGCCAAGAGCTTCCGCGACATGCAGGTGCAGACCCGCGGTGAGTTCGGCGGCCTCGGCATCGAAGTCACGATGGAAGACGGCCTGATCAAGGTGGTCTCGCCGATCGATGACACCCCGGCCTCGCGCGCCGGCGTCATGGCGAACGACATCATCACCAATCTCGACGACGAAGCTGTGCAGGGCCTGACCCTGAACCAGGCGGTCGAGAAGATGCGCGGTCCCGTCAACACCAAGATCAAGCTCAAGATCATCCGCAAGGGCCAGGACAATCCGATCGACGTCACGCTGGTGCGCGACAACATCCGCGTCCGCTCGGTGCGCGCTCGCGTCGAGGCAGACGACATCGCCTATATCCGCATCACGACCTTCAACGAGCAGACCACCGAAGGCCTGAAGCGCGAGGTCGCCAACCTCTCGAATCAGATCGGCGACAAGCTGAAGGGCTACGTCATCGACCTCCGCAACAACCCAGGCGGCCTGCTCGAGGAAGCGGTCACCGTCTCCGACTCTTTCCTGGAGAAGGGCGAGATCGTCTCGACCCGCGGCCGCAATGCCGAGGAGACCCAGCGCCGTACCGCACATACGGGCGACCTCACCAAGGGCAAGCCGGTCATCGTGCTGGTCAACGGCGGCTCGGCTTCGGCGTCGGAGATCGTCGCCGGCGCGCTGCAGGACCACAAGCGCGCGACCATCGTCGGCACGCGCTCGTTCGGCAAGGGCTCGGTGCAGACCATCATTCCGCTCGGCTCCGGCAACGGCGCGCTGCGTCTGACCACGGCGCGCTACTACACGCCGTCGGGCAAGTCGATCCAGGCCAAGGGCATCGTGCCCGACATCGAAGTGCTGCAGGACGTGCCCGACGAGCTGAAGTCGCGCACCGACACCAAGGGCGAAGCTTCGCTGCGCGGCCATCTCAAGAACGACGGCGACGAGAAGACCGGCTCGCAGTCCTACGTTCCGCCGGACGCCAAGGACGACAAGGCGCTCAAGCTCGCCGACGATCTGCTCCACGGCATCAAGAACAGCGCCTCCGCGGCGCCCACCCCGGGCGGTGACAAGGCCACGACCGACAAGCCCAAGGCGGCGAACTAACTCGGCGCATCGCGATCTGTCGAAAAGGGCGGCTCCTCGGGGCCGCCTTTTTTGCTTGGAACTCCTGATATCCCCGGCCTATCCCGGCCTGCCGCCGCTTGACCCCGGCGTGGTATCGTCCTCCCGAGTGATTCGGGATCGCGCATGACTGAAACGGCCGATGATCTGAGCGCCCCGCTCGGACGGGACAAGCCGCGCCGGAAACGCCGGCTGCGGCTGCCGTTCACGGCCATGCAGCTGCTGGCAGTCATGCTCGGCCTGTTCCTGGTCACCTTTGCCGGCTTCGCCATCTTCAACAAGGATCCGCTCGGCGGCGAGCCGATGACGCGGCTCGCGATCCGTGAGCCCAATCCCGCAGACAAGGCCGGCGACGACAAGCCGGCCGCGGTCGGCCACGGCCAGGACAGCAAACAGGAAAGCAAGCACGAGACCAGGGACGCACCGAAGCAGGCGGGCGAGCAGAAGACCGTCACCATGATCGACGGCTCCACCGGCACGCGCCACGACGTGGTGATCGGCGGCGATGCCGCCGGCAAGAGCGAGGCGGCCTCGGCCTCCGCACCGCCGCCCGTCATGGCCGGAATCGACCCAAAACTTCTTGAGAAATCGCGCTATGGCATGATCCCCGCGGTTTCCGGGGATCTGAAGCCGTTCAACGTCTATGCGGCGGATGCCGACCGCGCCAAAGCCGCCAAGATGCCGGTGGTCGCGATCCTGATCGGTGGCCTCGGCGTCGGCGCTGCCAAGACCACCGATGCCATCATGCGACTGCCGCCGGCGGTGACGCTGGCCTTTACGCCTTATGGCTCCGATCCAGGAAAACTCGCTGAGCGCGCCCGCGCTCAGCGCCACGAGATCTTTCTCCAGATCCCGATGGAGCCCTATGACTTCCCCGACAACGATCCGGGACCGCAGACGCTGCTGACCTCGCTAACTGCCGACCAGAACATGGACCGGCTGTACTGGCATCTGAGCCGGATGCAGGGCTATGCCGGCCTCACCAATTTCATGGGCGCCCGCTTCATCGCAACGGAGCCCGCGATGCAGCCGATCATCCGCGAGGCGGCCAAGCGCGGCCTCGGCTTCTTCGACGACGGCTCCTCGCCCCGCAGCATCGCGCCCCAGGCCGCCGGCAGCCAGGCGATGCCATTCGGCAAGGGCGATATCGCGATCGACGCGGTGCCGACCCCGGCCGAGATCGACCGCGCCCTGACCAAGCTCGAAGCGGCGGCGCGCGAGCGCGGCGTGGCCGTTGGCACCGCCTCGGCCCTCCCGGTCTCGATCGAGCGCATCGGCGCCTGGACCAAGACATTAGGCGACAGAGGTATCCTTTTGGTGCCATTGACAACCGCGATGCTGAAATCAAAATCCAGCTAAATCAACGGATTGGTACGGCACAGGCCCGCGGGGCCTGCTTCAGCCTTACCGACGGCATGCGAGAGGTCTGGCGGAATGGCGCGTTACGAGGATCTGCCCTACCGGACCTGCGTCGGCGTGATGTTGCTCAACAAGGACGGACTGGTGTTTATCGGCCGGCGTGCCGGCGGCATCGAGCATGTCGACGACACCCATGTCTGGCAGATGCCGCAGGGCGGCGTCGATCCCGGTGAGGACAATTGGGAGGCCGCCAAGCGCGAGCTCTATGAGGAGACCAGCGTGCGTTCCGTCGAGCGGCTCGGCGAGGTTCCGGACTGGCTCACTTACGACATTCCGCGCACGGTCGCCGGGCGCGCCTGGAAGGGCCGCTACCGCGGCCAGCGCCAGAAATGGTTCGCGGTCCGCTTCACCGGCAAGGACAGCGAGATCAATGTCGAAAAGCCCGGCGGCGGCCACAAGGCCGAGTTCGTGAGCTGGCGCTGGGAGCCGATGAAGAACCTGACCGGGCTGATCATCCCGTTCAAGCGCCCGGTCTACGAGCGCGTGGTGAAGGAATTTTCCGCGCTGGCGCAGGATTAGTTCAAGGCGCCATTCCAGGTTGATGCTAGAGCACAGCCTGGAATGACGACGAGAGATCGACGCGTGAGCACTGAAAAACCCTACCGTCCCAATGTCGGAATCGCGCTGTTCAATGCCGATGGCCGCGTGCTGATCGGGCACCGCTTCAAGGGCGACGGTCCCGAGATCATCCTGCCGGGCCTTGATTGGCAGATGCCGCAGGGCGGCGTCGATGAGGGCGAGGATTTGCGCGATGCCGCGCTGCGCGAGCTCTGGGAAGAGACCAGCGTCAAGAGCGCAATTTATCTCGGCGAGACCGACTGGCTGACTTACGAATTCCCGCCCTATGACGGGCCGCAGACGCATCGGCTGGCGAAATTCCGCGGCCAGCGCCAGAAGTGGTTCGCCCTACGCTTCACCGGCAAGGACGACGAGATCGATCCGCTGACGCCACGCAACGGGCAGCCCGCCGAGTTCGACGCCTGGCGCTGGGAGCGGCTCGATCGTGTCCCCGATGTCGTGGTGCCGTTCCGCCGCCACGTCTACAGCGCGGTGGCACAGCAGTTTGCGCCGTTCGCAAACTGAACGCAGAGGCCTTTCACCGCTTGGGACGGGCATGGGTGACCGCACAACCAGCCGCGGGCTCGCTCAGCCTCTCCCGCTTGCGGGAGAGATCTGCGTGGTGCAACAAAGTTTCAGCGCCCGCCACTTCCGTGACGAGCGCTGAACTTATTCAGGAATTTTCAGTCGAGCCCCGGCGCGGTGCACCGGGGCTTAGTGCATAGCCGTGCTGTTGAGCTCGTGCTGGATGCTCTTGAAGTGGTCGAGCCGCGCGATGGCTTGATCGAGCTCGCTGCCTTCGTGCTCCTTCAATCCCTCTTCCATCTCCGAGACGGTCGCGGCGAACTGGGCGCGGTCGAGCTCGGCCAGCGAGGTCGCGACGTCGGCGAGCACGGTCAGGCCCTTGTCGGAGACTTCGGCGATACCGCCGAGCACGATGATCTTCTCGTGCTTGCCGCCGCTGGTCACGGTGAGAATGCCGGGCCGGATCGCGGCCACGACCGGAGCGTGTCCCGCCAGCACGCCGAAGTCACCTTCGACGCCGGGGATATCGACCTGGTCGACCTCGCCCGAGAAGGCGAGCTTTTCTGGCGAGACGAGATCGAAGTGGAAGGTGGCCATGGGAAACCTGCGAATGGTGAGTAGCGAATTGCGAATGGAGCGGGAGCAGCGCGACTATTCGCTACTCCCCGCTCGCCCTTCGCAGCTTAGGCCGCCTCGGCCGCCAGCTTCTTGCCCTTCTCGATCGCCTCTTCGATGGTGCCGACCATGTAGAAGGCGGCTTCCGGCAGGTGGTCATACTTGCCTTCGCAGAGGCCGCGGAAGCCCTTGATGGTGTCCGCGAGGTCGACGAACTTGCCGGGCGAGCCGGTGAAGATTTCGGCGACGTGGAACGGCTGCGACAGGAAGCGCTCGATCTTGCGGGCGCGGGCCACCGTCAGCTTGTCCTCTTCCGAAAGCTCGTCCATGCCGAGAATGGCGATGATGTCCTGCAGCGACTTGTAGCGCTGCAGCACCTGCTGGACCTGACGCGCGGTGTCGTAATGCTCCTGGCCGACGACGAGCGGCGAGAGCATGCGCGAGGTCGAGTCGAGCGGGTCCACCGCCGGATAGATGCCCTTTTCCGAGATCGCGCGGTTCAACACCGTGGTGGCGTCCAAATGCGCGAACGAGGTCGCGGGCGCCGGGTCGGTCAAGTCGTCGGCCGGAACGTAAATGGCCTGCACCGAGGTGATCGAGCCCTTCTGCGTGGTGGTGATGCGCTCCTGCAGCGCGCCCATGTCGGTGGCGAGCGTCGGCTGGTAACCCACGGCGCTCGGGATACGACCGAGCAGCGCCGACACTTCAGAACCAGCCTGGGTGAAGCGGAAGATGTTGTCGACGAAGAACAGCACGTCCTGGCCCTGGTCACGGAAGTGCTCGGCGACGGTCAGACCGGTGAGGCCGACGCGGGCGCGGGCGCCGGGCGGCTCGTTCATCTGGCCGAACACCAGCGCGCACTTCGACTTGACGCTCGGATCGGGATTGTGCGGATCGGCGTTGACCTTGGACTCGATGAACTCGTGATAGAGGTCGTTGCCCTCGCGGGTACGCTCGCCGACGCCGGCGAACACGGAGTAACCACCGTGCGCCTTCGCGACGTTGTTGATCAGCTCCTGAATCAGCACGGTCTTGCCGACGCCGGCGCCGCCGAACAGGCCGATCTTGCCGCCCTTGGCGTAGGGCGCGAGCAAGTCGACGACCTTGATGCCGGTGACGAGAATTTCAGCTTCGGTCGACTGGTCGGTGTAGGTCGGCGCTTCCTGGTGGATGGCGCGCATGCCCTCCGACTGAATCGGGCCGGCTTCATCGATCGGCTCACCGATCACGTTCATGATGCGCCCGAGCGTGCCCGCGCCCACCGGCACCGAGATCGGCTGACCGGTGTCGGTCACTTCCTGGCCGCGGACCAGACCTTCGGTCACGTCCATCGCGATCGTGCGCACGGTGGACTCACCCAGATGCTGCGCAACTTCCAGCACGAGGCGGATGTTGCCGTTCTTGGTTTCCAACGAATTCAGAATGGCCGGCAGATGGCCTTCGAACTGAACGTCGACGACGGCGCCCATGACCTGGGTGACACGACCGACCTGGGTAGCTGCTGTAGCCATGAAGCTCTCCTTCGAAATTCTTTACTTGAACGACCGTCGTTTTGTTCGTGCGTCAGACCGCCTCGGCGCCGGAGATGATCTCGATCAGCTCCTTGGTGATCTGGGCTTGACGGGTTCGGTTGTAGATCTGGGTTTGCTTGCGGATCATTTCGCCCGCGTTGCGGGTGGCGTTGTCCATCGAGCTCATCTGCGCGCCATAGAACGAGGCGTTGTTTTCCAGCAGCGCGCGGAAGATCTGCACCGCGATGTTCCGCGGCAACAGGCCCGAGAGGAGTTCGTCTTCCTCCGGCTCGTAGTCGTAAGACGTCGACGGCGCGTTCGCCGCCTTTTCTTCCACGGTCAGCGGAATGATCTGCTGCGCGGTCGGGACTTGGGCAATCACCGACTTGAATTGCGCGTAGAACAGCGTGCAGACGTCGAATTCGCCGTTGTCGAAGCGGGCCAGAACCTTCTTGGCGATGTCCTCGGCGTTGAGAAAGCCGAGCTGACGAACGCCGCGCAGGTCGAGGTGCTCGACGATCTGCTTGTCGTACAGGCGGCGGAGCTGCTCGTAGCCCTTGCGGCCGACGCAGAAGAATTTGACTTCCTTGCCCTGCGCCATCAGCGCCTGGGCGCGCTCGCGCGCGAGGCGCACGATCGAGGAGTTGAACGCACCGGACAGGCCGCGCTCGCCGGTGCAGACCAGCAGCAGGTGAACCTGATCCTTGCCGGTGCCGCCCAGCAGCACCGGCGCGCCGGGCGAACCGGCGGCAGCGCTGGCGATGTTGGAGATCACCGCGCTCATCTTGTCGGCATAGGGCCGCGCCGCCTCGGCCGCTTGCTGGGCGCGGCGCAATCGGGACGCCGCGACCATCTGCATGGCCTTGGTGATCTTCTGCGTCGCCTTGGTGGAGGCGATGCGGACGCGCATGTCTTTAAGTGACGCCATTCTTCGTTCACCCCGGCGGTTCGACCCCTTGGATCAAGCCGCTAGCCTATCCCAGTCGTCATGCCCGGGCGTGTCCCGGGCATCCACGTTTTCGTTTCCATGCAGTGAGGCACGGAAGGCCGGGAGAAGAAGCCCGGCCTTTGCGCGTTCTCTTATGCGAAGCTCTTGGCGAAACCTTCGACCACCGACTTCAGCTTGGCGGCGCTGTCGTCGGAGAGATCGCGGCTGTCGCGGATCGCGTTGAGGATCTCGACATTCTTGCCGCGCAGCAGCGACAACAGACCGTCCTCGAACGCGCGCACCTTGTTGACCGGCAGCGGGTCGAGATAGCCGTTGGTGCCGGCCCAGATCACGCAGACCTGCTCTTCCATCTTCAGCGGCGCGAATTGCGGCTGCTTCAGGAGCTCGGTGAGACGCGAGCCGCGGTTGAGCAGGCGCTGGGTCGAGGCGTCGAGGTCGGAGCCGAACTGCGCGAACGCCGCCATTTCGCGGTACTGCGCGAGCTCGCCCTTGATCTTGCCGGCGACCTTCTTGGTGGCCTTGGTCTGCGCCGAGGAGCCGACGCGCGACACCGACAGACCGACGTTCACCGCGGGACGGATGCCCTGGAAGAACAGGTCGGTTTCGAGGAAGATCTGGCCGTCGGTGATCGAGATGACGTTGGTCGGAATGTAGGCCGACACGTCGTTGGCCTGGGTTTCGATGACCGGCAGCGCCGTCAGCGAGCCCGAGCCCTGGTCCTTGTTCAGCTTCGCCGCGCGCTCAAGCAGGCGGGAATGCAGATAGAACACGTCGCCCGGATAGGCTTCGCGGCCCGGCGGGCGGCGCAGCAGGAGCGACATCTGGCGGTAGGCGACGGCCTGCTTGGACAAATCGTCATAGATGATGACGGCGTGCATGCCGTTGTCGCGGAAGTACTCGCCCATGGTGCAGCCGGTGAACGGCGCGATGTACTGCATCGGCGCCGGATCGGACGCGGTGGCGGCGACGATGATCGAATATTCGAGCGCGCCCTGCTCTTCCAGCACCTTCACGAACTGGGCAACGGTCGAACGCTTCTGGCCGATCGCGACGTAGACGCAATACAGCTTGATATTCTCGTCCGGCTGCGCGTTGAGCGGCTTCTGGTTGAGGATGGTGTCGAGCGCGATCGCGGTCTTGCCGGTCTGACGGTCACCGATGATCAGCTCGCGCTGGCCGCGGCCGATCGGGATCAGGGCGTCGATCGCCTTGAGACCGGTCGCCATCGGCTCGTTCACCGATTTGCGCGGAATGATGCCGGGCGCCTTGACGTCGACGCGCATGCGCTTGTCGGCCTGGATCGGGCCCTTGCCGTCGATGGGATTGCCGAGCGCGTCGACGACGCGACCGAGCAGGCCCTTGCCGACCGGCGCGTCCACGATGGCGCGGGTGCGCTTGACGGTCTGACCTTCCTTGATCTCGCGGTCGGCGCCGAAAATCACGATACCGACGTTGTCGGTTTCGAGGTTCAGCGCCATGCCGCGGGTGCCGTTCTCGAACTCGACCATTTCACCGGCCTGGACGTTATCCAGACCGTAAACGCGGGCGATACCGTCGCCGACGGACAGCACCTGTCCGACTTCGGAGACTTCAGCTTCCTGGCCGAAATTCTTGATCTGGTCCTTGAGGATCGCGGAAATTTCCGCGGCGCGGATGTCCATCAGCCTGCCTCTTTCATCGCGTGCTTGATCGAATTGAGTTTGGTGCGAAGCGAACTATCGATCATCCGGCTGCCAAGCTTGACCACGAGGCCACCGATGATCGAGGGATCGACCTTCACGTTGAGCGCGACGTCCTTGCCGGTCACCGACTTCAGGGCAACCTTGAGGGCGTCGAGATTCTTGTCCGATAGCGCTTCCGCCACGGTGACGTCGGCCGTGGCCTCGCCCTTGAACCTGGCGACCAGGGCGCGATAGGCGCGAATGACGTCAGCCACCGCGAACAGGCGACGATTGGCGGTCAGCACTTTCAGGAAATTGGCCGAGATGCCGGCGATGCCCGCCTTGTCCAGCACGGCCGAGAGGGCCCTGGACTGGGCATCGGCCGCGAACACGGGGCTGCGGACGAGGCGCTTCAGATCGGCGCTTTCGTTCAGCATGCCCTCGAATTTCTCGAGATCGGCTTTGACCTCGTCGACCACTTTCTGGTCACGGGCCAGTTCAAACAAGGCCGTTGCATAACGGCCCGACACACCGGAAACGGACGTATCTTCTGCAGCCACAGACGCGCTCTTTTTGCTGTCAAACTCGCAAGGGAAAAACCGTCGCCACGAAGCGGCGCCTAGCGATCCAAGCCCTTGGAATTCAAGCGGGACTTCGATTTTCGACCCCGCACGGAAGTGCCGGGCTCGTTAAAATCGCGGCTTTGCTAACATAGCAGGCGCGCACGTGCAACATGACGCCAAATTAAAGGCAGGGCGTTCTGTCGCCAGTTCGTCGCACTGCACGGCGACGCGACGACGACCTGCCACGCCGCGGAATTGCCACAGCGCTTAAGCCAGCCCTTGAGCCGACGTCGGCCATTAGTTCCTGCCGTCAGCGCATAGCGGCCATGAACACGGATCGCTGAGGCGTGATTCCCGGCGCGCCGGTTTCACTCGCCGAATACTTACTCAATTCTAAACGCAGGAACGGATGACTTCGTTTTACAGTATTTGCAAGTAATCCAGAGGTTAATGAATCGTTAAAATGCAAGATTACGGAATATCGGCCGAACATCCCCGCCGGTAACAAGATATTACATGAAGACACAGAACGGATTTACTGCCCAATTCACGCCTCATTAGGAATCGAAACGCGGTCCCGCTCGCAAACTTACGGGGGCTCCACTTGCCACATATGTGGCAATACTAGCTTAGGGACCAATAGATGCTTTGTTTGAAGACGCTGGGCAGTGTGACCCGGCCGCGTACGGCGATCGCTTTTGTTGCCGCAACTTTCCTTATCGGTGGAACTGCCACCGAAGCTTCCGCCAAATCCCGGCATCACCATCGGTATTCCCACCATCATCACCGCCACCTGGCCCAGAACGATGCCAAAGCGACCTCTGATTGGCGTAACGCCAATGCGTCGATGACGCCGTCGCAGGGCACCGGACGTTCCTTCTCCGGCATGGCTTCCTTTTACGGAAACGAGTCCGGCAGCAGGACTGCCTCGGGCCAGCGCTTCAACCAGAACGCCATGACCGCGGCGCACCGTTCGCTGCCGTTCGGGACCAAGCTGCGCGTTACCCACGGTGGCTCGAGCGTCATCGTCACCATCAACGACCGTGGCCCGTTCATTCGCGGCCGTGTCCTCGACCTCTCCACGGGCGCTGCCCGGGCCATCGGCCTCACCGGCGCCGGCGTCGGCCGCGTCACCGCGGAAGTCGTCTCCTAAGACGCGCGACGCGCGAAACAAGCCCGCCGTCTTGGGGGACGGCGGGCTTTTTGTTTGCATTTTCGTAGCCCGGATGGAGCGCAGCGTAATCCGGGGGTCTTTGCGCGGATCGACATGTCCCGGATTGCGCTTCGCTTCATCCGGGCTACAGGCACAGGGCCTTATAAAAAGCTCTGCGGATCGACGTCGACTTCGAGCTTTTGATTGCCCTTCGGCTTCGGGCATACGGCAAGCCAGTTGCGCAGATAATCCGACAGGTCGAACCCGCGCGCCGATTTCACCAGGATGCGGAATCGGTAGCGGCCCTTGATGACCGCGAGCGGGGCTTCCGCCGGACCCAGCACCACCACGCGCTCGTCGCGCGGCGCGAGCGCGACGAGGTGGCGGCCAAAGCCTTCGGCGCTCGGCCGGTCGCCGGCGGAAATGATCAGGCTCGCGAGCCGCCCGAACGGCGGATAGAGCGTGCGTTCGCGCAAATCGATCTCGCTGTCGTAGAAGGCTTCGCGGTCGCAGGCGATCAGCGCCTTCATCACGGGATGATCGGGCTGGTGGGTCTGGAGATAGCCGACGCCACGGCCCTGCTCGCGCCCGGCGCGGCCGATCACCTGGTTGAGCAATTGCCAGGTGCGCTCGGAGGCGCGCGGATCGCCATTGGAGAGGCCGAGATCCGCATCGACCACGCCGACCAGATTAAGCCGCGGGAAATTGTGGCCCTTGGCGACGAGTTGAGTGCCGATGATGACGTCGACGCGGCCCTCCGCAATGTCATTCAGCTCGGAGCGCATCGTCTCGATCGAGGTGATGAGATCGCTCGACAGCACCATGGTGCGCGCTTCCGGGAACAGCGCCGCCGCTTCCTCCTGCAGCCGCTCGACACCGGGCCCGACCGCGACCAGCGATTCCTCCGCCGCGCAATGCGGACAGGTTTGCGGGCGCGGCATCGAGAAGCCGCAATGGTGACAGACGAGGCGCTGGCGGAAGCGGTGATCGACCAGCCAGGCATCGCAGATGGTGCAGGCGAAGCGATGGCCGCAGGCGCGGCACAGCGTCAACGGCGCATAGCCGCGGCGATTGAGGAACAATAGCGCCTGCTCGCGCCGCTCGATCGCGGTCCTGATCTCGGAGGCCAGCCGCGGCGAGATGAAGCGGCCGCGCGCCGGCGGCTCGCGGCGCATGTCGATGGCCTCGATATGCGGCATGTGCTGGCCGCCGAAGCGCGACGGCAGCGCGATGCGCTGATAGCGGTTCTTGCGCGCATTGACCTCGGATTCGACCGAGGGCGTCGCCGACGCCAGCACGATCGGGACCTTTGCGATATGGGCGCGCACCACCGCCATGTCGCGGGCGTGATAATGCACGCCCTCGTCCTGCTTGTAGGCCTGGTCGTGCTCTTCATCGACAACGATGAGGCCGAGATTGGCGTAGGGCAGAAACAGCGCCGAGCGCGCGCCGACCACGACCGGCGCGCTGCCTTCGGAGATCGCCGCCCAATTGCGCGCGCGGGTACGCGGCGTCAGCTCGGAATGCCATTCCAGAGGACGCACGCCGAACCGCTGCGCGAAGCGATCGAGAAACTGGCCGGTGAGCGCGATCTCCGGCATCAGGATCAGCGACTGTTTTCCGCGGCGGATCGCCTCGGCCACGGCTTCGAAGTAAACCTCGGTCTTGCCCGAGCCGGTGACACCGTCGAGCAGCGCGACGTGAAAGCTGCCGTTGGCGGCGAGCGCGCGCATCGCATCGACCCCGGCGCGCTGGAGCGGCGAAAAATCGGGCCGGCTGAAATCCGGATCGGGGGCCGGCGGCGGCGGAGGCGGCGGCATCGGCTCGACCGTGAGCGTGCCTTCGTCGACGAGACCGTCGATCACGCCGGCCGAGACGCCGGCCTCCTTGGCCGCCTCGGATTTGCCGTGCAGCAGCCGGTCCGACAGCACCTCGATCAGGCGCTGCCGCGCCGGCGTCAGCCGCCGCGGGGGATCGCCGACCAGGCGCACGCCGGCGCGCACCCGCTCGGGGCCGAGGTTCTCACCCATCCGCAGGCACATGCGCAGCACCATGCCGCGCGGGCTCAGCGTGTAATTGGCGATCCAGTCCACGACCGCACGCAGCTCGGGCTTCAACGGCGGGATGTCGAGCTTTTCGCTGACCTCCTTGAGGCGGTTGTGCAGGCGCGGATCCGGATTGGCGTTTTCGGCCCAGACCACGGCGAGCACCTCGCGCGGGCCGAGCGGCACGCCGATAATATCGCCCGCCTTCAGCTCCATCCCGCGCGGCACCTTGTAGGAATAGGTCTGGTCGAGCGCGACCGGCACCAGCACGTCGACCATGCGGGTCGCGTTGGCGGAGACGGCGTTGCTGCGCGACGTGTGATCCATGGAGGGGGAATCGGAACCTGGGGCTTCAAGGCTAGCGCCCGGAGGCGGCCTTAGCGAACGATAAACGAGTGTGATGCGATATACTGAGTGGAATCACCACGTCCAGAGCGCATGAGCAAAGCGGCCGCCCCACAAATCGAGCTCGCCAGCGCCGATCCTGATATCGCGCAGGAGATGACGCGCTGGCTGTCGCATCTCGGCGCGGAGCGGCGGTTGTCGCCGAAGACGCTGGAAGCCTATGCCCGCGATTTGCGGCAGTGCCTGGATTTTCTCTGCGGACATTGGGGCGAGCGGGTGACGCTCAAGCGCTTCGCCGCGCTGGAGGCCACCGATGTCAGGGCCTTCATGGCGATGCGCCGCGCCGACGATATTGCCGGCCGCTCGCTGATGCGCGCGCTCGCGGGCCTGCGTTCGTTCGGCCGCTTCCTCGAGCGCGAAGGCAAGGGCAAGGTCGGCGCGCTCTCGGCGATCCGCGCGCCGAAAGTCGCAAAGAGCCTGCCAAAGCCGCTGCCGATGGCTTCCGCCAAACGTCTTGCGGACGCCGACGAGCGCGCCGGCGAGGACCGCGAGACCTGGATTTTGGCGCGTGACGCCGCGGTGATGGCTCTCCTCTACGGCTCGGGCCTGCGCATCTCCGAAGCGCTGGGGCTGACGCGCCGCGAGGTGCCGCGTCCCGGAGAAGGCGACGTGCTGATCGTCACAGGCAAAGGCAACAAGACCCGCATGGTGCCGGTGCTGCAGAACGTACTCGCGCTCGTGCAGGAGTACGTCGCGATGTGCCCGTATCCGCTGCCAGCCGAGGGCCCGATCTTCGTCGGCGCGCGCGGCGGGCCGTTGAGCCCGCGTATCATCCAGCTCGCGATGGAGCGGCTGCGCGGCGCGCTCGGCCTGCCCGACAGCGCCACGCCGCACGCGCTCCGGCATTCCTTCGCCACGCATCTGTTGTCACGCGGCGGCGATTTGCGCGCGATCCAGGAATTGCTCGGCCATGCCTCGCTCTCGACCACGCAGATCTATACCGGCATTGATGCCGAGCGTCTGCTGGAAGTCTATGCCAGCGCGCATCCGCGGCGGTGATGCTGACATGAAGCTGTCATAGCAAGCCTCCAGGCGCGCATGCCTCTTGCGCGGCGCCCGCGGTTCGGTCAATCGTGGCGAACCGAGCCAGGAGGGACTTATGAGCGCACATGAAAGCATGGAGCATGCCGAGCACGCCGAACACGCGTCCGGCTCGAACAAGAAGATCGCGCTCCTGATCGCTGTCCTGGCGCTTTTCCTGGCGATCTCCGAGACGCTCGGCAAGGGCGCCCAGACCGAATCGATCAGCAAGAACGTCGAGGCTTCCAACCTCTGGGCCTTCTTCCAGGCCAAGAGCATCCGCCGCACCATGGTGCAGAGCATGGCGGACCAGGGCAAGCTCATCCTCGGCGCGGCGAGCGACGAGGGCAACAAGGTGGCGGTGCAGAAGCAGATCGAGGACTGGCAGAAGACCGCGCAGCGCTACCGCTCCGAGCCGGAGACCGGCGAAGGCACCGAGCAGCTGGCCGAAAAGGCCAAGCACGCCGAGCATGAGCGCGACGAGGCCACTGCGAAATATCATCACTTCGAACTGGCGTCCGCCGCCTTCCAGATCGGCATCGTTCTGGCCTCAGCCACCATCATCACCGGCATGATCGCGCTCGCCTATGTCGCTGGCCTGCTGACGATCGGCGGGCTCGTCATGACCGGGCTCGGCCTGTGGTTGCCGCATCTGCTGCATTTGCATTAGCGAAAACGAGACGCGTGGTTTGACGCCGCACAAGCAGTGTCATGCCCCGGCTTGACCGGGGGCATCCAGTACGCCGCGGCTTCTCCGTATCCATTGCCGTCTCTGGAATACTGGATCGCCCGGTCAAGCCGGGCGATGACAGCGAGTGTGCGGTGAGGCTTCAGCGCGCTTCGTGCACGCTCTTGCGAAAACGCTGGATCAGGCGGAGTGTGCGGGAGGACCAGCCTTCGCCGTTGCCGGCGATCAGCTCGCGGATGCGCCGCTTGATTGGATCGACCAACTCGGCGGCCTTAGCACGCAGCTTCAGCACCAGAGCATAAAGCCGCTCGAACCAGGCCATCTCCATCAGCTTGTCGCGCGTCACGTCGAAGACGAAGGCGGTGACGCCGACGCCGAGCAGCTTTGCGAACACGATGGTGAAGACCGCGCTGGTCCAGTATTCGTGCGTGAGCAGCCACAGGCCGACCAGCTTGAGCGGAAACAGCGGAACGATCGGCACCGCGAACACGATCAGGGTCATCGCCGGCGACAGCGCATCGACGCGGTCCGACAGCCATTGCTTGAACCGGGCGAGCGGGACGATTGCGACAACCCGCGCGACGATCGGTTCGAGATGGTCCCACAGCCAGGCTTCGATCAGGAAGATGATCGCAAGCAGGACCCAGAGCGGTTGAAGCAGGCGGCGTAGCATGTGTTTCCCGCCCGATTCGGCGCTGGGCGCGACCTACATATGGATGGCCCGCTTGCCGACTGCAAGCGCGGCTTCCTTGATGGCCTCCGAGCGCGTCGGGTGGGCGTGGCAGGTGCGCGCGAGATCCTCCGCACTGCCGCCGAATTCCATGAGAACGCACGCCTCATGGATCATTTCGCCGGCTTCACGACCGATAATGTGCACGCCGAGCACGCGATCGGTCTTCGCATCTGCGAGAATCTTCACAAAGCCGTCAGTGGTCTGATTGACCTTGGAGCGGCCGTTGGCGGTAAAGGGAAACTTTCCGACCGTATAAGCCACACCGGCCTGCTTCAGCTCTTCCTCGGTCTTGCCGACGGAGGATACTTCCGGCGTGGTATACACGACGCCTGGGATAACATCGTAGTTCACGTGGCCGGCCTGCCCTGCGATGATCTCGGCAACCGCGACGCCCTCGTCCTCGGCCTTGTGCGCGAGCATCGGGCCCGCGACGACGTCGCCGATGGCATAGACGCCCTTCACGCTGGTGGCGAAGTGCGGATCGATCTGCACGCGGCCGCGATTGTCGAGCGCAACGCCGGCTTCCTTCAGGCCCAGCCCATCCGTGTACGGCACACGGCCGATACAGACGAGAACGACGTCGGCTTCCAGCGTCTCGGCAGCGCCGCCGGCGGCGGGCTCGACCGTCGCCTTCAGCGTCTTGCCGGAGGTGTCCACGCCCGTGACCTTGGCACCCAGCTTGAAGGCAAAGCCCTGCTTCTCCAGGATGCGCTGGAATTGCTTGGCAATCTCGCCGTCCATGCCGGGCAGGATGCGGTCGAGGAATTCGACGACGACCACTTCGGCACCGAGACGGTGCCAGACCGAGCCGAGCTCGAGGCCGATCACGCCGGCGCCGACGATCAGCAGCTTGCCGGGCACCTTGTCCAGCGACAACGCGCCGGTCGACGACACGATGCGGGTCTCGTCGATCTCGATGCCCTTGAGCCGCGCGATGTCCGAGCCGGTGGCGATCACGATGCTCTTCGTTTCGATGACTTGCGACTTGCCGTCGGCGGAGACTTCGACCTTGCCGGTGCCGAGAATCTTGCCGGCGCCCTTGAGCACGTCGATCTTGTTCTTCTTCATCAGGAATTCGACGCCCTTGACGTTGCCGTCGATGCCCTGCTGCTTGAAATTCATCATCGCAGGCAGATCGAGCTTCGGCGCGGAGACGCTGACGCCCATCTTGGCGAAGGAATGCCCGGCTTCCTCGAACATTTCGGAAGCGTGCAGCAACGCCTTCGACGGCATGCAGCCGACATTGAGGCAGGTGCCGCCGAGCGTGGCGTTCTTTTCGACCACGGCGACTTTCATGCCGAGCTGCGCTGCACGCACCGCGCAGACATAACCGCCCGGTCCGGTGCCGATGACGACGAGATCGTATGCCATGAGAGAAAGTCCCGTAAGTTTAGCGTTGAGTGATGTGTCAGCGTCCGCGCGGCGCGTCAGCGTCCGCCGGACACATCGAGAATGGCTGAGGTAACGTAGGAGGCATCGTCCGACATCAGCCAGACGATGGCATTGGCGACTTCATCGGCAGTACCGACGCGCTTCATCGGCACCATATGGGCCAGACGGTGGTGCCGATCGGGCTCGCCGCCGGAGGCGTGGATTTCGGTATCGATCAGGCCGGGGCGGATGCCCGCGACGCGAATGCCTTCGCCGGCAACCTCATAGCCGAGGCCGATGGTGAACGAATCGATCGCGCCCTTGGACGCGGCATAGTCGACATAGGTGTTCGGCGCCCCGAGCTTGGCGGCAACCGACGACAGATTGACGATGACGCCGCCCTGGCCGCCGTGCCTGGTCGACATCCGCTTCACCGCTTCGCGCGCGCAGAGGATGGAGCCGGTGACGTTGACCGCCATCACGCGCTGGATGCGCTCGGCCGACATCTCATCGACGCGCACGCCGCTGGTCCCGACAATACCGCCATTGTTGACGAGTGCGCCGAGCGTGCCGAACGCGTCCGCGGCCTTGAACAGCGCCAGGATGTCGCTTTCCTCGGCGACGTCGCATTTCACCGCGATGGCCTTGCCGTTGCTGGCCGCGATCTCGGCGACCACCTCGTCGGCGGCCTTGTTGTTGCTGGCATAGCCGACCACGACACGGAAGCCGCGCGCGGCCGCAGCAATCGCAGTCGCGCGGCCAATGCCGCGGCTGCCGCCGGTGATGACAACGACTTTATCCGTCACGCGCGCCTCCATGGTTCGACACGCGCCGTCGCGCAAGGCGACGGCGCTCGCAGAGCATCAGCGATCAGAGATCGAGCACCAGGCGCGCCGGATCTTCCAGGCTCTCCTTGACGCGAACAAGGAAGGTCACGGCTTCCTTGCCGTCGATGACGCGGTGATCGTAGGACAGCGCCAGATACATCATCGGGCGGACCTCGATCTTGCCGCCGACGACCATCGGCCGCTCCTGGATCTTGTGCATGCCGAGGATGCCGGACTGCGGCGCGTTCAGGATCGGGGTCGACATCAGCGAGCCGTAGATGCCGCCATTGGTGATGGTGAAGGTGCCGCCCTGCATCTCGTCGATCTTGAGCTGGCCGTCACGGGCGCGGCGGCCGAAATCGGCGATGCCCTTCTCGATGTCCGCGATCGACTTGTTGTCGCAGTCGCGCACCACGGGCACGACGAGGCCCTTGTCGGTGCCGACGGCGACGCCGATGTGATAGTAGTTCTTGTAGATCAGGTCGGTGCCGTCGATCTCCGCGTTGACGGCCGGGATGTCCTTCAGCCCCTGCACGACGGCCTTGGTGAAGAAGCCCATGAAGCCGAGCTTGCTGCCGTGCTTCTTCTCGAACGCATCCTTGTAGTGGGCGCGCAACGCCATGACGTTGGTCATGTCGACCTCGTTGAAGGTCGTGAGCATCGCGGCGGTGTTCTGCACGTCCTTGAGGCGGCGCGCGATGGTCTGGCGCAGCCGGGTCATCTTGACGCGCTCTTCGCGGGCAGCGTCATCGGCCGGCGACGGCGCGCGGACCTGGACCGCTGCGGCCGGCTGGTTGACCGGGGTCGGCGCCGAAGCCGCACGTTCGATCGCAGCGAGCATGTCGCCCTTGGTGACGCGGCCGTCCTTGCCGGAGCCGGGAACCGTCGAGGCGTCAATGCCGGTCTCGGCCGAGAGCTTGCGCACGGAGGGAGCGAGCGGCGCATCGGCCGGCGGCGCCTTCGCCGCGGCGGGAGCAGCCGCAGCGGCGGCAGCAGGAGCGGCAGCCGCGGGCTTTGCGGGCGCAGCGGGCGCCGGCTTGGCAGCGCCGGCGGCACCTTCAGTAATCTGGCCAAGCAGCGCGCCGACCGCGACGGTGGCACCATCGGCGGCGATGATCTCGCTCAGCGTGCCGGCGGAGGGCGCCGGGACTTCGATGGTGACCTTGTCGGTCTCAAGCTCCACCAAGGGCTCGTCGACGGCGACGGGATCGCCGGCCTTCTTGAACCAGCGGCCGATGGTGGCCTCGGTGACGGATTCGCCGAGGGTCGGCACACGAATTTCAGTCATGGTCTTTTCCTTAAGGAGATCGCCAATGCGGTCATGAATTTCACAGGTGTCATGCCCCGCGAAGGCGGGGCATCCAGTACTCCGCGGCGTTCGTGGTCATCACGGCCGTCACGGCGTACTGGATCGCCCGCCCCAGTGCGCAATTGCGCACAAGGCGGGCGATGACAGCGTCCTAAAAAACGTCTCAGCTCAATGCTTCGTCCAGGAACGCCTTCAACTGCGCCTGATGCTTCGACATCAGACCCGTGGCGGTCGCGGCGGAGGCGGCGCGACCGACATAACGCGGACGCCGGCTCACACCGTTCACCTGGTTCAGCACCCATTCCAGATAGGGCTCGATGAAGTGCCAGGCACCCATGTTGCGCGGCTCTTCCTGGCACCACACCACTTCGGCCTTCTTGAAGCGCGACAGCTCGGCCACCAGCGCCTTGAGCGGCACCGGATAGAGCTGCTCGACGCGCATCAGGTAGATGTCGTCCATCCCGCGCTTCTCGCGCTCCTCGTAGAGGTCGTAATAGACCTTGCCCGAGCAGAGCACGATGCGGCGGATCTTCTCGTCGGGAACGAGCTTGATCGCTTCGCTCGGCAGCATCTGGGCGTCATCATAGAGGATGCGGTGGAAGGTGGTTCCCTTCGCGAGCTCCTCGAGACGCGACACCGCCCGCTTGTGACGCAGCAGCGACTTCGGCGTCATCACGATCAGCGGCTTGCGGATCTCGCGATGGAGCTGGCGGCGCAACACGTGGAAATAGTTCGCCGGCGTGGTCGGATAGACCACCTGCATGTTGTCTTCCGCGCACATCTGGAGATAACGCTCCAGACGCGCCGAGGAATGTTCCGGTCCCTGGCCTTCATAGCCGTGCGGCAGAAGGCAGACGAGGCCGGACATGCGCAGCCATTTGCGCTCACCCGAGGAGATGAACTGGTCAAACACGACCTGCGCGCCGTTGGCGAAGTCGCCGAACTGCGCTTCCCACAGGGTCAACGTGTTCGGCTCGGCGAGCGAATAGCCGTATTCGAAGCCGAGCACGGCTTCTTCAGACAGCAGCGAGTTGATGACCTCGTAATGGCCCTGCTCGTGACCGAGATGGTTGAACGGCGTGTAGCGGCTCTCGTCTTCCTGGTCGATCAGGACCGAGTGGCGCTGCGAGAAGGTGCCGCGCTCCGAATCCTGTCCGGACAGGCGGACATGGTGGTTCTCGTTGAGCAGCGTGCAGAACGCCAGCGCCTCGCCGGTCGCCCAGTCGATGCCCGTGCCGCCGTCGATCGCCTTGGCGCGGTTTTCGAGGAAGCGCTGGATGGTGCGGTGGACGCGGAAACCATCCGGCACCTTGGTGATCTTGCGGCCGATGTCCTTCAGGGCGGCGATGTCGACGCCGGTAACGCCACGCCGCGCATCTTCTTCCTGATCGGCGATCTTGAAGCCGGCCCATTTGCCGTCGAGCCAGTCGGCCTTGTTGGGCTTGTAGCCGGAGCCGGCCTCGAGCTCGGCATCGAGCCGCGCGCGCCAGTCCGCCTTGGCCTTCTCGACCTCGCCCTCGGTCAGCACGCCTTCGCTGATGAGGCGGCGGGCGTAGAGCTCGAGCGTCGATGGATGGGCCGCGATCTTCTTGTACATCACCGGCTGGGTGAAAGCCGGCTCGTCGCCCTCGTTATGGCCATGCCTGCGGTAGCAGAACATGTCGATGACGACGGGCTTGTGGAATTTCTGCCGGAACTCGGTCGCGACCTTGGCCGCGAACACGACGGCTTCCGGATCGTCGCCGTTGACGTGGAAGATCGGCGCGTCGATCATCTTCGCCACGTCGGACGGGTAAGGCGACGAACGGGAATAACGCGGATAGGTGGTGAAGCCGATCTGGTTGTTGACGATGAAGTGGACGGAGCCGCCGGTGCGGTAGCCCTTCAGGTCCGACAGGCCGAAACATTCGGCCACCACGCCCTGGCCGGCAAATGCTGCGTCGCCATGCATCAGCAGCGGCATCACCGAGATGCGCATATCCGGCGGATCGCCGTGCTGGTCCTGCTTGGCGCGGACTTTTCCGAGCACCACGGGATCGACGATCTCGAGATGCGAGGGGTTGGCGGTCAGCGACAGATGGATGCGGTTGCCGTCGAACTCGCGATCCGAGGACGCGCCGAGGTGATATTTGACGTCGCCCGAGCCTTCGACCGCATCAGGATTGGCCGAACCGCCCTTGAACTCGTGGAACAGCGCGCGATGCGGCTTGCCCATCACCTGGGTCAGTACGTTGAGGCGGCCGCGATGCGGCATGCCCAGCACGACCTCCTTCACGCCGAGATTGCCGCCGCGCTTGATGATCTGCTCGAGCGCGGGGATCAGCGATTCAGCACCGTCCAGGCCGAAGCGCTTGGTGCCGGTGAACTTGGTGTCGCAGAATTTCTCGAAGCCTTCGGCTTCGACCAGCTTCATCAGGATGGCGCGGCGGCCTTCGCGGGTGAACGAGATTTCCTTGTCAGGCCCCTCGATGCGCTCCTGGATCCACGCCTTCTGGGCCGCGTTGGTGATGTGCATGAACTCGACGCCGAGCGTCTGGCAGTAGGTACGCTCGCAGATCGCGGTGATTTCGCGCAAGCTGGCGTATTCGAGACCGAGCACATGGTCGAGGAAGATCTTGCGGTCGAAATCGGCTTCACTGAAGCCGTAGGTCCGCGGGTCGAGCTCTTCGCGATTGCGCTGGGCTTCGATGCCGAGCGGATCGAGTTTGGCGTGGAAGTGCCCGCGCATGCGGTAGGACCGGATCAGCATCAGCGCGCGGACCGAGTCGCGGGTGGCCTGGAGCAGGTCTGCGGAGGAGAGGCCGCCGGCCTTGTCCCCGCCCTTGGCCTGCGCCATGGCGGCAATCTTGGCTCCGACCGTCTTCTCGACTTCGGCCCAATTGCCGTCGAGCGCGGAGGTCAGATCGTCCTGCGGGGTCAGCGGCCAGTTGGCGCGCTCCCAGGACGGGCCCTGGGCGTTCTTGCTGATGTCCCCCGGCTGGTCGTTGAGGCTCTTGAAGAAGTCCTGCCACTCGGCATCAACCGAGGACGGGTCCTTCTCGTAGCGGGCGTAGATTTCGTCGATGTAGGTGGCGTTGGTGCCCTGCAAAAAGGAGGAGAGGGCAAAGGCTGCGTTCGCGTCTTGGCGAGACATACTTGAGTTCCTGGCGATTTCGGTTCGCGCATAACAAACGGCGCTGGCGCTGGGCTCCCCGGCAGAGGACCAGCGCGACAGGCACCATTTACCCTATTTGCTGCGAAACTTCGCCCGGAAAATTACGAAGGTGTGAATCAGGCCTTCAATTTTTCGGCAAGCGTGTGGCCAAGGCGAGCGGGAGACGGAGATACTGTAATTCCTGCCGATTTCATCGCGTCGGTCTTGGAACCGGCGTCACCCTTGCCGCCCGAAATGATCGCACCGGCATGGCCCATGCGGCGGCCGGGAGGGGCCGTGACACCGGCGATGAACCCGACCATCGGCTTCTTGCGGCCGCGCTTGGCTTCGTCCTTGAGGAACTGGGCGGCGTCCTCCTCGGCGGAACCGCCGATCTCGCCGATCATGATGATCGACTCGGTCTGGGGGTCGCCGAGCAGCATTTCCAGCACGTCGATGAACTCGGTTCCCTTGACCGGATCGCCGCCGATGCCGACCGCAGTGGTCTGGCCGAGGCCTTCCTGGGTGGTCTGGAACACGGCTTCGTAGGTCAGGGTGCCGGAGCGGGAAACGATGCCGACGCTGCCGGTCTTGAAGATGTTGGCCGGCATGATGCCGATCTTGCACTCGCCCGCAGTCATGACACCCGGGCAGTTCGGCCCGATCAGGCGCGACTTGGAGCCGGCCAGCGAGCGCTTCACCCGGACCATGTCGATGACCGGGATACCTTCGGTGATGCAGACGATCAGCGGGATCTCGGCGTCGATGGCTTCGCAGATCGCATCGGCCGCGCCCGGCGGCGGCACGTAGATCACCGACGCATCCGCGCCGGTCTTCTCACGCGCCTCGCGCACGGTGTCGAACACCGGCAGGCCCAGATGCGTCGCGCCGCCTTTGCCGGGCGAAGTGCCGCCGACCATCTTGGTGCCATAGGCAATCGCGGCCTCCGAATGGAAGGTGCCGTTCTTGCCGGTAAAGCCCTGGCAGATGACCTTGGTGTTCTTGTCGATCAGGATGGACATGAGGTCTGCTTTCGCGAAACTAACGAGTGAGAGGTCAGTGGATGCGGCGGTAGACGCCGGTGAGCACGTCGGCCCAGCCTTCCGCGTCCGGCGAGAACTGGATCTTCAACGAATAGGAATCGTCGTCGATGATTTCATAGACGTGGCGCGCATTGCCGCGGAGCGAGCCGCGCACCAGCGTCAGGGTCTTGCCGACCCACCCGCCGGAGGCGGGCGAGGGCGGCGTGTAGCCGAGCGAGTCGTACCAGAACAATTTGTAGGTCCGGTCTTCGCGGTCGAAGGTGAAGATGCCGTGGGTGGCGAAGCTCTGCTTGCCGTCGCGGGTCTGGACCGAGTCCTGGATCAGATAGAAGCCATTGAGATCCATGTGGGCCACGACGCGAGAAGTCGCCGTTCCCCCGTCCGTCCAGCGCGACGGAAAGACCACCTCTTCGCCATTCCATTCACCGGCGAACGCGGCAAGACGCGCGTGCTCCGGCAGCGGAGATGATGCAGCGAGATGGTCCTGGGTCATGGCCTCAGCCTCCCTTGACGGCCTTCACAATCTTCTGCGCGGCGTCGTCGAGATTGTCGGCCGGCACCACGTTCAGGCCGGATTCACGGATGATCTTCTTGCCCAGCTCGACATTGGTGCCTTCGAGGCGAACCACCAGCGGCACGCTGAGGCCGACTTCACGAACCGCAGCCGTCACGCCCTCGGCGATCACGTCGCACTTCATGATGCCGCCGAAGATGTTGACCAGGATGCCCTTCACGTTGGGATCCGCGGTGATGATCTTGAAGGCGGCCGCCACCTTTTCCTTGCTGGCGCTGCCGCCGACGTCGAGGAAGTTCGCCGGCGCCATGCCGTAGAGCTTGATGATGTCCATCGTCGCCATCGCGAGGCCGGCGCCGTTGACCATGCAGCCGATATTGCCGTCGAGGGTGACGTAGTTGAGGTCGTATTTCGAGGCCTCGATTTCCTTGGCGTCTTCCTCGGTCTCGTCGCGCAGCGCGAGCACCTCGGGGTGACGGAACAGGGCGTTGTCGTCGAACGACACCTTGGCGTCGAGGACGCGGAGCTGGCCCTGCTTGGTCACGACCAGCGGGTTGATCTCCAGCATCGACATGTCCTTGGCGACGAACGCCGCATAGAGCTGCGCGGTGAGCTTCTCGGCCTGCTTGGCGAGATCGCCGGAGAGTTTCAGCGCGTTGGCGACGGTGCGGCCGTGATGGCCCATGATGCCGGTTGCGGGATCGATCGAGAAGGTCACGATCTTCTCAGGCGTGTTGTGCGCGACGTCCTCGATGTTGACGCCGCCCTCGGTCGACACCACGAAGGAGACGCGGGAGGTCTCGCGGTCGACCAGGATCGAGAGGTAGAATTCCTTGTCGATGTCGGAGCCGTCCTCGATGTAAAGGCGGTTGACCTGCTTGCCGGCGGGTCCGGTCTGGATGGTGACGAGCGTTGCGCCGAGCATCTGCTTGGCGAATTCGGAAACTTCCGCGGCCGACTTGGCGATGCGGACGCCGCCCTTGTCGCCGGCGGATGCTTCCTTGAACTTGCCCTTGCCGCGGCCGCCGGCGTGGATCTGGCTCTTCACGACCCAGACCGGGCCCGGGAGAGCCTTTGCCGCCGCGTCCGCATCGGCCGCCTTCAGGACCGGAACGCCCTTCGAGATCGCGACACCGAACTCGTTCAGCAGCGCTTTGGCCTGATATTCATGGATATTCATTTAGTCGCTCCCTGAACCCGCGGGCGGTGACCTCGTAGGCCCACCTCAGTCTTGTGGCTGGCATACCATATACCACAGGAACTGCAACCCGGATTCTCTGACATCGATCTCTGGACTGCCGATCCGGAACCCGCCAGCCCTCAACAAGAGTTGCAGCGGGGGCCCGGAAGTGAAACCGCCGAAGACCGGGTTTTCGATCTTCGGCGGGGATTGTTGGGTTTAGCGGCCCAGAAGGTCGGGTGCGATCTTCTTGCAGGCGTCAACCAGACCCTGCACCGCGCCGACTGACTTGTCGAAGGCTTCGCGGTCCTTGCCGACGAGCTCGATCTCGACGACGCGCTCGACGCCCTTGGAGCCGATCACGACGGGCACGCCGACATACATGTCCTTCACGCCGTATTCGCCGTTCAGGTAGGCGGCCGAGGCCAGCACGCGCTTCTTGTCACGCAGATAGCTCTCGGCCATCGCGATCGCGGAAGCCGCCGGCGCGTAGAAGGCCGAGCCGGTCTTGAGCAGATTGACGATCTCGGCGCCGCCGTTGCGGGTGCGGTCGACGATCTCGTCGAGGCGCGCCTGCGAGGTCCAGCCCATCTTGACGAGATCGGGCAGCGGAATGCCGGCGACGGTGGAGTATTTTACCAGCGGCACCATCGTGTCGCCATGGCCGCCCAGCACGAAGGCGGTGACGTCTTCGACCGAAACGTTGAACTCGTCGGCCAGGAAGTAGCGGAAGCGCGACGAATCCAGCACGCCGGCCATGCCGACGACCTTCTTGTGCGGCAGGCCGCTAGCCTTCTGCAGCGCCCAGACCATCGCGTCGAGCGGGTTGGTGATGCAGATGACGAAAGCGTCGGGGGCGTACTTCTTGATGCCGGCGCCGACCTGCTCCATGACCTTGAGGTTGATGGAGAGGAGGTCGTCGCGGCTCATGCCGGGCTTGCGGGGCACGCCGGCGGTGACGATGCAGACCTTTGCATTGTCCAGCGCCTCGTAGGAGTTCGCGCCGATATAGTGCGCGTCAAAGCCATCGACCGGCGAGGACTGTGCGATGTCGAGCGCCTTGCCCTGCGGCACGCCCTCGGCGATGTCGAACATCACCACGTCGCCCAGCTCTTTCAGGCCGATGAGATGAGCCAGCGTTCCGCCGATCTGACCGGAGCCAATCAAAGCAATCTTGTCGCGCGCCATGTGAACCTGTCCTTTAGACACGTAAGGAGGGGAAAACTGAGACGGGTGGTTATCCCTTTCGCCTCCCCCGTTCAAGTCGGTGGATGCCCAATTGTCGGGCTCGCCGCGAAAGCAGCCAGAATACCCCCCGAACCGTCAGCCTATCCCAACGGTCATTCCGGGGCGCGACGAAGTCGCGAGCCCGGAATCCATAACGACGATCGGGAGTATGGATTCCGGGCTCGTCGCTTGGCGACGCCCCGGAATGACGGCCGCATAGGACTTAAGTCTCCACCAGCCCCTTGGTCGAGCCGCTGGCGGTGGAATCCTTGCGGCCGTGGGGCAGCGCCAGATAGGATTCCGAGCTCATTTCGATCAGGCGCGACGCGGTGCGCTTGAACTCGTTGGCCTCGTTGCCCTCGTTGGCAAGATAGAGCGAGATCGGGTTGGCATCGGCCGAGGCCATCAGCTTCACGGCATTGTCATAGAGCGTGTCGATCAGCGTGATGAAACGCTTGGCGGCGTTGCGCTGAGAGATGTCCATCACTGGAATGTGGTCGACCAGGATGGTGTGATAATCGTGCGCCAGCCTGAGATAGTCGGATGCCCCGAGCGGCTTCTCGCAGAGATCGGCGAACGCGAAGCGCGCCACGCCGTGGGCCGAGCACGGCACGTGCAGGATGCGGCCCTTGATCGAAATATCGCGCGACTTGCATTTGGCGCTGCCTGACATCTTCGACCAGGCGCGGTCGAGCGCGGTGTCCGCCTCGGTGTCTGCCGGTGTCAGCCACATCGGCACGCCCTGAAGCTTTTCCAGCCGGAAGTCGGTGCGCGCGTCGAGCCGCAGCACGTCCATGTGGTCGGTGATCTGCCTGATGAAGGGCAGGAACAGCGAACGATTCAGACCGCCCTTGTAGAGGTCGTCAGGCGCGACGTTGGAGGTCGCCACCACCACGGTGCCGAGCTCCAGCAGCTTTGCGAACAGGCGGCCGAGGATCATCGCGTCCGCGATGTCGGTGACGTGGAATTCGTCGAAACAGAGCAGCCAACTCTCCTCGAAGATCGCATGCGCGGTCAGCGCGATGACGTCGCCGTCGGCGATCTCGCCGCGCGCGATGCCCTGGCGATAATCGTAGATGCGCTCGTGCACATCGGCCATGAATTCGTGGAAATGCGCGCGCCGCTTGTGCTCGACGGTCGAGTGCTGGAAGAACAGATCCATCAGCATGGTCTTGCCGCGGCCGACCTCGCCATGGACGTAGAGCCCGTGCGGCGCCTCGTCCTTGTCGCTGCTGAACAGGCGGCTGAGCAGGCCCTGCTTGCGCGCCGGCTTGTAATCGGCGAGCCGCTGGTCGAGCGCCGCATAGGCGTCGGCGATTTCAGCCTGGGCAGCGTCGGGCTCGATCGCGCCGGACGCGATCTGGGCCTGATAGGCCTCGCGGAATGAGGAACTGGGGGTCGAGAGCATGCTCTTTACCGCCAGAGATGAGCGGAAATTGCAACTCCGTATTGGCGCAAGGGGCGTATGCGCTTACCCTCATACATGTGGGTGTGGGCGGATGATTGAGATATCAGTAAAGTAAAGCGGCTACTTTGTGGCTCCTGACATGGCTCTTAATATCGAAGACCCCGAGACCGAGCATCTCGCATGCAGGCTGGCGCAACTCACCGGCGAGACCGTTGTGGTCGCGACGAAGCGAGCTAGCGAGGAGCGGCTTAGCCGTATCGACAATCAGCACCGCAAGACTGCTCTATTGGACGATATGGCTGCGATCCGCCAACGCTGGAGCGTACTGCCGGTGATAGCCGACCAGACGGCAGACGAAATCGTTGCCTATGACAAACACGGATTGCCACTCTGAGCGCGATAGACGCTACCGGTCGACGCGCCAGGGCCTCGGCTTGTTAGCCAAGCTCACTCACACAGCTCGTACGCGTCCTCGACCACATACGGTCCGCCGCCGGTGGAGGCGCGGGACGAGAACAGCACGAAACGTTCGGCCGTGAACGCCTTGCTGGGAAAATAGCCGCGCAGCGAGAGATAATCGGCGACGTCACGGTCGGTGGCGTCGTGGAGCCGGGCCAGCGTGACATGCGGGATGAACTTGCGACCCTCAGGATCGAGGCCGATCCGCTGCATCAGGCGCTCGAGCTCGGCTTGCAATTCCATCAGCGGCTTGCTCGGCACGATGGTGGCGACCACCGCGCGCGGCTTGCGTCCGCCGAAACTCTGCAAGCCCTGCACCTTCACCTCGAACGGCTTGCGGTCAACGCGAAACAGCATCGAGGCGATTTCGTTGGCGGACATGCCGTCGATATTGCCGATGAAGCGCAGTGTGACGTGGTAATTTTCGGGATCGATCCAGCGGGCGCCGGGAAGGCCGCCCCGCAAATTGGAAAGCGACTGGCCAATCTCGGCCGGAATTTCCAGACCAGTGAACAAACGCGGCATCGTTTCGCACTCCCGATGCTTGGGCATGATCCAGGGAAAGATCATATCCAAATTTTAGAGCCGGCGACGAATCACCGGTACCTCAATTCCTATCGCAGTTGTGTGACTCTGCGAAGCATCGCGCGCCTTACTCCGGTAAAACCCTGGGAATTACGGTTAGCGTTGCCTGCTTTTCAACGCCGTTGCTCAGCTATGGTGCCAAGGAATGCCTCAACCGTGGGCAAGATATTCCTGACGATGATGTCGACGCCGGGCGCGGTCGGATGAATGCCGTCGGCTTGGTTGAGCTTGGCATCGGCCGCGACACCGTCGAGAAAAAACGGATAGAGCGGCACGCCGTATTTTTTCGCCAAATCCGGATAAATCGAATTGAAGCGCGCGGCATAGTCCGCGCCGTAGTTCGGCGGCGCCAGCATGCCGCACAGCATCACCGCGATCTTGCGCGCCTTGAGACGCTGGACGATCTCGGTGAGCGCAGCGCGCGTCAAATCGGGATAGATGCCGCGCAGCGCATCGTTGGCGCCGAGCTCGATGATCACACCGTCGGTTCCGTCAGGGACCGACCAGTCGAGCCGGTCACGGCCCCCCGAGGAGGTGTCGCCGGACACCCCGGCATTGCTCATGCCGACCTCTATCCCTTTGTCTTGTAGAGATTTTTGAAGTTTTGCGGGGAACGCCTCCTGGGCCGGGAGGCCGAGGCCGGCACTCAGGGAATCGCCGAGAACCACCAGCCTGATCGGCTTCGCCGCTTCGGCCCATGCCGGAGCCCACGCCGGATTTGCCACCGTCATCAAACCGAGCATCAACACGGCTATGTGCATGAACAATCCGTAACGCCTCTCGACCGCGCGTGCGGAGTTGCCATATGACCGGACCATGGACACTCGCATCTCTTCCTCTTCGCTCGCCGACAGTTCGGCGGACACCATCGCCATCTCCAACGTCAATCTGTCATTGGGTACGGGCGCGGCACGCGTTCACATTCTCAAGGATATCAGCTTGCGCGTCGGCCGGAGCGAAACGATCGGCCTGATCGGCCCGTCAGGTTCGGGCAAATCCACGCTGCTGATGGTGATGGCGGGGCTGGAGCGTCCTGATAGCGGAGAGGTGGTGGTCAGCGGCACGCCTTTCAATGCCCTCGACGAGGACGCGCTGGCCCGCTTCCGCGGCCGCCAGGTCGGCATCGTCTTCCAGTCCTTCCATTTGATCCCGACCATGACCGCGCTGGAGAACGTCGCGGTGCCGCTCGAGCTTGCAGGCAATCCCGACGCCGCCAGGCGCGCGGCGGAGGAGCTGCAATCGGTCGGCCTTGGCGACCGTCTGCACCATTATCCGACGCAGCTCTCCGGCGGCGAGCAGCAGCGCGTCGCGCTGGCCCGCGCGCTGGCACCCGATCCCGCGATCCTCGTTGCCGACGAGCCGACCGGCAATCTCGACGAAGCCACCGGACAACAGATCGTCGACCTGCTGTTCAGCAAGCATGCCGAGCGCGGCATGACGCTGGTGCTGGTCACGCACGATTCCTCGCTCGCGCATCGCTGCGATCGCGTGATCCGCCTGCGCTCCGGGCGCATCGACACGCAGTCGGCGCCGGCATGAGCATTGCTGCCGAACCGTTCGCGAAGCCCAACGGCGTCGCGCTGTCGCTGCGCTACGCGCTGCGCGAATTGCGCGGCGGCCTGCGCGGCTTCTACGTCTTCATTGCCTGCATCGCGCTCGGCGTGATGGCCATCGCCGGTGTCGGCTCGGTGTCGGCGAGCCTGAGCGACGGCCTCGCCCGCGAGGGCCGTACGCTGCTCGGCGGCGACGTATCGTTCGTCTTGTTTCAGCGCGAGGCGAAGCCGGAGGAAGTCGCCTTCCTGCGTTCGCGCGGCACCGTCTCGAGCGCCGCCACTCTGCGCGGAATGGCGCGCTCGGCCGAGGGCAAGCTGGCGCTGGTCGAGATGAAGGCGGTCGACGGCACCTATCCGATGCTGGGCCAGTTGACGCTGGCGCCACCGCTGCCGATGTCCGACCTGCTCGCGGAGCGCGACGGCGCGTTCGGCGCAGCCGCCGATCCGACGCTGCTGACGCGGCTATCGCTCAAGACCGGCGATCGCGTCACCGTCGGGGCTGCGACGTTCCAGATCCGCAGCGCCGTCGAAGCCGAGCCCGACAAGCTCGCCGGCGGCATCGGCTTCGGCCCGCGCTTCCTGATCAGCGAAGCGGGCCTGCGCGCCACCGGGCTGGTCCAGCCCGGCAGCCTGGTGCGCTGGGTCTACCGGGTGAAGCTGCCGGAGATCGCCAATAGCGAGCGCGCCACCGACGCCTTCATTGCGGATTCGCGCAACGCCGCGCCGCAGGCCGGCTGGGAGGTCCGCAGCCGCTCCAATGCCTCGCCGCAGCTCGAGCGCAACATCAACCGCTTCACGCAGTTCCTGACGCTGGTCGGCCTCGCCGCGCTGCTGGTCGGCGGTGTCGGCGTCGCCAATGCCGTCAAGGCCCATATCGACCACAAGCTCGAGGTGATCGCGGCCTTCAAGGCGGTCGGCGCCACCGGGCGCGACGTGTTCGGCATCTATCTCGCCCAGGTTCTCCTGCTCGCCGCGATTGGGTCGCTGATCGGGCTCGCGCTCGGCGCCGCCATGCCCTTCGCGATCGTCGGCCTGTTCGGCAAGCTGCTGCCGCTGCCGGTGGTGCCGGCGGTGCATGCCGACGAGCTTGCGCTGTCGTTCGTCTACGGGCTGCTCACCGCGCTTGCCTTCGGCCTGTGGCCGCTCGGGCGGGTACACGACGTGCCGGTGGCCGCGCTGTTCCGCGACACCATCAGCTCCGAATGGCACCGGCCACGCTGGAGCTATCTCGTCTTCATGGCCGTCGTGATCGCGCTGCTCATCGCGGTCGTGATCGGGCTCTCCTTCGACAAGCGCATCGCCGCGGTGTTCGTGGCCTCCTCCGTGGTCGTGTTCGCGCTGCTGCGCGGCATTGCCGCCCTGCTGATGACGATCGCACGGCGACTGCCGCGCACGCGGTGGCCGATGCTGCGACTTGCGATTGCCAACATTCACCGGCCGGGCGCGCTGACGCCCTCGGTCGTGCTCTCGCTCGGGCTCGGACTCGCCGTGCTCGTCACCATCACCCAGATCGACGGCAATCTGCGCCGGCAGTTCCTGGCGGCGCTGCCCGAGCACGCGCCATCGTTCTTCTTCATCGACATTCCGAGCACGCAGGCCGAGCAGTTCGACTCCTATCTGCGCCAGCTCGCCCCTGGCGCGAAGGTCGATGACGTGCCGATGCTGCGCGGGCGGATCGTCGGAGCCCGTGGCGTCCGCGCCGAGGAGCTCAAGCCCAGCACCGATTCCGAGTGGGTGCTGCAGAGCGACCGTGGCCTGACCTATACCGCCGATCTGCCGAAGGGCTCCAAGGTGGTCGAGGGCGCGTGGTGGAGCGCCGATTATTCCGGCCCGCCGCTGGTTTCGATGGAGAAGAAGATCGCGGACGGACTCGGCCTCAAGCTCGGCGACGAGGTCGTGGTCAATATCCTCGGCCGCGACATCCCCGCCAAGATCAGCAATCTGCGCACCATCGACTGGCAGGGCCTCGGCATCAATTTCGTCCTGGTGTTCTCGCCGAACGCCTTCAAGGGCGCCCCGCACACCCACATCGCGACGCTGACGGAAGCCGGAGGCGATGCGGCCGGCGACGGCAAGATCATCAAGGAGGTCGCTGACGCCTATCCGATGGTGACGAGCGTGCGCGTGCGCGAGGTGATGGAGACGGTCGGCTCGGTCGTGACCAACCTTGCGCTGGCGATCCGCGGCGCCAGCGCGGTGACCCTGATCTCGGCGATCCTGGTGTTGGGCGGCGCGCTCGCCGCCGGCCATCGGCACAGGGTCTACGATGCGGTGATCCTCAAGACCCTGGGCGCGACCCGACTGCGGCTGCTCGGCGCCTATGCGCTCGAATACCTCCTGATCGGGCTCGCCACCGCGGTGTTCGGCGTTTTCGCCGGCAGCGTCGCGGCCTGGATGATCGTGACCCGGCTGATGACCCTCACTTTCGTCTGGCAGGGCGGCAGCGCAGCCGGCGTGGTCGCGGCTGCTTTGGTCGTCACGGTCGGGCTCGGGCTCGCCGGCACGCTCCTGGCGTTGAACAAAAAGCCCGCCACGGTGTTGCGGAATTTGTGACAAATGGTAGCGGGCGGCTGCGCGGGAGCGAAATCGCACGATTCCAGCGATTAACCACGTCTGCTCGCCAGGATTGCGGGCGAGGGCGACATTCAGCCGCGCGTGGAAGGTTGCAGCGGATGTGTTAGTTTCCCACATATCGAGTGGGTTCGGAGTCCCGATTGTTAGCCAAAATTTAGTCGGCAGACGTCGGTATCCGAGATAGAATTTGACGAACCGGCGGCATGGCGACCCTCATGCCGGACCGGACCAACCAACGGGAATTCGACCATGTCGGACCTAGACCGCAATTACGCTTCTCCTTTCGGCAGGGCCGCCGGGCGTGTTGACGCCGCGACGGTCGATGCCGGCCTGCGCGCTTACATGCTGCGCATCTACAACTACATGAGCATCGGCCTGGCCATCACCGGCCTTGCCGCGCTCGGCGTCTACATGGCCGCCGTGACTGACGTTCCGACCCCGGAAGCCGTCCGCGTCGGCAAGCTGTTCCTGACGCCGTTCGGCTACGCGATGTTCGTCAGCCCCCTGAAGTGGCTGTTCATGCTCGCGCCGCTCGCCATGGTGTTCGTGATCTCGGCAGGCATCAATCGGCTCGCTCCCTCGACCGCCCAGATCCTGTTCTGGGTGTTCGCGGCGCTGATGGGCATCTCGCTGTCCTCGATCTTCCTGGTGTTCACACACACCTCGATCGTGCGGGTGTTCTTCATCACCGCGGCGACCTTCGGCGCGCTCAGCCTCTACGGCTACACCACCAAGCGTGACATGAGCGGAATGGGTTCGTTCCTGTTCATGGGCCTGATCGGCATCGTCATCGCCAGCCTGGTGAACCTGTTCCTGGCGAGCTCGGTGCTGCAGTTCGTGGTGTCGGTGGTCGGCGTGCTGGTGTTCGCGGGCCTCACCGCCTGGGATACCCAGCGGCTGAAGAACGACTACATCTACGGCTACGCCTCGGCCGGCGGTGACATCGCAGAGCGTGCGGCCATCACCGGCGCGCTGTCGCTGTACCTGAACTTCATCAACCTGTTCACGCTGCTCCTGCAGCTCCTCGGCCAGCGCGACTAAGCGCCAGCCCAGAGCGAACGACACCAGCCCCGGCCGAGAGGCCGGGGTTTTTGTTTGGCCGTGATGTTCCCTCAACCACCGTCATTGCGAGGAGCTCTTGCGACGAAGCAATCCAGAGTCCCTCCACGGACGCATTTCTGGATTGCTTCGCTTCGCTCGCAATGACGACGTGGGAAGGCCGTTCGCCTCTTCCAGCCGTCCCGGGAAGGCTCTAATCTTGGCCCATGTCCGCACCCGATATCAGGCCTACTCTTGAGGCCGACCTTCCCGCCATCACCGCCATCTACCAGCAGGCTGTCCGCGAGGGCACCGCGACGTTCGAGCTGGAGCCGCCCGACCTCGCCGAGATGACGCGCCGCTACCGCACGCTGATCGACGGCGGCTATCCCTATTTCGTCGCCATCCTCGACGGGCGCGTCGCCGGATACGCCTATGCCGGCGCCTACCGGCCGCGGCCGGCCTACCGCTTCACGGTCGAGAACTCGATCTATCTCGATCCAGCATTCCACCGCCGCGGCATCGGGGCGCTCCTGCTGGAGCGGCTGATCGTCGAATGCGAGGCGCGCGGCTTCCGCCAGATGATCGCCGTGATCGGCGATTCCGCCAATGCGGGTTCGGTCGGCGTGCACACCAGGGCCGGCTTCAAGATGATCGGCACGCATCCCAGCGTCGGGCTGAAATTCGGCCGCTGGCTCGACACGGTGATGATGCAGCGGGATCTTGGTGAGGGCGCCAAGAGCGTGCCGGAGAAGTAATCGTCGCCGTCATTCCGGGGCGATGCGCAGCATCGAACCCGGAATCCAGAAGTTGTCAGCGGCTCGAGATTCCGGGTTCGCGACTTCGTCGCGCCCCGGAATGACGACCAAGGTCGTCACACCACCGCCAGCTTGCGATCGATCACCAGGAGCACGCGCTCGAGCTCGTGGCCACGGCGCAGGATCAGACCCGTCGCCGAGATCACGCTGTACATGCCCTGCTTGCGCGCGAGGCGCGGATCCTTCTCGATACGATAGATCGGCACTTCCGAGGCGCGGCGAAAGACCGAGAACACGGCGCGATCCCTGAGGAAGTCGATGGCGTAGTCGCGCCACTCGCCGTCCGCGACCATCCGGCCGTAGAGATTGAGAATACGGTGCAGCTCGAGCCGGTTGAACGTCACGCGGCTCAGCTGCGCATTTGAAGCGGCGGGGCGCGCCGCCGCGCGCTGTTCGCTCGGATCGGCATCCTCCGACAGACTCATAGGCCGCCTCCTGTCGCATCAGCATGACCGCGTCCGCGAAGACCGTCCCCGGAACCGCGGATCATGACAGTTGCATGATCGCGCCAACTGTTCCCCACTGCAAGGCCCCTCGAATCAGAAGCAATCCGCCCACACGCCGCGGTGGAACTCTCTCGCGGCAAACCGTCACGGGATCGTTAGCAGGAATCATAGTGTCGCCGCTTTTCCGCCAAGCGACTGCCGCCCTGCATTGCGAAAAGAAGGATGTGCGTTGACCCGGTCCTTTCGGTTCCGGATTCCTCAGCCCCCAGCCCCCCGGGGCCGTCAGGATCGGGTCTGTTCGCATACAAGGAGGGCCAACGCGAGTTGGTCCTTTTTTGTTGGGTCGGGATGTTTCTCACTCGCTGTCATTCCGGGGCGCGCCTCTTGGCGCGAGCCCGGAATCCATTTCTCAGCTCGGATGGTGGATCGATGGATTCCGGGTTCGCGCTTCGCGCGCCCCGGAATGACGAGAGACAAGTTGTCTTGAGATGATCTTGAGCGCGCTGCGAATCAGTGCAGCGACGTGTACGCCGCGCCCAGCATCGGCCCCGGCTTTTCCCGGCTGCCGTCCTGGACATAGACCACGGCACCGTCGACGCCGTCGCGCGTGAGGTTCTCGATCGGGACCGTCCAGCTTTCCGGACGGCCGGTCCAGTCGCCGACCTTGAGCAGGTTGCGCACCACGTTGTGATAGATGACCTGCTGTCCGCGATTTTCGCCGCGGCTGATCGCGATCGGCACAGACTTCGCAATCGAGCAGATCCAGACCTCGCCGTGGGACGCCGTGGGCTCCTTGCTCGCGGCCACCGAGACGTTGATCTGCTTGCCCGCGAGCGACATCGTCACCGGCACGCTCATCACGCCCGTGCCCTTGTCGTTCCTGCCGATGGCGCTTTCGATGCCGGTGCGGTCGCTTCCGACGACATGCGTGGAGCCGTTGACCACGACCTGCGGCGTGTAGACTTCGCGGTCGCCGCGCATGCGCGAATAGGCACGCTGCCGTGCAGAGAAGCGCGAATCGGCCAATGTGTCCTTCCAGCCGAGATAGTCCCAATAATCGATCGGCATGCTCAGCGCGATGATCGAGGGATCGCGGGAGAGATCGCCGATGATCTTGTCGGCCGGCGGGCAGGAGGAGCAGCCCTGCGAGGTAAACAATTCGACAACGGCGCGGGGATCAGCCTCGGCAGGACGAATGACGGCGACGATCGCACAGAGACCAAGAGCTCCCGACCAGAGGGCGCCGGACCAGCGTGAAACCAGATGAGAAGCCGTCATTGTTGTCATGTCGAACGCCGCACACCATTGCTCGTGAGAGGGAAATCTTACCGCCGGATGGTCACCGTAGTCTTACGGGCCTCGCACATTCGTCCGCCAAAACACCGTCCAAAGCGTGAGCTTCTCCGCAGGGCGGGGCCCATCTGAAGCCTACCGCGAACGCACGAAGGCGGCCTGTGATAGGCCGCCTTCGTGTAACCTACTACTCACTTCGCAGTGAGCCACCGTTCACAAATCCGCGCTTACGCCGCGAGCTTGCGCAGCACGTAGTGCAGGATGCCGCCGTTGCGGTAATATTCGAGCTCGTCCAGCGTATCGATGCGGCAGAGCAGCGAAACCCGCTGCAGCGAACCGTCGCCGGAGACGATCTCCGCGGTCAGCTTCTGGCGCGGCTTGAGGTCGCCGACGAGGCCGCGCAGCGTGACCTTCTCGTCGCCCTTCAAACCGAGCGACGACCAGGAGGTGCCGTCCTCGAAGGTCAGCGGCAGCACGCCCATGCCAACCAGGTTGGAGCGGTGGATGCGCTCGAAGCTCTGGCAGATCACGGCGCGCACGCCGAGCAGACGCGTGCCCTTCGCGGCCCAGTCGCGCGAGGAGCCGTTGCCGTATTCGGCGCCGGCGAACACCACCAGCGGCACCTGCTCCTGCTGGTACTTCATCGCGGCGTCGTAGATCGACATCTGCTCGCCGTCGGGCCAGTGCTTGGTGAGGCCGCCTTCCGGAATATTGCCGTCGGCGCCCTTCAACATGAAGTTCTTGATGCGGATATTGGCGAAGGTGCCGCGCATCATGACTTCATGGTTGCCGCGCCGCGTGCCGTACTGGTTGAAGTCGGCCGGACGCACCTGGTGCTCGCTGAGATATTTGCCCGCGGGCGAGGTGAGCTTGATCGAACCGGCCGGCGAGATGTGGTCGGTCGTGATCTTGTCGCCGAACATGGCGAGAATACGTGCCTCGACGATGTCGGTGACCGGCTCCGGCTCCTTCTTCATGCCTTCGAAATAGGGCGGGTTCTGCACATAGGTCGAGCTCATGTTCCAGCGATAGGTCTCGCTCTCGACCGTCTTGATCTTGCGCCAGTTGGTGTCGCCCTTGAACACGTCGGCATATTTCTTCTTGAAGATCGCCGCGGTCACGAACTTCTTCATGAAGGCGTTGATCTCCTTGGTCGTCGGCCAGATGTCCTTCAGATAGACCGGCTTGCCGTCCTTGCCTTCACCGAGCGGTTCGACCGCGAGATTCTTGGTGACGCTGCCTGCGAGCGCGTGGGCGACCACGAGCGGCGGCGAGGCCAGATAGTTCGCCTGCACGTCCGGCGAGACGCGGCCTTCGAAGTTGCGGTTACCGGAGAG
This sequence comes from Bradyrhizobium sp. F1.13.3, assembly GCF_040548265.1. Classification (NCBI taxonomy): domain Bacteria; kingdom Pseudomonadati; phylum Pseudomonadota; class Alphaproteobacteria; order Hyphomicrobiales; family Nitrobacteraceae; genus Bradyrhizobium; species Bradyrhizobium sp. F1.13.3. Next base: position 956,921 of record NZ_JBEPRI010000002.1, on the reverse strand, counting down.
CACGGCAGCCGCGACGATGCCGTTGTCGTTGATCGACTTCGAGATCTCCTCGGGCAGCGGACCGGAATTACCGATGCAGGTGGTGCAGCCGAAGCCGACCAGGTTGAAGCCGACCTTGTCGAGATCGGCCTGCAGGCCGGAATCGGCGAGATAGGCCGCCACCACCTGGCTGCCCGGAGCGAGCGAGGTCTTCACCCACGGCTTTGCCTTGAGGCCCTTCGCCGCGGCGTTGCGCGCCAGCAGACCGGCACCGATCAGCACGCTCGGGTTCGAGGTGTTGGTGCAGGAGGTGATCGCGGCGATGACGACGTCGCCATGGCCGATGTCGAAGTTCTTGCCGTCCACGGCAAAGCGCTTCGCCGGCTCCTCGGCCTTCTTGTATTCGGTGGCGAGGGCGAGCGAGAAGCCTTCGGCCACGGACGGCAGCGCAATGCGGCCTTCGGGGCGCTTCGGGCCGGCCATCGACGGCACGACGTCACCGAGGTCGAGCGTCAGCGTCTCCGTGAACACCGGATCGGGCGACTTGGCGGTACGGAACAGCCCTTGCGCCTTCGCATAGGCCTGCACCAGCGCGACGCGCGCCGAGGCGCGGCCGGAGGTCTTGAGATAATCGAGCGCGGCGGCGTCGACCGGGAAGAAGCCGCAGGTCGCGCCGTATTCGGGAGCCATGTTGGCGATGGTCGCCTTGTCGGCGACCGAGAGATGGTCGAGCCCGGGGCCGAAGAACTCGACGAACTTGCCGACCACGCCGAGCTTGCGCAGCATCTGCGTCACCGTCAGCACGAGGTCGGTCGCGGTGACGCCTTCCTTCATCGCGCCCTTCAGCTTGAAGCCGACGACGTTGGGCAGCAGCATCGACAGCGGCTGGCCGAGCATGCAGGCTTCCGCCTCGATGCCGCCGACGCCCCAGCCGAGCACGGCGAGACCGTTGACCATGGTGGTGTGGGAATCGGTGCCGACCAGCGAGTCGGGATAGGCGACCTCGAAGGTGCCGGTCTTCTTGCCGACCGTCATCTTCTCCTTCTTGGTCCAGACCGTCTGGGAGAGATATTCGAGATTGACCTGGTGGCAGATGCCGGTGCCCGGCGGCACGACGGAGAAGTTCGAGAACGCCTTCTGGCCCCATTTCAGGAACTCGTAGCGCTCCTGGTTCTGCTTGTATTCCTCGGTGACGTTCTTGCCGAAGGCCTTGTTGTCACCGAAGAAGTTCACGATCACGGAGTGGTCGATGACGAGATCGACCGGCACCAGCGGATTGATCTTCTCGGCATCGCCGCCGAGCTTCTGCATCGCATTGCGCATCGCGGCGAGATCGACCACGGCGGGCACGCCGGTGAAGTCCTGCATCAGCACGCGCGCCGGGCGGAAGGCGATCTCATGCTCCAGCGACTTCTTGCGCAGCCACTTCGACACCGCGACGATGTCTTGCTTCTTGACCGAGCGGCCGTCCTCGTTGCGGAGCAGGTTCTCGAGCAAAACCTTCATCGAATAGGGGAGTTTCGAAATTCCCTTCAGACCATTCTTCTCGGCCGTGGGCAGGCTGTAATAGACATAGGTCTTGGCGCCGACCTTGAGGGTCTTTTTGCATTTGAAGCTGTCGAGCGAGGTCATGTAGGAAATCCCAATTGTCAGTTATACCCGGCAGGGTATTTTAACACCGTCAGCGTAGGCAGGCTGAGTCGCTTGCGGGGGGCAGGTTGAGTTGCTGCATCAAGTAGTTCCGGGCTTATAGAAGCTTTCTAACCGCGCCGCCACAGCCACAATCGCGCCGCGGCAATCCGCGAGCCAAAAATTCCCATGCGCTACCCCAAGATTTCCTGAGGCCTGGCTTTGAGCGGATCGATACGAGGCAAGATGCAGCTTTCCGGACGCGGGGTCATTTGCGTGCGGGGCGGGCGCGAGGTGTTTTCCGGGCTCGATTTCGAGGCCGGCTCCGGCGAAGCCGTGGCAGTCGTCGGCCGCAACGGATCGGGCAAGACGTCGCTGCTGCGGCTGATCGCGGGCCTGCTCATTCCGGCGGGCGGCACGATCGCGCTGGACGGAGGCGACGCCGAGCTGACTTTGCCAGAGCAATGCCACTATCTCGGCCATCGCGACGCCCTGAAGCCGGCCCTGAGCGTGGCGGAGAATCTGACATTCTGGGCCGATTTTCTCGGCGGCGAGCGTTTTGAGGCCGGCGAGAGCCTCGCCACCGTCGGGCTCGACCATGCCGCCGATTTGCCAGCGGCCTTCCTGTCCGCCGGCCAGCGCCGCCGGCTCTCGCTGGCCCGGCTATTGACCGTGCGCCGCCCGGTCTGGCTGTTGGACGAGCCGACCAACGCGCTGGATGTCGCCGGACAGGACATGTTTTCCGGATTGATGCGCGAGCACTTGGCGCGCGGCGGCCTGATCGTCGCTGCCACCCACGCCCCGCTCGGGATCGATTCGCGGGAGCTGCGGATCGGGGGGATGGCGTGATTCCGATGGACCATCAGTTTTCCAAGCGGCCGGGTGCCGCTCTCGCACCCGGGACGCAGTCGTCGCCGCGGGCTCCCTCGCCTCTCCCGCTTGCGGGAGAGGTCGGCGCGCAGCGCCGGGTGAGGGTTCTCTCCTCTGGGGGAATCTTCGTTATCGAGACACCCTCTCCCCAACCCTCCCCCGCAAGCGGGGGAGGGAGCGCACCGTGCCTGAGGCACAATGGGAGCCCCCCATGACCGCCCTGTCCGCCCTCATTCGCCGGGACATCCGGATCGCGCTCCGCGTCGGCGGCGGGGCGTTGATTGGCGTGCTGTTCTTCCTGACCGTGGTGGTGCTGATGCCGTTTGCGGTGGGGCCGGATCTGGCGCTGCTGTCGCGGCTCGGGCCGGCGATCCTGTGGCTGGGGGCGCTGCTGGCGAGCCTGCTGACCCTGGACCGGCTGTTCATGGCCGACCACGAGGACGGCTCGCTCGACCTGATCACAATGAGCCGGACCCCGCTGGAACTCGCCTGCGCGGCGAAAGCGCTGGCGCATTGGCTGGCGGCGGGCCTGCCGCTGATCGTCGCAACCCCAGTGCTCGGCCTCCTGCTCAACCTCGACATGGTCGCAACCGGCGCCGTGGCGCTGACGCTGCTCGCCGGCACCCCGGCGCTGACGTTTACCGGGATGATCGGTGCGGCGCTGGCGGTGACGCTGCATCGTGGCGGCCTGTTGATGGCGGTCCTGGTGCTGCCGCTGTCGATCCCGGTGCTGATTTTCGGCGTCGCGGCCTCGCAGGCGGCGATCGTCGGACCCATGACCTTCGGCGCGCCATTCTCGATCCTCTGCGCGCTGTCGCTGGTCAGCCTCGTGATCGGCCCCTTCGCGGCTGCGGCGAGCCTGAAGCATGGACTGGACTGAGATGGACTGGATTGACCTTGACCCCGATCAATTTTCGCTGCGGACTTTCGTGCTGATTGCGTGAGCGCTTACCTGTGATTATCAGGATACCATGACGCTGATCGACCTCGCCAATCCCACACGGTTCCTCGCGCTGACGGCGCGGCTGTTGCCATGGCTTGCGGCCGCGACAATCATCCTGCTCGCGATCGGGCTCTATCAGTCCGCCACCGCGCCCGACGACTATCAGCAGGGCGCGACGGTGAAGATCATGTTCATCCACGTACCCAATGCATGGCTGTCGATGTTCGTGTGGGGCGTGATGAGCATCGCCTCGCTGGGCACGCTGGTGTGGCGGCATCCGCTCGCCGACGTCGCCGCCAAAGCCGCAGCGCCGATCGGCGCCGCGTTCACCTTCCTTGCGCTGCTGACGGGCTCGCTGTGGGGCCGGCCGATGTGGGGCACCTATTGGGAATGGGACGCACGGCTGACCTCGGTGCTGATCCTGTTCCTGATGTATGTCGGCCTGATGGCGCTGTGGCGCGCGGTCGACGAGCCCTCGCGCGCGGCGCGCGCCGCCGCCGTGCTGACCCTGGTCGGCGCGATCAACCTGCCCATCATCAAGTTCTCGGTCGATTGGTGGAACACGCTGCACCAGCCGGCCTCGGTGATGCGGATGGGCGGCTCGTCGCTCGACAGATCGTTCCTGATTCCGCTGCTGGTGATGGCGGTCGGATTCACCCTGCTGTTCGTCACGCTGCATATCGCGGCGATGCGCAACGAAATTTTGCGCCGGCGCGTGCGATCTCTGCAGATGATGCAGGCGAGCCGTGTGGCGTTTTCAGAAGCCGGTATCAGTTCGCGTGAAGACAGCACGTCAAAAGAAGTTGGGGCTGCATGATCATGTCGCTCGGCCCCTACGCGTCTTTCATCGTGACATCCTATGCCGCGGCCGCGCTCGTGGTCGTGATCCTGATCGGCTGGATCGTGCTCGATTATCGCAGCCAGACACAGCGCCTGCGCGAGCTCGAGCGCAGCGGCGTGACCCGCCGCTCCGGCCGTAGCGCGACGGACACACCATGAGCGATCAATCGACCTCAGCTCCGCCGCAGCGCCGCACCTTCCTGATGGTGCTGCCGCTGATCGCCTTCATCGGCCTGGCGCTGCTGTTCTGGTTCCGGCTCGGCAGCGGCGATCCCTCGCGAATTCCTTCCGCGCTGATCGGACGCCCCGCGCCGCAAACCATGCTGCCGCCGCTCGAGGGATTGCAGGCCGACAACGCGCAGATCCCCGGCCTCGATCCCGCTGCGTTCAAGGGCAAGGTCAGCCTCGTCAATGTCTGGGCGTCCTGGTGCGTGCCATGCCACGACGAGGCGCCGCTCCTGACCGAATTGGCAAAAGACAAGCGCTTCCAGCTCGTCGGCATCAACTACAAGGATGCCGCCGACAATGCGCGGCGCTTCCTGGGGCGCTACGGCAACCCGTTCGGCCGCGTCGGCGTCGATGCCAACGGCCGCGCCTCGATCGAATGGGGCGTCTATGGCGTGCCGGAGACTTTCGTCGTTGGCCGCGAAGGCACCATCGTCTACAAGCTGGTGGGACCGATCACGCCGGACAATTTGCGGACGGTGTTGTTGCCGCAGATGGAGAAGGCGTTGAAATAGCCACCGTCATTGCGAGGAGCCCTTGCGACGAAGCAATCCAGCATCCCTCCGCGGAGACATTCTGGATTGCTTCGCTTCGCTCGCAATGACGAGTTGAGAGAGCGTTACCCCTTCCGCACGTCGCCCGCCTCGGCCTCGCTCGCTTCCAGCGACGCCGGCTCGAGGTGATAACGCTTGGTCAGCGGCATCTGGGCGATGGCGAAGATCATGGTGATCGGCGTGACGCCGAACACCTTGAAGTTGACCCAGAAGTCCGTGCTCTGGGTGCGCCAGACGATCTCGTTCAACACCGCCATGCCGGCGAAGAACAGCGCCCAGCGCAGCGTCAGGATGCGCCAGCCCTGCGGCGTCAGATTGAACATCTGGTCGAACATGACCGCGATGAAGGAGCGGCCGAACAACAGGCCGCCGCCGAGGATCGCGGCGAACAAAGCGTAGATGATGGTCGGCTTGAGCTTGATGAAGGTCTCGTCGTGCAGCACCAAGGTCAGCGTGCCGAACACCAGCACGATGACGCCTGTCACGATCGCCATGATCGGAATGTGGCGCGTCACCACATAGGAGGCGATCATCGCCGCGACGATCGCGACCATGAAGGCGCCGGTCGCGGCGAACAGGTTGAACTTGGCATTGACGAAGAAGAACACGAGCAGCGGCCCGAGCTCGGTCGCAAGCTTGAACAGCGGGTGCGGCTGGGTCTTGTCCATTCTTCAGCTTTCGATTCCGGCGATGGCGCGGGCGAAATCACGCGCAGTGAACGGCGCGAGATCGTCGACGCCTTCGCCGACGCCGATGAAATGCACCGGCAATTTGAATTTTTCGGCAAGCGCCACCAGGATGCCGCCGCGTGCAGTGCCGTCGAGCTTCGTCATCACGAGACCGGTGACCCCGGCGGTGCGATGGAACGCCTCGACCTGCGACAGCGCGTTCTGGCCGACGGTGGCGTCCAGCACGAGCAGCACCGCATGCGGCGCTGTCGCGTCCACCTTGCGGATCACGCGCACGACCTTTTCGAGCTCGTTCATCAGCTCGGCCTTGTTCTGAAGCCGCCCGGCGGTGTCGATCAGGAGCACGTCGATGGCCTGCTCCTTCGCCGCCGTCAGCGCGTTGAAGGCGAGGCTCGCTGAATCCGAGCCCTGCGCGCCTGATATGACGGGGGTCCTGGTGCGCTCGCCCCAGACCTTGAGCTGCTCGATCGCTGCGGCGCGAAACGTGTCGCCGGCCGCCAGCATCACCTTGCGGCCTTCGGACGCGAATTTTTGCGAGAGTTTCCCGATGGTGGTGGTCTTGCCGGAGCCGTTGACGCCGACCACGAGGATGACGAACGGCTTCTTGCCGGCGTCGATCTCGAGCGGCTTCGCCACCGCCGCCAGCACCTTCTCGACCTCGGTCGCGACGACGTCCTTGACCTCGTCCGCCGAGATCGCCTTGTCGTAGCGCCCGGTGCCGACGGCGTCCGCGATCCGCACCGCGACCGAGGTGCCGAGGTCGGCGCGCAGCAGCACGTCCTCGATGTCGTCGAGCATGGCGCGGTCGAGCTTGCGCTTGGTGACGAGGTCGGCAACCGCGGTCCCGAGCGAGGACGAGGTGCGCTTCAGCCCGTCGGACAGGCGGCGCCACCAGCTCAGCTTGGGGGTCTCGGGGGTGGTATCGTTCATGATGGCGGTGTGTTAGCCGTTCCGGCTCCCAAACGAAAGTCTTGACCGAAAGTCCTGCAATTGCTCGATGTTCCCGAATTGACCGCCGACGAAATCCTGGCGCGCGTGCTCCATCGCGACGGATTGATGCTGGTCATCGACAAGCCGGCCGGGCTGCCGGTGCATCGCGGACCCAAGGGCGGCGCCAATCTGGAAACCTCCTTCGACGCGCTCCGTTTCGGCCTGCCGCGGCCGCCGGTGCTGGCCCACCGGCTGGACAAGGACACCTCCGGTTGCCTCGTGCTCGGCCGCCATCGCAAGGCGACGGCCTCGCTCGGCCTGCTGTTCAAGCATGGCAAGATCGGCAAGACCTACTGGACCATCGTCGAGGGCGGCCCCACCGAGGACGAAGGCACCATCGACATGCCGCTCGGGCGGCTGAACGCCGAGCGCGGCTGGTGGCAGAAGCCCGATCCCGAGGGCCAGAAGGCCATCACCAACTGGAAGGTGATGGGCCGGGGCCATGGCCTGACCTGGCTCGCCATGGAACCGGTGACCGGGCGGACCCATCAATTGCGGGTGCATTCGTCCGCGACCGGCTGGCCGATCTTTGGCGATAACATTTACGGCAACGGCCCGCGCTTCGGCGAGCCGAAGCTGCACCTGCATTCCCGCGAGATCGTGGTGCCGATCTCCCGCAACAAGGAGCCGGTCCGCGTGGTGGCGCCGGCGCCGCCCCACATGCACGAGCGGCTCCGCGCCTGCGGGTGGAATGGAGAATAATCCTGTCAGTCCCTCATGGTGAGGAGGCCGCGTAGCGGCCGTCTCGAACCATGCAGGGCCGCATCTCGCTTGCGGCCATTCTTCGAGACGCCCGCTTTGCGGGCTCCTCAGGATGAGGGTCATCGCTCGATGGTTTACGAAACGTTCAGTGCTCGTCGCTAATGATAATTGTTGCTTAGAACAAGCTTCCGTCAATCTGCTCAGGACGAGCTGCGCGTCATGTCCACGGCCGAATTATCGATCATCGACGAGGTCGAGTCCGCGCTTCGGACAGGCTCCGCGGAAAAGGGCCTGGCAACCGCCCGCCGCGTCACCGACCTGTTCCTGTCCTCCGCCGGCAGTTTCGACGACGAGCAGATCGCACTGTTCGACGACGTGCTCGATCGCCTGATCGGCACCATCGAGCTCCGGGCCATCGCCGACCTGGGGGCGCGCGTAGCGCTCGCCGAGATCAGCGCGCAGCTCGCGCCGATCGCGCAGGCGCCGCCCTCGGTCATCCGCCGCCTCGCCAACAATGACGAGATCCGCATCGCCGGTCCCGTGCTGCAGGAATCCGCGCGCCTCGACGACGGCGCGCTGGTGCAGATCGCCTCGAGCAAGGGCGAGCCGCATCTGCTCGCGGTCGCAGGACGCTGGTGGCTGAAGGAGATCGTCACCGATGCATTGCTGGCGCGACGTTATCCCAGCGTCAGCCGGCGGCTCGCCGCCAATCCCGGCGCGCGCGTGTCCGGAAACGGATTTGCCGTCATCGTGGGACAGGCCGAGGCCGACCCCGAGCTCGCGGTCAGCGTCGGCGTCCGCGTCGATCTGCCGTCAGACCTGCGCCGTCAATTGCTGCGCTCGGCGAGCGATGCCGTGCGGACCCGCCTGTTGTCGCGCGCGCCGCCGCATCTGTTCGAGGAGATCCAGACCGCGATCGCCGCCGTCACCGTCGGTGTGGAGCGCGAGATGTCGGGCGTCCGCGATTTCGAAGGTGCCAAGCGCGCCGTCGCAGGCCTCAAGGCGACCGGCCAGCTCAGCGAGGCGACGTTGCTCGGCTTCGCCACGCAGCGGCGCTATGAAGAAGCGGTTGCCGCATTGGCCGCCTTGTCGGGATCGACCGTCGAAGTGATCCGCCCGCTGATGCAAAGCCTGCGCGAGGACGGCCTGCTGGTGCCGTGCAAGGCGGCGCAGCTCAGCTGGGAGACCACCGCCGCCGTGCTTCAGAGCCGCTTTGCGACCGGCGCGATGAAGCCGGCCGATATCGCAAGGGCTCAAAGCCATTACGCGCGCATGACCCCGGAGAATGCGCGGCGGACGCTGCGGTTCTGGCAGGTGCGGGCGTTGTAGGCGCTTGCTGCGCACCACACGCACCGGTGTCATCACCCGCGAAAGCGGGTGATCCAGTATTCCAGAGACGTTAGTGGGACACGGAGTAGCCGCGGCGTACTGGGTCGCCCGGTCAAGCCGGGCGACGACACTGGTTATGTGGTGAGACGCTCGCCATCATTGCCGACGATCCTGACCGGCACCACACTCCCCATACGCTCGCCCGCAATCGCCACCGGCAGATAATGCTCCGTCCGCCCCTGCTCCTCGCTCTCGATCAGCACCTCACGCGTGGCGCCGATGTCGGCTTGCAGCCGCCGCAGAAGCGCAGCCTCACCGGCCGCACGTAGCCGTTTCGCCCGCTCCTTGATCGCAACGCCCGCGACCTGCGGCATCCGCGCGGCCGGCGTGCCGGGGCGTGGCGAATAGGGGAAGACGTGGAGGAACGTCAGGCCGCATTCCCCGACCAGATCGAGCGAACGCGAGAACATCTCCTCGGTCTCGGTCGGAAAGCCCGCAATGATGTCGGCCCCCAGCGCGATATCCGGGCGCAGGCGACGGACCTGGTCGCAGAACGCGATTGCGTCGCCACGCGTATGCCGCCGCTTCATGCGCTTCAAGATCATGTCGTCGCCGGACTGCAGCGACAGGTGCAGATGCGGCATCAACCGCGAATCCTCGGCGATGGCATCCAAGAGATCGCTGTCTGCCTCGATCGAATCGATCGATGAGATGCGCAGGCGCTTCAACTCCGGCACATGCCGCAAGATCTGCTTCGTCAGCATGCCAAGCTTGGGCGCGCCCGGCAGGTCCGAGCCGTAACTGGTGAGGTCGACGCCGGTCAGCACGATCTCGGCATGGCCGCGCTCGACCAATTCCCGCACCTGATCGACCACCGCGCCCATCGGTACCGAGCGCGAATTGCCGCGCCCGAACGGAATGATGCAAAAGGTGCAGCGATGGTCGCAGCCGTTCTGCACCTGCACGAACACCCGCGGCAGGCCGCTCGCAAAGCCGGCGATGAGATGCGGCGCCATCTCCTTCACCGCCATGATGTCGCTGACGGCGATTTTTTCGCTGGCACCGAGATCGAACGCCGCACGCGCCTCGCGCCATGCGGACGACCGCATCTTGTCGTCATTGCCGACGACGCGATCGACTTCGGCCATGTCGCCAAACATGCCGCTTTGCGTCTGCGCCGCGCAACCGGTGACGACGATGCGCGCTCCCGGCCGCTCGCGCTTCAATTTGCGGATCGACTGGCGCGCCTGCGCCACCGCTTCGTTGGTGACGGCGCAGCTGTTGATGACGATGGTATCTGAAAGGCCCGCGCCCTCGGCCTCGCGGCGGATCACCTCGGCCTCGAAGGCATTGAGGCGGCAGCCGAAGGTGACGACGTCGACGGTCATTAGCCGACCGGCGCGAACAGCGCCGGATCGAAACTGCCTTCATATTCGAAGGTTGCCGTGCCCGTCATCAGCACGTGATCGTCGCGCTCGCGCCATTCGATCCCGAGCTTGCCGCCAGGCAGCGTGATCTCGACATTGCGCTCGGCGCGCTTCAGCCGCGCGGCCGCAACCGCCGTGGCACATGCGGCCGAGCCGCAGGCCCTGGTCAGGCCGGCGCCGCGCTCCCAAGTGCGGATCGTGATGTGCTGGGGATCGACGATATGGGCGAGCGTGATGTTGGCGCGCTCCGGGAAGATCGGGTGATTTTCCAGCAGCGGACCGAAACGCTCGAGGTCGTAGGCATTGACGTCGTCGACCCAGAAGATCGCATGCGGATTGCCCATGCTGACCACCGAGGGCGAATGCAGGATCGGATTGTCGATCGGGCCGATCTGCAATTCGATGTAGCGGGTGTCGCGGAATTCCTGGTCGAGCGGAATGTCTTGCCAGGCGAATTTTGGCGCGCCCATGTCCACCGTATAAAGATCCGGCGCCGGACCCTGCCAGGCATTGAGCAGGCCCGCGGCCGTCTCGAACGTCGCATTGGTCTGGCCGGTCTTCTCGAAGATGCGGCGCACGACGCAGCGCATGCCGTTGCCGCAGGCGCCTGCCTCGGAGCCGTCACTGTTGTAGATGCTGATGAACGCTTCGGTGCCGTCGAAGCGCGGCTTCTGCAGCACCATGAGCTGGTCGTAGGGCACGCCGCCTCGCGCCGATGCCACCGCACGGGCATCGTCCGGGGTGACCTTTGAGGTGGAATCGCGCATGTCGACAACGACGATTTCGTTGCCGATGCCGTTCATCTTGGCAAATGCGTGGTTGGCCAGCGCGCTCATGAAAATTCCCGAATTTCGCCTGCCTTATATGGCGATCCTTGGCCCTCTTGGCCAGTGATTTGCCGACAAGAGCCAGGACGCTGCCATGACGCATCTGTCATGGGACGAATTCGGCGCTCGCGTGTTAGAACGGCGAAATTCGCGCGATCCGGGACATGCGGCCGGGGTTGAGGCTTCGGGGACGTAAGGCCTTGGCGGATAAGCTATTGGGGAGAATAAAAATGTTCAGGTTTCGTCGTCTCGCTTTGGCCGCGCTGATCCCGGCAGCGGCCTTGTCGTTTACTCTGTCCGCCACGCTGGCCCAAACGCCGAGCCCGGCGCCGGCCGCATCGGCGAGCCCCTCGCCGGCCCCGTCTGCTTCGCCCGCCCCCGCGGCAAGTGCCTCACCCGCACCCGTGGCTACGCCCTCGCCGGCGGCAAGCGCCTCACCAAGCCCCGCAACGTCCCCTGCCACGTCCCCTGCAACCTCGCCATCGCCCGCTGCCAGTGCCTCACCCAGCCCCGCCGCCCCGCCGCCCGCTGCGGCCGCGACGCCGGCTCCCGTGCAGAGCGCCGATCCCTTCGGCCAGGAGACCACGCTCGAGCCCAAGAAGGTCGTGATGGTCAAGGGCACTGCCAATTGGGACTCGGCCTTCGACACGCTGATCGACGCCTTCAAGGCGCTGAACACGCTTCTGGACAAGCAGGGCATCAAGCCCGCCGGCAATGCGATGATCGTCTACACCTCGACCGACGATACCGGCTTCACCTTCCTTGCCGAGATCCCGGTCGAGCAGGACCCGAAGAACCTGCCCAAGGACATGAGCGTCGGTAAATCGCCCGAGGGCAAGGCGCTGAAATTCGTCCATCGCGGCTCCTACGACAACATGGACAACACCTACGAGGCGATCACCAATCACCTCGACGACAAGAAGCTGGAAGCCAAGGACACCTTCATCGAGGAATACCTCACCGATCCTCTGAAGACGGCCGAGGACAAGCTCGTGATCAATGTTTTCGTGCCGCTGAAGTGAGACCCATGAACAAGCCTGCCATCCTTTTGACCTCCCTCGTTACGTCCTTTGCCGCCGCGCTGCTGGCAACGCCTGCGCTCGCCGACGATTTTCCGTCGGCGATTTCGGTGAGCGGCGAAGCCACGGTCTCCGCCGCGCCTGATCTCGCGCAGATCGACGCCGGCGTCGCCAACGACGCCAAGTCTGCGAAGGAAGCTTCCGACGCCAACAACGCCGCCATGGGCAAGGTGCTGCTGGCGCTGAAGGGCGCAGGCATTGACGAGAAGGATTACCAGACCTCGCGGCTGTCGCTGCAGCCGCAATACGGCCAGAACAAATCCACCGGCGCCTCGCCGGTGGTCGGCTTCCGCGCCTCTAACCGCGTCACCGTAAAGATCCGCGACGTGACCAAGGTCGCTGCCATCATCGACACGCTGGTCGGCGCCGGCGCCAACGACATCGGCAACATCTCCTTCGAGGTGACGCAGGCCTCGAAACTGCTCGACGATGCCCGCGAGAAGGCTGTCGCAGACGCCCGCCGCAAAGCGGAGATCTACGCCAAGGCCACCGGCGTCACGCTCGGCGCGCCGCTCAGCGTGTCCGAAGGCGGCGCCCCGATGCCGCTGTTCAAGGGACGCATGGCCGCAGCTCCCATGGCCGCACCGCAGGCCGCGGTCGCGCCGGGCGAAGAGACGCTGGCAGTGACGGTGAATCTGAGCTGGGCGATCAAGGCGGGGCCCTAGGCCGTACGAGGCACACTGCCGGCCACCACAACGGTGTCGTCCCGGCGCAGGCCGGGACCCATAACCACAGGGAGTGGTTGTGACGCGACACAGGTAACTCAGAATCTTCGCCAAACTTCTCCCTGCGGCTATGGGTCCCGGATCTGCGCTCCGCTTGTCCGGGACGACAGCGGAGATAAATCGCACGGAGGCGTCAGATCTCCACCACCTGCCCCGGCTTCATTGCCACGAACCGCTCCTGCGGAACCTTCGCGGCATCGAGCGCCTCGACCAGCGCCTTCGCCGGCGCATCGATCGCTTCATCGGTCAGCTGAAACGTGCCGTGGTGATGCCCGAGCGCTTCCTGCGCGCCGCAATCCGCCAGCGCCTTCACCGCATCTTCCGGGTTCATGTGCTGATCGCGCATGAACCAGCGCGGCTCGTAGGCGCCGATCGGGAGGATCGCCAGACGCAACGGCCCATGCTTCTCGGCGACGCGGCGGAAATGCCCGCCATCGCCATAGCCGGAATCGCAGACGACGTAGATTTTCCCCGCAGGCGTCTCCAGCACGAAACTCGCCCATAGCGCCTTGTTGCGATCGAACATCCCGCGCGCCGACCAGTGCCGGGTCGGCACCAGCGTCACGGCGATGCCGCCGCCGAGCTCGACGCGATCGTGCCAGTCGAACGCGTCCACCTTGATCGTCGCATCGGTACTGCGCATCGTGACGTCATTGCCGAGCGGGGTCACCACACGCGGGGCAAAATTCTTGGCGAGCCGCGACAACGTCGCCGTGTCGAGATGATCGTAATGGCCGTGCGAGACCAGCACGATATCGATCTTCGGCAAATGATCGAAGGCAATGCCGGGATCGTTGTGCCGCTTCGGCCCGGCAAAGCTGACGGGTGAGACCCGCGTCGACCAGACGGGATCGACGAGGATGTTGAGGCCGCCGGTCTGGATCAGCCAGCTGGCGTGGCCGACGAAGGACAGCCGCACCTTGTCGCCATCAACGCGGTCCGGCGGGGTGTCGGCATGAGGGCTCGGCGCCCAGTCCGGCCAGGTCGCGCGCTGCCGCTTGCCGCCGAATTGCCAGCGCAGGACCTCACGAAGCGATTTCGGCGGCGCGCCGTCCGGATCGAAGAAGTTCAGGCCGTCGAAATGGTCGGAGACCGGGCCGTCATAGGTTTTCATGCGGGACATCCAAAGGGAGGGTACGCCGACCAATGCGCTGGCACCGACGAGCAGTCCGAAAAGGCGGCGGCGGGTGATCGGCACGGATCTGGCTTCAGGGATGGTCGAAGGGGCAGGACATCAGCGCTATATGGGCGGGGCCTGCGGAAAAGGAACCCGCCGCCGGAAAGTTCATCTTTTCAAGGCTTTGCCTTCCAAAGCGGCCCCGGCCACCCTAACTTTCCTTGACTTTCGGGCGGGAGCGGCGTTTAACCCGGCCACTTTCTCGGAAAGGCTTTCTTTTCGACCCGCCCACTGGCCCCGGAGGCCAGAGGCCAACGCCCGACAGCGCTGTGCGCCCTCGGGCGTAAAGGTGTTTGGAAGATCGCTTCGCGAAGGTGTCATCCCGCGAAGGCGGGGGATCCAGTATTCCAGAGGCAGCTCGGCTTGAGCCGACGCGCCGCGGCGTACTGGATGCCCCCGGTCAAGCCGGCGCATGACGACGGTGAATACGGCAACCCTGCGTAGGCAGGACAAGGGACAACGGCATTGTTCGACAATCTGTCGGAACGGCTTGGCGGCATTCTCGATCGTCTGACGGGGCGCGGTGCGCTGACCGAAAAGGACGTCGACGCCGCGATGCGCGAGGTGCGCCGCGCGCTGCTGGAAGCCGACGTCGCGCTCGAAGTAGTGCGCAGCTTCACCGAGCGGGTCCGCGAGCAGGCGATCGGCGCTACCGTCGTCAAGTCGGTGACGCCAGGCCAGATGGTGGTCAAGATCGTCCATGACGAGCTGATCAACACGCTCGGCGCCGAAAGCCAGACCATCGATATCAATTCCGTGCCGCCGGTGCCGATCATGATGGTCGGCCTGCAAGGCTCCGGCAAAACCACCACCACCGCCAAGCTCGCCCGTCGCATGGTCCAGCGCGACAAGCGCAAGGTGCTGATGGCCTCGCTGGACATCTACCGTCCCGCGGCGATGGAGCAGCTGGCCGTCCTGGGCCGCGATCTCGACATTCCGACGCTGCCGATCGTCGCAGGCCAGCAGCCGGCGCAGATCGCGAAGCGCGCGCTGGAGGCCGGCAAGCTCGGCGGCTACGACGTCGTGCTGCTCGACACCGCCGGCCGCACCACGCTCGACGAAGAGATGATGGCCGAAGCAGCGGCGATCAAAGCCGCCGCCAATCCGCATGAAGTGCTGCTGGTGGCAGACAGCCTCACCGGCCAGGACGCCGTCAATCTCGCCCGCGCCTTCGACGAGCGCGTCGGCCTCACCGGCATCGTGCTGACCCGCGTCGACGGCGACGGCCGCGGCGGCGCCGCGCTGTCGATGCGTGCAGTGACAGGCAAGCCGATCAAGCTGCTCGGCACCGGTGAAAAGACCGATGCGCTGGAGGATTTCCATCCCGACCGTATCGCCGGCCGCATCCTGGGCATGGGCGATGTGGTGTCGCTGGTCGAACGCGCTGCCGCCAACATCGATGCCGAAAAGGCCGCACGCACCGCCGAGCGGATGCGCAAGGGTCAGTTCGACCTCAACGACATGCGCGAGCAGCTGTCGCAGATGGCCAATATGGGCGGCATCAGCGGCCTGATGGGCATGATGCCCGGCATCGCCAAGATGAAGAACCAGATCGCGGCCGCCGGCATCGATGACAAGATCTTGAAGCACCAGGTCGCGGTGATCGATTCCATGACGCGCGACGAGCGCCGTCATCCCGATCTGCTCAAGGCCAGCCGCAAGAAGCGCATCGCCGCAGGTTCCGGCCAGAGCGTCGAGCAGGTCAACAAGCTGCTGAAGATGCACCGGAACATGGCCGATATGATGAAGGCCATGGGCTCCGGCAAGCGCGGTCCGCTCGCGGGCATTGCGCAGGCGATGGGCTTTGGCGGCGGCATGAAGCCGCCTTCGCCGGAAGAGATGAAGGCGCTGCAGGAGAAGATGCAGGGCGGCGGCGGACAAGGTCTGCCCAGCCTGCCGAAGGATTTGCCGCCCGGGCTGCGCCAGGGTCTGCCGAATGTTCCGGGCCTGACCGGGCTGAGCGGCAAGCCGATGCTGCCGGGTCTCGGCGGTTTTCCGGGCAAGAAGAAATGAGGAATTCGTCGCGGGAGATCGCAACGGTCTCGCGCAACGCGGAATACCAATCAACCGAACAAAACGTACTTTGAAGGAGAACTTAGATGTCCGTCGTTATCCGTCTCGCCCGTGCAGGCACCAAGAAGCGCCCCGTCTATCACGTCGTCGTCGCCGATTCGCGCTTTCCCCGCGATGGCCGCTTCATCGAGCGTCTCGGTTATTTCAACCCGCTGCTGCCGAAGGATAACGAGACCCGTCTGAAGCTCGACATGGACAAGGTGAAGGCCTGGCTCGCCAAGGGCGCGCAGCCGTCCGACCGCGTGTCCCGCTTCCTCGACGCAGCCGGCGTCAAGAAGCGCGAAGTGCGCAACAATCCGGAGAAGGCCGTGCCGCGCAAGGAGCGCAAGGCGCAGGCCGAAGCCGCCGCGAAGGGTTAAGGCCAGATCATGCCGGCGCTGGTCTGCGTCGCGCGGATCGGCGCCGCGCATGGCGTGCGCGGCGCGGTCAAGCTGTGGACCTTCACGGAAGATCCATTTGCCGTGCGGACTTACGGTCTGCTCTCGTCCAAGGACGGCAAGCGCCAGTTCGAGGTCGCAACGGCGCGCGCGGCCAAGGATCATCTGGTTGCGACGTTCAAGGGCGTCACGACCCGCGATGAGGCCGAGCGCCTCAACGGCATCGAGCTCTACGTCGCGCGCGAAAAGCTGCCCGCGACGGACGAGGGCGAATATTACCACACCGATCTGATCGGGCTCGCCGCCGTCACCACGGCGGGCGATGCGCTCGGCCGCGTGCTCGCGATCCACAATTTCGGCGCCGGCGACATCATCGAGATCGCGCCGCCCAAGGGCACCACGATGCTGCTGCCGTTCACGGACGCGGTGGTGCCGGAGGTCGACATCGCCGGCGGCCGCGTCGTGATCGCGCTGCCGCAGGAGATCGAGGCAGAAGACACGGAGGAGGATTCCTCCCCGAGTCGTCCCGGCCTAGTGCGCAACTTGCGCACGGAGGGCCGGGACCCATAACCACAGGCCAGAATTTTTAGCTAAGCTGATCGCTCCAGCCGTCGCAAAACGAAATGCGGTGGTTATGGGTCCCGGATCTGCGCTCCGCTTGTCTGGGACGACAATAACTGAGATCCGATGACCAATCCCTCACCCTGGCGCGCGACCGTGCTGACGCTGTTTCCGGAGATGTTTCCGGGGCCGCTGGGCGTGAGCCTGGCCGGCCGGGCGCTGGCTGGCCGGCTCTGGGAGCTGGAGGCGCGGGACATCCGGGCCTCGGCCAAGGACCGCCACCGCAGCGTCGATGACACCCCGGCCGGCGGCGGCCCGGGCATGGTGCTTCGGGCCGATGTTCTGGCGGCCGCCATCGATGCCGCCGAAAGCGAGCAGAACCGGCCAAAATTGCTGATGAGCCCGAGGGGGCGGCCATTGACCCAGGCCCGCGTCCTGGAACTGGCCAAGGGCCCGGGTCCCCTGATCGTCTGCGGACGGTTCGAGGGGGTGGACCAGCGCGTGATCGACGGGCGGGGCCTGGAGGAGGTCTCGATCGGGGATTACGTGCTCTCCGGCGGGGAAATCGCGGCCCTGGCCCTGATCGACGCCTGTGTTCGGCTGCTGCCGGGCGTGATGGGCAAGGAGGCCTCGGGAACCGAAGAGAGCTTCTCCGACGGCCTGCTCGAATACCCCCAATACACCCGGCCGCAGCTGTTCGAGGGGGTTCCGATCCCGGAGATTCTGACCTCCGGTGACCATGCCAAGGTCGCCAGCTGGCGGCGGGCGGAATCCGAGGCCCTGACGGCGGCCCGGCGACCGGATATGTGGGCCCAAATTCCGAGCAAAGTCCCGAATCGGGCCGGACGCCAAAAAACGCCAAAAAACAAGACAGACGGGTGACAAACGCTCCGGCTTGCCTTATAGCAGCGGCCACATCCGCAATGGCTGGATAAACGAATTTCGCGCAGCCCCCGTTTTCCAAGGCTGGGCGCGCCGATGGAGATTTACCCATGAACCTGATCCAACAGCTCGAAAAAGAGCAATTCGACAAGCTCTCCGCCACCAAGGAGATTCCGGAGTTCGGTCCCGGCGACACCGTGATCGTCAACGTGAAGGTCGTCGAAGGCGACCGCACCCGCGTGCAGGCCTATGAAGGCGTTTGCATCGGCCGTTCCGGCGGCGGTCTCAACGAGAGCTTCACGGTACGCAAGATTTCGTACGGCGAAGGCGTGGAGCGCGTGTTCCCGGTGATGTCGCCGATGATCGACTCGATCAAGGTGGTGCGCCGCGGCAAGGTGCGTCGCGCCAAGCTCTATTATCTCCGCAACCTTCGCGGCAAGTCGGCCCGCATCGTCGAGAAGAAGCAGGACCGCCCGGCTGCTGCCGTCAACGAGTAAGCTCCGCTTACAGGCGAGTTACCGAGAGCGCGGGGCCAAACCCCGCGCTTTTTTGTTGCGTCAGCCGTGCGCGTCAAAGCCCTCGCGATTCCAATTCGGCCTGCTATATATTCTTGGAATGTTTCCAGATTTGACCAGCCCCTCGCCCGTCAAGCGCGTCGTCATCGACGATCGCTCGCGGCTGCCCGGCCGGTTCTTCGGACGCTTCGCGACCTCGGCAACGTCAGAGCTTACGCGCGCAGCCTAAAAGCTGCGCTGACGATTTTGTTGCCCCGCGCGCCAGCCGCGCAACCCGCTCTACACAACATTCCTGGAGCTGATGCTCATGTCCAAGCCGACCACATTGTACGACAAGATCTGGAACGACCATCTGGTGCACGAAGCCGAGGACGGCACCTGCCTGCTCTATATCGATCGCCATCTGGTGCATGAGGTCACTTCACCGCAGGCGTTCGAAGGCCTGCGCGCCACCGGGCGCAAGGTCCACGCTCCGGAGAAGACGCTGGCCGTCGTCGATCACAACGTGCCGACCACGGACCGCACCAAGCCGAACCCCGACCCTGAAAGCATCGAGCAGATCAAGGCACTGGCCGACAACGCCAAGGAATTCGGCATCGAATATTATGACGAGTTCGACAAGCGTCAGGGCGTCGTCCACGTCATCGGACCCGAGCAGGGATTTACGCTGCCCGGCACCACCATTGTCTGCGGTGACAGCCACACCTCGACGCATGGTGCGTTCGGCGCGCTCGCGCACGGCATCGGCACCTCGGAAGTCGAGCACGTGCTGGCGACGCAGACGCTGATCCAGAAGAAGGCAAAGAACATGCGCGTCACCGTCGACGGCAAATTGCCGGACGGCGTGACGGGCAAGGACATCATCCTCGCGATCATCGGCGAGATCGGCACCGCGGGCGGCACCGGCTACGTGCTCGAATACGCCGGCGACGCGATCCGCGCGCTCAGCATGGAAGGCCGCATGACGGTCTGCAACATGTCGATCGAAGGCGGCGCGCGCGCCGGCCTGGTCGCGCCGGATCAGAAGGCGTTCGACTTTCTGCGCGATCGTCCGAAGGCGCCGAAGGGCGCGGATTGGGACGCGGCGATGCGTTACTGGGAGAAGTTGCGCTCCGACGAAGGCGCGCATTTCGACCACGAGCTGCGGCTCGATGCAGCGAAGCTGCCGCCGATCGTGACCTGGGGCACTTCGCCTGAGGACGTCATCTCGGTCACCGGCAGCGTGCCGGATCCCGACAAGATCGCGGACGAGGCCAAGCGCCTGTCGAAGCACCGCGCGCTGAAATATATGGGCCTGACCGCGGGGACGAAGATCACCGACATCAAGCTCGACCGCATCTTCATCGGCTCCTGCACCAACGGCCGTATCGAGGACTTACGCGCCGCCGCCAAGATCGCGGAAGGCAAGCAGGTCGCAGGCGGCGTCAACGCCATGGTCGTGCCGGGCTCCGGCCTCGTGAAGGAGCAGGCCGAGGCTGAAGGTCTGGACAAGATTTTCATCAAGGCCGGCTTCGAATGGCGCGAGCCCGGTTGCTCGATGTGCCTCGCGATGAACCCGGACAAGCTGGCTCCGGAGGAGCGCTGCGCCTCGACCTCGAACCGCAATTTCGAGGGCCGCCAGGGCTTCAAGGGGCGGACCCATCTGGTGTCGCCGGCGATGGCCGCAGCCGCGGCGATCGCGGGTCACTTCGTCGATATCAGGGAGTGGCGGTAAGCTGCTCGCTGCAATTTGAGCGATCGCGGCAAACCGCCGTTAATCGGCAGCGCCGACACTGCGTCCTCGCGAGGGTTTCGCGAGGACACGAGCTCATGGCCGGCAAACCTGAATATGTCGATCTGATCAGCGCGGCGACGCCCCAGCATCGGCGGCGCGCGGCACCGCTGCGGATGATCGCCAGGCCCGAGGTCGAGGAGGCCTCGAAGCTCAGCCGCTGGCCGCCGGCGATGTTCAAGCAGTGGAAGCTGGAGAACCTCACGCGCTGGACGTCGGCGACGTGGAAACTGAAGGATTGGCTCTAGCCACATCCTCCGTCATGGCCGGGCTTGTCCCGGGCATCCACGAACTTTCTGCACAAGCCCGGAGAACGTGGATGGCCGGGACAAGCCCGGCCATGACGCGTGCGGAGCTAGCAGCAACTCACATTACCAATAGCGATACGGATGGTGCCAGCGATGCCAGCGGCAGACGCGGCGCGGGCCGTAATAGGTCCAGATGACCCGGCAGCGGCGCGGATGGCTGTAATAGGGATAGTAGCCGCCATAGTAGCGCCGGTGGAAATGGCGATGGCCGTAATAGGCGGGGCGATAGATGCCGTAGCGATGGAATCCGCCTCCGCCATAGTGGCGAACTCCGCCGTAGCGATAGCCGCCGCCATGAAAGGCGGGCGCGGCGCGGAAGCCACCCGCGTGGAAACCACCGCTGCGGAAGCCACCGATATGCCCTCCGCCGCCGTGGAAGCCGCCTCCACCATGGAAGCCGCCGCCATGACCGCCGCCGCCGTGTCCGCCGCCGCCACCGTGGCGAACCGGGATCATGTCGTCGCTTGCGGCCTTTGCCGCCGGCAACGCCGTCGGATTGATCGGGGTCATCGCTTCAGCAGGACGCGTGGTCCCGGCCGACAGCATCAGCGTCGCGGCGGCCGCAATCCCGAGCAAGCGCATCGGGCTTGCCCTGAGACCCAATATTCTCAGCATGGACTTCTCCCTGAATCTGGACAGCGGAGTTGCGACGCTCGTTTCCGGCGCGCGTCATCCCTGTTCATTGGCGGTCGCTCCCAAGATTAAATTCGGGACAGCGACGTGAATGCCTCATGAATGAACGACGGGTCCGGTGTCGTGTCGCGATGTCACCACCACGGCCCGAAGCCCAGCACGAACGGTGCGGGCACGCCGTAAGCATAAGGGCGGTAGTAGACAGGCCGCGCGTAGTAATGCGGATCAGGACGCGGAGCGTATCGCACGACGTCGGACCGCACATGTCGGCGCCCGTCGAACACCGCGCGCCCGGCCGACGCATCGGGCAGCTTCGTCACCCTGTGCGCTGCGGACGCGTGAGGCAGGCCTGCGGCAAGCCCGACGGCAACCGCCAACGCGAACCATCTCGTCATGACGACCTCCGCCTCAGGCGCGCGACGGGCACGGCGTTCGTATCAGCCCCGGCGCCAGTAGCAGCTCATATGCGGCACGATCACCGTGCCGCTGGGGCGATATTCCTGCACATAGGTGGCGTTGCACTCGCGGACCGCATCGGGACCCGGGTTGTAGCGCGGATAGACGCCATCCGGAGTGTAATAGGGCGTGACGCGCAGGCGCGCCGGGGGCCGCTTGCGCGGCGCCGGGAGATCGTCTCGCGAGGCTGCCTGGGCCAGCCTGATCCCGGGAGCCGCGGTCTGGGCCTCCGCGCCAACGCAAAACTGCGAAAACAACCCCATGCACAGTAGCGTCAGCGCTGTTTTCGCTCGCATTTTTCCGCCCATTTGAACGTCCACTTCGAGGCCCTACGCTCCCCGTTTTGACGGCGCCCGTCAACCTCGCCGCGCTTATAAAGCCGGATGCATCGCCGCGAAACCCACGCTATGAGAAGCCCATGTGGACGGAATTGAAAGCGCCCTCGCTGGCCGAGATGGAAGCGATGGCGCACGAAGTGTTCGAACGCCTGCCGGCGGGGTTTCGTAGGCTGTGCGAGGGCGTGATCATCCGCGTCGACGACTTCCCCACCGAGGAGGTCCTGGACGAGATGGCATGCGAGAGCGAGTTCGACCTGCTCGGCCTGTTCCAGGGCGTCGGCCTGCCGCAGCAGAGTTTCGGCGACGTGGCGCGGCTGCCCAACATGGTCTGGCTCTACCGCCGGCCGATCCTGGATTACTGGGCCGAGCACGACGAAAGCCTCGGCCATATCGTCCGCCACGTCCTGATCCACGAGATCGGCCATCATTTCGGCCTGTCGGACGACGATATGGCCGCGATCGAGGCTCAAGAGCCCGGTTAGACAGACGAGATCTGCCGAATTCGGCCTAGGATTCGGGCCCCGATCGCGATAAATACCGGTTCCTAGACCACCCCGGGAAAGCGCAACCATGGACAAGTTCACCACGCTGGAAGGCGTCGCGGCGCCGCTGAAGATCATCAATGTCGACACCGACATGATCATTCCGAAGCAGTACCTCAAGACCATCAAGCGCACCGGCCTTGGCAAGGGGCTCTTCTCCGAGCAGCGCTACAAAGACGACGGCAGCGAGAATCCCGATTTCGTCCTCAACCAACCCGCCTATCGCAATGCGAAGGTGCTGGTTGCCGGCGACAATTTCGGCTGCGGCTCGAGCCGCGAGCACGCGCCCTGGGCACTGCTCGACTTCGGCATCCGCTGCGTGATCTCGACCTCGTTCGGCGATATCTTCTACAACAACTGCTTCAAGAACGGCATTCTGCCGATCCGCGTGGCCCAGGAAGACCTCGACAAGCTGTTCGACGACGCCGAGCGCGGCGCCAACGCGACGCTGACGATCGACCTGCCGAACCAGGAGATCCGCGGCCCCGACGGCGGCAAGGTCAAGTTCGAGATCGACCCGTTCCGCAAGCACTGCCTGATCAACGGCCTCGACGACATCGGCCTGACGATGGAGAAGAAGGCCTCGATCGACACCTATGAGGACAAGCTCAAGCGCGAACGCGCCTGGGCCTGATCTCAAGTTTTGTTCGAGCCCCGGTGCTGACAGCGCCGGGGCTTTTTCTTTGCCAGCGTTGTCCTCTATAGCTTGCGCCCATGTTGCCCGACATCGTCACCTTCTGGCACGGCCCAATGGACGCCCTGCGCCAGACCTGTCTGCGCTCGCAGCTGGCTGCCGGCCATAAGGTCACGGTCTACAGCTTCGACACCATTCCCGGCCTGCCCGCAGGCATCGCGAATGCGGATGCCGAGGCGATCCTGCCGCATGCGTTCTCCGAACGATTGCGACCGCCGCAGCCGGACGGCAGCTGGCGCGACTGGACCACGCTTCAGTTCAGCGACTTCTTCCGCATGAAGCTGATGGCGAAGGGCCTCGGCCTCTGGCTCGACGCCGACGTGCTGCTGCTCAGGCCGGTCGAGATCGATCCGGCAAAGCCCTACTTCGCGTGGGAGCGGCCACGCCAGCTCGGCAACTCCGTGATTTACCTTCCGCCCGAACACGGCATCGTTGCCGCCTTCGAAGAGCTGATGGAGCAGGAGGAGCTGACGCCGAATTGGCTGTCGTTGCGCCATCGCGTCACGTTTGCGATGCGCCGCCTGCGCGGCGGCTCGAACCGCCTCTCCGACATCCGCGTCGCGATCTTCGGGCCGGCAGCACTCACCGCGCTCGCGCGTCGGACCGGCGAGCTGCAAAACGCACTGCCGAAGCAATCGTTCTACGCCGTGCATGCCGAGCCAAAGCTGTTCTTCGATCCCTCGAGCTATCTCGGCCTCGTCACCGACCGCGACATCATCGGCCTGCACATCTCGCCCAAGGGCCGCGGCGGCGAGAAGCCGATCCCGGGCAGCCTGTATGCGTGGGCGGCGGAGCGGTTTGGGTAACTCTCCCCTGTGCCCTGGGGAAACCGCGTAGAAACTTCGTAAAAGGTCGTCATGCCCGGGCTTGTCCCGGGCATCCACGTTCTTCGCGCTACCCGGTAAGGCGTGGATGGCCGGGTCAAGCCCGGCCATGACGATGTGGAAGGATTTGCGCCTGACAGGCGATCACGTTGCACCCGTCGCCGACACGCTGCAGCGCGTCCGGGACACTGGATTTCAATTTGATCCAGCGCAACGCGCACCTGCACCATTGTGCCTAGTCTTGCTCCAATTCCGCCGTTCGAATGGAGCTTCGCATGAGCACCGCAACCAGGCCTTATCCCATTGTCCAGGACCTCATCGAGTCCTTTGCAAGCTGGCTGAAGCATCGCCGCGAGCTGAACGAGATCCGGCAGCTCGACCGGGCCGATTTCGACCGGATCGCGCAAGACTTGCGGATCGCGCCTGACGATCTGGAGGAGCTGGTCCGTCACGGCAAGCACTCCGCCGACGAGCTGCCGAAGATGCTCGAGCAGCTCGGCATCAGCGCCGAAGGGCTCGGCCGCGCGCATCCGCTGCTGCTGCGCGACATGGAGCGGGTGTGCGCACTTTGCAGCCACAAGGCCCAGTGCGATCGCGAGCTGGCCGACGGCACCGCCGTGGAGAACTACCACGGCTTCTGCGCCAATGCCTCGACGCTGGAATCGCTCGATCGTGCCGCGATCGTGCCGCGGTGACGCGCGCTTACACGATCCAGTCTGGCGCGTGAGGCAGCTCGTCGCTCTCAGCCGTATCGTGATTGATCCAGATCTCGGCATTCTCGGAGCGAAGCAGCTCGACCACTTTGGCCACGGACGCGACCGTTGCCTGCGGGTCGGCATTGAAGGACGGCACGCGCATGTGCCGGAGGTTCTCGCGATTGTGCGCGACGTCGCCGCTCAGCAGCACAGCGCCGCGCCGCGGTAGCCTCACCATCAGCGAGCAATGCCCGAGGGTATGGCCCGGCGTGAAGATCATGCGCACAGCGCCGTCGCCGAATACGTCGTGGTCACCATCGACGATCTCGTAAGGCCGCTGCTTCAACGCTTTGTAATGCTGTAGCGAATAGCCGAATTCTTCAGGGTCCGGTCCGAACATGGCCTCGAATTCAGCCCGCTGGGCGATCCATCTTGCATTCTCGAACAGATCGACATTTCCGATATGATCGAAATGCGCGTGGGAAAGCAGGATCGTGCTGATATCGCGGGGCCTCACCCCGATTTCGTCCAATTGATCCGCGATGGGACGACGCACGATGCCGCGTATGCCATGGGCGATGATGCGTCCTTCCGGATGCTTCGATAGCTCATCCTCGATTCCCGTATCCCAGATCAGCCATTCGCCACGATGACTGACGAGATAGGCATTGCAGCTCAACGTCATGGGGACGCCGACATTGACGCCCGGAGAATAGATCGAACCGTCCGAGACCTGCGCAATGCCGCCGTCGAGGATGTAGAGTCTGTCAACCGTCGCCATTGGGGAACTCATCAAGCCGCCGATTCAATCCGCCGCTTCGCCTCGCGCATGTCGCGCCCAGGCGGCATGCCGAACAGCCGGGAATATTCTCGCGTGAACTGCGTGATGCTTTCGTAGCCGACCTGATGAGCCGCGGTCGCTATCTGCGCACCGTCAGCCAGCATCGCGCGGCGGGCTTCGATCAGGCGAAGCTGTTTCTGAAACTGTAGCGGAGTCAGCGAAGTGACGCTCCGGAAGTGCGCGTGAAATGCCGATGGGCTCATCGCCGCGGCCTTGGCCAATCGATCGACGCGCAACGGCTTGGCATAGCCGGCACGAATGAGCGCAACCGCGCGGCCGATCCGCTGTGCATGGCTATCGGCAATTCCGAGCGCCCTGATGGCTCCACCGTGGCGGCCGGCCAACAGCCAATAATGAAGCTCTCGCATCAGCTGGCCGCGCAAGATCGGCAAAGCCGAGGGACGGTCGATCAGGCGCAACAGCCGGAGCGCTGCGTCCGCGAGTTCCTGCTCTGTCGGCTCGACCCGCAGCGGCCGGGACGGAATGAACGGGAGCGAACCCATCTCGACCACCAGCCCCTCGATGATTGTGGGGTCGAGCTCGACGACGAGCGAAAGATAAGGCGCGGTCGCCGTCGCGCGCGTGATCTGGCTGACCGTCGGCACATCACTCGCAATCAACAAGGAATCGCCTGCACCGAAGTCGAAGGACGTCCGGCCGGTCGCCACACGTTTGGCGCCTTGCAAGACCAGTGCGACCAGAGGCCTGGAGATTGCGTACAGGAGCGCACTCGGCGCGGTCTCGCGGATGATCGAGACGCCGGCGAAGGGCCTGGAGGCGATGCCCTTGTCGTCGGCGTGAGCCGCGGAATAACGACTGGCGATCTGGAGCAGCGTTTCGGTCACGCGCCAATTTTAGGCCGAGCCCGGCGCCCAAGCAATCGGCACCGGCCGTTCAGGCAGAAAATCAGGAGTTTTGGGCAAGTCCGCCGTCGCCGGATCCCGGAGTGTTGGGCAAGACACTCCGAGGATCCGGCAACACCGGAGGGTCGATCGCAGGCAAACGGAGATCACCGCAACGCTTCGAGGAATTTCCGATGCCCACCATTTCTCTCGTCACCGGCGCCAGCCGCGGCCTTGGCCGCAACACCGCCATCGCCGTCGCACGTCACGGCGGCGATGTGATCGTGACCTATCGCAGCGGGGCCGCCGCAGCACGCGACGTCGTCGCAGAAATCGAAGCGCTCGGCCGCAAGGGCCGTCGCGCTGGAGCTTGACGTCACTGCCGTGTCGAGCTTTCCCGCGTTCGTCACAAAAGTTCGATCCGCGTTGGCGGAGCATTGGCGCGCCGAGAGATTCGATCACCTCGTCAACAATGCTGGCCAGGGCGAGATGGCTGCAATCGCAGAGACGACGGAGCAACAATTCGACGCCCTGTTCGCCACGCACGTCAAAGGACCATTCTTCCTGACGCAGGCCTTGCTACCCTTGCTCGCCGACCAGGGCCGGATCATCAACTTCTCCAGCGGGCTGACGCGCGTCTCGTTTCCGGGATTTTCCGCCTACGCGGCTGCGAAGGGCGCCATCGAGGTTCTGACCGTCTACATGGCCAAGGAATTTGGTGGACGCGGCATCACGGCCAACGTCGTTGCGCCGGGCGCGATCGAAACCGATTTTCTCGGCGGCGCGGTTCGGGACATGCCGGATTTGAACAACCAATTTGCGCAGATGACCGCACTGGGCCGCGTCGGTTTGCCCGACGATATCGGACCGATGGTCGCGAGCCTGCTCGGTCCCGACAATCGTTGGGTCACGGCGCAGCGGATCGAGGTGTCCGGCGGCCAGACGATCTGAGCGAGGCGCGATTGGGCTAAGAAGCGGGCGCGTCCCCGGCGCCGCTGCCGCCCGCAACATCGCCTTTTGATTCCCGCACGGCTACTGCGCCAATGCGTCGACATTGGACTCGCTCGATCGTGCCGACCATGCCGGCCTTGCAAATCCCGTAGCAGACCGTCAACGCGGTCTGCGCGAAGATCATGCACCAGCGGCCATCGCGGCGGCTTCCGCTGCGGCGCGCTGCATGCTGGTCGACATCTCGTTGGTCACCGTGCTTTGCTCTTCGATTGCCGCGGCCGTCGACGTCACATATTCGCTGACGTTGTTGATAGCCGTTTTGATCGAAGCCAAGGCGGTGACGACGTCGCCGGAGATGCCGTTGAGGCTGCCGATCTCGGCACCGATCTTGTCGGTCGCCTGCTTGGCCTGGTTAGCGAGGCTCTTGACCTCCGAGGCGACCACCGCGAAGCCGCGACCGGCTTCGCCGGCGCGGGCAGATTCGATGGTGGCGTTAAGTGCCAGGAGGTTGATCTGCCCGGTGATGTTGTTGATGAGCTCGACGATCCCGCTCATCGCCAGCGCCGCTTCAGTGAGGCGCTGGGCCTGGGCGTCGGCGGCGGCGACCTGATCGACCGCGCTCATCGCCGTCTCGCGCGATTTGGTCATGGCCTCGGAGATCTCCCGCACCGAGGCGTTCAGCTCCTCGGAACCCGCGGCGACCGATTCCATCATGCCGCGAACGCGCTCGTTGCCCATGCGGACCAGCACCTGCTTCGTGACATCGGTCGCATATTTCACGACCTTGAACGGCTTGCCGTTGAGATTCATGATCGGGTTGTAGGAAGCCTGGATGTAGACCTCTTTGCCGCCCTTGCCGATGCGCTTGTATTCGGCCGCCTGGTACTGACCGCGGTTGAGCGCCGCCCAGAACTCGCGATAGCCATTGCCATCGCGCTCCGACGACTCGACAAACATGCCGTGATGCTTGCCCTTGATCTCGGCCAACGAGTACCCGAGCGCGCTCAGGAAGTTGGCATTCGCGGTGATGACCGAGCCGTCCATGTTAAACTCGATCACCGCCTGCGCCTTCTCGATCGCCGCGATCTGACCGGCGAGATCGGCGGTCTTCAGCTTCTCGGCCGTGACGTCGGTGGCGAATTTGGCGACGCCGAAGGGTTTGCCGTTCTCATCGAGGAGCGGATTGTAGGAGGCGAGGATCCAGACCTCACGACCGCCCTTGCCGATGCGCTTGAACTCGCCGGCCTGGTATTCGCCACGGTTGAGCGCGGCCCAGAACTCGCGATAGGCCGTGCCGTCGCGCTCGGCCTGTGGCACGAAGAGGCTGTGATGCTTGCCTTGGATCTCGGTCAGCGAATAGCCGAGCGCGTTGCAGAAATTCTCGTTGGCGGTGACAATGGTGCCATCGAGCGTGAACTCGATCACGGCCTGCGCACGGCTGATGCCGGCGATCTTGGAAGCGTCCGCCATGCTGCGGATCTTCTTCCCGGTGATGTCGGTCGCAATCTTGGCGACCCTCACCGTCTTGCCGTTGTCGTCGAGCACCGGATTGTAGGATGCTTCGATCCAGACCTCACGGCCGCCCTTCGCGATCCGCTTGACCTCGCGCGCCTGATACTCGCCATGGTTCAATGCGGCCCAGAACGCCTTGTACTCGGCGCTATCGCGCTGGTCGGCGGGAACGAACATGGAATGATGTTTGCCCTGGATTTCATCGAGCCGATAGCCGAGGGCGTCGAGAAAATTCTTGTTAGCCGTGATGATCGTCCCATCAAGATTGAATTCGATCATGGCTTGCGACCGGCCGATTGCCTCAATCTGAGCTTGTGCATCGACACGGGATTTACGACCGAACATTTCATCGCTCCGAAATTGATGGCCCGTTTGCAGCGCGTGGGCTTGCAAGCGATCGCAGAATTCATGATCTCGCTCGGAATCTCACGAGGACCGACCGTTCGTCGGCTCCGCGACCCAGCACATGAACGAGCTATACGAATCGAATTATCAGAGTATTTGTCCGATCGAAGACACAATGGCCGGATTCCGCCAACGCGATTAGCCGGACAGAAACTTCCCGACCTTTGCTGACTCGCCGAACAGGCCATCGGCTTTGAATTGCGAAGAAAGGCCTAAAGATCGTTCTCGATAGTCGGCAATGCGGCCGGCAACGATCGATCACGAGTCCGTGGTCCCGAGGATCAGGTATGCGTATGGGGATCGGACAATTGGTCGCAGCCGACATGAGCGCGTTCATGCCTCCTCGAGTGATCCAGCCACGTCCGACAGCCGTTTCATTCAGTCTCGCATTGGCAGCGCCGGGGAGGCGATACGCTAGTCTCTGCGGGGAGGAATCTGATTTGGGCGGCGTCTCTTATCTCGACCGGTATCCTTTGCTTCAGTCGCGCGACAGCGAGTTCGCGCGCGACCGCCTGTTCGCCGAATATGGCGCCGACCGCTTCGACAAGCACGGCGGCGAGTTCGGTATCCACGCCAATTTTGCTCGCTTGCAATCGATCGGCCTCGCGTTCTGCGGCTACGACGGTGCGGCGTCGCTCTCCTTTCCAGAATCGCAGATTCTCCGCCAGTTCTTCTCCATCCAGGGGGCTGCGAGCTTCAGGACCAATGGGAGCAGCGAGCTGATTGAGGCCTTCAGTCCGATCATCTCCGGAGACGCCAGGCTGGATCTCGAGTTTGCGCCGGGCTATCGCCAATTGGTGCTGAGGATCGATGCCGGCGCACTCGAGCGGTTGCTCAAGACAATCCTGGGCGATGATAGCGACACGGAGCTGCGTTTCGCCCCGGGCGAAGCTGATCCGTCGGTGATGACTCATGTTCGTCAGGACGTCTTTAGATTCGCGGAGGAGTTGGACAGGTTCGGCCAGGATTACTCCCCCATAGCCATCGGCGAACTTGAGCGGGCGCTGATGGTTCGAATTCTTCTGGCGCACCGGCACAATTTCACTGACCGGTTTCAGGGCCCGGCACCGGGCGCCAACCGATCCGTCATCGACATCGTCGAATCCTACATCGAGGCTCATTGGGACGAACCAATCGATCTGGAGAAGATGGCCGCAATCGCCAACGTCAGCGTGCGGACGATTTATCGGGAATTCTCCCTGGCGGGGCGGGGATCACCGGGTCAGTTCGCGCGGCGCTTCCGGCTGCAGCGGGCGACGGAGCTCTTGCGCCATCCCGATGAGCAGACCAGCGTAGTTGCCGTCGCGTTCAAATGTGGCTTCCAGAATCTTGGGCGCTTTGCATCGGAATATCGGCGAGCGGTCGGTGAGCTACCATCCGAAACCTTAAAGAATGCGAGACGAAGGCAGTGACGCGACGACGCAGTTCCTGAATTCGCAGCAAAGCGCTGTCGCAAGCGGCGAACCTCAACCCTTGCCCATCGCCGCAATCGCATCCGCGATCTCGATCGTGCGCCGCGCCATGTCGGCGTGCAGGCGCTCCACCATGGCGCCGTCGAGACGGATCGCGCCGCGCGAGACGTTCTCCGGCAATTCGAACGCGGCGATGATCTTTCGGGCGCGCGCGACTTCCTCTTCGGGCGGGGTGAAGATCGCGTTGCAGGCTTCGATCTGCGCGGGATGGATCAGCGTCTTGCCGTCAAAACCGAGATCGCGGCCTTGCGCGCATTCGGTGGCGAAACCGTCGGAGTTGGCGATGTCGCTGTAGGGGCCGTCGAGGATTTCGAGGCCATGGGCGCGCGTTGCCAGGATGCAATGGGTGATCATCGGGACCATCGCGGCGCGGCCGGGCAGCATCTTGATGCGCGTCTCGCGCGAGATGTCGTTCGGGCCGAACACGAAGCCTGACAGGCGCCGCGCGGGATCGCGCCCCGCGGCCGCCAGCTCTTCGGCATGCAGCACCGCGCGTGCGGTCTCGATCATGGCCCAGACCTTCACGGTCGGCGCCGCGCCGAGTTCGGCGAGGCGGCGACCGATCGTGTCGAGGTCCTCCACGCTTGAAACCTTTGGAACCAGGATGCCGTCCGGCGAGGCCTTCGCCGCCATCGCGACATCGTCGGCCCACCACGGCGTGTCGAGACCGTTGGTCCGGATCAGGATCTCGCGCTTGCCGAACCCTTTGGCGGCGATCGCGGCGGCGATGCCGTCGCGCGCCACGGCCTTGGCATCGGGCGCGACGGAATCTTCCAGATCAAGGATCAGGCCGTCGGCGGCGAGATTACGCGCCTTTTCCAGCGCGCGGGGGTTGGAGCCGGGCATGAACAGATGGCTGCGGCGCGGGCGGGTCATGCAAGCGTTCCTTCCGTTTCCTCGTCTCAC
This sequence comes from Bradyrhizobium sp. F1.13.3, assembly GCF_040548265.1. Taxonomy (NCBI): domain Bacteria; kingdom Pseudomonadati; phylum Pseudomonadota; class Alphaproteobacteria; order Hyphomicrobiales; family Nitrobacteraceae; genus Bradyrhizobium; species Bradyrhizobium sp. F1.13.3. The sequence goes on along the minus strand of NZ_JBEPRI010000002.1, from coordinate 925,338 downwards.
TTCCGACCGAAGCGGATAGCATCTGGCCTGCCTATTCGAAAGGCTTGTTCGCCCCAGCGGTATATGATTAGGCATAAGCCATGACCACATTCCCAGAGCATTTGCTGGAAGGCTACAAGGCCTTCGCCACCCAGCGGCTGCCGACCGAGCAGACCCGCTACCGCGAGCTGTCGGTGAAGGGGCAGTTCCCTGAAGTGATGGTGATCGGCTGCTGCGATAGCCGCGTCTCGCCCGAAGTGATCTTCGACGTCGGACCGGGCGAACTCTTCGTTGTCCGCAACATCGCCAATCTGGTGCCGGTGTATCAGCCCGACGGCAACGCGCATGGCGTCTCGGCGGCGCTGGAATATGCCGTGACGGTGCTGAAGGTGAAGCACATCGTGGTGCTCGGGCACGCCCAGTGCGGCGGCATCCGCGCCTTCGTCGACAAGATCGAGCCGCTCACGCCGGGCGACTTCATCGGCAAATGGATGCAGATGTTCATCAAGCCGGGCGAGGTGGTGGAGCAGCGCGACCACGAGACCATGGCGCAATTCGTCGAGCGCATCGAAAAGGCCGCGGTGTTCCGCAGCCTGGAAAACCTGATGACCTTCCCGTTCGTGCAGAAGGCGGTCGAGAGCGGCCAGATGCAGACCCACGGCGCCTATTTCGGCGTCGCCGAGGGATCGCTGTTCGTGCTGGACAAGGACGCGAAGGAATTCAGGAACGCGCGAAGCGTGGCTTGCATCCGTGGTTCGTAGGGTGGGTTAGCCGAAGGCGTAACCCACCGCTTCTGTCGCCGCGGAGCCGAAAGAGGTGGGTTACGCCTTCGGCTAACCCACCCTACGGCGGCGGAGTTACGCCGCCTTCTTCTTCGCGCTGATCAGCTTGCGGTTGATCAGGACTTCCGCGATCTGGATCGCGTTGAGCGCGGCGCCCTTGCGTAGATTGTCCGACACGCACCACAGCACGAGGCCGTTCTCCACCGTCGCGTCCTCGCGGATGCGGCTGATATAGGTGGCGTCCTCGCCGGCGGCTTCATACGGTGTGGCGTAGCCGCCAGGCTCATGCTTGTCGATGACGAGGCAGCCCGGCGCCTTGCGCAGGATGTCGCGCGCTTCGTCCACGCTGATCGGATTCTCGAACTCGATGTTGACGGCCTCGGAATGACCGACGAAAACCGGCACGCGCACGCAGGTCGCGGAGAGCTTGATCTTGGGATCAAGAATCTTCTTGGTCTCCGCCATCATCTTCCACTCTTCCTTGGTGTAGCCGTCCTCCATGAAGACGTCGATCTGGGGAATGACGTTGAAGGCGATGCGCGCGGGAAACTTGTTATTGACCAGCTCCTGGTTGGTGTAGACGGCCTTGGTCTGCGAGAACAATTCGTCCATCGCATCCTTGCCGGCGCCCGACACCGATTGATAGGTCGAGACCACGACGCGCTTGATCGTCGCCTTGTCGTGCAGCGGCTTGAGCGCGACCACGAGCTGCGCGGTCGAGCAGTTCGGGTTGGCGATGATGTTCTTCTTCTTGAAGCCGGCGGTCGCGTCCGCATTCACTTCCGGTACGATCAACGGCACGTCCGGATCCATGCGCCAGGCCGAGGAATTGTCGATCACGACCGTGCCGGCGGCGCCGATCTTCGGCGACCATTCCTTCGACACCTCGCCGCCGGCCGACATCAGGCAGATGTCGACGTCGGAGAAGTCGTAATGCTCGAGCGCTTTGACCTTCAGCGTGCGGTCGCCGTAGGAGACCTCGACGCCCATGCTGCGGCGTGACGCCAGGGCCACAACCTCGTCCGCGGGGAATTTGCGCTCATCGAGGATGTTGAGCATTTCCCGTCCGACATTGCCGGTCGCGCCGACGACTGCGACTTTGTAACCCATCGTTCACTCTCCGACGAAAAAGCTCGTTCCTGAAGCTGAGGCTTAAACAGGAAGAGCAGCGCTTCTATGCGAGAACCGGCCTCAAGACAACGTTGGACCATGCCTTAGGGACGTGAATGCAGTCGCCCGAGGCCAGCTCGGCCGCAAACCCCACCCAGATCCATCTGGCGCTTGCAGCCTTCGCCGACGAGGTCGTCGGCACGCTGGCACGCTTGTTCGCCTATGTGGGGGCTTTGGTGCTGTTTGCCATCCTCGGCCTGGCGGCACTCGGCCAGCTGCCAAACTTGCGCGACGACGAGCCGGCGCTGAAACCGAATTGGAGCGTGGCCGACCGGTCGCCTCCGGCCTTCGCCCTCAGCCGGCTCGATTCGTCAGAAAAAACAGCCTCTTACACCATCCTCAGGCACCCCGAAGGCGGCCGCAGGGACGTGATGCGCTGGGCGGGCGAGGCGGACGAGGCCGTGGCCGAGCTCGAGATTTACCGGGAAGGCGGCGAATTCGACGTGGCGCGTCCGGCAACGATGGACCTGGCCGTCCGGATGGGACTGGGCACCGCGAACCCGCTGGAGCAAGCCGGCCTGATCGACACGAAGTTCGGCCCCGTCGCCCTGTTCCGGCCGACCGGCATCCCGGAAGGCACGCGGGCCTGCCTCGGCTACCTCAAGCGCAGCGAGGAGCCGGCGCTCCAGATCTCCGGATTTTCCTGCCAGGGCGACAGCCTGCCCGCCCGGCGCGCGGCGATCGCCTGCACGCTGAACCGGCTGACGCTGTTGACCTCGGGCAACGAGCCGAAGCTGGCCGAATTGTTCGCCCATGCGGAGCTGAAGCGCCGTCCCTGCGCACCGCCGGGATCGTCGGACTGGCTGCTCGGCGCCGCCAATGCGCAATTGCGCGGAGCGCTTTGACCGGCATCAAGCTCAAGTGGCTGTATCCATGCAACTTTTGCCGGCGCGCACGATTATTCAGCGCTGGTGTGACCCAATAGACCTAGTTGCAGCCGCCCCGGCCGGGTTAGTATGAGGGTGAAATTGATTGGCGGCTTGCCGCCTGAAGGGGACGTGATGAGCTCGAATTTCTCTGCCGCGAACAAACTGGCGATGTGGCTTGCGGCCGGCGCCGTGATTGCCATGTCCTCAGCCTTCGCGACACCCGCCTCGGCCGATACCAAGAAGCAGCGCTATGACAACGGCCGTCCCTATTACGGTCCGAGCGGCCCCAACGCGACCTATCAGCAGGGCCGCACCCGCATCTATGTGAGCAAGCGCTCCTGGCTCGACGGCGGCACCGAGGTCAATCCGGGCGACCGCAAGTTCTCCGACTACGCCTTCCCGCCGGCGGTGGGCTATCCGACCTTCGCGCGCGAAAATCTCAACCGCCCGATCGATCGCCAGCCGCTGAGTACGCCGCAGGATGTTGGCGGCTATCCGCAGAATTTCCCGCTGTACTGAGGCGGACATATCGACCGAATCAAAATGGCCGGGCTCGCGCCCGGCCATTTTTGTTTCGTGCCACACCGTCATTCCGGGGCGGCTCGAAGAGCCGAACCCGGAATCTCGAGATTCCCCGGTGCGCAATTGCGCACCTGTGGTCTGGTGCTACGCACCATCCCGGAATGACGGCACTCATGTTACGCGTGCAGCTTCTGCAATTCCTTCAGGATCGCTTCGCCCATCTGCGTGGTCGAGGCGGCAGTGGTGCCTTCCGACTTGATGTCGGCGGTGCGCAGGCCGCTGGCCAGCACGGCGGCGATCGCGGCGTCGACCTTGTCGGCGAGCGCGCCCATGTCGAAGGAGTAGCGCAGCGCCATGCCGAAGGACGAGATCATCGCGATCGGATTGGCGAGGCCCTGGCCTGCGATATCAGGCGCCGAGCCGTGCACGGGCTCGTACAGCGCCTTGCGCTTCTTGCTCTTGACGTCGACCTCGCCGAGCGAGGCCGAGGGCAGCATGCCGAGCGATCCCGTCAGCATCGCAGCGATGTCGGACAGCATGTCGCCGAATAGATTGTCGGTGACGATGACGTCGAACTGCTTCGGCCATTTCACCAGCATCATGCCGCCGGAATCGGCGAGCTGATGCTCGAGCGTGACATCGGGATATTCGCGCTTGTGGACCTGGGTCATGACCTCGTTCCAGAGCACGCCCGATTTCATGACGTTGCGCTTCTCCATCGAGGTCACCTTGTTCTTGCGCTTCTTCGCAAGCTCGAAGGCGACGCGGCCGATGCGCTCGATTTCATAGGTGTCGTAGACCTGGGTATCGATGGCGCGCTTCTGGCCATTGCCGAGATCGGTGATGGTCTTGGGCTCGCCGAAATAGACGCCGCCGGTGAGCTCGCGCACGATCATGATGTCGAGGCCCTCGACCGCCTCGCGCTTGAGGCTCGAGGCCTCCGCGAGCGCCGGGTAGCACACGGCGGGACGAAGGTTGGCGAACAGACCGAGGTCCTTGCGCAGACGGAGCAGGCCGGCTTCGGGGCGCACCTCGTAGGGCACCGCGTCCCATTTCGGGCCGCCGACCGCGCCGAAGATGATCGCGTCGGCGTCCTTGGCCTTGGCCATATCGCCTTCCGAGATCGACACCTTGTGCGCGTCGTAGGCCGAACCGCCGACGAGGCCGGTGTCGGTCTCGAACTTGGCGATTCCCGCCGAATTGAGCCAGTCGATCAGCCGCTTCACCTCGCCCATCACCTCGGGGCCGATACCGTCGCCGGGAAGCAGCAGCAGTTTGTGGGTCGCCATGGTCGTTCTTCCTCCGTTTCGTCATGGCCGGCATAGCCGGCCAAAGGACGGCGTCGCTTCCGCTCGCCTATGTCCCGGCCGTCCACGTCCCTGCTTATGGCGCGAAGAACGTGGATGCCCGGCACAAGGCCGGGCATGACGGCATCTCGTGAATTTCGGCCGGAGTGCTAGAGCGGCGTTGCGTGCTTGGCAAGACACCATTGCCGCTTCGGTTCTGTGCAAGGCGGGCAGGGCCTGCCACACTGCGCATGCCGGAGTACCCCCTTGCACGCACCTGACTTCCCCCCGCCCGCCCACCCCGCGCGGCTGATCCTGACCCTGTCGCTGGCTGCGACGGTCGGGCTCGGCATCGGCCGCTTTGCCTATGCCCTGGTGCTGCCGGACATGCGGGAGGACCTCGGCTGGTCCTACTCGGCGGCCGGTTTCATGAACACCATCAACGCCGTCGGCTATCTCGTCGGCGCCCTGGTGGCATCCCGGTTGATCGAACGGGTCGGCTGGTCGGCCGCGATCCGCGGCGGAACCCTGGCCTGCGTCGCGGCGCTTGCGACTTGCGCGCTGACCGGGAATTTCGTTGCGCTGAGCCTGGCCCGTCTCGTGCTGGGCGTTGGCGCCGCAGCCGGCTTCGTCGCCGGCGGCGCGCTGGCCGCTTCCATCGCGCAGTCGCGGCCGGAGCGGGCCAATTTCCTGCTCAGCCTGTTTTATGCCGGGCCCGGCATCGGCATTCTCGCCTCAGGGCTGATCGCCCCGTTCACGCTGCAATATTTCGGGCCGGGCTCGTGGTGGGTGGTGTGGTGGGCGATGACCCTGCTGTCCGTTGTGATGACCGTGCCGCTGTTCCTGGTCCGCATCGAGAGCGGCGTGCGTTTCTCGCAAGGCAGCCACGGCGCTTTCGAGATTCTTCCGGTGCTGATCTATCTCGCCGGCTACTTCCTGTTTGGCGCGGGCTACATCGCCTACATGACCTTCATGATCGCCTATGTGCGCGACGGAGGCGGCGGGGCCGCGGCGCAGGCGGCGTTCTGGAGCCTGATCGGCTTGAGCGCCTTCGTCACGCCGTGGGCCTGGCGCCGCGTGCTCGCGCTCGATCGCGGCGGACTGGCCACCGCCATCATCCTCGGCACCAACGCGCTCGGCGCCGCCCTGCCGATGCTCGGGCATTCGCCGGCATGGCTCGCGGTGTCAGCCGTCGTGTTCGGCGTCGCGTTCTTCGCCGTGGTCGGCTCGACCACCGCCTTCGTGCGCTTCAACTATCCGCCCGAGGTGTGGCCGGCCGCGATCGCGGCGATGACGATCTCGTTCGGCGTCGGCCAGACGCTCGGCCCGATCGTGGTCGGCGCGATCACGGATGCGCTGGGGAGCCTGAGTTACGCGCTGAATGTGTCTGCAGCGCTACTGGCGCTGGGCGCTCTAGCAGCGCTGTGCCAGCGGAAGGTGGGGCCCGCCAAAAAAACGGTTCAGTAGGGTGGGTTAGCCGAAGGCGTAACCCACCACGTCTGTCGCCGCGGAAACCAAAGAGGTGGATTACGCCGAGCAGATGCGCTTCGCGCATCTGCAGGGCTAACCCACCCTACTGCAGCTTCGCCGGAGCGACGATCAGCTCCCGCTGAACGAATTGTACCCCTGGTCTTCCCAGTAACCGCCCTTGTAGTCGTTGGTGACTTCCATCGACACCACGTATTTCGGGTTCTTGAAGCCGAGCTTGGTCGGCACGCGGATCTTCATTGGAAACCCATACGCGCGCGGCAGGATTTCGCCGGCGTATTTGAACGTCATCTGGGTCTGCGGATGCAGCGCAGTGCGCATGTCGAGCGGAGAGTTGTAGCCGTCCTTATCGGCACACTGGAACCAGACGTATTTGGCGCGGGTGTCGGCGCCGATCAGCTTGAGGAAGTCGCGCATCGGCGTGCCGGTCCAGCTGCCGATCGCGCTCCAGCCCTCGACGCAGATGTGACGGGTGATCTGTGTGACCTGCGGCAGCTTGTACAATTCCGGAAGCGTCCATGACTTCTTGTTGTCGACGAGACCGCGAACTTCGAGCTTCCAGTCGGCACCGTCGACATCGGGCGCGTCGTCGAGATCGTAATAGGCGTTGAACGGAAACGGTTTTGTGATCGCGCTCTCAGGAAACGTCGGCGCCAGGGCGTCGGGATTGAAGATGAAATCCTGCACGGCATCGTTGAACTTCGAGACACTCTTCAGCATCTCCTCGGCGGAGGAGGAGTCGATCACGTCGCAGCCGGTGAGCAGCGTCAGCGCCCCTAAGCTGGCGCCGCCCGCGATGAAGCGGCGGCGGCTGACCTCTGGCATCGTCTTGATGGAGTCCTTGATCAGCAGCCGCTTGTCGACGCCGGGGATCAGGAATGAGCGCTTGGCCATGGTTCTTGCTCCGCTCTAGCGGCCGATGATCATCGCACGCAGGCTCTTCGGCACCAGCAGCGCGAGTAAAACGTGAATGACGAGGAAGGCGCAGATGGCGGCCATGCAGAAGAAATGGATGTAGCGCGCGGTTGGATAGTCGCCGAACAGGCTCACGAGCCAGTGCAATTGCACCGGCTTCCACATCCCCAGCCCCGACAGCACGATGATCACGCCGACCAGGATGATGCCGGCATAGAGCGTCCGCTGCACGTAATTGTAGACGGTGAGATCGGCATGGCCGAGCTTGAAGGTCAGGGCAGCCCTGACATCATGGAGCACGCCGGACGGGGTGATCGGCAGCAGTTTCTTGCGGAAGCGGCCGGTGGCGAAACCCGTGACGAGATAGGCAAGGCCGTTGATCATCAAGAGCCACATCGCCGCAAAGTGCCAGAGCAGGCCGCCGCCGAGCCAGCCGCCGAGCGTGTACTCGCGCGGAAAGCTGAAACCGAACAGCGGCGAGGCGTTGTAGATCTGCCAACCCGACAGGATCATCAGGATCATGGCGAGGGCGTTGATCCAGTGCATGACCCGGACCCAGGCCGGCTGGATCACTTTGACCGGGGTGGCGCTGACCTGCTCGTCGGTGACAGTGAGGCTCGACATGGCGGTTCCGTCCTGAACATCGTCTGACAGCAATTATACGCCGATGCGTCCGCTTTCGTTACGCCCTGCCCGGCATCGAATCCATACCGGCGGTCTATCGTGGTCACAATAAAGCGAGCCGGGTGCCCCCGGCTCGCCATTTCGTCGCATCCGGCTCGGGGATGAAGCCGGACTGCGCGGTGTTACGTCGCCGGCATCAGCACGGTGTCGACCACATGGATCACGCCGTTCGACTGGTTGACGTTGGAGATCGTCACCATCGAGGTGCCGCCCTTGGCATCGACGATCCAGACCTTGCCGTCCATCTTCTTCACCGTCAGCTCCTCGCCTTCGGCGGTCTTCATCTTCTTGCCGTCGATGAGATCGGAAGCCTCGAGCTTGCCGGGCACAACATGGTAGGTCAGGATCCTGGTCAGCGTCGCCTTGTTCTCAGGCTTGACCAAGGTATCGACGGTGCCGGCCGGCAGCTTGCCGAAGGCGGCGTTGGTCGGCGCGAACACCGTGAACGGGCCCTTGCCTTCCAGCGTCGGCACCAGGCCGGCCGCCTTCACCGCCGCCACCAGCGTGGTGTGGTCCTTCGAGTTGACGGCATTCTGGACGATGTTCTTGGACGGGAACATCGCGGCGCCGCCGACCATGACGGTCTTTTCCTCGGCGCGAACAGGCGCGACGACGGTCGCGGTGATGGCCAGCGCGCTGAAAGCTGCAGCGGTAAGATAGGCAATGCGCTTCGACATGGAGAGTCTCCCGATTGGATGGTGACCGGCGGTCGCCGGCGTTGGTTGGGCAACAACGGTGGCTGCGACCTGTGAGCGTGAAGCAGCAGCGACGTCGTTGGCTCGAATTACGGGAGGGTTTGCGAAGCGGTTTCGGATTAAACTTCTTTGTGATGCGTGAAACTAAGTGCGGGTTTGCTCGTGGGGTGAGGCGAGCGCACCACACACTCCGCTGTCGTCCCGGACAAGCGAAGCGACGATCCGGGACCCATAGCCACAGGGAGACATTTGGCGAAGACTCGGAGTGACCGTCTAGCGCGACAACTTTTCCCTGTGGTTATGGATCCCGGGCTCGCGACTTCGTCGCGCCCCGGGACGACGAGGAGAGATTGCGGCGGCGCGCTACACCTCAATCCCTGTTGTGCGGCGTCTGAATGAACCCGCGATTATGCGTCGGGCTGATCAAGAGCTCGTTGATGCACACTCGCGCCGGCATGCTCGCGATGAACGCGATGGTGCGGCCGAGGTCCTCGGATTGCAGCATCCTGGCCTGCTCCTCCTCACTCGGCACCACCGGGCGCAGCTTCAGGATCGGGGTCGCCACCTCGCCCGGCATCAGGCAGCAGGCGCGCAGACCGTTGACGCATTCGTCCATGTTGAAGGAGTGGGTCAGAGCCAGCACCGCATGCTTGGTCGTGGTGTAGGCGGGGCCCGGCATTTTCGAGACGTGGCGGCCGGCCCATGACGAGACGTTGATGATGGAGCCGTCCTGCTGCTTGCGCATCGTCGGCAGCACTGCGCGCATGCAATAGAGCACTCCGTTGAGATTGACCTGGACCAGTTGGTCCCAGCCCTCCAGTTCCATGTCCTTCCAGCTGCGCTTGGGGACATTGATGCCGGCATTGTTGACCAGCAGGTCGATCCGGCCGTGCTTCGCGACGATTTGATCGGCCGCCTTCTGGGCCGCGGCGGCGACGGACACGTCCAGTGCGATGGCCTCGGCGGCCCCGCCCGCCCCAGTGATCTTCGCGACCACGGTATCCAGGGCGTCCTTGCGCCGGCCGGAGACCACCACCGTCCAGCCGTCGGCCGCGAGCGCCTCGGCGCCGGCCTCCCCGATCCCACTGCCCCCGCCTGTCACCCAGGCCACGCGTTTCCCGTTTTTGGTCATGCAAACTGTCTCCGTTGCTTCATCGGGGCGGTTTTTGCTAATCCAGCCCTCGGTTTTGACCGGCTTTGTATGACGAGCCTTGCTTATGAGCCTTGCGGTCAATCCTTGCGGTCGAGGAAATCTTGCATGAACCAAGCTGCCAACGCCAATCTGTTTTCCCGCCTGTTCGACGGCCTCGACGATCCCAAGCGCCTCGCGATCGAGACGCATGACGGCGAGCGCATCAGCTATGGCGACCTGATCGCCCGGGCCGGACAGACGGCCAATGTGCTGGTCGCGCGCGGCGTGAAGCCCGGCGACCGCGTTGCGGTTCAGGTCGAGAAATCCGTGGCCAACATCGTGCTGTATCTGGCGACGGTGCGGGCCGGCGCGGTCTACCTGCCGCTCAACACCGCCTATACCCTGAACGAGCTCGACTATTTCATCGGCGATGCCGAGCCCTCGCTGGTGGTCTGCGATCCCGCCAAGGCGGAGGGCCTCGCCCCCATCGCCGCCAAGGTGAAAGCGACAATCGGGACGCTCGGGCCTGACGGCAAGGGCTCGCTGAGCGAAGCCGCCGACAAGGCGAGCAGCGAATTCACAACCGTGTCGCGCGCAAACGACGATCTCGCCGCGATCCTCTACACGTCCGGCACCACCGGCCGCTCCAAGGGCGCGATGTTGACCCACGATAATCTGGCGTCGAACTCGCTCTCGCTGGTCGGCTTCTGGCGTTTCACCGACAAGGACGTACTGATCCACGCACTGCCGATCTACCACACCCACGGCCTGTTCGTGGCGACCAACGTGACGCTGTTCGCGCGCGCGTCGATGATCTTCCTGCCGAAGCTCGACCCGGATCTGATCATCAAGCTGATGGCGCGCGCCACGGTGCTGATGGGCGTGCCGACGTTCTATACCCGCCTGCTCCAGAATGCCGCGCTGTCCCGCGAGACCACAAAGCATATGCGGCTGTTCATCTCGGGCTCGGCGCCGCTGCTGGCCGAAACCCATCGCGAATGGTCGGCGCGGACGGGGCATGCCGTGCTCGAGCGTTACGGCATGACCGAGACCAACATGAACACCTCGAACCCCTATGACGGCGAGCGCGTGCCCGGTGCGGTCGGCTTTCCGCTTCCCGGCGTCTCCGTGCGCGTCACAGATCCCGAGACGGGCAAGGAGCTGCCGCGTGACGAAATCGGCATGATCGAGGTCAAGGGCCCCAACGTGTTCAAGGGCTACTGGCGCATGCCGGAGAAGACCAAGGCGGAATTCCGCGACGACGGCTTCTTCATCACCGGCGACCTCGGCAAGATCGACGCCAAGGGTTACGTCCACATTCTCGGTCGTGGCAAGGATCTCGTCATCTCCGGCGGCTTCAACGTCTACCCCAAGGAAATCGAGAGCGAGATCGACGCCATGCCCGGCGTGATCGAATCCGCCGTGATCGGGGTGCCCCACGCCGATTTCGGCGAGGGCGTCACGGCCGTGCTGGTCTGCAACAAGGGCGCCGATGTGACCGAGGCCGCGGTGCTGAAGGCACTCGACGGCCGGCTGGCAAAGTTCAAGATGCCCAAACGCGTCTTTGTAGTCGACGAGCTGCCGCGCAACACCATGGGCAAGGTGCAGAAAAACGTGCTGCGGGATATTTACAAGGATCTTTACGCGAAGAAGTAGGGGCTGTTGTTCGCAGCACTCTCGTCGTCATTGCGAGGAGCCCTTGTGACGAAGCAATCCAGACTGCCGCTGCGGAAAGACTCCTGGATTGCTTCGCTTCGCTCACAATGACGGAGTTTGGGGCGCTCACTGCCCGCCTAACAAACTCAGCACAAACCGGCTGCCGACAATAAACAGATAACACCCGAACGCCAGTTCCAGCGTCCGCTTCGACATCGCGTGCGCGGCTCTCACGCCAAGCGGCGCGGTCACGAGGCTCATCGGCATTACCAGGACCGCACCGATCAGGGAGACGTAGCCAAGCGCGAACGGCACTTGCAGGGCTGCAACGCCGGGATAGCTGGCCGCCGCAGGCCAGCCGGCGTAGATGTAGCCGAGCGCGCCAGGGATCGAGATCAGCACTGCGAGCGCCGACGATGTCGCCACTGCCTGATGGATCGGGCGACCGTAGAACGTCATCAGCAGATTCGAAAACAGGCCACCACCGATACCCATCAAGGTCGACAGAATGCCGACGCAGAAACCGTAGAATCGCATCAGCGGCCCCTTTGGCAAGTCATCGCCGAGCTTCCAGCTCTCGCGCGCGAAGATCAGCCGCACCGCGGCCGACCAGGCGACGGCGACGAACACGATCTTGAACAGCCGCTCCGGCGCGTAGCGCGCGACCACGCTGCCGGCGACGACGCCGATCAGGATCGGCAGCCACCAGACCCGGAGGATCGCAAGATCCACGGCGCCGCGCTTGTAATGCGCCTGGAACGAACGGATCGAGGTCGGAATGATGACGGCGAGCGAAGTGCCGATACAGAGCGGCATCCGCACCTCGAGCGGCACACCGGCGATGCGGAAGCACTCGTAGAACACCGGCACCAGAATCGCGCCGCCGCCGATGCCGAACACGCCGGCCAAAAATCCGGAGAGCGCGCCGGTTGCGATCAGCAGCAGCGCGAGTTCGACGATCTCCTTGATATCAAGTCCTGCAATCACCCCTGACCTGCCCCGGCGATGGCTCGCAACTCCTCCGATGCATCGCTCGGACAGCTGGCCGCAATGCTCTAGGCGATCTGATTTGTCGGGTCGACCGGTGGGTTGCCGTTCTGGGGTGGGATGCAGGCTGCGCATATCCGCCCGTCTCGCGAAAAATCGGTACACTTGGCGGAAATTGGCGATTGCTCGCCCACATCCCTGCCGGTTCGAGCGTCATGAACCGACTGGTTCGAACCCTGGCCGGCCCGCGGCGGCTTAGAGCCGTTCCAATAGTAATTTCAATGCGTCTCGGCTCTCGTACAAAATATGAATTTAAGTTCTTTCTTTCGTCGGTGCGCCATCGCCCTGGTATACCAAGCCGCTGATTGGCCTTGTTACATCAAGGGCCTAGAGCTGAACCCAGGTTCGATTGATGGCGATTTGGTGATTGCGCAGGTGAAATCGACTCCGTAAATAGAGCCGACCTTTCGCGATCCCCGCGCGCCCCATGCTGGGCCGCAATAAAGCAATCGAAGCCCATGACCGCACGGATCGACCGACCGCTTTCGCCGCACATTCAGACCTACCGTTGGACCCTGACGATGGCGCTCTCCATCGTCCATCGCGCCACCGGAATTGCCCTCTACGCCGGAACGCTGCTTCTGGCCTGGTGGCTGATTGCGGCGGCCTCCGGCCCCGCCGCCTATGGCCACGTCCAGGCCTTCACCGGCAGCATCATCGGCCGGCTGATCGTGTTCGGCTACACCTGGGCGCTGATGCACCACATGCTCAGCGGCATCCGGCATTTCGTCTGGGACCTCGGCTACGGCTTCAAGGCCAACGAGCGCGAAGCGTTGACCTGGGGCGCGTTGATCGGCGGCATCGTGCTGACCGTCCTCGTCTGGATCATCGCCTACGCGATCGGAGGCGGACGATGAGTTTCGACGAATCCCACGGCTCTCCGAAGGGCTCCTCCATGCGCACCCCGCTCGGCCGCGTCCGCAATCTCGGCGCGGCGCATTCGGGCACGTCCGATTTCTGGCGCCAGCGCATCACCGGCGTCGCCATGACGCTGCTGATGATCCCGGTGATCGTGATCGTGATGATGCTGCTCGGCCGCAACCAGGCCGGCGCCGCACAGATCCTCGGCTCGCTGCCAATCGCGGTGATCCTGCTGCTCTTCATCTTCGCCAGCGCCTGGCACATGAAGATCGGCATGCAGGTCGTGATCGAGGACTACATCCATAACGAGAAGCTGAAGCTCATCTCGATCATGCTCAACAACTTTTTCTCGTTCGCCGTGGCGCTGGCCTCGACCTACGCGATCCTGAAACTTTCCTCCGGAGTGTAAGCCATGGCCACAGACACCAATGGCAAGGCCAACGGCGCTCCCGCCACCAACGGCAAAGCCTATCCGATCGAAGACCACACCTACGATGTCGTCGTGGTCGGGGCCGGCGGCGCGGGCCTGCGCGCCGTGGTCGGCTGCAGCGAAGCCGGTCTTCGGACCGCCTGCATCACAAAGGTGTTTCCGACCCGCTCGCACACCGTCGCGGCGCAGGGCGGCATCTCGGCGTCCCTCGGCAACATGCACAAGGACGACTGGCGCTGGCACATGTACGACACCGTAAAGGGGTCCGACTGGCTGGGCGACCAGGACGCGATCGAATACATGGTGCGCAACGCGCCCGAGGCGGTCTACGAGCTCGAGCATTGGGGCGTGCCGTTCTCGCGCACCGAAGACGGCAAGATCTACCAGCGCCCGTTCGGCGGCATGACGCTGGACTACGGCAAGGGCCAGGCGCAGCGCACCTGCGCCGCCGCCGACCGCACCGGCCACGCCATGCTGCACACGATGTACGGCCAGTCGCTGCGCCACGCGGCCGAGTTCTTCATCGAGTTCTTTGCCATCGACCTGATCATGGACGACCAGGGCACCTGCCGCGGCGTCATCGCGCTCAAGCTCGACGACGGCACGCTGCACCGCTTCCGCGCCCAGACCGTGATTCTGGCGACCGGCGGCTATGGCCGCGCCTATGCGTCATGCACCTCGGCGCACACTTGCACGGGCGATGGCGGCGGCATGGTGCTGCGTGCCGGCCTGCCGATGCAGGACATGGAGTTCGTGCAGTTTCACCCAACCGGCATCTACGGCTCGGGTTGTCTCGTCACCGAAGGCGCGCGCGGCGAGGGCGGCTATCTCGTCAACTCGGAGGGCGAGCGCTTCATGGAGCGCTATGCGCCCTCCGCGAAGGATCTGGCCTCGCGTGACGTCGTCTCGCGCGCGATGACCATCGAGATCCGGGAGGGGCGCGGCGTCGGCAAGAAGAAGGACCACATCTTCCTGCATCTCGACCATCTCGATCCTGCGGTACTGGCCGAACGCCTGCCGGGCATCTCGGAATCCGCAAAGATCTTCGCCAATGTCGACGTGACGCGCGAGCCGATCCCGATCGTGCCGACCGTGCACTACAACATGGGCGGCATCCCCACGAACTATCACGGCGAAGTCCTGACCAAGAAGGACGGCGACGACAACGCCATCATCCCAGGCTTGATGGCGATCGGCGAAGCCGCTTGCGTCTCCGTGCACGGCGCCAACCGCCTCGGCTCCAACTCGCTGATCGATCTCGTCGTGTTCGGCCGCGCCGCGGCGTTGCGCCTCGCCGAGAAGCTCACGCCGAACGCCAGCCAGCCGGAGTTGCCGGCGAACTCGTCCGATCTGGCGCTCGGCCGGCTCGACCACTACCGCTACGCCTCCGGCGGCACGCCGACAGCCAAGCTGCGCGAAGGCATGCAGCACGTGATGCAGAATAATTGCGCGGTGTTCCGCACCGGCGACATCCTGAGCGAAGGCCAGAACCTGATCGAGAAGGTCCACAGCGGCATCACCGACATCGCCGTGTCCGACCGCTCGCTGGTGTGGAATTCCGACCTGATCGAGACGCTCGAATTCGACAATCTGATCGCGCAGGCGGTGGTGACGATGAACTCGGCCGCCAACCGCACCGAGAGCCGCGGCGCGCATGCCCGCGAGGACTTCTCCGACCGCGACGACAAGAACTGGATGAAGCACACGCTGGCCTGGCTGGAAGATTCCGGCAAGGTCAAGATCGAGTACCGCCCGGTTCACGACTACACCATGACCAACGACGTCCAGTACATCCCGCCGAAAGCTCGCGTTTACTAAACGGCGCGCGTGTCCTGAGCGAACAGCGAAAGCTTTATCGAAATGGTTGAATTCGCACTTCCGAAGAACTCCAAGATTTCAGGCGGCAAGACCTGGCCGAAGCCCGCGGGCGCGACTGAAACTCGCGAATTCCGCGTCTATCGCTGGAATCCCGACGACGGCAAGACTCCGAGCGTCGACACCTATTACGTCGACACCCAGGATTGCGGGCCGATGGTGCTGGACGGCCTGATCTGGATCAAGAACAACATCGATCCGTCGCTGACCTTCCGCCGCTCCTGTCGCGAAGGCGTCTGCGGCTCCTGCGCGATGAACATCGACGGCCAGAACACGCTGGCCTGCACCCGCTCGATGCACGACGTGAAGGACGGCGCGGTGAAGATCAATCCGCTGCCGCACCAGCCTGTCGTGAAGGACCTCATCCCCGATCTCACCAATTTCTACGCGCAGTACGCTTCGGTCGAGCCGTGGCTGAAGACGACTTCGCCGACGCCGCAAAAGGAATGGAAGCAGAGCCACGAGGACCGCGAGAAGCTCGACGGCCTCTACGAGTGCATTCTCTGCGCCTGCTGCTCGACCTCGTGCCCGAGCTATTGGTGGAACAGCGAGCGCTATCTCGGTCCCGCCGCGCTGCTCCAGGCCAACCGCTGGGTGTCGGATTCGCGGGATGAGGCGACCGGCGAGCGGCTCGACAATCTCGAGGACCCGTTCCGCCTCTATCGCTGCCACACCATCATGAACTGCGCCAAGGCCTGCCCGAAGGGCCTCAACCCGGCGGAAGCCATCGCCGAGCTCAAGCTCAAGATGGTCGAGCGCCAGATCTAGGCGTCATTCATGCTGCGATCCCCGGCCGGCACGGCCGGGGCATTCTACGGCAGGCTCCTGTTCGAGTAGATTTTGCCTCCGCCCCTGCACGGGCAAGCCGGCAGGTTGCAACCTCTGGTTCCAGCTACAAGCCGCTTCCTTCCCGGCGCGAAATTCAAGTAAGCTCTCCGGCGTGGGACCGGAGCGACCGTGCAGGGCGCACAACGCAATTCGCTGAGATTGCTGCAGTGGATGATGGCTGCGTCCCTGGCGCTGCCGATTGCGCTGTTCGCAATCGCCTCCTCGATCTCCTACAGCTCGACAAAAGATATCGCCGACCGCGAGATCCAGCGCACCCTCGATGTCGCGCATGAGCATGCGCTCAAGGTGTTCGAGACCATCGACCGCAGCCTCGCCGAGATCAACGAGGTGGTGCGCGGCATGCCCGACGAAATTATCCGCTCGCGCGAACCGGCCCTGCACCGCCGCCTGAAGCAGCTGACCGATTCGCTGCCGCAGCTCAAATCGGCATGGATCTTCGATGCGGACGGAAAGTCGCTGGTCAACAGCCTGGCCTCGCCGCCGCCGGCGCAGAGCTTTGCGGACCGTGACTACTTTGCGGCCCATGTCGACCAGACCATCGGCAGCTACATCGGTATTCCCCTGACGCCGCGCCAGCCTTATCAGGGCGCGCGCTTCTTCGGGGTCAGTCGTCGCCGCAGCTCCGATGACGGCAGCTTCATCGGCGTGATCCAGGCCTCCGTCCTGCCGGAATATTTTGAGAACTTTTACGCCAGGATCGGCTCCGATCCCGGCAGCTTCCTCGCGATGGGACGCACCGACGGCGTGGTGCTGGCGCATCTTCCGCGGCTCGATCGCGACATCAGGCTCGATCCTAACGGGCCGGTCGGCCAGAGCATCGCAGCTCAGCCCGAGCATGGCCTCATCACCATCGCCTGGCCATCGGACGAGGTCGAGCGGCGCATCGGCTACCGACGCATCGCCGAATACCCGATCTATGTCAGCGCGGGCTTGGAGACCTCGGCGATCCGCGCGCGCTGGTTCGCTACCATGGGCCAGCATCTGGTGTTCGGCATTCCCGCCACCGCGTTGCTGTTTCTGCTGCTGGCGTTCGCGTTCCGGCGCACCCAGCATCTCCAGGCCGAGGCCGCCGCGCGGCGCGAAGCCGAGGAGGCGCTCAAGCACAGCCAGCGCCTGGAGGCACTCGGGCAGCTCACCGGCGGCGTCGCGCACGATTTCAACAACCTCCTGACCGTGATTCGCGCCTCCGTCGACCTGCTGAACCGGCCGCAGCTGAGCGAGGAGCGCCGCCAGCGCTACATCACCGCCATCGCGGAAGCGGTCGGACGCGCGGCCAAGCTGACCTCGCAGTTGCTCGCCTTTGCACGGCGCCAGACCTTGAAGCCGGAGGTGTTCGACGTCGGCGCGCGAATGCAGTCGCTGCACGACATGCTCGCGACGCTGCTCGGACCCGCGATCGAAATCGCGATGCGGCTGCCGGCCGAGCCCTGCCTCGTCAATGCCGATGCAAGCCAGTTCGAGACGGCGTTGATCAACATGGCGACCAACGCGCGCGATGCCATGCACGGTAAGGGCAGGATCGTCTTCAACGTCGAGGCCGCGGCGACCATTGCGAACACGCGGGCTCCCGTCTCCGGCAACCATGATCTTTCAGGCAACCATGATCTTTCAGGCAAGCATGACCTTGCTGACAAACACGGCTTCATCGGCATTGCCGTCAGTGACACCGGTATCGGCATTCCGGCTGCGCGGCTCGAGCGCATCTTCGAACCGTTCTTCACCACCAAGCAGGTCGGCCAGGGCACCGGTCTCGGCCTGTCGCAGGTGTTCGGCTTCGCCCGGCAGTCCGGCGGCGAGGTGACGGTCACCAGCAAGGTAGGCCAAGGCAGCACCTTCTCGCTCTATCTGCCACGCGTGGCGCCGCATTTGCTGCCGCAGCGGCAGGCACCGAACACGGCCCCGGCCATAGCCGGCAGCGGCATGTCAGTGCTGCTGGTCGAGGACAACATCGAGCTCGCCAATTTCGCAGCGGACGGCCTCACCGAGCTCGGCTACAGCATCACACTGGTCGACAATGCAACCGACGCCCTCGCCGAGCTGGTCATGGATTCCGATCGCTTCGATGTCGTTTTCTCGGACATCGTGATGCCTGATATGACCGGGCTCGATCTCGCGCAGGCGGTCCGCGACCGCGGCATCGGCGTGCCGGTCGTGCTGACCACCGGCTACAGCGAGGCGCTGTCCCAGGACGGCAAGATCGATTTCGAGCTCGTGCAGAAGCCCTATGCGATCGATCAGCTGTCGCGCGTGCTGCACCGGGTCGCACGGCTGCGCCGGGTGCGCGACGGCGCCGCTGAATGACCCGGCACTGGGAACTCGTAGGAACCTTTTGATTTATCTTGCGTTATCCGGCCATGCAAAAGCCGGCCGCAAAGCGCGAAAAGAGCAAGAAGCCGCCCATCGTCGAGATCGTAGGCGAGGCCGGCGAGGAAGTGGCTCCGCCGCCGCCCGAGCTGGTCGAGCCCGATCCGGAGCTGTCGCCGGAAGAGGCCGAACAGGCCCGCAAGGACTATCTCCTCACCCGCTTCTGGATCAGCGCGCGCGGCTTCTGGGGCCGCAACGGCGACCGGCTGGCGTGGCTTTATTCCATCGGCCTCGGCGTACTGATCGTCCTGACTGTCGGCTTTCAATACGGCATCAATGTCTGGAATCGGGCGATCTTCGACGCGATCGAGAAGCGCGAGGCGTCCACCGTCTTCCATCTCACCGCGGTGTTCTTCCCGCTCGCGATCGGCAGCATCGTGCTCGGCGTGGCGCAGGTGTTCGCGCGCATGGGCATCCAGCGGCGCTGGCGAGCCTGGCTGACGGCAAGCGTGCTGACCCGCTGGCTCGGCAACGGTCGCTATTACCAGCTCAATCTCGTCAGCGGCGACCACAAGAATCCGGAATACCGGATCGCGGAGGATCTGCGCGTGGCGACCGATTCGCCGGTGGATTTTCTCGCCGGCGTGACGTCCGCGCTGCTGTCGGCCGCGACCTTCATCGTCGTGCTCTGGACCATCGGCGGCGCGCTCACCGTCACGCTTGCGGGATCGTCGGTGACCATTCCCGGATTCCTGGTGATCGCCGCGATGCTTTATGCGGGAATTGCATCGGGCTCGATCCTGGTGATCGGCCGCCAATTCGTGCAGGTCTCTGAGGACAAGAACCAGGCCGAGGCCGATTTCCGCTACACGCTGACGCGCGTGCGCGAGAACGGCGAGAGCATCGCGCTGCTCGGCGGCGAGGAGGAAGAGCGCGACGGCATCGACCGCAATTTCACGAATGTACTGCGGCAATGGGCGCGGCTCGCGGGTCAGCACATGCGCACCACGTTGGTGTCGCAGGGATCGAGCCTCGTTGCGCCGGTCG
Source organism: Bradyrhizobium sp. F1.13.3 (assembly GCF_040548265.1). NCBI lineage: Bacteria > Pseudomonadati > Pseudomonadota > Alphaproteobacteria > Hyphomicrobiales > Nitrobacteraceae > Bradyrhizobium > Bradyrhizobium sp. F1.13.3. Next base: position 905,747 of record NZ_JBEPRI010000002.1, on the reverse strand, counting down.
TGCCGCTGCTGCTCTGCGCGCCAAAATTCCTCGACGGCAGCATGACGCTGGGGCAGGTGATGCAGGCGGCTTCCGCCTTCACCATCGTGCAGAGCGCGTTCGGCTGGCTGGTCGACAATTACCCGCGGCTCGCCGACTGGAATGCCTGCGCGCGCCGCATCGCCTCGCTGATGATGTCGCTCGACGGCCTTGAGCGCGCCGAGCAGGGCGACGGCTTCGGACGCATCAAGCGCGGCGAGACCAGTAACGACGCCATGCTGGAGCTGACGGACCTCTCCGTCACGCTTGACGACGGCACGGCCGTGGTCGGCGAGACCGAGGTGGTGGTTGAGCCTGGCGAGCGGCTGCTGGTTGCCGGCGAATCCGGCACCGGCAAGAGCACGCTGGTGCGCGCCATCGCCGGGCTCTGGCCATGGGGCGGCGGCAGCGTCAATTTCCGTCCCGACCGGCGGCTGTTCATGCTGCCTCAGCGACCCTACGTGCCCTCCGGCTCCCTGCGCCGTGCGGTCGCCTATCCCGGCGCGGAAGACGACTGGACCGTGGAGGAGATCGGCGAGGCCCTGCACAAGGTCGGTCTCGACCATCTCAAGGAGAAGATCGAGGAAGAAGCACCCTGGGACCAGACCCTGTCCGGTGGCGAGAAGCAGCGCCTCGCCTTCGCGCGGCTCTTGCTGCACAACCCCGACATCATCGTGCTGGATGAGGCGACCTCGGCGCTCGACGAGAAGAGCCAGGACAAGATGATGAAGATGGTCACCGACGAGCTGCCGAAGGCGACCATCGTCAGCGTCGCGCATCGTGTCGAGCTGGAGGCCTTTCACAGCCGCAAGATCGTGCTGGAGCGCCGCAAGGGCGGCGCAAAACTCGTCAGCGACATCGACCTGATCCCGCGCAAGGGCAAGCGCAAGCTGCTCGGCCGCTTCCTGCGCCAGCGCAAGGCGCCGAAAAAGGCGGCGTGACGTTCTCTCCGTCGTCCGGGACAAGCGAAGCGCAGATCCGGGACCCACACCCATAGCGAGCAGTTTGGCGAATACCCGGAGTGGGAGCCTCGTGTCACACTTCTGCCTGTGGTTATGGGTCCCGGGCTCGCTTCGCGCCCCGGGACGACACTGAGATTGGAGTCCCCGGCAAAACCGGCTATGCATGCGCCGCTTGCAATGAGGACTCCCGCTTGACGCCCGACAATGCCCCTCCGTCAGCGCCGTTCGGCGCGTTTGCGCCGAACGCGGCGCAGGCCGCGATCATTCGCCTCGCGACACAATCGGGGCTGAAGCGCGGCGCGTTCCGGCCGTGGATGTCGCGGCTGGTGAACCTGCTGCGCGGTGGTCCCGTCGACGTCCAGTACCAGGGCGCATCGTTTCGCTTCTATCACCAGGGCAGCGCGACCGAGCGCGGCGCGCTGTTCAATCCCGACTATAATCTCGACGAGCTCGACTTCCTGCGCCAGCACACTCCGGAGGGCGGCGTGTTCGTCGACGTCGGCGCCAATGTCGGCACCTTTGCGCTGGTGATGGCGCGACAGGCCGGAGCATCAGGGAAAGTAGTTGCCATCGAACCGCATCCGATGACGTTTGGACGGCTCTCGTTCAACCAGGCCGCATCGAAAGCGACGCAGGTGCGCCTGGTGCAGGCGGCTGCCGGCGACAGCGACGGCGAGCTGATGATCGAGAGCGGCGGCGGCAATCTCGGCGCCACGCACGTCGTCACCGGCACAGCCAGCGCGGAGGCGATCAAAGTGCCCTCGCTGCGGTTGACGCGCATTCTCGACGAGGCCGGCGTCACGCGCGTCGATTCGATCAAAATCGACGTCGAGGGCTTCGAGGATCGCGTGCTGATCGGCTTCTTCCGCGACGCGCCGCAATCGCTATGGCCGCGCGCGGTGGTGATCGAGCATTTGTCACACAAGGAATGGCGGGAAGATTGCATCGCTGACATGGTCGCGCGCGGTTTTGTGGTTGCGCGCAAGACGCGGAGCAATACGTTCCTGTCGCGCTGACGACGAACGACGGAGTTACGATGATCGACCATATGGGCTTCCCGGTCTCCGACTATGAGCGCGCCAAGGCGTTCTACGCCAAGGCATTGGCGCCGCTCGGCTACAGCCTGATCATGGAGGTCACGCAGGAGCAGACCGGACACGATCCGGCCGCCGGCTTCGGCGCCGAGGGCAAGCCGGATTTCTGGATCGGCGGCGAGGGCGCGCTGAACAAGCCGGTGCATGTCGCGATCCTGGCAAAGGACCGCGCCACGGTGGACGCGTTCTACAAGGCGGCGATGGCGGCGGGCGGGCGCGACAACGGGCCGCCCGGCATCCGTGCGCACTATCACCCGACCTACTACGGCGCCTTCGTGCTCGACCCTGACGGCCACAACATCGAGGCGGTTTGCCACGCGCCGGAATAGATAAGTTCCATCCTTCGGCCGGAACCTCGTTCCGCGCGAGCCGTTGTCGTCCCTTGCAAGAAGGAGCACGACATGGCCAACGACAATGCCCGCGACGTCGACCGCGTATGGGATCTGATGAAGTCGATCGGATTTGCGATGCTGGTGACGCGCGATGGCGACAAGCTCCGCGCGCGGCCGATGAGCGCCTATCTCGATCGCAACGCGGACACGATCTATTTCCTCACCGACGCGCGGCGTCACAAGGACGAGGAGATCGCGCGCAATCCGTCCATCAACCTGTCGTTCGCGGATGCGGGCAGCCAGAAATACGTGTCGCTGACGGGCACCGCCGTCGTCTCCAACGACCGTGCGAAGATCAAGGAGCTGTTCTCGACGCCCGCCAAAGCATGGTGGGATTCTGCGGAAGATCCCAACATCCGCGTGCTCAAGGTCACGCCTGACGATGCCGAGTTTTGGGACTCGCCGGGCACCGTGATCTCCTATGTGAAGATGGCGGCCGCGGCAGTGACGAACACGCGGCCCGATTTCGGCGACAACCGCAAGGTCTCCATGTAATGCCGATCGAGCCGCCCGAGATTCCGCCGTCAACGCCGGGCACGCCGACCGAGCCGCCGCCGGGGATTCCGCCGGGCAATCCGCAGCCTGAAATCGCGCCGCCGGTGCGCGAGCCCGGCTCGCCAGCACCGCCCGACGAATTGCCGGGCCGCATGCCTGAAGAGATTCCATCACGCGGACCGAACGGCCCGCTCACGCCGAATCCCGCGACGGACGCAAGTCCGCCGCGGGATCGCGCATGAGGCGACGCATCACATCCGAGGCAATTGCAACCTGCGTCTGAATGCGCAATGAACGTCACCATAGTGAGGTGATTTGCGTGCAGAAATAAATCGGGCCGCGTCCGCTTCGCCCGCCACAATCCGGCCTAACGCGTAGCTGTTCATCCCAACACTTCGTCAAAGAACCTTCCGGGGAAGTTCACCATCATGACCAACCTTCGTTTCGTGCTGCTTGCCACCACGGCTCTGACCGCGATGCAATTCGCAAGCTCCGCATCGCATGCGCAAAGCGCGCCGCCGCTCGTCGTCGCGCAGGCGCAGCCACAAGAGACCGGCCCTGACGGAAAACCGAAGCAGCCGCCGAAGGGACCGCCAGCGGCCGCGCCGCCTGCGGCGCCCGCGCGCCCGGCCGCACCGCCGCCCGCAGCTGCACCGCCCCATCCGCCCGCGGCACCCCCTCCGGCTGCCGCACCGCCGCGTCCAGCGGCACCGCCGCCGCCTCCGCCGCCACCTGCAGCCCGTCCGGCACCGCCGCCGCCCCCGCCGCCACCTGCGGCCCGTCCGGCACCGCCGCCGCCCCCACCACCGCCTGCCGCCCCGAAGCAGCCTGCGCCGCCCCCGGCTGCGGCTCCGCAACAGCATGCGCCCCCTCCGGCACCGCCTGCCGCGCGCCCGGCTCCCACGCCGCCAGCACCGCCGCCCGCCGCAGCTCCGCAGCAGCACGCACCAACACCGCCGCCCGCGGCTCGCCCAACGACTCCGCCGCCGCCGGCAGCAACTCCTCAGGGCCGTCCCGCGCCGGCGCCCACGGCGACACCGTCACCTGCGCCTGCGGCACCAACGGCGAGACCGGGCGCGCCCGCGCCGGCCGCCACCCCTGCACCTACAAACACACCTTCACCGACAGCGACTCCTGCGCCGACCGCGACGCCGGCTCCGGGCAGCCCGCCCGCCGGACGCCCCGGTACGCCCCCGCCCGGTCGTCCCGGCGCGCCTCCGGCCGCGGGATCACCAACACCGGCTCCGGGTGCCACGCCCGCTCCAACGCCGACACCGGCGCCAGGGGCCACCCCGACGCCGCCCGCCGGGCGTCCCGGTCCCGCACCGGGCGCAACGCCCGCGCCCGGCGCAACCCCCGCTCCGACAGCGACACCAGCTCCCGGCGGCGCTGGCACGCCGCCGCCTGGGCGCCAGGGTGGAGCTCCTCCTGCTGGCGCACCCGCTGCCGGAGCTCCGCCGACCCAGCCGCAGGCAGGTGCCCCGCCCCAGCCACCGGCTCCCCCCGCCGGCGCTGCGGCACCGAGCACCGTCCCGGGCTCCGCGGCCGCAACGCCTCCGCCCAACAGGGCGCAATACGCGCCGCCGACGGTTGCGCCGGCCTTCCGAACCGCGCCGACGGTCGCAGCACCGCTGCCGCCAGCACCACGTCCGCCGCAGCGTGACCTCACGCCGCTCGCGATCGGTGCTGGCGTGGTGGCCGGCGCCGTGATTGGAGCCACCATCGCCGACCTCCACAATCAGCGGCGCGAATCCGTCGAAGGCGGTCGTACCGTCTACACCGAGCCGGACCGCATCATCATCCGCGATCCCGGTGGGCAGACCTACGTCCGCGGCAACGATCTCTATCGTTTCCGCTATGGCGCCCGCGACATCCGCACCGAGACTGTCGGAGCCGATACCCGCACCGTGGTGATCCGTCCCGACGGCAGCGAGATCATTACTGTTGTCGGTCCGGACGGTCGGCTGCTGCGGCGAATTCGCAGGGATTCTCGCGGCCGCGAGCTCATCATCATCGACAACAGCTATCGCGATCCGCAGTCGGTCGGCGGCTTCTATGTCGACGCGCCGCCGCCGGTCGTGAACATTCCCTACGACCGCTATATCGTCGATGCCCAGGAGGCGTCGCCTGACGTGATCTACCAGACCATGCGGGCACCGCCGGTGCAGCGGATCGATCGGCGTTATACGCTCGACGAAATCCGCTACAGCCCCAATGTTCGCATGCAGATGCCCAGCATCGACGTCAACTCGATCACCTTCGAGACGGGGTCGTGGACGATCCCACCGGATCAGGCGGCGAAGCTACAAGTGATCGCCGACGGTCTCAATCAGGCGATCCAAGCCAACCCGCGTGCGGTGTTCCTGATCGAGGGACACACTGACGCGGTCGGCAACGACGTCGACAATCTGTCATTGTCGGATCGTCGCGCGCAGTCCGCGGCCGAATTGCTGACACAGCAATTCAGTGTGCCGGCTGAGAACCTGACCTCGCAGGGCTATGGCGAGCAGTACCTGAAGGAGCAGACGCAAGGGCCGAGCGCGATCAACCGTCGCGTCACCGTCCGCAACATCACGCCGCTGCTCAACGGTGGGCAGGCTTCGCTGCCGCCGCCCCCTCCCGGCACCGCGCCGCCGCGGTAGCGGCACCCATAAATGCAAAATGGCCGGGAGCAATCCCGGCCATTTTTTTTCGTCATTGCGAGGCGCGAAGCGACGAAGCAAATCCAGACTATCGCTGCGGAAAGATTCTGGATTGCTTCGCTTCGCTCGCAATGACGAATGAGGCAGCAATCCCTGAGCGCATCAGCTCTTGTCGCTCTCCAGCCGGAAGATCTGCGAGCCTTCGCTGCCCGAGAGCAGGCCCGTGTCGCTGTAGAGCTTCAGCTTGGCGCGGGTGTCGTTGATGTCGAGGTTGCGCATGGTGAGCTGACCGATGCGATCGGCCGGCGTGAACGCCGCGTCCTCGACCTTCTCCATGCTGAGCCGCTCCGGCGCATAGGTCAGGTTCGGGCTTTCCGTGTTGAGGATCGAGTAGTCGTTGCCACGGCGCAACTCGAGCGAGACTTCGCCGGTGACGGCGCGGGCCACCCAGCGCTGCGCGGTCTCGCGCAGCATCAGGGCCTGCGAATCGAACCAGCGGCCCTGATATAGCAGGCGACCGAGACGCATGCCGCTGATGCGGTACTGTTCGATGGTGTCCTCGTTGTGGATGCCGGTAACGAGGCGCTCATAGGCGATGTGCAGCAGCGCCATGCCGGGCGCTTCATAGATGCCGCGGCTCTTGGCCTCGATGATGCGGTTCTCGATCTGGTCGCTCATGCCGAGGCCGTGGCGGCCGCCGATCGCGTTGGCTTCGAGGAACAGCGCGACGGGATCAGAGAAGGTCTGGCCGTTCAGCGCGACCGGCTGGCCTTCCTCGAAACGCACCACGACCTTCTCGGCCTTGACGCTGCAGTCGTCACGCCAGAATGGCACGCCCATGATCGGGTTGACGATCTTGATGCCGCTGTCGAGGCTCTCGAGATCCTTGGCCTCGTGCGTCGCGCCGAGCAGATTGCTGTCGGTCGAATAGGCCTTCTCGGCACTCATCTTGTAGGCAAAGCCCTGCGCCGTCATGAACGCCGACATCTCGGCGCGGCCACCGAGCTCATCGATGAACTGCTGGTCGAGCCAGGGCTTGTAGATGCGCAGGCCCGGATTGGTCAGCAGGCCGTAGCGATAGAAGCGCTCGATGTCGTTGCCCTTGAAGGTCGAGCCGTCGCCCCAGATGTTGACGCCGTCCTCCTTCATCGCCGCGACCAGCATCGTGCCGGTGACGGCGCGCCCCAATGGCGTGGTGTTGAAATAGGTGATGCCGCCGGTGGAGATATGGAAGGCGCCGGACTGGATCGCGGCGATGCCTTCATGGACGAGCTGCGTGCGGCAATCGACCAGCAGCGCTTTCTCCGCCCCGAACTCCATCGCCTTGCGCGGAATCTCATTGTAGTCGGCTTCGTCGGGCTGACCGAGATTGGCGGTATAGGCGTAGCAGCGCGCGCCCTTCTGCTTCATCCAGAGCAGCGCCGCGCTGGTATCGAGGCCGCCCGAAAAAGCGATGCCGACTTTCTCACCCTTGGGCAGGCTTTTCAGGATCGTGGTCATGGGGCTTCCAATCGGTCTCGAAGGGCTGATGTCGTTTCACGGCTTGACCGCGCGAATATCAAATTTCGCGGGGCTCGGCACCCCTTTAATGGCTCAAACGGACGGCTCGGCACTCGTCTTGCGGCCGAACAGGCGCTGGCGAAGCCGGTAGGCGGGCATGTTCAGCCGGGTCAGGGCGGCATCGACCGCCTCGTCCGAAAACCGGGTCCGCGGCCAGCGGTAGATCAGCGCGTAGGCAAACCAGATCACGACGAAGGTGACGAGGCCGGCGATCGACACGTCGGTGAAGAAGTGGCCGCCAAAGGCCATCCGCAGCCCGCTGGTCACGAGGCCGAACACCACGGCTCCGGCATAAGCGAGCGGCCGCCACGGCGGCGGTGCCAGTGCGGCGGGCGCCAGCGTCCAGAACGCGGTCGCGCCCTCACCCGAAAAGAACGAGCAGTTGCGCGCGCAGCCACCGCGCGGATCCCACCACGGCACGAATTGCTGATCGCCGGCAAACTGCGTCACGACCACCGGGCGCGGCCGGCCCCAATAGGTCTTGAAGGCGAGATTGGTGAGGATGCCGGCCGACATGATGATCGTGACCAGCAAGAAGACGATCGCGCGCCCGGATACCATCAGCGGGCGGTCGGGCCGGACCATCTTGACCACAAGCGCGACCAGCGCAGGCAGCACGAACGCCCACGCAACCCACATCGCGGCATCGCGCGCGAAGCTCGCCCAATCGTTCAGCTTGAGCGGAAACGTCTTCGTCGCGGGGTCGAAGAACAGCGCGGCGAGCTTGAGATCGAGCTCGGGATAGAGGCCGAAAACGACGCCGATCACGAGCCACAGCGCCAGGGCGATGAAGAGTCCAGTCCGGTTCATGGCGCGCGGTTTAGCCGAGTGGGAAGGGGATGAAAACCCTTGGGACCGTCATTCCGGGGCGGTGCGCAGCACCGAACCCGGAATCTCGAGATTCCCCGGTGCGCAATTGCGCACCTGTGGTCTGGTCCTTCGGACCATCCCGGAATGACGGCGCAAGCTACCGCGCATCCGGTCTTGAATTCGACGGCAGTGGCGGAGGCGGATTGCGCGGCAGCGGCGGATTGCGCCAAGCGCCGGCATTGCGGCCGGCGATCAGCCAGTAGACGACACCGGCGACAATGCCCGCGCCGGTCATGATCTCCAGGTGCCGCCGCACGATGCCTTCGAATTGCAGCGTGTCGGAATGAAACGGGACCAGGCCGAGATAGCAGGCGAGCCCCACGACGCCGCCGCCCACGGCATAGGCGAGCGCGCTGCGGATGTAGAGCGCCTCGGTGATCGCGACGATCACCGCCGCCGGCACCAGCGCAAAACCGGAGACGAAGATGAAGCCGAACCCGAGCACGATATCGATCGTGCCCTGGTCGACGGGACCGGCGCCGAGATCGGCGAACTCCGGAAACAACAGCGCGACAACGACGATCATGCCGCCGATGAAGCAGGCGGCCAGAAAGCCGATGAAGATGACGATGAGGCGGCCGATCAGGGACATGACGTCACCCTCGCCGTCATTGCGAGCGTAGCGAAGCAATCCAGTCTGCCTCTGCGGAAAGACTCTGGATTGCTTCGCTGCGCTCGCAATGACGAGGATGCGAGAGCACGTGCGCGCATCAGCTCAGTCCGTCATCGCCATGGCGCGTAGCGTCTGGCGTTCCCTGGCGGAGAGTTTTTCGGTCTCCGACTTGAGCTGGCCGCAGGCGGCGAGGATGTCGCGGCCGCGCGGCGTGCGCACCGGCGAGGAGTAGCCGGCGTTGAAGACGTACTCCGAGAATTTTTCGATCTGGTCCCAGTCCGAGCATTCATAGGCGGTGCCGGGCCAGGGGTTGAACGGGATGAGATTGATCTTGGCGTGAATGCCCTTGAGCATCTTCACCAGCAGCTTGGCGTCGTCGAGCGAATCATTGACGCCCTTGAGCATCACATATTCGAAGGTGATGCGCCGCGCGTTCGAGGCGCCCGGATAATCGCGGCAGGCCTGCAGCAATTCCTTGATCGGATATTTGCGGTTGAGCGGCACCAGCTCGTTGCGCAGCTCGTCGCGCACCGCATGCAGCGAGATTGCGAGCATCACGCCGATCTCCTCGCCCGCGCGCACGATATTCGGCACCACGCCCGAGGTCGACAGCGTGATGCGGCGGCGGGAGATGCCGATGCCTTCATTGTCGCCGACGATGAGCAGCGCGTCGCGCACCGCGTCGAAATTGTAGAGCGGCTCGCCCATGCCCATCATGACGATGTTGGTGACACGACGCGTACCGTCCTCGCGATCGGCCCAATCATTCAGACGATCCCGCGCGACCATCACCTGTCCGACGATCTCGCCGGCGGTGAGGTTGCGCACCAGGCGCTGCGTGCCGGTGTGACAGAAGGAGCAGTTCAGTGTGCAGCCGACCTGAGAGGACACACACAGCGTGCCGCGATCGGTTTCGGGGATGTAGACGCACTCGACTTCATGCGCCCGCTCGACATTGTCGCCGCTCGGCAGCCGCAGCAGCCATTTGCGGGTGCCGTCATTGGAGATCTGCTCGGCCACGACTTCGGGCCGGTCGACGGTGAAATGTTGCTCGAGATCGGCGCGAATGCCCTTCGAGACCGACGTCATCTCTTCGAAATTCTGGGCGCCACGGAAATACATCCAGTGCCACAGCTGCTGCACGCGCATCTTGCGTTGCGCCGGTGCAACGCCGATCTCGCCGAGGCGATCGGCAAGCTCGGTGCGCGACAGGCCAATCAGCGAGGGTTTCGCCGGCGGCACATAGGTTTCGAGCGGAGTCTTCTCCACCAGTGTTGCGTTGTGCGGCTCGGTCATCGGTTGCCTGAGATTGCTGCTGCTGTCTCGTCATGCCCGGGCTTGTCCCGGGCATCCACGTTCTTGTCCGCCCGTAGCCAGCGCGTGGATGGCCGGGACAAGCCCGGCCATGACGGCTGTACCTTTGGAATAGCCCTATATAGCAACCGGAACCGCCGATTGCGACCTTATCGACCGCAGCCTTAACGCCTGCAATCCTGGGAGATCCGGTCAAGCGCCTGGGCGAGGCCCTTCAGCGAAAAAGTGTCGGTCGTCTCGGTCCCCTTGGACGAGACGCCCTTGACCACGAGATCGGCGGATTTGCGCATGGCCTCGACCATCCGCTCTTCCTCGGCCGCGTTCTTGATCCAGAGACCGTCACCCTGCGAGTACATGGCGAAAGCGGCGCCGCCGACCTCGACCGAGGATTCAGAGCCCGGCTTCAGCGCGTAGCCGATCATGACCGAGACTTCGTTGTTGACCTTCTCCGCCGGGCGGGTGGAGACGAAGGCATAGGCAGGATCGCGCGGCCGATTCGGCGGGTTGGTTTTCGACGACGACGGCTTGGCCAGCGCGAAGCAGACCTTTTTGCCATTGGGCGCGGCCGAATAGGCGCCCCAGGTGCCGAACTGACCGATCAGGGTTGGCTCGGCGCCGCCCGCAACCGCCGCGTGCGGGGCCGTCGGCTTGCTCTCGGGCTTTGCAGCTGTCTTTCCGGTCGTATTGGCCGCCGGCGCAGCCGATTTCGGCGCGGCCTCTTTCGGTGCAGTTTTGGGCGCAGGTTGCGCCGTCTGCGCCCGCGCGGAATCGGTGATTCCACAGGCCGCCACGCCCGTCATCAAAGCTAAAATCAGCACCCGCCACATGCTGGAGTGGTTCCCTCAATATTGTGACTGGAAGATGGCCCGGCCGCGCGTTGTCCCCGAGCAGGGATAGCCGGGAAAGTCCAATTTGGGAAGGCAGTTAGCGAAGGGCCGCGGCGACTAGGCCCTGGATCGTGCCGCGCGCTGCTCCGCCCATTGCGCATCGGTCCAGCGCAACAGATCCTCGGCGCCGGAGCTGCGCAAATGCGCGCCACCGTCGATCACCACCATCTCCCCGTTGATGTAGCCGGCACGGTCGGAAACCAGGAAGCTGGCGAGGTCGGCAAGCTCGCGGTGCTCGCCGGCGCGTCCCATCGGGTTGCGCGCGGCCCACCCTTCGTCGCGACCCTCGGGGCGGAGCTGACCCGAGGCGCCCGCGGTCGGGAACGGTCCCGGCGCGATCGCGACGGTGCGAATGCCCTTCGGGCCCCATTCCACCGCGAGACTTTTAGTCATCGCCAGCACGGCCGACTTCGCCATCGCCGACGGCACGGTGAAGGCGCGGCCGGTGATGGTCGAGGTCGAGAGGATCGAGAGCACGACGCCGTCATGCTTGCCGTCGATCCAGCGCTTGCCGACGGCAAGCGTGCAATACATCGCACCATGCAGCGTCGGCGCGAGGATCGCATCCGCGGCGCGGAATGAGAGATGCTCGCTCTGCGCAATGAAAGTTGCAGCCGCATTGTTGACGAGAATATCAAGCGGCGCCTCGCGCCAGATGGCGTCGATCATCGCTTCGACGGCGGTGCCATCGCGGATATCACAGGCGATCGTCGTGACCTTGCCGCCGGTCTCTTTGCGCATCTCGCTCGCCGCCGCCTCGAGCCGATCGAGCTTGCGGCCGCAGATCACGAGCTCGGCGCCGAGCACGAGGAATCGGTGCGCCATCGCAGCACCGAGACCCGAACCGCCACCGGTGACGAGGATTCGCTTGTCCTTGAGCAGGCCTGTTTCAAACATCGTTTGAATCCTCCGTTTCTTTCTTTCCGTCATTGCGAGCGCAGCGAAGCAATCCAGGCTATTTCCGCGGCACGGATTCTGGATTGCTTCGCGGAGCCTGTCATCGGGCCCCGCTTCGCGCGGACCCGTTGGCTCGCAATGACGAGGATAGGGCCGAATGCAATTTCAGACAAAGAAACCGGATTGTGGGACCGCGCTAAATCCGGCAGAACCAGCCCAACGATAAATCTGCCTCGAAACGCCAAGTGCTCTCAAGAAGGTGCCGCCATGAAAGCCATCCTCTGCTCGCAATATTGCCAGCCCGACGATCTCGTTCTGGCCGACGTGCCGGACCCAGTGGCCGGTCCCGGCGAAGCCGTGATCGCGATCAAGGCTGCGGCGCTGAACTTCTTCGACATCCTGATGATCCAGGGCAAGTACCAGATCAAGCCGCCGTTCCCGTTCTCGCCGGCGGCCGAAGTCGCGGGCATGATCGAGAGCATCGGTCCCGGCGTGACCGATCTGAAGGTCGGCGATCGCGTCGTCGCCTCCTGCGGCCACAACGGCGCGCGCGAAAAGATCGCGCTGCCGGCCACATCGATCGTGAAGATCCCCGACAATCTCGATTATGATCGCGCGGCCGGCATCATCATCATCTACGGCACCGCGCTGCATGCGCTGGAAGATCGCGCGAGCCCGAAGCCGGGCGAGACGCTCGCGGTGCTCGGCGCCGCCGGCGGCACCGGACTTGCCGCGTGCGAGCTCGGCAAGCTGATGGGCCTGAAGGTGATCGCCTGCGCCTCGTCGGACGAGAAGCTCGAATTCGCGAAGGCGCACGGCGCAGAACTCACGCTCAATTACGGCAAGGAAGATTTGAAGGAAGGCTTGCGCAAGCTCACCGGCGGCAAGGGCGTCGACATCATCTTCGATCCCGTGGGCGGCGCCTATGCCGAGCAGGCACTGCGCTCGATTGCATGGGAAGGCCGCTTCCTCGTCATCGGCTTTGCCGCCGGCGACATTCCAAAGATGCCGCTGAACCTCGCACTGCTGAAAGGCTGCGACATCCGCGGCGTGTTCTGGGGCGCATGGACGCGGCTCAACCCGGAAAAAAATCGGGCCAATCTCGAGAAGCTGGTGAAGTGGACAGCGGAAGGAAAGATCTCCTCGCATGTCGATCGCGTCTTCCCGCTGGCGCAGACGGCGGATGCGCTCAAGGTGCTCGCGGGACGTCAGGCCATGGGCAAGGTGATTTTGCATCCGTGAGGGTGCTGGCGACAGAGCAAGGTCGCCGCTACGCACTCAACTGTCGTCGCCCGGCTTGACCGGGCGATCCAGTACTCCGTGACGAGTGTTGTTGAATCGATAAGCCGCGGCGTACTGGATTCCCCGCCTTCGCGGGGAATGACAGCGGAGTGTATGGCTACTGCGTGGCTTCCACATCCACCTCATCCACGCCGCGCTTCAGCGCGGCGCGGGCGGCTTCGCGATGCTCATTCGTGATGTGGCTGGCGACCATGCGAATGGCGGTGGCGAGCACGGCGGCGTCATCGGTGAAGCCGAGGATCGGCATCACGTCGGGAACGAAATCAAACGGCAGGATGAAATAGGCGATCGCCCCGAGCAGCGACGCCTGGACATGGCGCGGCGTCTGGCGGTCGAAGGCGCAGTAATAGGCGGCGAGCAGATCCTCCGCGAACGGCAGTTGCGCGGCGACGCGCTTCAGCTTGCGCCAGAAGCGGCGGCGCACGCTGTCACGATCTTCCGCAAGCCGGTCGGCCGGCTCGAAACCGACGCTGTGTTCGGCAGCCATGTTCGCAACTCCCCGTTCCAGCCGGGGTGGCAGATCGCCGCATCCCCTGCTGATCACAAGATGGGGACGCGGCCGGTCCCCGCAAGACGTCAGCCTGGTGTCAGCTTGGCGATGGCGTTCATCGCCCTGGCGAGCTCGATGTCGAGCGCGGTGACGCCGCCGGCGTCATGGGTCGACAGCACCACCTCCACCGTCTTGTAGACATTGCGCCATTCGGGATGGTGGTCCATCTTCTCGGCGACCAGTGCCGCGCGGGTCATGAAGCCGAACGCCTCGTTGAAATCCTTGAAGACAAAAGTCTTCCCGATCGCCTCGCGTCCCTGAACCTCGGTCCAACCAGGTAGTCCGCCCAGCGCCTGTCCGCGCGCCTCCGCCGAGAGCCGTTCTGCCATTGTCGCCTCCGTCCTTCAGGGGAACTTTACCCTAACACCCCGCCGACGCCCCGGGTTCACGGGATTAGACCCCATCCGCTAACCATGACGGAGATGTAACCCTGCCGGACAAGAAATTTGCTACACTTGCGGGCGTAAATCGCCGGCCAAGATGAAACTGAGCCTCAAGCGACTGTTCGGGAGATCGATGACCGGGGGATTGGACCTGGCCGAAGCGCCCACCCCGCCCTCGCCGCGATCATCGGCGCGGAAGACGGCGCTCGTGACTCTCGCGCTGGTGCTCGCGATCGTTGGCGCGCTCGCCGGCGGCTACTACTTTGCCATGCGGTCGGAGACGCTGAAGATCGCGGTCGGCCCCGCCAACAGCGATGATGTCAAGGTCGTGCAGGCACTGACCCAGGCCTTCGCGCAGCACAAGAGTTCCGTGCGGTTGCGTCCGATCCAGACCGACGGCGCCACCGCCAGCGCCAATCTGCTGGCGGAGGGCAAAGCCGACCTCGCCATCGTGCGCGGCGATCTCGACGTGCCGAAAAACGCGCAAGCCGTTGCGACCCTGCGCAAGAACGTCGTGGTGCTGTGGTCCGTACCTGGCAAGGGCAAGAAGAAGGGCGCGAAGATCACCAAGATCGCGCAGCTCGCCGGACATCGGGTCGGCGTGGTTGGCCGTACCCAGGCCAACGTCAATTTGCTCAAGGTGATCCTGCAGCAATACGGCGTCGATCCCGCCAAGGTCGAGATCGTGCAATTCCCGGCCAATGAAGTTGCCGAGGCGATCAAGTCCCAGAAGGTCGATGCCTATCTCGCGGCCGGTCCCGTCAACAGCAAGATCACTTCGGACGCGATCGCCACTTCCGCCAAGGAGTTCGGCGCGCCGACTTTCCTCGCGATCGATTCTGCCGACGCGATTGCGCAAAATCATCCGGTCTATGAAGCGGCCGAGATTCCCGCGGGCACTTACGGCGGCTCGCCCGATCGTCCCGATGACGAGGTCAAGACCATCAGCTTCTCGCACCACATCGTGGCGCGCAAAGCCGTCTCCGAGACCACCATCGCGGCGTTCACGCGTCAGCTTTTCGCCGTGCGCCAGCAATTGGTGACGGAATTCCCGCTGGCGGCGAAGATCGAAACGCCCGACACCGACAAGGATGCGGTGATTCCCGTGCATCCGGGCGCCGCCGCTTTCGTCGATGGCGAAGAGAAGACCTTCCTCGACAAGTACAGCGATTACATCTGGTGGACCCTGATGGCGCTCTCGGCCATGGGCTCGATCGGCGCCTGGTTCGCGGGCTATCTGAAGAAGGACGAGCGCGACAACAACAGCCATCTGCGCGAGCGGCTGCTCGACATGATCACCGCCGCTCGAAAGAGCGAGACCACCGAAGATCTCGATCAGATGCAGACCGAGGCCGACGAGATCCTGCGCGACACGCTGCGCTGCTACGACCACGGCGCGATCGAGGAAGGTGCTCTCACAGCCTTCAACATCGCACTCGACCAGTTCCATGCGGCGGTTGCCGACCGTAAGGCGGTGCTGTTCAGCCTGCCGCAGAACCTGCAGCGCGCCGGTGCGCAATTCCGGGCCGCCGGCAGCGCGTAATCGCGTAATCGCTGCGTCACATTGTCTCCATATAGCGTCGGGCTTCACCGTGGCGGCCGCTCTGGGCGATCGCCTCACGCGATATCGAGACCATCCCATGAACATCAAATTCTCCCGTCGCCGTTTCCTGACGACCAGTGCCGGCGCGCTCGGCGCGGTCGCAATGCCCCATCTCTCCCGCGCGGCCGACCGGCCGGCGGTGACCCATGGCTTGCAGTCGGGCGACGTCACCGTCGACGGCGGCGTGGTCTGGGCGCGCACCGATCGGCCTGCGCAGATGCTGGTCGAAGTGGCGACGACGGAGTCGTTCAAGGAGGCCCGCGCACTGCCGCCGATCGCGGCGCTGCCCGAGAGCGACTTCACCGCGAAGATGCTGATCGAAAACCTGCCTAGCGGACAGGACATCTTTTATCGCGTCCGCTTCCGCGATCTCTCGCACACCGCGGTGGAGGGCGAGCCGGTGACCGGCCGCTTCCGCACCGCGCCCGCCGACCGCCGCGACGTCAGCTTCGTCTGGGGCGGCGACGTCGCAGGACAAGGCTGGGGCATCAACCCCGATGACGGCGGCATGTTCACCTTCTCGGCGATGCGCAAGCACCGTCCGGATTTCTTCCTGCACTCCGGCGACACCATCTATGCCGACGGCCCTATCCAGTCCGAGGTGAAGCTCGCGGACGGTAAGACCTGGAAGAACGTCACGATTCCCGAGAAGGCCAAGGTCGCCGAGACGCTGGACGAGTACCGCGCCGCGCACAAATACAATTTCACCGACGACAATCTTCGCGCCTTCAATGCCGAAGTGCCGATTTTCGTGCAGTGGGACGACCATGAGGTGACCAACAACTGGTCGCTGTCGAAGGAGCTGCCGGCGACCTACAAGGAGCGCGACATCACGCTGCTTGCGGCCCGCGCAGGCCGTGCCTTCCACGAGATGTATCCGATGCGCGAGAGCATCGTCGAGCCCGGCCGCGTCTATCGCCAGATCTCCTATGGTCCTCATCTCGACGTGTTCGTGCTCGACGAACGCAGCTATCGCGGCCCGAACGGCCCTAACCTCGAAACCGCTTACGGCCCGGCCAGCTATTTCCTCGGCCCGAACCAGATCGCCTGGCTCAAGCGCGGCCTCTTGAGTTCGCGCGCGACCTGGAAGGTGATCGCCTCCGACATGCCGCTCAGCCTCGTCGTGTCGGACACGCCGAAGGGTGGATCGGAAGCCATTGCGCAGGGCGACGGCCCGGTGCGCGGCCGCGAGCTCGAGATCGCCGACATTCTGCGTTTCATCAAGATGGCGCCGGTCAGCAACACCGTATGGCTGACGGCGGATGTGCATTACGCCGCCGCGCACTATTACGATCCCAACAAGGCGCAATTCCAGGATTTCGAGCCGTTCTGGGAGTTCGTGTCGGGCCCGCTTCACGCGGGCACATTCGGTCCGAACGCGCTCGACAATACGTTTGGGCCCGAGGTGCGTTTCGTCAAGGCGCCGGGGAAAGACAACCAGAACCTGCCGCCGTCCGCCGGCATGCAGTTCTTCGGTCACGTCAAGATCGACGGCGCTTCCGGCCAGATGACGGTGACCTTGCGCGACCGCGCCGACGTGGCTCTGTGGTCGACCACGCTCGATCCGAAGCCGGCCTGACGCCGTATCGCTAGTCTGCCGCGCGTACGTGGAGCGCCGCCTCAAGCGCGTCGCTCGAACACGGCTTCTGCAGACGCGGCTGCGTGGCGAATTCCGGCGGGATGCGCGCGTCAGCGCCGTAGCCGGTGACGAAGACGAACGGAATTTTCAGGGCCGCGAGCCGTCCGGCGACCGCAAAGCTGGTCTCGCGACTCAATCCGACGTCGAGCAAGGCGAATTCGGGGGTGCGCGCCGCGATTGCGGCCAGCGCCTGCGCCACTGAACCTACCGTGCGCACGCTCTTCACGCCAAATCCGAGCAGGCGATCTTCGAAGTCGATCGCGATGATCGGATCGTCTTCGACGATGAGAACATCGGCGGGACAGTTTGAACCATCGGAAACGGCGGGTGCCATCATCGTAACTTGGAGCATGAGGTTTCTCTGACTGGGATACCGGGTCACGACGCCTGCACCCAGCGCGGAGGGTTCCCGGAACGAAACCACCACATCACAGTTGTCAGGTCTGTCCACTTGTGCACACAGGACCTCGACGGAACTCGCTAATGTGGAGGCGGATGGGAAGTTTAAGATGGACGCGCGGACTAGCAACGCCACCGAGATCGACAGCCGGCCGACCAACAATCTGCTGCGGCGCTTGAGCCCGGCCGACTTCGCCCTGCTTGCGCCACATGTCATGCTCGAAAGCGCAGCGGCGAATGAACTGCTCTACAACCCCGGCGACGACGTTCAGGTCGTCCATTTCCCCTGCGGACCGTCGCTAGCGACCTTCCTCGTTCCCAATGAGGACGGCCGCGACGTCGAGACCATCCTGGTCGGTCGCGAAGGCGCGGTGGGCGGCATCGTCAGCGAGGGCTATCTGCCGGCCTATACCCGGATCTGCGTGAAATTCGGCGGACCGTTTGCGCGCATTCACGTCGGCAAGCTGGAGGCCGCCAAGCAGCGCTCGCCATCGTTGCGTCATGTCTTCGCTCGCTACGCCGACTGCATGCTGGCGCAGATCTTCCAGTCCACCGCCTGCAACGCCATTCACTCGATCGAGCAGCGCACCGCCAAATGGATGCTGGCGGCGATGGAGCGGACCGGCGACGAAAGCAGCGTGCCGCTGACCCACGAACAGCTCGCGACGCTGCTCGGCGTCGGCCGCAGCTATGCCAGCCGCGTGCTCCAATCGTTCAAGGCGGAGGGCGTGCTCGACACGCGGCGCGGGTCGATCCTGGTCCGCAATCGCGAGGGCCTGCGCCTGCGCGCCTGCCTGTGCAACGAGGCCGTGAAGTTGCACTTCGAAGAGGTGCTGCGCGGCGTCTATCCGACCGAAGAGCGGCAAGCCGGCTAGCCGCCTGCCTCGCTCCTCTTCGGGGATAAGAAGCGGCCGCACTATCCCGCCGGGCGGGAACCTGGGCTAATGTCCCCACATGAGCGGGGCTTTCCTTCACACTCTCTTCGACGTCGGGGCTTGGCTGGCTGCGGCCGTGGCGCTCTACTGGCTGTCACGACAGGGCTTGCGGTTTCCGCCGCAATCCTTCGAGCGGTCCTACCTCGCCGCTTTGGTGTTCGGTGCGGGCCTCGGCGCCTATCTGTTCGGCTCCGCCAATCTATGGCTGTCGGGCCAGAGCGGCATTGCGCGCTCGGTCGAGGGGGCGCTCGCCGGCGGCATCGTGGCGATCGAGCTCTACAAATGGTCCGCAGGGATCGCAGTACGAACCGGCGCCCGGTTTGCTTTGCCGCTGGCGATCGGCATCGCGATCGGCCGGCTCGGCTGCTATTTCGCGGGCCTCGACGATTTCACCTACGGCACGCCGACGGCATGGCCCTGGGCCCATGATTTCGGCGACGGCGTCCTTCGCCATCCCGTGCAGCTCTACGAAAGCGTCGCGATGGGGGTATTCGCGCTGCTCTACGTGGTGGCGGTCTTGAACCGGAGCGCGTTTGTGATCACCAATGGTTTCTACCTCGTCCTCGTCTACTATGGCGCACAGCGCTTCCTGTGGGAATTCCTCAAGCCCTACGGCACGCTGATCGGCCCCTTCACGCTGTTTCACCTGCTGTCGCTCTCCATCCTGCTCTACGCCGTCGTCATGCTGACGACGGCGCCCAAAGCGAGACCCATGCATGAACGCGCCGTTGCGTAAGTCGCGCCCCTATATCTTCTGGGGCCAGACCCAATCTCTCTGCGAGACCTGCCTGAAGCTGGTGCCGGCCAAGATCCAGATCCTCGACAACGAGGTCTGGTACGAAAAGCGCTGCAAGGAGCATGGCGTCCAGTCCACGCTTGTGTCGACGGACGCAGCCTATTGGCGCCTGTGCAAGGATTTCATCAAGCCCGGGGACCGGCCGCTCGCCTTTCAACGGCATACCGAATTTGGCTGCCCCTATGATTGCGGCCTGTGCCCCGACCACGAGCAGCATTCCTGCCTGGCCCTGATCGAGATCACCGAGCATTGCAATCTGACCTGCCCGGTGTGCTTTGCCGATTCCTCGCCGGCGCGGACCAGCTTCACGCCGCTGGCCAAGATCGAGCGAATGCTGGACGCGCTGGTCGCGAGCGAAGGCGAGCCTGACCTGGTGCAGATCTCCGGCGGCGAGCCGACGCTGCATCCGGATTTCTTCGCGATCCTCGATGCGGTGCGCGCGCGCCCGATCCGCCATGTCATGATCAATACCAACGGCCTGCGCATCGCCCGCGAAAAAGATTTCGTGGCGCGGCTCGCCGAGAACAAGCGCGGGCTCGAGGTCTATCTCCAGTTCGACTCGCTCGAACGCGACGCGTTGATCAATCTGCGCGGCGCGGATTTGCGCAAGATCCGCCAGCAGGCGCTGGAAAATCTCGAGCATTACGGCGTCTCGACCACGCTGGTGGCAACCATCAAGCGCGGCGTCAACGATGCCGAGATCGGCGACATCGTCCGCCACGCGCTCACGTGGAAGTGCGTTCGCGGCGTCACGCTGCAGCCGGTGCAGGACGCCGGCCGCAACGAGAGTTTCGACAAGAACACCGATCGCATCATGCTGTCGGAGATTCGCAAGCGCGTGGTCGAAACCGGCGTATTCGGCGACAAGGACATGATCCCGCTGCCCTGCAACCCCGAAAGCATCTCGATTGGTTACGGCCTGCGCAACGGCGAGAAAGTGCTGCCGCTGACATCGCTGATCCCGCAGGAGCAACTCGTCGCATTGTTGCCCAATACGATAAGCCCGGAGAAGCATCCGGCGCTGAGGGAGAAATTCATCGATTTGTTTTCGCTGTCCTCGGGACCGCTGAACACGAGCGACCGCGTCTGCGAATTGCTGTGCTGCCTGCCGAGCTTCGAGGTACCGCAAGGTATCACTTATGAGAACGTATTCCGCGTCACCATCGTGCAGTTTCTCGACCGCTTCAATTTCTGCGTCGGCAACGTCAAGCGCAGCTGCATCCATTTCGTCACCGAGAACGGCGCGATCATCCCGTTCGACACCTACAATCTGTTCTACCGGAACGGAAAGATCGACGGCATCCGCGCCGAACTGGCGGCGCAGTCAACCGAAGGAGTCCTGCAGGCATGAGCATCAGCGACCCGCCGCCGCCAGCCCCTCCGGGACCGCCTCCTGCCCCGACGAACAAGCGCAGCGGCTGCCTGACCGCGGTCATGGCGATCTTCGGGATCCTCCTGCTGCTGCCCGGTGCCTGCGCAATCCTGTTCGGCGGCATTTCGATATCCGACAGCGGCCGGATCGGCTCCGACGTCGCCCCGCTGGTGTTCCTGGGCCTGGTCGTGGGGCTGGGCGGGGTCGCCCTGATCTGGGCCGCCATCAAGGGCCGGCGCGGCTGAGCCCGGCTTTTCGCCTAACCCCCGGGAATCCCCGGACAAAATTCAATCAACCAATGGCCAAAGAACACATTGTTTTTTGGCCGTTTTTGCCTATATTGCGCCGCAACGCGTAGGGTGCCCGGTCGATATGCCGGGCTTTCCCTTTTGGGCGGAAAGCGCCCCGTTTCCAGTCTTCAAGCGTTGTTTCGAGAAGAGGTCCCGGTCTGACCGGCGAGATCGCGCTTAACCCATTGTCCGACCGCAAAGAAGCCCACTCATGAACCTTCGCAACATCGCCATCATCGCCCACGTCGACCACGGCAAGACCACGCTCGTCGACCGCCTCCTCCAGCAATCCGGCACCTATCGCGAGAACCAGAAGGTGACCGAGCGCGCCATGGACTCCAACGATCTGGAGCGCGAGCGCGGCATCACCATCCTGGCCAAGGCGGCCTCGGTGCAGTGGAAGGACACCCGCATCAACATCGTCGACACCCCCGGCCACGCCGATTTCGGCGGTGAGGTCGAGCGTATCCTCAACATGGTGGACGGTGCGCTGGTGCTGGTCGACGCCGCCGAGGGCCCGCTGCCGCAGACCAAATTCGTGGTCTCCAAGGCGCTCAAGGTCGGTTTGAAGCCGATCGTCGTGATCAACAAGGTTGACCGTCCCGACGCGCGGGCGACCGAAGTCATCAACGAGGTGTTCGACCTGTTCGCGGCGCTCGACGCCAGCGAGGAGCAGCTCGACTTCCCGATCCTCTACGGGTCGGCCAAGCAAGGCTGGATGGCCGAGAGCCCGGATGGGTCGCAGGAAGCCGGCATGCAGCCGCTGTTCGACCTGATCGTGCGCCATGTCGCGCCGCCGACCGTCGAGGAAGGCCCGTTCCGCATGATCGGCACCATTCTGGAAGCCAACCCCTATCTCGGCCGTATCATCACCGGCCGGATCTCCTCGGGCTCGATCAAACCGAACCAGGCCGTGAAGGTGCTGGGCGCCGACGGCAAAACCATCGAAACCGGCCGCATCACCAAGATCCTCGCCTTCCGCGGCATCGAGCGCACTCCTCTCGACGAAGCCGAGGCAGGCGATATCGTCGCGATCGCCGGCCTAACCAAGGGCACCGTCGCCGACACCTTCTGCGATCCGTCGGTCGACACCCCGCTGGTGGCGCAGCCGATCGACCCGCCGACCGTGTCGATGTCCTTCATCGTCAACAACTCGCCGCTCGCCGGCACCGAAGGCGACAAGGTGACCAGCCGCATGATCCGCGACCGCCTGCTGCGCGAGTCCGAGGGCAACGTTGCGCTGCGGGTCGTCGAAGCCTCCGACAAGGATGCGATGGAAGTTTCGGGCCGCGGCGAATTGCAGCTCGCGATCCTGATCGAGACCATGCGCCGCGAGGGCTTCGAGCTCTCGGTGTCGCGTCCTCGCGTCGTATTTCAAAAGGATGAGGCCACCGGCGCCACCCTGGAGCCGATCGAGGAGGTCGTCATCGACGTCGACGAGGAGCATTCCGGCGTCGTCGTGCAGAAGATGAGCGAGCGCAAGTCCGAGCTGATCGAGATGAAGCCGTCCGGCGGCAACCGTCTGCGGCTGGTGTTCTACGCGCCGACCCGCGGCCTGATCGGCTACCAGGGCGAACTGCTCACCGACACGCGCGGCACCGCGATCATGAACCGTCTGTTCCACAGCTACGCGCCGTACAAGGGCGAGATCCAGGGCCGCCGCAACGGCGTGCTGATCTCCAACGACCAGGGCGAAGCGGTGGCTTACGCGATGTTCAAGCTGGAAGATCGCGGCCCAATGATGATCGAGCCGGGCTGGAAGGTCTACAAGGGCATGATCGTCGGCGAGCATACCCGCGACAACGACCTCGAAATCAACGTGCTCAAGGGCAAGCAGCTCAGCAACATCCGAACCACGTCGAAGGATGAAGCGGTGCGCCTGACCCCGCCGATCCGCATGACGCTGGAAAAGGCGCTGGCCTATATCGAGGACGACGAGTTGGTGGAGATCACGCCGAAGTCGATCCGCCTGCGCAAGCGGCACCTCGACCCGAACGAGCGCAAGCGCGCGGAAAAGTCCAAGGAAGCGGTGGCTTAGGCTACCGCTCTCAACGCTGTCATGCCCCGGCTTGACCGGGGCATCCAGTACGCCGCGGCTTATCGGTTCAATAACAAATGTCTCTGGAATACTGGATCACCCGCCTGCGCGGGTGATGACAGCTGTGCTTGCGGCGGCTTCAGCACTCTTCGCGAACATGCTAGAGCCCGCCCATGAGCTCCCTGCCCTCCTCCGTCGACGTCGCGATTATCGGTGCGGGCGCCGCCGGCCTCGGCGCGGCGCATGCGCTGGCAGGCTCCGGCTTCGCCGTGATCGTGCTGGAGGCGCGCGACCGGCTCGGTGGCCGGGCCTGGACGGTGCAGGCCTCGCCCGACGTCACCTTCGACGTCGGTTGCGGCTGGCTGCATTCGGCGGACAACAACTCCTTCGTCGCGATTGCAAAACAGCTCGGTTTCGAGGTCAACAAGGACCTCCCGCCCTGGCGCGAGCGCACCTATGGCAACGCATTTCCGAAAGCCGAGCGCGATGATTTCATGCACGCGATGGACGCCTTCTATCAGCGGCTGTGGGAGGCGGCCCAGAAGGGCAAGGATGTCCCCGCCAGCCTGAGCCTGGAGCCCGGCAATCGCTGGAACCCCATGATCGACGCGATCTCGACCTACATCAACGGCTGCGAACTGAAGGACATGTCCACACTGGACTGGCACGCGTATGAGGACAGCGACCTCAACTGGCGCGTCCGCCGTGGCTACGGCGCTCTGATCGCGGCCTATGGCGCGCCCTGCCCGGTGGCGCTGAACTGCAACGTCACGCTGATCGATCATTCGGACAAGCGCATCCGCATCGAGACATCGCAGGGCACGCTGAGCGCGGACAAGGTGATCGTCACCGTGCCGACCAATCTGATCGCCAACGAAGCCATCCGGTTCTCGCCTGCCTTGCGCAACAAGGTCGACGCCGCGGCCGGCCTGCCGCTCGGCGTCGACGACAAGATCACGCTGGCGCTCGACGATGCCGAGGCCTTCCCGAAGGAAGGAAACCTGCGCGGCGCTACCATGCGCAC
Source organism: Bradyrhizobium sp. F1.13.3 (assembly GCF_040548265.1). Taxonomy (NCBI): domain Bacteria; kingdom Pseudomonadati; phylum Pseudomonadota; class Alphaproteobacteria; order Hyphomicrobiales; family Nitrobacteraceae; genus Bradyrhizobium; species Bradyrhizobium sp. F1.13.3. The sequence continues at coordinate 881,672 of NZ_JBEPRI010000002.1, read as the reverse complement.
CGACATGGGCACCTATCATATCCGCCCGTTCGGCCAGCCCTGCATCGAAGGTTTTTTCGGCGGCAGCTTTGCGCGCGAACTGGAAGATGCCGGCGACGGCGCGATTGCCGCGCAGGGCATCGACGAGATCGCAGGCTTTCTCGGCAACGACATCAGGCGAAAGCTGAAGCCGCTCTACGAGTCCCGCTGGGCGCACGACCCCTTCGCACGAGGCTCATACTCGCACGCGCTGCCGGGCCACGCCGGTGATCGCGCCGTGCTGGCGGCACCGGTGAATGGGCGGCTGTTCTTTGCGGGAGAAGCGACGTCGCCGAACTTCTTCACGACGGCGCATGGAGCGAGGGACTCAGGGGAGCGGGCGGCGAGGGAAGTGGTGGCGGCAACCGACAGCAAGTAACTCGGCTTGACGGAACATACCATGAACAACTATACATTCTGGGACGAATCGATGACAAGCTGTCAGTTGATTGTCCCAAGATGAAAAGTCATGCCCCGCTCGCATCATTCGGTCGAATTCGAAGCCCTTCGACTGAAGACGGGGCTATCCAAGGCTGAGACGGCCAATCTTCTTGGCGTTACGGAGCGGACGGTCATCCGATACGAAAATGGCGATTCTCGCCCTTCTCCAATGGCGCTCAAATGGCTGCAAGAGTATCTGGACCGATTGCCAGAGAGGCGACGTCGGCCAGCGGCTTTCAAGTTCATCGACTTGTTCGCGGGGATTGGCGGCCTGAGGATTGGCTTTGATGCCATTGGTGGGCAGTGCGTATTCACGTCTGAATGGGACAAGTATAGCCAAATCACCTACCGCGAGAATTTTGGCAACGACCACCCGATCGCGGGAGACATCAGGAACTATTCAAAAGATCCCGCACAAATACCCGCGCATGATGTCTTGCTTGCCGGCTTAGGGCCATCTTCGAGCCAAGTTTCGCTGCCGCAAATCGTCCGATGCCTTTCGATCCCATCATCCGTCGGTTCCGCAAAGCCGAACGGCGCGTGGTTGTCTTCGATGCGGTAGCCGGCTCCATCCACTTATTCTCGATATCGGCGAGTGTCATACCCACACCATCGTCGGTGAATACTATCCTGCCTTTTCCGATCTGCAGCGGGGGTATGAATTTAATCAAGGCGAACGAGGCGTCGGCATCGTATGAGTTCTTCACCAACTCAATCACTGCAGCCTCTGGCCCGCTGATTAGTTGGTCGCCAATCGTTCTGATGATTCGTGCGCGAGGCCGAAATCGAAGCTTTCTTTCATCGTCTGTCATATTGAATCCAGCCTACGAAACTTGAGGAGTAACAATAGATAAGCGACTTATCTATTCTACTTTTGATTGCATCAAACGCAAACCGACGCTGTGGGACCTGACTATTCTATCACCCGTGCCCTTAAATCAGTATCCGGCACGAAGCACGCATCGTACTTGCCGAAAATGCGATAGCGATTGCGCGCAATGAGGCTGTACACCGGGTCGCGCAACGCTTTCGGCACGGCGAATAGCGCGTGGACCCAACCCCAGCCTTGGAGATTCGACAGCACAGTCAGCGCAGCGTCCGACTTCATGAACACCTCGCCGCCATGAACCACGGCATTGGTGTCAGGATCAGCGGGATCGATGCCGAAGGTGCGCGCCAGCCGGGCGCCATAATCCGACTGGATCGGCGTGAAGCGAAATCGCTTCGCCGTGTCGCGCGCGGCGACGAATCGGACCCAGCGCGAGCAGAAGATGCAGACGCCGTCGAACAGGATGACGTCATCGTCAGGCCATTTGCCCATCAGCGATTGTCCAACATCAGGAAATACAGCGTCATGGCTTTTTGCCAGCCGGCTTCAGCGCGCGATCGAGTTCTGCACTCGCGGCTTTGACGCCGGCCTCGCTTTCGATCATCCAATGCCCCTCGCTACCCACCGCCGGCAGCGCACGGAAGTCGACCTTGCCGCCGCTGCGCCGAAACCCCTCGACCAACGCAAGCGAAAATGCCGGTGCAAAGTAGCTGTCGTTGGCCGCAACGAGCCACGTGACGGGGATGCGCGCGGCCTTGCCGAATTCAGCCGCCGCCGCGAGAAGCGTATGCGGCGCGCAGATCCGGTTCGGCTCGTCATTGGCATGGCCGCCGCGGCCCGGCGCAATGGCGATGATGGCGGAGATCGCCTTCGGATCGGCATTCGCGAGCGCCAGCGCGCCCCAACCACCGGCGGAATGTCCGATCACGATCGCGGCGTCCTTGCGGATAAAATCCTGCTTTCGCAAATCCTCCAGCGCAAGCGAGATTTCGTCGGCCGTTGCGCGGCCCGAGCGCACATAGTCCGCTTCGTCACAGCCACCCTGGTCCTCGACATAGCGGCCCCCGGTCGCGCCATGGCCGAGCCGTTCCGGCACCAGCACGGCGAAACCGCGCGCAATGAGGAACGCAGTGAGTGCGCGGTATTCCAGCTGCGGCGTTTGCGCGCGCCGCAAGCCATTTTGCGTCGAAGCATGCGCGATCACCGCAAGCCGGAACGGGCCGGCACCCGGCGGGCGAAACAGCAGGGCATAGGCGGCGATGTCGGTATCTGGCGACGGCACGCGCCATTGCTGCCGGCGAAACGGATCGCCCTCCGCTCCGGACGAACCAAACGTGACCTGAGCGCACACGGGCGGCGCAGTCAGCAAGGCCAACAGAGGCAGAAGCACGAGGAGTTTGAGGAGCCGCATGAATTGCCGGAGGCGAGAACAGCAACGGCCAGACTAGTAGGAACGAATCAATATCGGCAGACTTTCTGCGTTGCGATTGCCGTTCATTCGTTGCCGCAAAGCAGTTTTGCACCGACGCATGGCACTCCGGTGCCACTCGAATCGGCGTCTTGTCTTTTTTCGGTACAACATGGTTCAAATACTGATGCAGAAAGTCCACACGTTAACCGATAATTAACGATAGGTCTTGCCGCCGGCGCGGCGACTTGGTTTGATCACGTCCATGAGCACAACCCTGATCGAGGTCCGGCCGGCCAAAGCCGCAGATGCAACTGCGGTGGCGTCCACCCATGACGAAGCCTGGCGCTCCGCCTATCAGGGCATCATTCCCGGCGCCGAACTGGAAAAGCTGATCAACCGCCGCGGTCCGCAATGGTGGGACAGCGCGATCCGCAAGGGCAGCCGCGTCAGTGTGCTGGTGTTCGGCGACAAGATCGCAGGCTACGCCAATTACGGCCGCAACCGCGCCCGCAGCCTGCATTTCGACGGCGAGGTCTACGAGCTCTATCTGCGTCCCGAATTCCAGGGCCTGGGCTTTGGCCGCCGCCTGTTCACCGCGGCCCGCCGCGACCTGATGCAGAGCGGCCTGAAGAGCATGGTGGTGTGGGCGCTCTCGGACAATGATCCGGCCACGGAGTTCTACCGTGCCTTGGGCGGCCGCATGGTGGCACGTTCCTCGGAGCGTTTCGGGCCCAAATCGCTCGACAAGGTTGCCTTCGCTTGGACCAATTGAGCTGCTGAAGTCCAGCCGGCAGTGTTTCCCTTCCGTCGATACCGTTGCCTTTTGAGCCGGTGATCGCCGGATTCATTATTTCACAAAAACGCGATGGATCAGCGGGCCAAGCCCGCGTATGACAGCGCCAAAATCGCTGCCGGGTGCGATTTAACCTCGGCAACAACGGAGCCTTGAATGCGTATCGATGCGGTCTCGATCGGGAAAAACGTACCCAACGACGTCAACGTCATCATCGAAGTCCCCGTGGGCGGCGAACCGATCAAATACGAGATGGACAAGGAAGCCGGCACGCTGGTGGTCGACCGCTTCCTCTACACGCCGATGCGTTACCCCGGTAACTACGGCTTCATCCCGCACACGCTGTCCGACGACGGCGACCCCTGCGACGTCCTCATCATCAACACCCGCGCCATCATCCCAGGCGCGGTCATGAGCGTGCGCCCGGTCGGCGTTCTGTTCATGGAAGACGAAGCCGGCGGCGACGAGAAGATTCTGGCGGTGCCGTCGTCCAAGCTCACCCAGCGTTACGACAAGGTGAAGTCGTATTCCGACCTGCCGGACATCACGCTCCAGCAGATCCAGCACTTCTTCGAGCACTACAAGGATCTCGAACCCGGCAAGTGGGTGAAGATCCTGCGCTGGGGCGGCCCCGAGGATGCGCACAAGCTGATCCTCGAAGGCATCGATCGCGAGAAGAAGAAGAAGAAGAAGGCCTGAGCTCTGCTCCCTCGCTCCGCAAGCGGGGCGAGGTGAACTACACCGCCGGTTTCGGCAGCCCTGCAATCGCGCAGGCCGCGCGCAACGTGTTCACCAGCAGGCACGCGACCGTCATCTGACCGACGCCGCCCGGCACCGGCGTGATCGCGCCGGCCACGGCGAGCGCTTCCTGATAGGCAACGTCGCCGACGAGACGCGTCTTGCCGTCGTCCTTCGGGATCCGGTTGATGCCGACGTCGATCACGGTCGCCCCCGGCTTCAGCCAGTCGCCGCGCACCATCTCGGACTTTCCAACCGCGGCGTAGACGAGGTCTGCGCGCTTGACGAGCCCGGGCAGGTCGCGCGAGCGCGAATGCGCGATGGTCACCGTGGCGTTCTCGTTCAGCAACAGCTGCACCAGCGGGCGGCCGACGAGATTGGAGCGGCCGATGACGATGGCGTTCATGCCTTCGAGCGACGCATGCACGCTCTTGGTCAAAATGATGCAACCGAGAGGCGTGCAGGGCGACAGCGCCTCGAAACCGCCGGCGAGGCGGCCGGCATTGTTCGGATGCAGCCCGTCGACATCCTTGGCGGGGTCGATGGCATTGACGACGGCCTCGGTGTCGAGGCCCTTGGGCAGCGGCAATTGCACCAGAATACCGTGCACGGCGGGATCGCGGTTGAGTCTAGCAACCAGCGCCAGGAGATCTGCCTGCGAGACGTCGGCCGGCAGCTTGTGCTCGAACGAGGCCATGCCGGCGGCCTGGGTCTGGGTGTGTTTGGAGCGGACATAGACCTCGCTCGCCGGGTCGCTTCCGACCAGGACCACCGCGAGGCCCGGCACGAGATTGTGCTCGCGCTTGACGCGTGCGACCTCGTCGGCGACGCGGGCGCGAAGTTCCGCGGCGATGACTTTTCCGTCGATGATCCTGGCGGTCATGTCAGTTCCCTCAGTCTGTCGATTTGGCTGATGCGAGCTGGCGCAGGGCTTCGCCGAGCCGCGCCGGATCGCCGTCGACCGCGATCTGCTTCAGCCGCGAGGTCGCTCCCGACAGGAGTTTTACGCTGGCCTTGGGCACGCCCAGCGATTTCGCCAGCAGCACCAGAACGGCCTTGTTGGCCTCGCCGCCATCGGCGATAGCGCGCACACGCACCTTGAGCACGCTGCGGCCATCGGAGAGCTGCTCGATCCCGTCGATGTCGTCGCGGCCGCCGCGGGGCGTTACCCGCAGCGCGATGCTGATTCCTGCGGCCCCGTAACGCCAAGGTTCCTTGATGACAAGGTTCTTTGGCAACCCAGGGCGCTCCAGCCTGCCTAGATCACGTTCGGGTAGATGTAATACAGGATCACCCGCTCGATGAACATGATGAGCAGGATCAGGATGATCGGCGAGATGTCGAGGCCGCCGAGGCTGGGCAGGAAATTGCGAATCGGCGCCAGGACCGGCTCCGTGATTCGGTACAGGAACTCCGCCACCGCCGAGACGAACTGGTTGCGGGTGTTCACGACGTTGAAGGCGATCAGCCAGGACAGGATCGCGGACGCGATCAGCAGCCAGACGTAGAGGTCGAGCACGATGATGACGATGTCGAGAACGGCACGCATGGCTTTTAAAAACTCTGGCTTCGGTCGGGATTGACGTCTTTTGCTAGATATCGGTTCCCCCCGGTCCAAACAAGGGAAGTCGGTGCCGGGATGGCTAAAACCGGGTTACACCCGTCCTTGACTTGACCTTGGCGGGGACTTAAATGGCGCCCGGTTGTCGGCCGCATTGACCAGAGCGGCCTACAAAAGGGGCCATAGCTCAGCTGGGAGAGCGCGTCGTTCGCAATGACGAGGTCGGCGGTTCGATCCCGCCTGGCTCCACCAGCCTTCGCTCGCTTCGCGAGCTTCGGCTCGGCAAGCCCGGACAGTCCCTCGTAGCGAAACGAGCGAAGGCTGCCGCGGCGTAGCCCGAAGGGCGAAGCCGGGCTCCATCCGAAATCTCCCCCCTACTTCCCCGTAAACCTTGGCGGCCGCTTCTCCATGAAGCTCGCGACCCCCTCCCTGAAATCGCTGCCGTTCAGCGCCACCATCATGTCGCGGTTGGCCGCGATCGTCGCCTCCGCCAACGTCTGGAACGGCACCTCGTAAAGCTGCCGCTTGATCACGGCCATCGCGCTCGGCGAGACGAAATCGGCAAGGTCGCGCGCATAGGCATAGGTCTCCTCGCGCAGCTTCTCTGGCGAGCAGAGCCGGTTGACCAGCCCGATCCGCAATGCCTCGTCGCTCGAAACGCGGCGCGCCGAGAGCAACAGATCCATCGCGTTGGCATGGCCGACGATTCGCGGCAGCATCCAGCTGATGCCGTGCTCGGCGATCAATCCGCGCCGCGCGAAGGCGGTGGTGAACACGGTGTTGTCGGCGGCAAAGCGCAGGTCGCAATAGAGCGCGTGGACGAGGCCGATGCCGGCGGTTGCGCCGTTGAGCATGGCGATGACAGGCTTTCCGATCGACGGATAGAAGCCATAGCGCGTCTGCCAGTCGGGCCGCCGGTTCATGTCGAAGGGCGGAAGGTTCGACGCGCGCCTGACATCATCGGGGTCGAGCCCCTTCAATGCGTCCATGTCGGCACCGGCGCAGAAAGCGCGGCCCGCGCCGGTGATGACGATGACGCGGACATTGTCATCAGCGCTCGATGCTTCCATCGCATGGCGCACGTCGCGCTCCATGATGGGGGTCCACGCATTCATGCGGTCGGGACGGTTGAGCGTGATGGTCGCGACCTTGTCGCTGACGTCATAGAGAATGTGTTCATAGCCCATGGCGCTCTCCCTTTGTTTGCCGGCACGCGTTCGCGCGCGCTCGTTGGCAGCGAGCTTAGCATATCAAGGGATGAGACAAGGGCTTGCGCCAAGGACCTGCGTTAAGGACCTGAGAAGGCGCGATTACTCGGCGGCTTGCGCCAGCACCGGCCGGCGCACCAGCCAGCCGTCGATGAAATGATCGAGCCAGGCGCGTTCCGCGGCATCGTAGACGGCACGGTCCGCGAAATGGTGATGCCGCTGCCGCGCGCCGGGCGCGCTGAGGCCGTCATAGCCGCGCGTGGTCCAGCGATGCATCATCGCGTAGGTCACGTCAGGATGAAACTGCACGCCGAAAGCGTTGCCGGTGCGGAACGCCTGCACGGGAAAATCATCACCTTCCGCAATCAGTTCAGCGCCAACCGGCAACTCGAAGCCTTCGCGATGCCAGTGATAGACCCGCGCCGGCCAGTGCGGGCACAGCCCGTGGCCCGCGGGTGTCGGGCGGATCGGGTAGTAGCCGATCTGGGTCAGTGCATCCGCATGCGGCGCGACGCGAGCCCCTAACCGCTTCGCCAGCATCTGCGCGCCGAGGCAGATGCCGAGGAACGGCCGCTGTTCGCGGAGCGGAATTTCGATCCAGTCGATCTCGCGGCGGATGTAGTCGTCGGGATCGTTGGCGCTCATGGGACCGCCGAAGACCACAGCGCCGGCATGCCGGTCGAGGGTCTCGGGCAGCGGATCGCCGAAGCGGGGACGGCGGATGTCGAGGCGATGGCCGAGCGCGCGCAGCGCATTGCCGACGCGGCCGGGCGTCGATGATTCCTGATGCAGGATGATCAGAACCGGCAACCGAGTTTCGGAGGCAGCGACGTTCGGCGTCCTTCTGGGGAAGGGCACCACTTCTGCGCCACCAAACCTGTTCGTCCGGAACGACATGGTCTCTGCGAGTGCTATCGGTTCAGACCGCCAGCATAACTAAGCGATCGTTAATTTCGTGTGAGTTTGCGCACACACACGCCCGATAGAAAGCAAGCTCCGGGACACTACGGACCGAGAGCTCTCTTCAGTATCTTTGCCTCTGAAACCGGCTGGTGGCGGACAGGATGAAGCCACGGGGGAAGAAGCGCAGGGCGAATGGCACAATCTTGATGCCCAGACCGGGGAGCACTGCCCGCTTGTTGGCCATCAGGCCGCGATAGGCCTGCCGTGCGACCTCGGCGGCAGGAACATTGAGAAGGGCCGTATCATGCCCCGACCCCACGCCGGCGCGCGCCTGGAATTCGGTGGGCACCGGGCCCGGGCAAAGTACGGTGACGCGAACGCCGTGCGGTGCAAGCTCCGCCCGCAAGGCCTCGGTGAAGGAAATCACATAGGCCTTGGACGCGTAGTAGACGGCCATGCCGGGGCCGGGCAGAAAGCCGGCGACCGATCCGACATTGAGAAGACCGCCCTTGTTCCTGATCAACTGATCGGCAAAGCGCAGCGACAGATCCGTCAGAGCCCGGACGTTGACATCCACGATGCCGAGCTGCTCGACCCGGTCACGCTCGATTGCGTCACCGAATACGCCGAAGCCGGCATTGTTGACGAGATGATCGAGCTCGACGCCTTCGGCAGCGAGCGCGGCGGCGATCTTCTCGCCGACATCCGCATCCTCAAGATCGCAGGCGATCACGATCGGCTTCTTGCCGCCCTTGGCGGCGATCTCGTTCGCGAGCGCCTCGAGCCGGTCTGCGCGTCGCGCCGTCAGCGCAAGACGGTGTCCGTTCGCGGCGAACACACGCGCCAGCTCCGTGCCGATGCCCGCCGAGGCACCGGTGATCAGTGTTACCCGCTCAGTCACGATCGAGATCTCTTGATGTAAGTTTTTTGGCCCCGCAATGCTGGAACGAGAGCATAGGCCGAGCGCGACAGGCAAGCGGCGTCCGCCGCATAGCCACTTGAACGGGAAACGGGGAAGCAGGAAACCCGCGGATTTACAGCGGAAATCCGGAACCCGGGCAGCCCAGAGGCTACATTAAAGTTTCGTCATGTGATCTGCACAACCGTCAATTGGCGGAGTCGGCAGGGATCACCCACCGACCGCGTCGTCCTTGACCTGGCCGCCGGCGCGGTCTGCGACCGCGTGCTTCAGGTCGATCCGGTCGCGCTGGGCGATCCCGAGCAGGTCGGAGGCGCGCCAGACGACATTGTCCTCGAACTCCGTGACCTGGCCATCGGCGTAGACCAGCTCCCACATCATCTGGACGACCCGCTTGCGGCCCTCTTCGTCGAGCGAGCGCATCATGACGCTAGTGAAGTGATAAAGGTCGACCGCTTCGCCCTCGACTTCTGTCGCATCCGCGATCAGACGATCGGCAGTGCCGCGATCGAGCCCGAAGTGGCTTTCGATCAGGCTGTGCAATTTGCGCTGCTCGGCAGCCGTCGGCTGGCCGTCCAGCGAGATCACGTGAACCAGCAGCGCGGTCGCCGCCAGCCGGTAGTCGCTGTCATCAAATGCGCGGTCCTGGGCATGGGGAGCAACAATGTCGGCGATGAATTGGCGCAGGCCGTCGAGCATAAGGTCCTACCGAAATCGATGAAGCCGCGGAAGCGCGGCCGCTACCAGCATTATATGAGCAGGAAACTCAACCGGCGCAACGTGTGTCAGTTCCGCGCACTGCATTACGTTTCGGCAATCCAAAGTCCGTGATTTTGGAGTAGGACAAGCCAAGTGCGCACATGTCGTCCCGGCGAAGGCCGGGACGACACCAATTACGGTATCTCGTACACCACCATCTTGTCGGCGATGCCGCGCAGTGCGGCCTGCTTCTGGATCGGCATGATTTCGCGCTGCTTGAGGACTTCGGCGACCGCCGGCGCATCCAGCACTGGGCCGGTGATGTGGATCTCCTGCGCGGTCGAGAGGCTCTGCACGCGGGCGGCGATGTTGACGGTCTGGCCGAAATAATCCTGCCGCTCGTTAAGCATCACCGCGAGGCACGGACCTTCATGGATGCCGATCTTGACGACGAGGTCGGCGGTGCCGCGCTTTTTGTTGAGCTCGTCCATCGCCGCGCGCATCCGCAAACCCGCCGCGATCGCATGCTCGGGACGGATGAAGGTCGCCATCACGGCGTCGCCGATGGTCTTCACCACCGCGCCCTTCTCCGACGAGATGATCTCGAGCAGCGCGTGGAAATGCGCGCGCACGAGGTCGAAGGCGGCGAGATCGCCGACGCGCTCATAGAGCGCGGTCGACCCCTTCAAATCGGTGAACAGGAAGGTCAGCGATGTGATCTGGAGCCGCTGGTCGAGACTGAGATTATCCGCTTTGAACACATCGCGAAACGTCTGGTTCGACAGCATCCGCTTGGCGGTGAGAAACGGCTTGCGCTTGCCTATGAGGTGATGGAGCGCCTCGGCCGCGATGAAGACCGACGGCAGCACGCGTACGCCGGCCTGGTTCTCCAGCGACAGCCGCAGCGGGCCCGGCCGCATGGTCGTGGTTCCCGTCGGCGCCTGCACCCTGTTGTACATGATGGCGAGCTGCTGACGGTCCTTGGTCGGCTCGCCCTGCACGTCGATGAAATGGGCCGCGTGCGTCACCGGTTCGAAGATGATGATGAAATCGTTCGGCAGTTGCAGCGACATGGTCGCCTTCTCGCCGGCCGGCAGCTCCATCGTATCCAGCGTCACCTCGTTGGCGAGCGTCGCAAACGATTCCTTGTTGAAGTCGACGCCGGAACTCCAGAACACCTGCTTGAAGTACTCCCACACCGGAAGCGTATCAGGATCATGCGCCGCAATGCGCCGGACGCGTGAATTGACGGTGAAGGAGACTTCGACCTGATCATCGACGGAGGCCTTGTAGCCGCATGCGCACAGCGCACAATGATAATCGTCGGGCTTGAGCGCCTTCAGGGTCGAGTGCGCCCCTAACACGCCGCCGCAGCCCGGGCACAGCACATTCCAGCCCAGATCGAACAGGCCGAGCCGCGCCGAATGCAGGAATGCCGAGATCGCGTGCTCTTCATCGAGGCCGTGCTGTTTCGCGAAATCGAGGACATTGACGCGGTTGAGCTCGTGATCCTCGCCGTCCTCGATCAGCCGCGAGATCGCGTCGACCACTTTCGCATCGGCGGTCTGCTTCAGAACAGACAACTGGGCCTGGATATCGCTCATGGCGTAACTCTATCTGGTGTGGATCACGCCGTCGGCCAGGCGAACGCCCGTCACCGACGCGTGATGCGGAACAGGGGCGAACGGTCCGGCTGGGTCGTGACGACGCCGAGGGGAATGACAGGGCTGGTATCGGCAAGCTCGACACGGAACGCGCCGATCAGCCGGGCCAGCGCCAGCACGGATTCGGCTTGCGCAAACGGGGCGCCGATACAGACGCGCGGACCCGCGCCAAAGGGCAGATAGGCAAACCGATCGGGCGCTTCCGTCGACATGAAGCGTTTCGGGATGAACGCGTTCGGCTGATCCCACAGCTTCTCGTGCCGGTGCAGCAGCCACGGTGCGATCATGATGATGTCGCCCTTGCCGATGGCGACGCCGGCCGCGTTGTCCTTCTCGCGCGCGGCCCGGGCGATCAGGAAGGCCGGCGGATAAAGCCGCATGGTCTCCTCGATCGCGGCACGGGTGAACTTCTGGCGATCGATGTCAGCCATGCTGTCGAGATGTTCGCCACGCGTCTCGGAGGCGATCTCCTCCTGCGTATCGGGATCGAGCGCGAGCAGATAGAGCGCCCAGAACAGCGCGGTCGCCGTGGTCTCGTGACCAGCGAGGATCATGGTCGCGACTTCGTCCACGAGTTGCTCGTCCGAAAAGCCCTTTCCGGTTTCGGGGTCGCGCGCCTCGTCCATGAGGTCGAACAGGTCGCGTGGCGGCGCGCCGTCTTTCTTGCCCATCTCCCGCCGCTCGGCGATCAGCATCGCGACGAATTCGGTCCAGCGCTTGCGGAAACGGGCACGGGCAAAATCCATCGGACTCGGCCAGGACAGGGGCAGCACCATGTCGAGCAAGTACGGTCGCCCAAGCCGGGCTCCATACTCCATGACGAAGTTGCGCAAGGCCGGACCATGCCGGTCCATGCCGAACGAGAACATGGTGCGTCCGGCGATCTCCAGCGTCATCCGCTGCATGACCTCGCGCAGGTCGACTGGCTCGCTCGTTCGCGCGTCGAGTTTCGCGATGGTCTCGTCGAGCACCGCCGTCATGTGCGGAACGAGATTTGCCGTCGCCCGCGGCGTGAACGCCGGCGCGAGGGTGCGCCGCTGAAACGTCCACGAATGGCCCTCCGCAATCAGAAGACCGTCGCCAAGCACGGGACGAAGCATGCGGATGCCCGCCGGGGTGCGCGAATAATTCTCGTAATTGCTGAGCAGCACATGCCGGATCGCATCCGGCCGGTTCAGGATAAAACTGTTGCGGAAGAAGAAGCGGCCCTCGATGACGTCTTCCTCATAGGCGCGCTGCCCCCAGGTCGCGATCATGTTCCGCTTGAGCACGGCAAGCCGGCCGAGGAACGACATGTCGTCGGGCGCACGCGGCGGGGTCGGAGGGACGATGGGCCGACGCACGCTGGCGATGTTCATGGCTCGCTCCCGCAGAGGTGACGCAGGCAATTAGCTAGTAAGTCAGCTCGGCAATCGCAATCCTGTTCTCTTGGGCAGGCCAGGCGCGTGCCACAATTCGTTCTTCGCCAAATTGGGCCACGATGTTACGCCCGATCTCGCCGGCCGGAAGGCGCAATGTTGCTGTCGAATCAGTGGGCACACCCGATTTGACGTCCGCCGGCTCCTTGCCGTCGAGCAGCACCACGTCCCGCGGCAGGCCGAAATAGCCGCGCGGACGCGACATGATCACGACAACCCCGGCGTCCTTGTCCGCGGGCCCGAGCGGACGCGCGGCGCGCAGATGCACCACGTCCGACGAGCGCGGGAAGGGCGAGCGGTAGATATGCGTCGTCGGCGCATCCGGCGCTGCGAGGGCGAATTCGAGCGACCAGGAAGGCTCGACCTGCGCCGGTCCCCAGCGGCCGTCGGCGCCGGTCTTCGCACTGTACACGGCGCTGCCCTTGCGCTCACCGGTTTCAGGATCGACGCGAAAGACATCGACGGTTGCACCGGCCACCGGCCGGTTGGTCGGCGTGCCGCCCGGTGTGCCCGTCACGAGGCCGCTCAGCCTGACGCTCTGCTCCGGCACGATCGCGACGCGCGCGGGCTCGCGGGCGGCGATGAACTTATAGATCTCGCGGAAAGCTCGGGGGTGGAATGCCACTTCGCGATGATCGAGTGCGCCGAGCACGAGGTTGGTGGCCCCCTTCAACTCCGGACCTTCGACGTTGACGCCGGTCGGCGTACCGGGCTTGCCGATGAAGCGGCCATCGGCCTGCGCGTATTTGTCCATGCCGTCGCTGCGCAAGGTGAGAAAGGCGACACCCGGCGTCACCTCGCTCTCGCCATCGTTCAGGCCGCGCAGGAACGCGCCGCGGCCGTTGAACTCGCTGTTCGGCTGGTCGTCGGTCGCGAACACGCCGTGATTGGGCGTGCCGCAGAGCACGGCGTGGCTGACATCGGCGGCGCCGCCGCTCTTGATGACGTTTCGGATCGCGTAGCCGCCGCGCGAACTGCCGACCAGCGCCACGCGGGATGCACCGGTCCGGCGCTTCAATTGAACGATGGCAGCGGCAAGCTCGCGGCGCTGGTCCTCGGTCGAGGAGCGGCCCGCCTGCTCGACCTTGTCGTCGCTTCGTGCATTGGGATCGGTGAAATTGATCGCGGCCATGCGGTCTCGCGCGATGCCGTTGGATTCCATCCGCCACAAGGTCGTCATCCAGAGCGCATCGTAATCGCCATTGCCGTGGACGAACAGGATCGGAGGCACCTCGCTCGGCGCAGCGGGTGCGGGTTGAGCCGATGCACCCGTCCGCAAGCTCGCAATTGCGAAGGGCAAGCTGCCGGCCCCTTGCAAGATCATCCGTCGCGACAGCTTCATATGTTCCTCCCCCGCCAAACCATCTCTTTGCACCGCTTATACCGGCCTAACCACTGGACAGCGAAGGACTTTCGCGGGCATCACTGAACTTGCCGGAATCGCCCAAAGACCACTCCAAGACAACCGTCAAGACAACTTCTGCCAGCCCAATTGGAAGGGGATATGACCGAGCAGACGAACCGTCAGAAAGTTGACGCCGACGGCATCATGGCGCCGCTGCGGTACACCGTGTTCAGGCGCATCTGGCTCGCCAGCCTGCTCTCCAATCTCGGCCTGCTGATCCAGGGCGTGGGCGCCGCCTGGGCAATGACGCAGATGGCGGCCTCGGCGGACAAGGTGGCGCTGGTGCAGACCGCCCTGATGCTGCCGATCATGCTGATCTCGATGCCGGCGGGCGCCATCGCCGACATGTATGACCGCCGTATCGTGACCCTGATCGCGCTCATGATCGCGCTGACTGGCGCGACCGCACTCACGGTCCTGGCCTGGCTCAACTACATTTCCCCAGAGACGCTGCTCATCTTCTGCTTCGTGGTCGGCAGCGGCAACGCACTGTTCGGTCCGGCCTGGCAGTCCTCGGTCAGCGAGCAGGTGCCGCCCGATGCACTGCCGTCGGCCGTCGCCCTGAACGGCATCAGCTACAACATCGCGCGCAGCTTCGGCCCGGCAGTCGGCGGCGTCATCGTCGCCGCGCTCGGCGCCGTCGCGGCATTTGCGTGTAACGCGATCCTCTATTTGCCGTTGCTGGTGGTGCTGCTGCTCTGGCGGCGCAACACCGAGCCCTCGCGCCTGCCGCGGGAGAAGCTCAACCGCGCCATGGTGTCGGGCTTCCGCTACATCACCAATTCGCCGCCGATCAAGATCGTGCTGTTGCGCACGCTGGTGATGGGCCTGATTGGCGGTGCCATCATGGCGCTGATGCCGCTGGTCGCGCGCGATCTGCTGCATGGCGGCGCGCAGACCTACGGCATCATGCTCGGCGCCTTCGGCATGGGCGCCGTAGTCGGTGCACTCAACATCCACGAATTGCGCAAGCGCATGAGCGGCGAAGCCGCGATCCGCGCCTGCACCATCTCAATGGCGTTCGCGATGGCTGCTCTCGCCGTGAGCACAGAGCCGGTGCTGACCGCGGCTGCGCTGGTGCTCGCAGGCGCGGTCTGGATGGCCGCCATCGCGCTGTTCAATATCGGCGTGCAGCTCTCGGCGCCGCGCTGGGTCGCCGGCCGCTCGCTTGCGGCGTTCCAGGCCTCGATTTCCGGCGGCATCGCGATCGGCGCCTGGGGCTGGGGCCATCTCACCGACTATGCCGGCGTCGAGGTCGCACTGCTGACGGCTGCAGGCCTGATGCTGATCTCGCCGGTGCTGGGGATCTGGCTCACGATGCCGCGCGTCGGCGCCCGCAACGAAGACGCCGACTTGCTGGCGGATCCGGAAGTCAAATTGTCGCTCACGGCGCGCAGCGGGCCGCTGGTGGTCGAGATCGAATACCGCGTCGCCCAAGAGAACGCGCGCGCCTTTCACAACGTGATGCAGGACGTGCAGCTCTCTCGGCAGCGCAACGGTGCCTATGGCTGGTCGATCGCGCGCGACATCGCCGATCCCGAATTGTGGACCGAGCGCTACCACTGTCCGACCTGGCTCGACTATTTGCGCCAGCGCAACCGCTCGACACAGTCCGAACGCGCGCTGCATCAGGAGGCGATCGATTTCCACATCGGCCCCGATCCGGTGCGGATCCGCCGCATGCTCGAGCGTCCGTTCGGCTCGGTGCGCTGGAAAGAGGAGACGCCGGACCAGGCAGCAAGTGAGGTGCTGCCCGTGGTCGCCACCGCGGCGGGAAGCAGCACGTAGGCCTCTGGCAGACTCCGCCGTCGTCCCGGCCTAGTGCGCAATTGCGCACTAGGCCGGGACGACAAATACAGTTACTGCCCGTGATCCGTCAGCACCTTGTCGCAGCCTTTGGTGAGCCGCGTACGGTTCTGCTTGAGGCAGGCGAGCACAGCCTGATCGCCATTGTTCATCACCGGGCGGCAGAAGCGCGTCACATCGCGCGCACAGGCGTCGTGACCGGGCTGCTGCGCTGACGCAGCCGATGCAAGCAGGATCAATGGAATGATGAAAAGAAATCTGGTCATCGCGTAATGCCTCTTACCCGGAAGATGTGCGGGCGAAGCTAGAGCGACGATCCCGAAGCCGCAACGGCTTTATTGAAAGGCGGGCTTGCGCCGCCGCGTGGCTCCGGCATTCACGCCGGGGCACATCGCGAGGGGAGCTAACTGACGCAACGACGCCATCGTTGCTGTTAGTGGCTGTCTCTTACTGACTGTCTCTTTACTGGCTGTCCTGGGCGTCAGCGACCTTGCGTGACGCGCCGCCTTTGGCGAGTTCCTTGTCCATCACGGTGCGGCAACCGGCGCTCAGATCCGAACGATGCTTCATCATGCACGCCGTGATCTTCGGAATGTTCGGGATTTCCGACGAGCACAGACGGAAGGCGTCGCCGGTGCACTGCTGCTGCGCTTCGGACGAGAAGGCGAAGCTCGAGCTGGTCGAGGCGATCGAGAGGATGGCGGCAAAGCCCAGAGCCAGGCTGGTGTCGCGGATCTTGCTACTCAAGGACTTGGTGTTCAGCGAGTTGGTCATTTGAAGCTCCCATTGGCACCGCTGGAAGCGGGCCCGTTGTTGATGGGATCGACAATGCTCCAGCAAAACAGTTTCCACTGTGATGACGGTCACGGGAGGCCCACCCTCTGTGACTTCGGTCACTTTGGCGCACCTCGCTGAAATTCCTCCCGATCGGCGGTCGTGTTGGTGTCACGTTAACCGATCCTTCGCATTAATGGCTCGTCGAGCGGGAAATTCCGCCGGTTTGGTTGCGTAATTGGAAAGAATGGCGATGCGTAATGCGTTGGGCCTGATGCTGGCCAGTGTAGTTGCGGCGGTCGTGATTGCCGCCGGCGGTTGGTTTTATTATTCCTCGCGCGCCGACCAGGCCGCTCCCAAGACGATTGCCGCCCGTGCCGCCGATCCATTGCCGGCACAGGCGAAGCTCGCCGCCAAGGACGACGTCGCGACCACGGCGGCGATTGCGGCGAAGCCGGCGGCACCTGCTCCGGCGCCCGCACCCGCGCCGGTGCCGGTGCAGCAGAAATCGACCTGCGCCAATCCCAACGCGCTCGGCGTCTCCCGCGTGGTCGAGATCGACACCACCGGCGGTCCGGGCTTCGGCTTCGATCATTTCAAGCAGTTCGACTTCCTCACCGACAAGGAGGTCGTGCTGACCTTCGATGACGGTCCCTGGCCGGTCAACACGCCCGCGGTGCTGAAGGCGCTCGCGGATGAATGCACCAAGGGCCTGTTCTTCTCGGTCGGCAAGCATGCGACCTATCATCCCGAAATCCTGCGCCAGGTGCTGGCCCAGGGCCATACGGTCGGCACTCACACCTGGTCGCACGTGAATTTGAACGGCAAGAAGATGACGGAGCAAATGGCCAAGGACGAGGTCGAGAAGGGCTTTAGCGCAGTGAGATTCGCGCTCGGCACCAACCCCGCACCGTTCTTCCGCTTCCCGCAGCTTCAGCACAATCCGGCGATCGTGAGCTATTTCGGCACCCGCAACGTCGCAATGTTCTCGACCGACATCGACTCCTTCGACTTCAGGAAGGGCGCGACGCCGGAGAAGATCATCGAGACCGTGATGACCAGGCTCGACAAGCTCGGCAAGGGCATCATCCTGATGCACGACTTCCAGAAGCACACGGGCGAAGCCATGCCGGCGCTGCTCGCGCGGTTGAAGGCCGGCGGCTACAAGATCGTGCAGATGAAAGCCAAGACGACCTTCCAGACGCTGCCGGAATATGACGAGGCGCTGCTGAAGGACCTGAAGGTGCCGACCTCGAGCGCGCGTCCGATCGGGAGCGTGGTGCAGACGGTTTCGCAATAACGCGTCCAGTCCGATCCAAAACTCTTGCGTCATGGCCGGGCTTGTCCCGGCCATATGCTTTTTGAGAGCAGGCGCCTTACCAGTAGATGCCGTGACGATGCAGCTCGCTGATGATGCGGCCTTCGGTCCAGCTGCGCTTGTGCTTCGGCTTGTCTGCCTTGGCCGTCGTCTTCGCAGCGGGTTGGGCCGTCGCCGCGGGCGCTGAGGCCATCGTGGTTGTGGGTGTGGTCGTTGGTTGAGCGGCCGCCGCAGGCGCCGTAAGCGAAACCGCCGGCGGGCGATCGAGATATTTCGGAGCTTCGACGGCTGGCGCTGCTTCGCTCACCTGCGTCGGCGCGGCAGCAAGCATCGGCGCCGTTTGCTGAACCGAAGCCGGCTCGCTCACCGCGGACAACGACAGGCTGCGCGGGCCTCCAGCCTGGGCAGATGCAGAGACCAGCACCATGGCGGCCACCAGAATGATCTTGCGCATATGAAATCTCCCCGTGTTTTGGCGTGAGCCGGACACTACGGAAGCCGATCGCGGGCTTATGTGATCGCGATCACTCAGGTTGGCGTGCGATATTGAATCCTTCTCCATCGCGGTGATGCAATGCTGCGCTCACCGGACTCATCTGTGCAGTGCGCTCATGGTGACCGAATGCGCCGGTCAGAACGCCTGGCTTGCGAGGATCAAATGAGCTTGGGCGCTGGTGCCGCAAGAGGGATTCGAACCCCCGACCCCGTCATTACGAATGACGTGCTCTACCAACTGAGCTATTGCGGCGAACCTTGCCGGGGCCCGCGCGAGGCCGGTCCCGTTACGCGCGCTCCTGATATCGGGCATGGCCCGAATTGGCAAGGTGGAGCCGGCTCCCAAATGCCGCTCACCCGCCCCAGCGAGACCAGAATCCGCGCCAGCCGCCGGCCTGGGCCTTTGCGTGGTCCCTGGGCGTGCCGATTTGTTCCGTAAATTCGTCGCTCGGACCCTCGTCGTCGATCCCTGGATCATCAGGGGCGCGAACGATCGGGATGACGGCGGGAATAGGCGCTGGTGTGGGCTTGCCGAGGTCGGCGCGGGTCCGGAACACCGGCGTTGCCGCCGCGGGCGATGATTCGGCGATCTCGGGGGCCGGTTGGACCGGCTCGGCGGGCGTGACGACCGGCTCTTCCTTGACGGTTTCTTTGGCGGTCTCCTTGGCGGCTTCCTCTAAGATCTCCTTGGCCTCGAGGGGCGGCGAATTGTCCTGTGGGGCAGGCACCGGATCCGGCGCCGTTACGGCCGGTTCCGCCGGGCTTTCGCTCGGGACCGCCGTCACCCGCTTCGGCGGCGGGGCCGCCAGCATGGCTTCCTCGAAGGCTGAGGATTCGATCATGGCGCCCTTGTCGGAAGGAAGATTCGCGACCGGTGTTTGCCACTGGAACGCGTCGAGGCGGCCGGTGACCGGGGAGACCGGACGCCAGCGGTCGCTGACATAACCGTCCGCGGTCCAGGCCGGATCATGGCGGGCGCGCACCGCGCGCAAGGTCCAGGCGCGGGCCCGGCCGCCGTCACCATGCTCGGTACGTTCGATCTCGGCCATCAGCAGCGCCACGCGCTGGGTCGGATCGTTGACATAAGGCGACAGCACCGCGCGCGCACGGGCGAACTCGGACGCATCGATCGCGGCGCGCGCGATCGCCAGCTGGCCCTCGACATAACCAGCCTTGTCGGCAGGAATCTTGGCCGCAAGCGTCTCGACCCGCTGCAAGCGCTGCCGCGCGGAATCGCCGAGCTTCACATGCGCATAGGCATCGGCGAGATCAGGATGCGGATTGGCGAGCCAGGCGGTTTCCACCAGCTTCATGGCGCGGCGCACCTGATGCGCCTCGCTCTCGAATTTTGCAGCGAGCACTGCGGCGGGAACCAGGGTCGGCGCGAGCTTGACCGCCTGCATCACGCTCTCGCGCGCGACGTCGCGGTCCATCGTTTCCAATTCCAGCGCGCGGGCGGCGAGCAGCACGCCGCGCTGGCGGCGATAGGCCTGCTTGTCGATCAGGCCCGCGGACAGATTCGAATCGAGGATCGCGAGCGCGCCACTCCAGTCACCGCGCGCGCAACGGAAGCCGAGCACCGCATGCGAAGCCCAGGTCGAGGACGGCGACAGCTTGATCGCTTCCTCGGCGATCATCACCGCGCCGACCGCATCGTCGGCGCGCTGCGCCTCGATGAACAGGCCGCGCAGGCCGAGCAGGCGCGTGTCCTCGCGCTCGGCCATGACACGGAAGACGCGCTGGGCCTCGTCGCGATTGCCGTCGAGCTGCGCCGATTGCGCATGCAAGAGAAGCGCGAGCGGATCGTTTGCGGCCAGCCGCCGCGCGGTATCGGCGTGGCGACGGGCAAGCGCGGTGTCGCCATGGCCGATCGCAAGCAGGCCGTGGGTGATGGCGTGGCGGCCGCGCGCATGACGCTTTTCGTGACGACGGCGGCGCAGACGCCCCGGAGCGCGCCAAGCCATCGTCAGCAGGCTCCAGACCAGCACGACCGCCGCGGCAAACAGGCCAAGCAAGAGCACGAATCTGGGAAGCGTCGTTGTGGCGCGGAAGGCGCCCGCGGTTAGGACGAGGTCGCCGGGCTGATCGGCAACCCAGGCCGCGCCGGCCGCCGCCAGCGCGATCAGGACGAGGAAGAGGACGATGCGAAGCATGACGATCCCTATACGCGCTGATTGTTGCGCGAACCTTTATTGACCAGGCTTGACGAGATCCGCCATGGCGCCGTCGGCGAATTTGCGTGAGGCGGCGAGCGCCGCGTCACGGGCATCGGCCTTGTCGAGCCAGGCTTGTGCCGGTGCACGATCGGCCTCGGGCAGCGTCTTCAACTCGCGCCGTGCCTCGACGAAATCGTTGCGCAACGCAGCCGACGTCACACGCGCGACGATGGCGCCGCGATCGTTGCCGACCCCGTCGGTACGCTCGATGCGGACGAGTTTTGACGCCCCCGCCTGAAGACGCTCGACGATTCCGGTGCCGCTGGCCGGGGCTTCCGCCGGCGGCGACAATTTTGGCACGATGTTGAGGAGCTCGCGACTCAACGCGACCGGCGTCGGAATGCCTGACGATGCAAAGGTGTCGAGCGGCTTCAGCATATCCGGCTTTGTTGCCAGCGACCGCGCTGCGGCGAGCTGAGATTCGTAAGCGTCGCCGTGGCGAACAGCGACGTCGAGCAGGGCCGCCGCCACCACGTGGCGCAGCGGCTTGTCGTCCATCGCCTTGGCGTCGGCGATCTTCTCGCTCTGCTGCGCAAGTTCGGCACGTTCGGTCTTGCTGGCGCGCTCGAGCTGCGCGAGGCGGTCGTTGAGAGCGGCGAGATCGGGCGCGGCGGCACTCGGCGCGGATTTTGCGTCGTTCATGGCACTCGCGGTCTTGTCGGACTGTGCGCGCAAATTGGCGATGTCGCCGCGCAGGCTCGTTGCGGATTTCTCCAGCGCGTCGATCCGCGCCACCATGGCCGGATCGGCGGCAGGCTTGCCCGCCTTGGCTTCGACTGCGGCCACGCGCCCGCTCAGCGCCTCGACGGTTGCGCCCGTCACTTGCGGAGCAGCCGGCGGCGCCTGCACCGCAGGCCAGCCCAGCATCCAGCCGACGGCGATCACAATGGCGGCTGCAACGGCGCCAGAGAACGGAGCGATAACCCAGGGTGAAATCGACGGCGATACCGACGCGGCCGCAACGGAAGATTCTTCCTCGGCAGGCTCGGGCTGCGGCTCGGCATCGGCCTGTTCGGAGTTGCCCTCTTCAGACTTGCCCTCTTCAGATTTGGCTTGCTCATGCACGGCCTGTTCGGTCGCTGCCTCAGTCTCAGGCGCGCCCGCCACCTCCTGCGGCTGGGTCGAGACTTCGGTTGCCTCGAGGTCGATGGTGGGCGGGGTGCGCCTGGCACGGCTAGACTCGGGAGCCGATCCTGCGTCTTCAGGCTTGTCGTCGGCCATCGTGACGGTTCCTCACACTTACCTGCCCTGAACGAACGGATCCGATTACCTCGGATTCGGCCCGACCTCTTACGCCAAACGGGTGCGCAAAGCACGCTCCAAGGTGTCGAATAAGGCATTTTCGTCCGGCGTCGCGGCCACCAGAACCTGCGCGGCACCGGCCTCGCGCAGAACGCCGGCGACGGTCTCGGACAGGCAGCATTGCGGGATCGCCAGGGCCGAGATTTCGACACCTTCGTCCCGCGCGGCTTCCAGGAAAGCCCGCGCGCTGCGCCGGGAGTAATGCAGCACCGCCTCGATCCCATGGGCGGCAAAGCCCTCACAGACATCACGCGGCAACAGCTTGACCGGCGCCATGCGATAGGTCGTCTGCGTGACGACGTTGAAGCCTTCGGCGCCCAGCTCACCGCCGAGGTCGCGCGACAGATCCGCGCCCGCGAGATAGAGCAACGTGCTCTTCTTGTTGAGCCGCTTGTCGCGCGCGCTCTGCATCACCTTGTCGCGCAAGGCCGCGGCATCGCCGCCGGCGACGACCACCTCGGCAAAGCCGGCATCGCGCGCGGCGGCGGCCGTGTGCTCGCCGACCGCGAACAGCGGCAGTTCCAGGAGACCAAGCTCCTGCAATTGCGGCGCGACACCACGAATCGCATTGGCCGACGTGACAATGACGGCGCTGTAGCTCGTTTCACTCTCGTCATGGAAGGCGACCGGCTCGCACTTGAGCACCGGCGCGAGCAGCACCACATGACCCCGTGCACGCAGATTTTCCGACGTCGCTTCATTGTCGGGATGCGGCCGTGTGACAAGAATGGACATCGCTTGTGTTCCCGAACCACGTGGCAGTGGCGCTTTGACGAGGGACGGCCGCGCGTGACGATTGCGTTGGCCGACCCCGGAATGCTACCGGACGTACCAGAACTCTGCTTTGCGGATGAGCGCAAGGGGGGCGAGAAGGGCGCAAATTGGATAACAATTCGCCAATGCTGGTACTGGGCATCGAAACCACCTGCGACGAGACCGCCGCGGCGGTGATCGAGCGTGCTCCTGACGGCAGCGGCAAGATCCTGTCCAATATCGTGTGGTCGCAGGTCGAGGAGCATGCCCGTTTCGGCGGCGTCGTACCGGAGATCGCGGCCCGCGCCCATGTCGACCTGCTCGACGGCATCATCGACCGCGCCATGACTGAGGCCGGCATCGACTTCGCCCAGCTCGACGGTGTCGCGGCCGCCGCGGGCCCGGGACTGATCGGCGGCGTCATCGTCGGGCTCACCACCGCGAAGGCGATCGCGATGGTGCACGACACACCGCTGGTCGCCGTGAACCATCTGGAAGCGCATGCGCTGACGCCGCGCCTGACCGACGCACTCGAATTTCCCTATTGCCTGTTTCTCGCCTCGGGCGGCCATACCCAGATCGTCGCCGTCACCGGCGTTGGTCAGTATGTGCGCCTCGGCACCACCGTCGACGATGCGATCGGCGAGGCCTTCGACAAGGTCGCGAAAATGCTGGGACTTCCCTATCCGGGCGGGCCGCAGGTCGAGCGCGCGGCAGCCAGCGGCGATCCCGCGCGATTTGCGTTTCCGCGGCCGCTGCAGGGACGCCCCGACGCCAACTTCTCGCTGTCGGGATTGAAGACGGCGGTGCGCAACGAAGCGAGCCGGTTGGCCGAGATCACGCCGCAGGACGTCAGCGATCTCTGCGCGAGCTTTCAGGCGGCCGTGCTCGACTCCACCGCCGACCGGTTGAGCGTCGGTCTGAAACTTTTCCGCGAGCAGTTCGGTGCGCCGCGTGCGCTGGTGGCGGCCGGCGGCGTCGCCGCCAATCAGGCGATCCGCGGGGCGCTGCATGACGTTGCGAGAAAGGCCGGAACACAATTGATCATGCCGCCGCCGGCGCTCTGCACCGACAACGGTGCGATGATCGCCTGGGCCGGCGCCGAACGTCTCGCACTCGGCATGACCGACACGATGGAAGCACAGCCCCGTGCGCGCTGGCTGCTCGATGCGAACGCGACGGCACCGGCCGGATACGGCAAGACGCGCGCGGGATTCTAGCAATGGCCGCATTCCACTCCGTGGCGGTGATCGGCGCGGGCGCCTGGGGCACGGCGCTGGCGATGGTGGCGGCGCGGGCCGGACGGAACGTGACGCTGTGGGCGCGCAATCCCGAGCACGCGACGCGAATCGCATCGACCCGCGACAATCCGCGGCTGCCCGGCGTGCGGCTTGCGCCGGAGATCATCGTCACGAGCGACCTGGCCCTCGCCGCGCGCGCGGACATGCTGCTGATCGCAGTGCCCGCGCAGCATCTGCGCGGTGCTGTCAACATGCTCGCCTCGCACCTGGAAAAGCCGGTGCCGATCATTGCCTGCGCCAAGGGCATCGAGCACGGCACCCATAAATTCATGACCGACGTGATCGCCGAGGCCGCGCCTCACGTCCAGCCGGCGATCCTGTCGGGGCCGAGCTTTGCCGACGATGTCGCGCGCGGCCTGCCGACGGCAGTGACGCTGGCGTCAAAGGACGACGCCTTGGCGAGCCACCTGGTGCAGGCGCTGGGCTCGCCGACCTTCCGGCCCTATCATTCCACCGATGTCCGCGGCGTCGAGATCGGCGGCGCCGCCAAGAACGTGCTGGCGATCGCGGTCGGCATCGCGGTCGGCCGCAAGCTCGGCGCTTCCGCCCAGGCCGCACTCACCACCCGCGCCTTTGCCGAGCTGACACGCCTCGGGCGCGCGCTCGGCGCACGCAGTGAAACACTCACGGGCTTGTCTGGACTCGGCGACCTGATCCTGACCTGCTCGAGC
This sequence comes from Bradyrhizobium sp. F1.13.3, assembly GCF_040548265.1. Taxonomy (NCBI): domain Bacteria; kingdom Pseudomonadati; phylum Pseudomonadota; class Alphaproteobacteria; order Hyphomicrobiales; family Nitrobacteraceae; genus Bradyrhizobium; species Bradyrhizobium sp. F1.13.3. Next base: position 857,029 of record NZ_JBEPRI010000002.1, on the reverse strand, counting down.
CCACAATCGCGCAATTTCGCGCTCGGCCTGGCGCTTGGCCGCAGCGAGCAGCCGCCCGCCGGCAAGCTTGCCGAAGGCGAATTCACCGCGCCGGTCCTGATCGAGCTCGCGGCTTCGCAAAACATCGAAATGCCAGTATCGGAAGCCGTCGCATCGATCCTGACCGGCAGAAGCACGATCGACGCCGCGATCTCGGGGCTCATGACGCGACCTTTCAAGGCAGAGGAATGAACATGGCGTACTGGCTGGTGAAATCCGAACCATCGGTGTGGTCCTGGGACCAGCAGGTGGCGAAAGGCGCCAAGGGCGAAGCCTGGACCGGCGTGCGCAATTACACCGCGCGCCAGAATCTCGTCGCCATAAAGAAGGGCGACAAGGCGTTCTTCTATCATTCCAACGAGGGCAAGGAGATCGTCGGCATCGCGGAAGTTATCAAGGAAGCCTACCCCGATCCGACCGACAAGACCGAAAGATTCGTCTGCGTCGACATCAAGGCCGACAAGCCGTTGAAGACACCGGTGACGATGGCGGCGATCAAGGCCGAGAAGAAGCTCGCCGACATGGCGCTGGTGAAATATTCCCGCCTGTCGGTGCAGCCGGTGACGGCCGAGGAATGGAAGCTCGTCTGCAAGATGGGTGGGATGTAGGCTTGCTGCCGTAGCCCGGATGGAGCGCAGCGCAATCCGGGAAAATCCCATGTGGCACGATCCCGGATTACGCTCCGCTCCATCCGGGCTACGATATCCGAGCTTGCGTCTCCGGCAGCGCAAACACCTCGCATGGCACGGCGATGCCGCGCAGCGAATGCGATCCAAGCGCGATCAGAGGCATGTCCGTCTCGGCGGCGAGCGCGCCCGACACCAGCACGGTTCTGCCGAGCGGCTTGCACAATCCTTCGAGCCGGCTGGCGAGATTGACGGCGGGACCGATCGCCGTGAAATCGAGCCGGTTGGCGGCACCGATATTACCCCACAGCATCTCGCCGAGATGCAGCGCCGCGCCGAACGCGAGCGGCGGCAGACCTTGTGCACGGCGCTCCGCGTTGAGATACGCCATCCCCGCTTCAGCCGCGCTCGCGGCACGCAGAGCCGCATCGCACGCGTGGCGCGGCGACGCCCCAAGCACCGGAAAGATCGCGAGCACGCCGTCGCCGATGAATTTCAGCACCTCGCCGCCGAACGCGTGAACCGCGCCGGCGATGCGATCGAACCAGGCATCGAGCGCCGCGATGACGTCGGCAGGCGGATTGGTTTCCGACAGGAGCGTGAAATTGCGCAGATCGGCATAGAGCAGCGCGGCCTGAATGGTCTCGCCGAGATCGCGCCGCAGGGGTGCGGCCAGCACCCGCTCCGCGCTGCGCTTGCCGAGATAAGCATCCAACGTCGCGCGCAACGTTGCACGCGCGGCAAGCACCGCAAGGGGTGTCGCGGCAAAGCGCGCGGCCTGGCGCAATTGCTCGGTCTCGTCCGCGGTGAACGGACGCGGCCCGATCCAGCCGAGCAACGGCCCGTCGGGGCGTCCGACCACGTCCTCGTGCACCCCACCGTCCGCGATGTCGCGCAGCCAGCGGCGGCCGGCATCGTTGGGCGGGTCGGGCGCGAGGCCGCCTGGTGCGAAGCCGAGCGCTTCGATCACCCGGCCGTTGTTCGCGCGCCACAACCAGGTCCGTTTCGCGATCAGCGGATGTGGCACCTCCAACGTCAGGCTGCCTGCCGCAAGCGGCACGCCGTCAGCGACCAGATGCGCGCCGAGGTCCGCGAGCAGACGGTCGGCCCCGGCGCTATCGGCGGCGGCATCGACAAGCCAGGCGAGCGTCGGCGAGAGGTACATGGCCCGATCATGACGATGCCAGGACCTCTTTGTCACGGGCAATCCTTGACGGGCCGCTCGCGCACCGCCATGTCCCACAGTCAGCCCAGGGATGATCGCCGATGACCGAACCGTTCATAGTGCGACGCGAGACCCAGATCGCCGCCCCGCGTGCCACCGTTTTCGCTTACCTGACCGACCCCGAGAAGATTTTGAGCTGGATGGGTTCCGACGCGTCCACGGAGCCGCATCCCGGCGGGCTATATCTGCTCAAAGGCATCGGCCCCCGCGGCGGCGTTGCCCGCGGCGCGTTCCGCGAGGTCGTGCCGGTGCATCGGCTCGCCTACACGTTTGGATGGGAAGGCGGCCAGGAAGTGCCGCCCGGCTCGAGCCTGATCGAGATCGACCTGATCGAACGCGACGGCGGCACATTGCTGCGCATGACCCATAGCGGGCTGCCGACCGAGGAACAGGCTGCCGCGCACGCGACGGGATGGGCGCACTATCTGGGACGGCTCACGGCGGCAGCCGCGGGCGGCGATCCTGGTCCCGACAACGGCGTTTCCAACAAGGCGTAGCGACGGGAGAGGATCAGACCGCCGCGGTCGCCACCACCTGCTGCAAAAGCTGCTCGCGCCTGGCCTGCGAGCGCTGGCCCTTCATGGTCGCGGCGAAGCGTTCGAGGATGCCGTCCTCGAACGCGGTGACGATGGTGTCGTGAACATAGCTCTTGCGGCAGATCGCCGGCGTGTTGGACAACTGATCGGCAGCGCCGCGGATGGCCTCCAGCACCTGCTTCTTGCGGCCACGCTGGCTGGTCGCCGGCGTGATCCGCGACAGCGATTCCACGACGACGGCAGAGGCCATCAGCGTGCGGAAATCCTTCAGCGAGATCTTGATGCCGGCGATCTCGCGCAGAAACGCGTTCACCTGCGTGGTGCTGACCGCGCGCACGATGCCATAGGGATCGCGATACTGGAACATGCGCTTGCCGGGAACGCCCTGCAAAATGCCGATGGCGCGCACGAGCTTGGCCGCGTCGCACTCCTTGCGCACCGCCTTGCCGCCCTTCGCCTTGAAGGTCAGCACGAAGCTGTCGTCTTCCAGCGAGACGTTGGACTTCAGCAGCGTGGTGGCTCCGCGTGTGCCGTTGAGACGGGCATAGGATTCGTTGCCGGGACGGATCGCGGTGCGCGCAATCAGTTCGATGACGGCCGAGAGCGCGAACTCGCGGGTCGGCTCGTCGCCCGACAGGAACGCCGAGACCTTGCGTCGGATCTTGGGCAGCGCGCCGACGAGCTTTTCCAGGCGATGCGCCTTGCGTTGCTCGCGGACCTTCTCCCAATCGGCGTGATAGCGATATTGCAGCCGGCCCGCGGCATCACGTCCCACAGCCTGGAGATGCGTGCTCGGATCCGCCGAGTAGCGCACCTCGCGATAGGCCGGCGGCACCGCCATAGAATGCAGCCGCCGAATAGTGCGGGCATCGCGGATGTGGACACCGTTGGGCCGCACGAACGAATAGCCCTTGCCGCGCCTGACGCGGCGGATGGTCAACTCATTCTGGTCGCCGAGCCGCAGGCCCAGCTCCTTGGCGAGGGCCTCGACCGTCGCCGCGGGCGCCGCGTCGAACACTTTTTTCGGGCTGGGACGGCCGGAACCGGCTGGTTTCGGCCATTGTCCGAGGGCTTTGGCCAGCGCAATGGCTGCAGGATCGGCTGAAGCGGGCCGCAAAGTCCCGAGATTCTGCTGATCCATCATAGTCTTATGCCTTAGCCTTGTTTGTTATCGGTCAATGCCGCTGTTCTGATTTTTGTTCCAAGGGGCCTCGTTGGACCCGGGTTGGCCATTTAGGGTGTTCCGAACCGCATTGCGAGTCCCGAATCAGTGAGAGACGGTTTCTAAATACCTCTGCGGGGTGCATGGCGCTCTGCGCGGGCCCATTCCGAAGATCTGGGTAAAGACCCGAAAGCCGCCCGTCGCCCTGTTTCAAAACTGCGACAGTCGCACGGAGCGGCTTGATCCTCCGCATGGCAGGCTGCTCGCCGAAGGTCCAGCTTGTGCACCTTGTCGGGTCCGGTTAGCCCGACGCATAATCGGTTCAACGATCAAGTCGGCTCGCCAGCGGTCTGTGCTCGGCTTGCCGTATGTGGAGGGAAGCATGTCCGAGAAGATCTACGACGTCCCCGCGGAATGGGCGAAGCGCGCCTGGGTCGACCAGGCCAAATACAAGGACATGTACGTCCGCTCGATCTCGGACCCGAACGCCTTCTGGGCGGAGCAGGCCAAGCGCATCGACTGGATGCACGCTCCGACGAAGATCGAGAACGTCTCCTTCGCGCCCGGCAACATCTCCATCAAATGGTTCGAGGACGGCATCCTCAACGTCGCCCATAATTGCATCGACCGGCATCTCCACAGCCGCGCCAACCAGACAGCGATCATCTGGGAAGGCGACGATCCCTCGCAATCCCGGCACATCACCTACAAGGAGCTGCACGACGAGGTCTGCCGGATGGCCAACATCCTGCGCACCCGGAACGTCAAAAAGGGCGACCGCGTCACCATCTACCTGCCGATGATCCCGGAGGCGGCCTACGCGATGCTGGCCTGCGCGCGGATCGGCGCGATTCACTCCGTGGTGTTCGCCGGCTTCTCGCCCGACAGCCTCGCCCAGCGCATCAGCGACTGCCAGTCCAAGGTGATCATCACCGCGGATGAGGGCCTGCGCGGCGGCAAGAAGGTGCCGCTGAAGGCCAATGTCGACGCGGCGCTCGCCAAGGCAGACGGCGTCGACTGGGTCGTCGTGGTCAAGCGCACCGGCGGCAAGATCGACATGAACCCGACGCGCGACCTCTGGTATCACGAGGCTGCCGCGATGGTGACGACGGAATGCCCGGTCGAGCACATGCACGCCGAGGATCCGCTGTTCATCCTCTACACTTCGGGCTCGACCGGCCAACCCAAGGGCGTGCTGCACACCTCCGCCGGCTATCTCGTGTTCGCCGCGATGACGCATCAATACGTCTTCGACTATCACGACGGCGACATCTATTGGTGCACCGCCGACGTCGGCTGGGTCACCGGACACAGCTACATTCTGTACGGACCGCTCGCCAACGGCGCGACCACGCTGATGTTCGAAGGCGTGCCGAATTACCCGGATAATTCGCGATTCTGGAACGTCATCGACAAGCACAAGGTCAACATCTTCTACACCGCGCCGACCGCGATCCGCGCGCTGATGCAGAGCGGCGACGCGCCCGTGAAGAAGACCTCGCGCGCCAGCCTGCGCCTGCTCGGCTCGGTCGGCGAGCCGATCAACCCGGAAGCCTGGGAGTGGTATCACCGCGTCGTCGGCGACGAACGCTGCCCGATCGTCGACACCTGGTGGCAGACCGAGACCGGCGGGATTTTGATCACGCCGCTGCCCGGCGCCACGAAGCTCAAGCCGGGCTCGGCAACTCAACCGTTCTTCGGCGTGGTGCCTGAGATCGTCGACGCCGACGGCAAGGTGCTGGACGGCGAGACATCCGGCAATCTGTGCCTGACGCGGTCATGGCCGGGCCAGATGCGCACGGTCTATGGCGACCACGCCCGCTTCGAACAGACCTATTTCTCGACCTACAAGGGCAAGTATTTCACGGGCGACGGCTGCCGGCGCGATGCCGACGGTTATTACTGGATCACCGGCCGTGTCGACGACGTCATCAACGTCTCCGGTCACCGCATGGGCACGGCGGAAGTCGAGAGTGCGCTGGTCGCACACGAGAAGGTCTCGGAAGCCGCCGTGGTCGGTTACCCGCACGACATCAAGGGCCAGGGCATCTACGCCTATGTGACCCTAATGGCCGGCGTCGAGCCGAGCGACGAACTGCGCAAGGAGCTCGTCACCTGGGTGCGCAAGGAGATCGGCCCGATCGCTGCGCCCGACCAGATCCAGTTCTCGCCAGGCCTGCCCAAGACCCGCTCCGGCAAGATCATGCGCCGCATCCTGCGCAAGATCGCCGAGGACGAGCCGGGCAGCCTGGGCGACACCTCGACCCTGGCCGATCCCGGCGTGGTCGACGACCTCGTCAAGAACCGGCAGAACAAGAAGTCCGCGTAAGGCAGTCCCGTGCCCCGGACGCAGTGCAGCGCTCCTTCGCGGTGCGCTGCTGAGCCGGGGCCCATGCAACGGCAGACTCTGTGGCTTTCTATGCCCCGGCTCTGCGTCGCACCGCTTCGCGCTGCGCCGCGTCCGGGACACGAGACCGCATCTCCGCGTTAGCGCCTCCCGGACAACGGCCGTTCACATCCTCACGCACTGGTCAGGCCGCGCCCCGGCGCCCGGGCATCTTTCCGGGCGAGTGTTGTTTTCAGGTCATTTACTTTGTTTCGAACATTTCCTTTGTTCCCCCTGCTGGCTGGCCCTTGGCGGCCGTGCGTGGAAACCATCCGGTTAACAGGCGCGGTTAAGAATGTCCCCTAACGAGGACTTGGTGAGCCGGAGATTGCCGGTTTTGCGTAATTTTGGACGGTCCGTTCGGGGCAAGGGGAAAATCGATGTCGATGAGGATTGCTGTGGCGCTGGCCGCCACCATTGGGGCTGGGGTGATGATGTCGACGGCGGCGCAGGCGCGGCCGGAAATGGTGGGGACGCACCTGGCCGACTATTCGCCGGGCACCATCGTGGTCAAAACCAACGAGCGTCGGCTCTATCTCGTCCTCGATAATGGCCACGCCGTGCGCTACCCGGTCGGCGTCGGCAAGTCCGGCAAGCAGTGGGCCGGCACCACCCGCATCGACGGCAAGTACCGCAATCCGGCCTGGTCGCCGCCTGCCGAGGTGAAGCGCGACAAGCCGAGCATCCCGGACGTCATCCCGGGCGGCTCGCCGCGCAACCCGATGGGCGTCGCGGCGATGACGCTGTCCGGCGGTGAGTATGCCATCCACGGCACCAACGTGCCGGGCTCGATCGGCGGCTTCGTCTCGTATGGCTGCATCCGCATGCTCAACGACGACATCACGGATCTCTACAGCCGCGTCTCGGTCGGCACGACGGTGGTCGTGACGCGCTGATCGCCGGCATCAGGGCGAGACGGCAAGAGCCGCGTCTTTCGACGCGGCTTTTTTGTTACCAGAAGCGCCAGCTCCGCGCGCACCAGCCGTCGCGATGGCCGCCATTGTAGTTCCGCGCGTAGCCGCCGGCGAGCAACGCCGCCGAGACATTGGCCGTGCGTTTGGTCGCGACGTCAGCGAGAACGCGTCCGTATTTATCGGAGCCGAGATTGGTGATCACCACGCCACCCTGGCCGAGCAGATCGCGCAATGCGCGGGCCGCGGCTTCGGCCTTGTCCAGTTCCTCCTGGCAGGAGGCTTTCATCTCGGGTGCATCGATGCCGCGCAGGCGAACGCGCACCACGAGATCGCGGCCGTTGCGCTGACGAACGCGTGCGAGAAAGGTGTCGCCGTCAATGGTGCGAACGACGTCGACCGGCTCACGGACGTCAGGATTGGCCTGCTGTAAGATGATTTCGGCGTCCCGCGACTGACCGTCAGTCGCATGAGGGAAGGGCCAGTTCATCCCGTGCCGGAACGTGAACACCACGGCCACCACGATTCCGACCACGAACATCCACGGCAACAGGCCTGAGAAGCGGCGGCCAAACGGCGAGCCGCTGTATGAAGGCCGATACGGATGGCTTGGATCGAAACGCGACATCCGCGCACGCTAGGGCTGAGTCGGGCAGTACGGCAAGCGAGCCTCAAAAGGCAAGCTTCAGAAGTCGGAAGCGATGCCCTTGCGCTCCCAATCGCCATAGCGGGTCGGTTCGGGTCCTTTTGGGCCCTGCAACTCCTTTGGCGCCGCCTGGCCGTTGTTTTTGGCTCGGACTGCCGCAGCCTGCCGGCGCGCGTCGGCCTCGGCCAGCGCACGCTGGGCGGCCGGCGTAAGCTGCTTGCGGTCGGGAACAGGAGGCTGGTCACTCATCGTAGGCTTTCTAGCGCGGGACGGCGCACGGCGCGACGCCCAATAACGCATTCCTGAAATGGCGCCGAAAGGGCTGAAAAAACCCGGAAGCGATTCTTACATTTGGCATATTCGCGTGCCAGAGATCGCCTTCTCAAGGCATGCGCCCATTACGGCGAACTGCCGCTCGCTCAGAACCTTGTTTCCGCATGCCTTCTCAACGTTTCGCTCCTCCATCCGAAGTGCCCGGTCTCGCGGCGCGGCGGATTGCCGCCGACATCGTCGACGGCGTGCTGCAAAAGCACCGCACGCTTGACGAGCAGCTCGATGGCAGCGGCGCCCATCCCGGACTGAAGACGCTCCCCGACCGCGACCGCGCGCTGATGCGCCGCCTGGTCGCCACCGTGCTGCGCCGGCTCGGCACGCTCGGCCATGTGCTGTCTCGGTTGCTCGACAAGGGCATTCCCTCCGACGCGCCGCGCGCGCAGAGCGCGCTGTTGATCGGCGCCGCCCAGATCCTCTGGATGGACGTGCCCGATCACGCGGCCGTCGATCTTTCCGTTCGCCTCGTGCAATCCGACCGGCGCGCCGCGCGCTATGCCGGCCTCGTCAACGCCGTGCTGCGCCGCTGCGCCCGCGAGGGCAAGGCGCTGGTGGACGAGGTTGCGGCACAGTCGCTGGATCTGCCGCCCTGGATGGTCGCGCGCTGGCGCGCGCATTACGGAGAGACGGTCGCAAGAGACATGGCGCTCGCGCTCAGCCACGACCCTTCGCTGGATCTGACCGTGAAGTCGGACGCCGCGCAATGGGCGAGCCGCTTACATGGCGAGGTGCTGCCGACCGGATCGGTGCGTACGGTGCTGCATGGCGCGGTGACCATGCTTCCCGGCTTCGCCGAAGGACAATGGTGGGTGCAGGACGCCGCCGCTGCGCTGCCAGCTCGGCTGTTCGGCGACATCAAGGGCAAATCCATCGCCGATCTCTGCGCCGCTCCCGGCGGCAAGACCGCGCAACTGGCGCAGGCCGGCGCGCACGTCACGGCCATCGACCGCTCGCCCGCCCGGGTGGCGCGGCTGCGCGAGAATCTGATGCGGTTGTCGCTCCAGGCCGAGACGGTCGTCGCCGACGCCGTGGAATGGGCGGGTCCGGCCGATGGCTTCGACGGCATCCTGATCGATGCGCCCTGCACCTCGACCGGGACGATCCGCCGCCACCCCGATGTCTCCTGGCTCCGGCAGGAATCCGACATCGCGGCAATGACCGTGCTCCAGCGGCGGCTGCTGCAAAAATCGATCTCGCTGCTCAAGCCCGGCGGGACGCTGGTCTACTGTACCTGCTCGCTGGAACCCGAAGAGGGCGAGCATGCGGTCGCCGCGCTGCTGGCCACAGAGCCTGGGCTTCGCCGGGTTCCTATCGATGCGTCCGAGGTGTCGGGACTCAGCGAGATCGTCACCGCCGAGGGCGATTTGCGCACTCTGCCCAGCCATCTGCCGAACGCCGATCCCAAGCTCGGCGGGCTTGACGGATTTTTCGCGGCCCGGCTCGTTAAATCCTGATTTTGCACTGGATTTTGCAACCACGGCGCTGATTCGCGTCGTTCAAGGTGGTGTCGGCCGTCCGATTTTGGGATTAATAAGGATTCGTCGGAATCCTCTCCCCCATCAAGGCAAGGCGTGTCGGTCGCTCAACGCAGACGTATCTCGACGCTGGTGATGAACCGCTTCGCGCGGAACATGCTCGCGCGCGCGAGCGGCGGTTCCGTCGCCCTGTCGCGGGTCTGGCCCGGCCGCGCCGACCGGCTGATCATCGCGCCGCATGATCTGCGCACCGCGGATGCGACCCGCGCCGCCGAGATCTATGCCGGCCGCTTCGTCTTCGCCGGCAAGATCGTCAATTGCCACGGCCGTTCGATCTTCGATCTCGAGCCGCCGTCGGAGGATTGGGAGGTTGCGCTGCTCGGCTTCGGCTGGCTGCGCCATTTGCGCGCCGCGGACACCGCGCTGACGCGCGCGAATGCGCGCTCGCTGATCGAGGACTGGATCGGCAACCCTGCCAGCAAGCGCCGTCCCGTCGCGCGACGCGCCGACGTGCTGGCGCGACGCGTGATCTCCCTGCTGTCGCAGGCACCGCTGGTACTGAACGATACCGACAACAAATTCTACCGTCGCTATCTGCGCGCGCTGGCGCGCGAAATCCGCTTGCTGCGCTACACCATGGTCAACATTCCCGACGGAGTGCCGAAGCTCCAGGTGCTGATCGCGCTATGCTATGCGGCGCTGTGCCTCGCCAACCAGGCAAGTCACATCCGCAGCGCCTCAAAAAAGCTCTCCGATGAATTGCAGCGGCAGATCCTGCCCGACGGCGGGCATGTCTCGCGCAACCCGGGCGCGCTGATCGAGCTGTTGATCGACCTGTTGCCGTTGCGGCAGACCTTTGCCGCGCGCAACATCGCGCCGCCGCCCGCGCTGCTCAACGCGATCGACCGCATGATGCCGATGCTGCGCTTCTTCCGCCACGGCGACGGCAATTTCGCGCTGTTCAACGGCATGAGCGCGACGCCCTCGGACCTGCTTGCCACGCTGCTTGCCTATGACGACACCCACGGCGCGCCGATGTCGAACATGCCGCATACCGGTTTCCAGCGCCTCGATGCCGGCCAGACCACGCTGATCATCGACACCGGCCCGCCGCCGGCGGCCAGCGTCAGCCACGACGCCCATGCCGGCTGCCTGTCGTTCGAACTGTCCTCCGGCATCAGCCGCATCGTCACCAATTGCGGCATGCCGACCACGGGCCGCGACAATTGGCGACCGTTCGCGCGCGGCACCGCGGCGCATTCGACGCTGACCTATCACGACACCTCGTCATGCCAGTTCGTGGAGATGTCGGCGATGAAGCGGCTCTTGCACGGCGCTCCGGTCACCAGCGGCCCCGTCGAGGTCGAGAGCTATCGCGAAATCGTGCAGAACGGCACGCTGCTCACGACGTCGCATGACGGTTACCTGACAAAATTCGGCGCGATCCACCGTCGCGTGCTAATGATCGCCAATGACGGCGCGCGCATCGACGGCGAGGACACGCTGTCGCCGCCGCAAGGCGGACGCTTCAAGGGTGCGGATGCCGATTTCGCGCTGCGATTTCATCTGCACCCGGCGGTGAAGGCGAGCCGGCTGTCCGATGCCCGCGGCGTCATGCTGGTGCTGCCGAACCGCGACGTCTGGACCTTCGAGGCGCTCGACGACAAGGTGGAGCTGGAGGACAGCGTGTCCCTGGCCGGCAATGACGGCCCGCGCCGCACCGCGCAGATCGTGATCCGCCAGGATGCGCGGCAGGCGCCCTCGATCCGCTGGAGTTTTGTCCGCTCCACCGCCTCGCCGGCGATCACGAATGCCCGCAGAAATGCGCGGCGAGAGCCGGAACTTCCGCTGTAGACGCCCGCGATTCGGCCCCATCTGATCGTTGTGAAAGCGACCGAAAACTGCTATCGAGCCCTCGCTCGCGCGACTGGCGACCTTGGATGGAGCACCATCGGGAAGCGCGGGACTGAGCAGCCGCGCGCCTGGGCATAGACACTCCTTCAGACAGAGGATCTTGCTCATGACTGACCATCCCCGCCGCGTCACCCGCGCACTTCTCTCCGTTTCCGACAAGACTGGCCTGATCGACTTCGCAAAGGCGCTTGCCGCGCATGATGTGGAGCTGATCTCGACCGGCGGCACCGCAAAGGCGATCGCCGCGGCCGGCCTCAAGGTGAAGGACGTCTCCGAGCTGACCGGCTTCCCCGAGATGATGGATGGCCGCGTCAAGACGCTGCATCCGAAGGTGCATGGCGGCCTGCTCGCGATCCGCGACAACAAGGACCATGCGGAAGCGATGACCGCGCATGGCATCGCGCCGATCGATCTCCTCGTCGTCAATCTCTATCCGTTCGAAGCAACCGTCGACAAAGGCGCGGGCTTCGAGGATTGCATCGAGAACATCGATATCGGCGGCCCCGCGATGATCCGCGCCGCCGCGAAGAACCATGACGATGTCGCCGTCGTGGTCGAGGCGCAGGACTATCAGGCCGTGCTCGACGAGCTAGCCGCCAACAAAGGCGCAACCACGCTGAAGCTGCGCCGGCGCCTTGTCGCCAAGGCTTACGCGCGCACTGGCGCCTATGACGCCGCGATCTCGAACTGGTTCAACCGCCAGCTCGAGATCGACGCGCCCGATTTCCGCGCCTTCGGTGGCAGGCTGATCCAGTCGCTGCGCTATGGCGAGAATCCGCACCAGACCGCGGCGTTCTATGCAACGCCCGACAAGCGGCCGGGCGTCTCGACTGCACGGCAGCTCCAGGGCAAGGAGCTCTCCTACAACAATATCAACGACACCGATGCGGCCTATGAATGCATCGGCGAGTTCGACGCCAAGCGCACCGCAGCCTGCGTCATCGTCAAGCATGCCAATCCCTGCGGCGTCGCGGAGGGCTCCGACCTCGTCAGCGCGTATCGCAAGGCGCTGGCCTGCGATTCCACCTCGGCGTTCGGCGGCATCATCGCGATGAACCGCGCACTCGATGCCGACACCGCGCGCGAGATCACGAAGATCTTCACCGAGGTGATCATCGCGCCCGACGCAAGCGAGGAAGCGATCGCCATCATCGGCGCGCGCAAGAACCTTCGGCTTCTGCTCGCCGGCAGCCTGCCCGATCCGCGCACGCCCGGCCTCACCGCCAAGACGGTGGCGGGCGGTCTCCTCGTGCAGAGCCGCGACAACGCCGTGGTCGACGACATGACCTTCAAGGTTGTCACGAAGCGCGCGCCCACTGATGCCGAGATGCGCGACCTGAAGTTTGCTTTCCGTGTCGCAAAACACGTCAAGTCCAACACCATCATCTATGCCAAGGATCTCGCCACGGTCGGCATCGGTGCCGGCCAGATGAGCCGGGTCGATTCAGCGCGGATCGCGGCACGCAAGGCTCAGGATGCGGCCGCCGAGCTGAAGCTCGCCGAACCGCTCACCAAGGGCTCGGTGGTGGCGTCGGATGCGTTCTTCCCGTTCGCCGACGGCATGCTCGCCTGCATCGAGGCCGGCGCCACCGCCGTGGTGCAGCCCGGCGGCTCCATGCGCGACGACGAAGTGATCAAGGCCGCCGACGAGCACGGCATCGCCATGGTGTTCACGGGCACGCGGCACTTCAGGCATTAGGTCTGTCGTGCACTAAACTCTCAACGGGTCGTCCCGGCGAAGGCCGGGACCCATAGCCCCAGGAAGTAGTTTGGTGTGCGGTACTAGCCGCGTCGCGGCAACGAGAAATCACGCGGTATGGGTCCCGGCCCCCGTGCGCAATTGCGCACTAGGCCGGGACGACACTAATTTTCCCGCACCCGCATCAACAGCGCCAGCCCCGCGACGAAGAACACCACCAGCACGGCCATGCCGGCCTTTTGGCTCGCCGTCACCGCGGTGATCACGCCGATCAGGAGCGGGCCGATGAAGGACGTCACTTTCCCCGTCAGTGCGAACAGACCGAAATACTGCGCGATGCGGTCCTTCGGTGCGAGACGGATCAGGAGCGTGCGTGAGGCCGCTTGCAGCGGACCGCCGGCTGCACCGATCAGGCAGCCAAGCACCAGATAAGCGCGCTCCGACGCAGCGGCAAACAATGCACCGCCGGGCGCGGGCGGCGCGACCTTGATGAAGAAGATCGAATCCTTGTCGACCAGCAGGATCGCCGCCAGCGCCAGCAGCAGGACCAGCATGCTGCCGGCGATCACGCGCTTCGGCCCGAAGCGATCGTCCAGCTTACCGCCAAACCACGCGCCAAACGCGCCGGCGATCGCGAGCATGATGCCAAAGGTGCCGATCTGGATCGTGTGCCAGCCGAACGTGCCAGCCGCATAGATGCCGCCGAAGGCAAACAGCGACACCAGACCGTCGGTGTAGATCATGTTGGCGAGTAGAAACGCGGCAAGCGATTTCTGCTGCGGCAGCCCCTTGATCGATTGCTTCAGCTCCGACAGGCCTTCGTGCAGTGCCTCGCGCACCGGACGCTTCGCCGGATAGTCCGGAGTGAACAGGAACATCGGCGTCACGAAAATGATGAACCAAAGCCCGGTCAACGGTCCCGCGGCGCGGTCGCCTTGACGGCTGACGGGATCGAGCCCGAACAGCGGCGTAAAGCCGAGCAGCGTGCGGCCGGTCTCGGGATTCGCGGCGAGCAGGCCGAGCACGATGATCAGGCTGACGATGCCGCCGACATATCCCGTCGCCCAGCCGGTGCCGGACAGCCGTCCGATACGCTCCGGCGGCACCAGCGTGGGCATCATCGCATTGTTGAAGAGAGTGGCGAATTCCGCGCCGACGCTGGCGAGCGCGACCGCGGTGAGCAGCGGCGGAATGATCGAGGGATCGCCCGGCTTGCCGATCCACAGCGTGCAGGATGCCAGCACCAGCACGGCACCGAATCCGGCGATCCACGGCTTCCTGCGACCCGAAGCATCGGCAATAGCCCCCAGCACCGGCGACATCAGCGCGATTGCGAGGCCCGCGGCAGCCATCGCAAAGCCCCACAGCGATTGCCCGGTGGCGGGATTCGGCGCAATGCCGGTGGCAAAATACGGCGCGAACACGAAGGTCGTGATCAGCGTGAAATAAGGCTGCGCCGCCCAGTCGAAGAAGATCCAGCTGACGACGGCCCTGCGCTGCGGATAGGTCCGCTGCGCGCCGGCGATGCGCGCATCCGGGGCGATCGTCGTCACTCCACAATCCTCATCACGAACAGTTTTGCCTCTGTCGAAACAAACCGTATAGCATTGCAACGCTGCATGTGAACTGCCCATGGCCATTGCGGAAGTTTGATGATGTCGTCTTTTTCGACACGGCGGACATTTTTCGCCTTCCTTGCCACTCTGGCGTTCGGACTTCCGACCGCGACCGCGCAGGATGCGCGGCGGGCCTATGTGCCGCCGGTGCTCGACACGGTACGTGCCGTTCCCGCCGAGCACGGCATGGTGGTCGCGCAGGAGAAAATCTCTGCGCAGGTCGGCGCCGACATCCTGCGACGCGGCGGCAATGCCGTCGACGCCGCGGTCGCGACCGGCTTTGCGATGGCCGTGACCTATCCGCGCGCCGGCAATATCGGCGGCGGCGGCTTCATGGTGATTCATTCCACTGAGCGCAACGAAGACATCACAATCGATTATCGCGAGACCGCGCCGGCTGCGACCACGCCACAGATTTTCCTCGGCGCCGACGGCAAGCCCGATGCGGCGAAGTCGCGGGATTCCGCGCTCGGCGTCGGCGTGCCCGGCACCATCGCGGGTCTTGCGCTGGCCCTGGAAAAATATGGCTCGGGCCGGTTCACGCTGGCGCAACTGCTCGAGCCCGCGATCGCGCTCGCCCGCGACGGCTTCCTCGTCGGCGACGACATTGCCGACACTCTGCCGGGGTGGCACAAGCGGCTGGTGCGCTGGCCCTCCTCGGCCAGGATCTTCTCGCGGCCTGATGGTACACCGCTCGGCGAAGGCGACCGACTGGTGCAGAGCGATCTCGCCGAAACGCTGTCGGCTGTCGCCGCACAGGGCCCGCGCGGTTTCTATGAGGGGCCGGTCGCGGAAAAACTCGCCAAGGCCGTGACTGACGCGGGCGGCATCATGACGCCGGCCGATTTGAAATCCTATCAGGCGGTGATCCGTGCACCGGTGCGCGGCACCTATCGCGGCTATGACATCGTGTCGATGCCGTTGCCGTCGTCGGGCGGCGTGGTGCTGGTGGAGACGCTCAATATCCTCGAAGGTTTTCAGCTCGCGAATCTGAAGCAAGGATCGCCGGCCTCGCTGCATCTGCTGATCGAGGCCATGAAGCGTGCCTATGCGGACCGTGCGCGCTATCTCGGCGATCCCGCCTTCGTCAACGCACCGATCGGGACGCTCACCGCCAAAGACTACGCCGCCAAGCTGCGGGCAACCATCTCCGCCGATCGCGCCACGCCGTCGAAACAGCTCGTTTCCACCGCGGCCTCACCGCATG
This sequence comes from Bradyrhizobium sp. F1.13.3, assembly GCF_040548265.1. Lineage (NCBI taxonomy): Bacteria > Pseudomonadati > Pseudomonadota > Alphaproteobacteria > Hyphomicrobiales > Nitrobacteraceae > Bradyrhizobium > Bradyrhizobium sp. F1.13.3. Next base: position 841,257 of record NZ_JBEPRI010000002.1, on the reverse strand, counting down.
AGGGCAGCAACACCACGCATTTTTCCGTCGTCGACGCTAGCGGCAACGCGGTCAGCAACACCTATACGCTGAACTTCAGTTACGGCGTCGGTCTTGTCGCCGACGGCACCGGCGTGCTGCTCAATAACGAGCTCGACGATTTCACAGCGGCGGTCGGCGCTTCCAATGCCTACGGCCTCGTCGGCTTCGAGGCCAATTTGCCCGGGCCGGGCAAGCGGCCGCTGTCCTCGATGTCGCCGACCATCGTGCTGAAGGACGGCAAGCCGGTACTGGTGACGGGCTCGCCGGGCGGCAGCCGCATCATCTCGACCGTGCTCCAGGTGATCGTCAACGTCCTCGATTACAAGATGGACGTCGCGGCTGCCGTGGCCGCACCGCGGCTGCATCACCAATGGCTCCCCGACGAGGTCCGGGTCGAGAGCGGCTTTCCCGATAATGTGCTGGTCGAGCTGAAGGCGATGGATCATCTCATCGTCACGCCGATGGGGCAGACATCGGCGAATTCGATCGCGGTGACCGCCAACGGTCCGCTCGGCGCGCCCGATCCGCGTACCCGAGGTGCGGAAGCAGCGGGGCAGTAACTCTGTCCTTGCATGGCGCGAAGGCCGTCGGCCGGCTTGCGCGCGGGCCGCGCGTGCTACCACCGCGAGGCCAGAGAAACTGTCAGAGACGCGCGGACGCGTATTACATGCGAACTGGCGGGCACTGTCGCGCAGGGCGCACTGAGGAAGTTAGCGCCCCACCTGATACGGACCGCCCTTCTCGAGCGCTCTCGCGTAGGCCGGCCGCGCGTGAATGCGCTCCAGAAACGCCATCGCCTTGGGATGGCCAAGCTCGAGCCCGCCGCGCGCCTGGGCCGCTTCGAGCGGAAAGCTCATCTGGATGTCGGCAGCGGTGAACTCGTTGCCGGCGAACCACTCGCTCTTGCCGAGCTCACCTTCCCAGTAGTCCATGTGCTGCTTGAGCTGCGGATTGACCAGCGCGGTGAGCGCCTGGTTCGAGACCTTGCGCACCAGCGGGCGGAGCAACGCCGGCGCACGCTTCGGCATCAGCGTGAACAGCAGCTTGAGCAGCAGCGGCTGCATCGCCGAGCCTTCCGCATAGTGCAGCCAATAGGCGAAGCGCAGCCGCTCGGGCGTGTTCGGCGGCGGGACTAGCCGGCCGTTGCCGTAGGTGGCGATGAGATATTCGATGATCGCGCCGGATTCGGCGATGGTGTTGCCGTTGTCGGTGATCACGGGCGACTTGCCAAGCGGATGGATCGCACGCAACTCCTTCGGCGCGCGCATGTCCGGCTGGCGCTGATAGCGCACGATCTCGTAGGGCACGCCCAACTCCTCGAGCAGCCACAGCACGCGCTGCGAGCGCGAATTGTTGAGGTGATGAACGGTCAGCATCGCGTGGTCCCCGGGGCTAGGCATGGTTCGATCAGCCGCGCGTTCGTGCCAGCCCGGGAACGCAATGTCGAGCCATCCGGTCGGTTATTTTAACCCGGGTATATTGACCTCAGCAATTTACCCGGGTATTAAAGTCGCCATCTCGACGAATATGGCAATGATTCCAATGCAGAAGACTTTCACCGCTTTCCAAGGGCATCGCCGTCTGGTCTCCGGGCCGGCGGGAGAGGTCGCGCTGGTCATCAAGCGGATGGCGGAGCGGCCCGACGAACCCATCATCATCTTCGAGGACGCCACCGGCCGATCGATCGACTTCGATCTGCGCGGCGGAGACCGCGAGGTGCTGGCGCGGCTGGCGAAGCTTGTCCCGCCCCCGGTTGAGGACACTCCATCGCCGAGCGAACCGCGCGGCCGCGGCCGGCCGAAGCTCGGCGTGGTCGCGCGTGAGGTGACGCTGCTGCCGCGGCACTGGGAGTGGCTCAGCGCGCAAGCAGGCGGCGCTTCGGTGGCGCTGCGGAAACTTGTCGAAGAAGCGCGGCGCGCAAGCGGCGACAAGGACCGCGAGCGGCAGGCGCGCGATGCGGCTTATCACTTCATGTCGACCATGGCCGGCAATCTGCCGCAGTTCGAGGAAGCATCGCGCGCGTTGTTTGCGGACGACCGGCGGCGTTTCACCGGACTGATCGCAGATTGGCCCGTCGACATCCGCGACCACATCGTCAAGCTCGCCTATAGCGACCGCGCTTAGGCGCGCGCCTTCTCACAACCCCATCGACGACCGCGCCGCGCGCACTTCGCGTGGCGACGGTTCCGCACGCCCTGACGAAAGGCGAATCCATGTCCGCCGCCAAGCCGCCCTGGAAAAGTTTTCTGCGCTTCGTCGCGCCGTTGATGCTGAGCAATGCGCTGCAATCGCTGTTCGGCACCCTCAGTAACGTCTATCTCGGCCAGATGGTCGGGGTCGACGCGCTCGCGTCGGTCTCGGCGTTCTTTCCGGTGTTCTTCTTCCTCTTCGCCTTCGTCATCGGGCTAAGCACCGGCGCCACGGTGCTGATCGGCCAAGCCTATGGTGCAGGCGAGCAGGGCCGGATCAAGCTCATTGTGGGCACGACGCTCGCGATCGGCCTGCTGCTCTCGATTGCGATTGCACTGATCGGCGGGATCTTCAGCCGCCAATTGATGACCATGCTCGCAACGCCTGCGGATATTCTCGACCAGGCCAGCGCCTATGCCCGAATCATGCTGCTCACCATGCCGCTCGGCTTCATCTTCCTGCTGATGACGGCGATGATCCGCGGCGTCGGCGACGCGCTGACGCCGCTGCTGGCGCTAGCCTTGTCGACCGCGATCGGCTTGATCCTGACGCCGATGCTGATCCGCGGGTCGTTCGGATTTCCGGCGGCCGGCATCACCAGCCCGGCCTGGGCGGCGGCGATCGCGAACGCGCTGACGCTGGTCGCGCTGGCGGCCTATCTGCTCCGAAGAAAACATGCGTTGGCACCGGACGCTGCACTGCTGCGCCATCTGCGGCTCAATCGTGCGGTGCTGAGACAAATCCTTGGCATTGGACTGCCGAGCGCGATCGGCATGGTGGTGATGGCGATCGCCGAGCTGGTGCTGCTCGGCCTCGTCAACGGGTTCGGCTCGAACGCAACCGCAACCTATGGCGCGGTCAACCAGGTGATGGGCTACACGCAGTTCACGGCGATGTCGATTTCAATAGCGGTCTCGATCCTCGGCGCCCAAGCGGTCGGCCGCGGCGACAGAGCGGGGCTCGACGGCATCGTGCGCACCGGACTTGCGTTCAACATCGTCCTGACCGGCGGGCTGGTGGCACTGATCTATCTCGCGCCGCGCGCCGTGCTCGGCATGTTCATCACTGATGATATCGTGCTCGATCTGGCGAAGGGCTTGCTCAACATCGCGCTGTGGAGCTCGGTGCCGTTCGGCCTGGCGACGGTGTTTTCGGGTGCGATGCGCGCCGCCGGCGTGGCGCTGACGCCAATGCTGCTCGCGATCTTCGCCATTGGAGCAATCGAACTGCCGTCCGCGGTGATCCTGAGCCGCACGATCGGCCTTGAGGGTGTGTGGGCCGCCTATCCGATCGTGTTCTGCTCCATGTTCCTTTTGCAGATGGGCTATTACCTTCTGGTGTGGCGCAAGCGAACGATCCGGCGTCTGATCTGACGACATCATCAAGAGATTATGACCGTCATTAAATGGTGGACCCGCGGCGCGCGCTGCGCCACAATGCGAAAAAGCGACGTCAGGGAGGATGATTTTGACCCGCACAGCCCCGCAATTCCTGTTCGATTTCGGCAGCCCGAACGCCTATCTCAGTCATCTCGCGATCCCCGCCATCGAGCAGCGCATCGGCGTCAAGTTCGAGTACGTGCCAATCCTGCTCGGCGGCATCTTCAAGTCGACCAACAACAAGTCGCCGGCCGAGACGTTCGCCGGTATCAAGAACAAGCGCGAATTCCACGCGGTCGAGACGGAGCGCTTCGTCAAGCGCTTCCAGGTTCAGCCCTACGTCATGAATCCGTTCTTCCCGGTCAACACGCTGAACCTGATGCGCGCGGCGATCGCGGCGCAGCTCGAGGGCGTGTTCGAAGCATATGTCGAGGCCGCCTTCCACCACATGTGGCGCGAGCCGAAGAAGATGGACGATCCGGAAATCGCGGCGAAGGCGCTGGCGTCCTCCGGCCTCGACGCGCAAAAACTGTTCACCCGCGCCGGGGAACCCGAGGTGAAGGGCAGACTGATCAAGAACACCGAAGAGGCAGTCGCGCGCGGCGCGTTCGGCTCGCCGACCTTCTTCGTCGGAAACGAGATGTTCTTCGGCAAGGAGCAGTTGCGCGAGGTAGAGGAGATGGTGTCGGGGAAGTGATTTTCGTATGATGGACAGATCGAGCCATCATCTCCGATGTCGTCCTGGCAAAAGCCAGGACCCATAACCACCGAAGGCTATGGCTGGGACGAGCTGGGGCTTCAACTTGCCCGACAACATGCAGTCGGGGTAATGGGTCCTGGCTTTCGCCAGGACGACGGCAAGAAACAACGACGACGGCAAGAAGCAATCAAGAAACAACAAGGACAATCCCATGCGTATCCTCGTGGTCGGCGCTGGCGCCATCGGCGGCTATTTTGGTGGCAGGCTGTTGCAGGCCGGCCGCGACGTCACCTTCCTGGTCCGGCCACGGCGCGCCAGCGAGCTCGCGAGCGCTGGCTTAGTTATCAAGAGCCCGAACGGCGACGTGACGCTGAAAAATCCGCCAACCGTTCAGGCCGACGCGCTCAAGGAAAAGTTCGAGGTCGTGCTGCTCAGCTGCAAGGCCTTCGACCTCGCTGACGCCATCAAGTCGTTCGCGGCAGCAGTCGGGCCGAATACCGCGATCATCCCGATGCTCAACGGCATGAAGCATCTCGACATCCTCGACGGCAAGTTCGGCAAGGAGCGCGTGCTCGGTGGCCTCTGCGCCATCGCCGCGACGCTCAACGAGAAGCGTGAGGTGGTGCAGCTGCAGCCGATGCAGTCGATCAATTACGGGGAGCGCGACGGCAAGCTGTCGGATCGCGTCAAGGCGATCGACGAGGCCTTCAAGAGCGGCATCGTTGGGGCCAGCGCCAGCCAGAACATCATGCAGGACATGTGGGAGAAATGGGTGTTCCTGTCCTCGCTGGCGGCGTCCACCAGCCTGATGCGCAGCTCTGTCGGCAATATTCTCGCCGCTCCCGGCGGCAGGGATTTCCTGCTCGGCATGCTGGACGAGACCAGCGCGATCGCCGCCGCGTCGGGCTACTCGCCGGGCGGGCCGTTCTTCGAGCGCGTGAAGGGTAACCTCACAACCGAGGGCTCGCCGATGACGGCCTCGATGTTCCGTGACGTTAAGGCGGGCCTGCCGGTCGAGGCCGATCACGTCATCGGCGATCTCATCGCCCGCGCCGACGCCGCCAAGGTGCCGGTACCGAAGCTGCGCATCGCGTACACGCATTTGAAGGCGTATGAGAAGCAGCGGGCGGGGTAAGGCCCCTCGCTCGATCGTCATCCCGGGGCGCGCATGGCGCGAGCCCGGGATCCATAACCACAGGCCGTGGTTATGAACCGAGCTGGTCACGACGAGTCTTCGCCAAACCACTCCCTGTGGTTATGGGTCCCGGATCTGCGCTTCGCTTGTCCGGGACGACGGTGGAGTTTTGCAGCACATCGCGCGCTATTTGAAATACGCAAGATAGTGCGAGACGGCGGTGATTTCCTCATCGCTCATGTGATAGGCGACATCGGCCATCGCCGCGCCTCCGCCGCCGACGCGCTGGCTGCTCTTGTAGTCGTGCAGCGCCTTGACCAGGTATTCCTCGCGCTGTCCCGCCAGCCGCGCGACGGCCTTGGTGCCGGCAAAGCTATCCGTATGGCATGATGCGCAACGGCGGCCGGCGGCAACCTGGGCGCCCTTTTTCGACAGGTCCGGATCCTTGTCCTCCGCCGCTGTCGGCGGCGTCAGCGCTGCGAAATAAGCGCCGAGATTGCGGACGTCCTCGTTGGTAATTTCCTCGGCGATGGGCTGCATCTGGTCGTTCTTGCGCGAGCCGGCGCGGAAAAACACGAGCTGCCATTGCAGGAATTGATCGGGCTGCCCGGCGAGCGAAGGAATGTTCTCGGTCTGCGAGATGCCGTTCTCGCCGTGACAGCCGGCGCAGACGGCGGCCTTCTCCTTGATCGCGGCATTGTCGGCGGCGCTTGTGGGGAGAGAACCGAGCGCTGCGAGCGCAACCGCGCTGATTGCGTGCGAGATGAACTGCCGGCGCATGATTGGAATTTCCGATCTATCGAACGCGTCATTCCGGGGCGAAGAAGCGCGAGCTATGATGCGCAATTGCGCATCTGAGAATTCCATAACCCGCGTTCGTGGCTATGGGTTCCGCACCTGTGCGCAAGCGGCGCCCAACTCCGGGCGACGACGTGCGAAAATGAAATGAGAAAGGCTGCGGTGCCCCTCGGCACCGCAGCCTCGTGTCATCTTACGCTACTTCTTGCTGTAGCTGATGCGGTAGATCGCGCCGGCCCAATCGTCGGCGACGAGGATCGAGCCATCCTTGGCGAGGATGATGTCGTCGGGACGGCCGAGATAGCCCTGGTCGCCCTCGATCCAGCCGGAGGCGAACACCTCCTGCTTGGCGTTCTTGCCGTCGGGCCCGACGATCACGCGCATGATGCGACCGCCCTGGTACTTGTGACGATTCCAGGAGCCGTGCTCGGCGATCAGGATGTTGTTCTTGTACTCGGCCGGGAATTGGTCGCCGGTATAGAACTTCATGCCGAGCGGAGCGACGTGGGCACCGAGGTTCAGCACGGGCGGCGTGAACTCGGAGCACTTGTGGCCCATCGCGAACTTGGTATCCGGCAGGTCACCCTGGTGGCAGTAGGGATAGCCGAAGTGCTCGCCGATCCTGCTGATCATGTTCAGCTTGTCCGAGGGCAGATCGTCGCTGATCCAGTCGCGGGCGTTCTCGGTGAACCAGAACTTGCCGGTGCGCGGATCGACGTCGCCGCCGACCGAGTTGCGAACGCCCAGCGCATAGATTTCCGCATTGCCGGTCTTGGGATCGACACGGCGGATCTGCGACACGCTGGTCGGGGGCACGCCGATGTTGAAGGGCGGTCCGAACGGAATGTAGAACCAGCCTTCCTTGTCGACCGCGATGTACTTCCAGCCATGCGCGGCATAGGACGGCATGTCGTCATAGACGACCTTGCCTTCGCCGGGACTGTCGAGCTTGTTCTCGATGTCGTCGTAGCGGATCAGCTTGTCGACCGCGATGACGTAGAGCGCACCGTCCTTGACAGCCAGACCCGTGGGCATGTTCAGGCCCTTCAGGATCGTCTTGACTTCCTTCTTTCCGTTGTTGTCCTTGATGGCATAGACGTTGCCGAGGCCGAAGGATCCGACGAACAGCGTGCCCTTGTCACCCCAGGCCATCTGCCGCGCGGCCAGCACACCGGACGCGTAGACCTCCATCTTGAAGCCCGGCGGCAGCTTGACCTTCTTGACGATGTTGGCGAGCTCGGCGTCGGACGCGCCGGTCGGCGGACCCGACGGCGGCGCCAGGCCCTTCTGCGCCTCGGTCTCGTCGCCGAGGAACCAGTCGTCCGGCGGATGGGTCCAGAACTCCTTGGTGCCGGATTCGTATTTCTTCAGCGGCTTGTTCTTGTCCTGCTGCTGCGCGTGACCGGCGCTTGTCCCCGCGAGAAGGGCAACCGCTGCAAGCGCCAGGACGGATTGAAAGACGGATCGATGGAATTTCATCGCGTCACTCCCCTAAGGCAGCCATCAGGGCTGCACGTTATTTTGTTTTGCTAGTCGAGAGGCGAAGTTTGGACTCTGTCGAGAGGACAGACGAAAAAGGTTAGCACATCTGCCCGCGGAGAGAAGCGCGCCGCGTGCGCTGCGATAGCGCTCAATAAAAATTGAGACGGAAAGTCAACGATGGCGAATGCCGCGACGACAACGCTCTCGCTGCAGCGCGGAATCAAAATCGCGCGCGGCTAAATTGCGGGCAGCAGGAGCTCCGGAACAAAAAAACGCGAAAACAACCCCATGCACAGTAGAAATGCTCTGGCCATCTTGCTGCCGGTGACCCCGGCTAGACATCTGACGCGTCGAGCGAATTAGCAAAGGTGGCGACTACGTGGCGACGGGGTAGGGACCATCGTCGAAAATCGTCTCATGATAGCCCTTCGACCCGATATCGCGCGCCAGCGTGCTGCGAAAATCGCGGCCCTCGCGAAGGCAGTTCAAGACATGCGCGAAGTGGAATTCGGGCCGCCAGCCCAGCTCGCGCCGTGCGCGCTCATTGACATAAACACGGTCGATCGCTGGGAACAGTCGCCAGCCGCGCGCCGCAAAGAGCTCCGCACAATCCGGATAGAGCTCACGCACCACAGCGGCCGCGTCACGTGCAAGTGCTGTTAGATGGCGCTGCTCGAACGGGCTCGTCGCTGACACAATGTAGCGGGCAAAACCGATGTTCGGCGCACGCTCGGCGGCGAGCAGATGGGCGCTCACCGCATCCGCGATATCCAGCCGGCGATAGAGCAGCTCGTTGGCCCGCGCATTCTCCGGAGCGTAAGCCGATCGCATCGCCGGATCGTCATCGTCTTCCGGGAAGAAGCGCGAGGTCCTCAAGACCACGACAGGCAGGCCGCGCTCGCGACAGAACAGCTCGCAGAGAGTCTCAGCCATCAGTTTGGTCGTGCCGTAGATGTTCTTCGGGATCGGCGGCAGGTCCTCGGTGACCCACACCGCGGCCTGTCCCGCCTCGGAGCGAAGCTGCGAGCCAAACGCGCTGGTCGTGCTGGTGAAGACAAAGCTACGCACGCCAGCGGCCACAGCCGCTTCGAGCAGGTTGAGCGTGCCGATGACATTGGTGTCGATGAAATCTTGCTTGCTGTGGGTCACCACATGCGGCTTGTGCAGCGTCGCGGTGTGGATCACCGCGGAGACGCCGTCCATCTGGCCCCGCACGAAATCGGGATCGACGATCGAGCCGACGGCATCGGTGAAGGATGACGCCTTCAGGTCGATCCCACGCGCAGGCGAACCGCGCCCGTGGAGCGTGCGGAGAAGGGCTTCCCCGAGATGGCCTGCACTGCCGGTGACCAGAATTGTCATTCGTGACCCAATACAGCCGCCAGCGGCGTGGAAGAACACGTGCCCGTCCGGTTCGGCTGGATGCTTTGGGAGAAAAATTGGAGCGGGCGAAGGGGCTCGAACCCTCGACCCCGACCTTGGCAAGGTCGTGCTCTACCACTGAGCTACACCCGCATCCTGTGTCGGTCGCATGACTGCGCCGGCAACGGCTGTCGTATGCCAAAAGCGGGAGGGGAATGCAACAGCTACCGGCGGCATAGATGCGCAATCGGAGGCCCAATATGAACCCGAACGCGGCCAAATGACCCAAAAATGCCCCGGAACCGTCGAATCGGCACGCACGGATTGAAATTCGGCCGTCCCGGCCCAATTTAGGGCCAACAGCGAAGCATATGAATTGGCGACGTGCTAAAGACCCGCCAATTCCAGACATCAGACGAGGGGATCCCGTGACGATCATCGACCAGGGTAACGGAGCAGCGGGCCCGGCTGCCGCCGATCTGATCAAGGACACGACCACCCAGACCTTCGTGAAGGACGTCATCGAGGAATCGAAGCGCCAGCCGGTGCTGATCGACTTCTGGGCGGAGTGGTGCGGGCCCTGCAAGCAACTCACGCCCTTGCTGGAAAAAGCGGTCAAGGCCGCCAAGGGCAAGGTCAAGCTGGTCAAGATGAATATCGACCAGCACCCGGCGATCCCGGGCCAGATGGGCATCCAGTCGATCCCGGCAGTGATCGCCTTCGTCAACGGCCAGCCGGCCGACGGCTTCATGGGTGCGGTCCCAGAGAGTCAGCTCAACGCCTTCATCGAAAAGCTAACCAAGGGCGTGGCCGCGCCGGGTGAGCCGAATATCGCGGAAATCCTCCAGGAAGCCGAGGCCGTGCTCGCCGAGGGCGATGCCGCCGCGGCCGCCCAGATCTACGCGGAAGTGCTGCAGCTCGAATCGACCAACATCGCAGCCCTTGCCGGGCTCGCGAAATGCTACGCCGTCTCCGGCGCGATGGAGCAGGCCAAGCAGACGCTCGCTATGGTGCCGGAATCCAAGCGCAACGACCCCGCTGTGAAAGCCGTGCAGACCGCGATCGATCTCGCCGAGCAGGCGGAGCAGCTCGGGCCCGTCGCCGAGCTGGAACAGAAAGTCGCCGCAAACCCGCTCGATCATCAGGCCCGATTCGACCTCGCGATCGCGCTGAACGCGCAAGGCAACCGGGCAGCGGCCACAGAGCAGCTGCTCGCGATCATCAAGCGCGACCGCAAATGGAACGACGACGGCGCCCGCAAGCAGCTGGTGCAGTTCTTCGAGGCCTGGGGCGGCACGGACGATGCAACCGTCGAGGGACGCAAGCGCTTGTCGATCATCCTGTTTTCCTGACGCGCGCTGGCAAGGCCAGGGAACCCTGCAGATGCCGATCAACATCGAATATCGCGGGCCCGCCGACCTTCCGGAGATCCTTCCGGTGTTTCCGCTGCCGGGCGCGCTGCTGCTGCCGCGCGGGCAGATGCCGCTCAACATCTTCGAGCCGCGCTACCTCGCGATGGTCGACGATGCCTTCCGCGATGGCCATCGCCTGATCGGCATGATCCAGCCCGACATCGCGCACTCGCCCAAGAATTCCGACAAGCCGGCGCTGTTCCGTGTCGGCTGTGTCGGCCGCATCACCCAGCTCGCCGAATCCGGCGACGGCCGCTACATCCTCGAGCTCACCGGCGTCTCGCGCTTTAGAGTGCTCGAGGAGCTCGAAGTGCTCACCGCCTACCGGCAGTGCAAGGTGGATTTCTTTGCCTTCGTCGACGACTTCACGCCGCGCATGGGCGAGGAGGAGGTCGATCGCGAAGCACTGCTGACGGTGCTGGCGGACTTTCTGAAGGCCAACGACCTCAAGGTCGACTGGGAGGGCGTCGAGACCGCCCCGAACGAAGCGCTCGTCAACGCACTGGCGATGATGTCGCCCTATGGCGTGGCCGAGAAGCAAGCGATGCTTGAAGCGCCCGACCTGAAGACCCGCGCCGAAATCCTGGTCGCGGTCACCGAGATGGATCTCGCGAAGAAGCGCACCAGCGGCGATCCGCCGCTGCAGTGATCGGTGCGTGCGCGCTCAGGAATGACCGCGGATGCGCTTACGTCCGGTGATCATCGCGCTGATCAGGTTCTCGCGTTGAAGGCGCCCCATCATCAGCACGCCCAAGATGTGCAGCACGACCAGGACGATGACCGCGTCGGATGAATAGTGGTGGGTGTCCTCGACCCACCAGACGCCGAAAAATGTCACGGTCACCGACATCGCGCCTGATATCGTCGAGACCGCGAGCGAGACCAGCAGCGCCACCAGCATCAACGTGCCGGCGGGATTGAGACCGATATAGCGGCCGGTGATGCCGCGGCGCAGATTCCAGAGATAACCCGGTGCGGCCCGAAGCCTGACGCCGACCATGCGGAAGCGCGAATAGCGGCTTCCCCAAAGACCCCAGACCAGACGGAACGCAACAAGCCCGAGTACGGTATAACCGACGATGCGGTGAAGTCCGTCATAGACGGTCGGCGTGAACCACGCGGCCAGAACGCAAGCCGCGAGCGCCCAGTGCCAGAGCCGCAGCGGGAGGTCCCAGACCGCGACTGTCCGCGCAACGGCTCGATCCGCGGGGGTCCGGTTGGACTCCCCGCGTGCGTGCGGCACCGTTTCTTCGATCAAGCGAGGACCACCCTCAGGCATGACTTTGCGCAGACATTTGCGCGCAGACCATCTCGCGCGGTCTACTTCGCAATCGTGTGCTTCAGGCTGAGATCTTCGGGGCTGTAGAACAGCTCGTAAAGCTTGCCTTCCTTGACGCCGTAGACCTCGTAGCACGAGCCTTCGATCTTGGAGCGCCGCACCTCGTAGCCGAGCGCCTTGGCCTTGGCTTCGGCTTCGCTCGCCGGCTTCCACGACGCCTTGTCGAGCTTGGTGCAGTCCTTGAAACCATCGGCCAAGGCGGCCGATCCCATGCCAATCCCGATCGTCAATGCAACGGCAACAACACGAATAACCTTCACGAACGTCTCCTCTTCTGTCGTGGGCGCTACGCCCTGAGGCGAAGCGGGACCGAAGGAAGCAAAGCACATGATGAAGTCAATCCGCAGCTACGGCGGAAGCCTTTAGAGATATTCTAACGATCCGAAAAAGCTCAGCGCCCTCCGTGCGCAACGTGCATTTGGCGCGTCGATGCGGCCTTTCGCCTCACAACAGCATGACTGCGATATACCGCGCCTAGTAGCCGGCAGCCGCCATCGCGACGACAGCACTGAGCGCCATCCAGCCGAAGTGGCGACCGCGCGTTGCCCATGCGTTGGCGAGAGCGGCGAAGCCGAACACGCCGGCCATGGTGACGACGATCCAGTGGCGCGCCGGCTCCGATTCCATCCAGGGCGCCGCGATCAGAAGCACACCACTGCCGATCCAGGCGACGGTCGAGGCCTGCCAGACCAGGCGGATCAGGGTGCGGAGCCGTTCCGGCTCGATGCGGGCGCGCGCAAAGACCTTGGTCTCGCCGAGAATGCCATGAATGAGGGCCACGATAATGGTTACGACCCCGGCGCACTGGAGCAAGAGATCACGCATCGTCAAAACTCCTGAAAACTTTTTCCATACAGCTCTGTATGGCGAGATAAGCGCTGGCCTGCCGGCTGTCAATACACTAGTGTATGGTCGAATCCGGAACCCGACATGGCCGAACAGCTCACCGCCGACGACTGGATCAAACAGGGCCTGAAGGCGCTCGCGAGAGACGGCTTCACCGCGCTGAAGGCCGATCCGCTGGCGAAAGCCATGGGGGTGTCGCGCGGCAGCTTCTATTGGCATTTCGCCGATCTCGGCGCCTTCCATGCTGCTCTCTTGAAGCGCTGGCGCGAGATCGCGGCCGAGCAGATCATCGCCGATGTCGAGGCGGACAGCGACGAGCCGCTGAAAGCGCTACTGCTCAGGACTTTTAGCGCGCGGCTCGACCTCGAGCGCGCGGTGCGGAATTGGGCGGCCTTCGATGCGGCGGCACAAACGGCGGTGCGTGCCATCGACCGGCGCAGGCTCGACTATATCGAGGAGCTGCTGAGGAAGCGCGGGTTCGAAGCGGCGACGGCGCGAGCCCGCGCGCAAATCCTGTACTGGACGTTTCTCGGCTTCGCCCTGTCGGGCCCGCCATTACCCGCCGCGCGGCTCGAGGGTCTGCTCGACGAGATCCTGCGCATGGTCTCCGCTTGAGGCGATGCGATGGGCTGCTACGATTTTTTATGCTAGAGGCAACCGACCGCCGGAGACCCCCATGAATGCGCCCACCGAACGCCCCGAAGCCAGCGTCGATCCCAAATTGCTGGAGATTTTGGTCTGCCCGCTGACCAAGGGTCCGCTGGAGTTCGATTCCGCAATGCAGGAGCTGATCTCGCGCAGCGCCAAGCTCGCCTATCCGATCCGCGACGGCATCCCGATCATGCTGCCGGAAGAGGCCCGTAAGATCGATTGAGAGACTTGTGGCCCGGTGGTCGTTTGGCGCGATGACCGCGCCGCACCCCAGGTGTCGTCTAGGCCTAGTGCGCAATTGCGCACGGGGGCCAGGACCCATAACCACCGAATTGGGTTGTTGCGCGAGCTGGTCACTCCGAGTCTTCGCAAAACTATTGCTGCGGCGTGTGGGTCCCGGATCTGCGCGCGCTTGAGGCGTGCTTGTCCGGGACGACGGCGGAGAGTGAGGCGTCAGCGCGGCGCTACAGCGCCTCGCCCTTCAGCAGCCGCGGTATCTCACCGGTCAAACCCGCGGCTTGGCGGATGAACAGGTTCTTCAGCGGCGGGGCGCGGTCGACGAGGCCGAGGCCGATGTCGCGCACGGTACGCAGCAAGGTCGACTGATTGGAGAACAGGAAGTTCAGCGAGTTGGTGGCAACGCCCATGGCCATGGTGTCGAAGCGGCGCCAGCGCTGGTAACGTTCGAGCACGTCGGCGGCGCCGATATCCATGCCGAGCCGGGCGGCATCGACCACGACTTCGGCCAGCGCGGCGACGTCCTTCAGCCCCATGTTGAGACCCTGGCCCGCGATCGGGTGGATGACGTGGGCGGAATCGCCGACCAGCGCGAGGCGCTGGGCAATAAAGGAGCGTGCGACGAAATAGGACAGCGGAAACGCGCGCGGCTTGTCGAGCGCCTTCACCTCACCGAGATGCAGGCCGAAGCGTTGCTCGAGCTCGCCGTGAAATTCCTCATCGCTCAACGCAACGATACGCGCGGCTTCGCTGCGGCGCTCGGTCCAAACCAGCGAGGAGCGCTTGCCTGAAAGCGGCAGGATCGCGAACGGACCCGCCGGCAGAAAATGCTCTTCGGCGCGGCCCTCGTGATCGCGCTCATGCCCGACAGTTACGACGATGCCGGACTGATCGTATTCCCAGCCATGGGTGGCGATGCCGGCGCGCTCGCGCAGTTTCGACTTCGCACCGTCGGCCGCGACCAGGAGGCTCGCGGCAATCACGCTGCCATCACCGAGCGTCACGTCGATGCCTTCGGCCCGCGCGTTGTAAGACGACACTGTGGTCGCGCGGAGATCGATGCCCTCGGCCTCGGCGCGCACCACCAGCGCATCGATCAGGCGGCGGTTCTCGACCATATGCGCGAAGGGCTCGCCCGGCGCGACATCGCCGGCAAAGTTGAGGAACGCCGGACGGGTGGCGTCTTCCAGCTTGGAATCGGTGACGATCATGTCGAGGATGGGCTGCGCCTCGCCCCTGACGTCGTCCCAGGCGCCGATCGCCTCGAACAGGCGGCGGCAGGCTGCCACGATCGCGGTGGCGCGCGGGTCCCGGCTCGTCCGGGTGCCGAGCGCGGGGTCGGCGACGATGACGGGGATCTCGGGGCCGAGCCCCTGGCGCAGCGCCAGAGCCAGCGCCAGGCCCGCAAACGCGCCGCCACCGATGACAATGCTACCCTGTACCGACATACCCAATTCCCGGCTAAGTCTTCGCGTTTTCTTGGTCTTGCTACCAGACTTGAGGTGGGCGAAACAGTGCGGTGAAACAAGGGCGGAACGGCCTCATTCCGTCGTTCCGGGGCTCGCGCGAGCGCGAACCCGGAATCCAGAGGTCGTCAGCTCAAGATTTCAGGTTCGCACTCCGTGCGCCCGGAATGACGAGGCATTTTGAAAGCACCAGCATGTCCAAGAGCCTGATCGACCTCATCTCGATCCTCGACCTCGAACAGCTCGAGGTGAATCTGTTTCGCGGCAACAGTCCGAAGACCAGCTGGCAACGGGTGTTCGGCGGCCAGGTGATCGGGCAGGCGATGGTTGCAGCGTGCCGCACCGTCGAGGGCCGGCTGCCGCATTCGCTGCATTGCTATTTCATCTTGCCGGGCGATCCGCAGATCCCCATCATCTACCAGGTCGAGCGCCTGCGCGACGGCAAGAGCTACTCGACGCGCCGCGTCACCGCGATTCAGCACGGCAACGCGATCTTCTCGATCATGGTGTCGTTCCATGCCGAGGAGGAGAGCGCGTTCGATCACCAGGACAAGATGCCCGACGTGCCGCCGCCGGAAAAGCTCACGGCGGAGGAAGTGGCGAAGCAGCCGATGTTCAAGGAGATGCCGGAGTTCATCCGCCGCTACTATGAATCCGACCGTCCGATCGAGCTGCGCCCGGTCGAGCTCGGCCGCTATTTCGGCCAAAAGATCGAGGACGGCCGCATCCATGTCTGGATCAAGACCGCAGCGACGCTGCCGGACGATCCGGCGCTGCACATGTGCGCGCTGGCTTATGCGTCCGACTTCTCGCTGCTCGATGCCATCATGGCGCGCTACGGCCGCACGCTGTTCGACAAGCGCATGATGCCGGCGAGCCTCGACCACGCGATGTGGTTTCACCGGCCGTTCCGCGCCGACGAATGGCTGCTCTACGCACAGGATTCGCCGAGCGCCCGAAGCGGCCGTGGCTTGACCCGCGGCTCGATCTTCAAGCCTGACGGCACGCTGGTGGCCTCCGTCGCGCAGGAAGGCTCGGTGCGCGAACGGAAAGCCTAGGACGCATAAGCACGATCGATCGCGCTTATGCCTCTCGAGGTCATGCCCGGAGCGATCCTCGCGGAGCCAGGACGGTCTCCGACGCGAACCAGTTCATGATCCAGCGATACACCCACGGGATCGGGATGATGAAGCCGCACAGGAATGCGGCCACGATGCCCCTCCAGAGAATCCCGAGACCGCTGCCGTTGAAGACAATCTCGCGCCGCGTGCCTTCGATGCTGCGGCAGAACCAGCGCATCTGGGCCGCGGCGACCCAGGCCCAGCCGATGATGGTAATGATGGAGATCGCAAACAGCAGGCTCCAGCCGACATAGGCCCAGACCGTGCCGGTGAAGCTCAGGCCGAGCGGCTGCCCGTTGGAGGCGAGGTTCGCGACCATCCATTTGATCAGGAGCCAGTACAGAACGATCTGGGCGATGAACAGCAAATTGCTCAGCAACGGGGCGCCGATCAACCCGATCACGATCGCCAGAACGATGAAGCCGAAATACCAGGGCACCAGCGCCATCGCATTGCCGGTGAAGCTGAGATTGGGCCGCCCGGGGACCTTCACACAGGACACGATCCATTTCGTGTACCAGACGAACACCCACGGCACCGGGATGATGAAGCACATCCCGATCAGCATCACGATGCTGCGCCAGGTGAACTCGAGGATGCCGAAATCGACCGCCAGCGATCCTCCGCCGCCACCGCCGCCGTAACCGCCGGAGCCCATCATCGGCGGGCCGCCAGCCGGCATCATCGGGGGCGCACCGCCGTGGCCGATCAGGCCGGGGATTTCGGCGGCCTTCTGCCAGCCGGCCATGCCCTCCGACCACACCAGCGTATCCGGGCGCACGACTCCCTGGGCGACGAGGTCGCGGAATTGACCTTCCTGATAGGGCCCCTGCTGCTTGCCCTCGGATGCGTAGAACCAACTCGCCATAAAGCGTCCCCCTCAAACATAGTTTTGTACCGGCCGCGACGCTTGGGTTCATCGCATCCATGCCAAAAACGCATTGTGGAGGATGAACGGCTGCCCTGTACAGAGGCGGCCGTTCACATGGTCCAACGATTTTTCCGCTTCAATCTGCAACATTTTTATGCCATTTGCCCGGAAAGATGCCAGATTGACGCTGCGCCGGGGACATACGGCGCGGCGCATCCCCGGGGAACAGGCCTGACCATGAAACTCGTCGTCGCGATCATCAAACCCTTCAAGCTCGATGAAGTCCGCCAGGCGCTGACGGCGATCGGCGTCCACGGCATGACCGTGACTGAAGTGAAGGGCTATGGCCGCCAAAAGGGCCATACCGAGATCTATCGCGGCGCCGAATATGTCGTGAATTTCCTGCCGAAGCTGCGGATCGAGATCGCGGTTGCCTCCGATATCGCGGAGAAGGCCGTCGCCGTGATCACTGCGACCGCGCGCACTGGCCAGATCGGCGACGGCAAGATCTTCGTCACGCCGATCGATCACGCGACCCGCATTCGCACCGGCGAGACCGACAGCGACGCGCTCTAGATATTTGTTCTGACGCGTTTTCCTTACGCGAATCGGTATCCACTTCGCTCGAAAACGCTCTCCTTCTTCGATCGCACCCGGCAACGGCGCCACAGCGTGCGACGCAATCAATAGCTGGGGGAACGACATGGCGGGATTGTTGCGCCGCGCGGCCGCTATGGCCGCGCCGATCGGGTTTGCGTCGATCCTGGCTTCGCCGGCGCAGGCTGCAGGCTCCGAGATCAACACCGCCGACACCGCCTGGATGATCGTCGCCACCGCATTGGTGCTGATGATGACGATCCCGGGGCTCGCGCTGCTCTATTCCGGCATGGTGCGCAAGAAGAACGTGCTCGCCACCATGGCGCAAAGCCTCGCCGCGGTGACGATCATCTCCATTCTCTGGGTCGCGTTCGGTTATTCGCTGTGCTTCGTCGGCGACGGCCCGTGGATCGGCACGCTCGACCGCTGGTTTCTCGCCGGCATGACCATGGACAGCGTCAATCCGGCGGCGAAGACGATCCCGGAAGCGCTGTTCATGCTGTACCAGATGACGTTTGCGATCATCACGGTGGCGCTGGTCGCGGGCGCGGTGGCCGACCGGATGCGGTTCTCGGCCTATCTGTTGTTCTCGGTCGCCTGGTTCATCTTCGTCTACATACCGCTGGCGCATTGGGTGTGGGGCGGCGGCTTCCTCGCCAGCATGGGCGTGCTGGATTTCGCCGGGGGGCTCGTGGTGCATCTGTCGGCCGGCACCGCCGGCCTGGTCGCGGCGAAGGTGATGGGACGCCGTCATGGCTACGGCACTGAAAATCTCTCCCCGTTCGATCTGTCGCTCGCGGTGATGGGCACCGGGCTGTTGTGGGTCGGCTGGTTCGGCTTCAACGGCGGCTCGGCGGGCGCAGCCAATTCGCGCGCGGTGCTGGCGATCATCGCCACCCATCTCGCCGCCTGCTCCGGCGCGCTGACCTGGGGCGCGATCGAATGGTCGACGCGGCGCAAGCCGTCCGTGCTCGGCATGATCTCCGGCGCGGTGGCCGGCCTCGGCACCATCACGCCGGCCTCCGGGTTCGTTGCGCCCTGGCACGGTATCGTCATCGGCGTGATCGCAGGCCTCGTCTGCTACTGGGCCTGCACCTGGCTGAAGCACCGCTTCGACTATGACGATTCGCTCGACGTGTTCGGCGTCCACGGCATCGGCGGGCTGACCGGCACCCTGCTGGCCGGCGTGTTCGCAGCCAGCGCAATCGGCGGCACCGCCGGCCTGCTCGAAGGCCATCCGCAGCAGCTTCTGATCCAGCTCTCAGGGGTCGCCGTCACCTTCGTCTGGTCGGCCGGCGTGAGCTTCGTCCTGCTGAAGCTGGTCGGCCTGTTCGTGCCGTTGCGCGTCTCCCGCGAGCACGAACTCGAAGGCCTGGATATTTCGCAGCACGGCGAGGCGCTGCAGTGATCGGGGGCTTGCGCAACACATAAGCGTATGCTTATGTTTTGCCATGATCGAAGCCGACATCTTCAAGGCGCTGGCCGACCCGACCCGCCGCAAGGTCTTTGAGAAGCTGGCCGGCGGAAGCCTGAATGCCAGCGCTTTGCGCGACGGATTGGAGATCAGCCAGCCGGCGATGTCGCAGCATCTCGCGGTGCTGCGCGGGGCAGGCCTGGTGCGCGAACAGCGGCAGGGCCGCTTTGTGAATTACGAAGTCGATCCCGAAGGAATCGTTGCCATCGGGACGTGGCTTGCGCGCTACCGCGCCTATTGGCCGAAACGTATGGATGCCCTCGCCGATCTCTTGAAGGAGATGGATCAATGAGCGACGCCGTGAAGCCTGATCCCTCCGACGCAGACTTGGTGCTCAAAACAGACTTGGTGCTCGAATATGAATTCGATGCGCCGCCGGCCAAGGTCTGGCGCGCGGTGATCATTCCGGCTTTGCGCGAGCGCTGGCTGCCGGATTGCGATCTTGCGGGCGCCGAGCCTGAGACATCGATCCCAGGTCAAGAGGTGCGGTACCGGCTTCGCGATTCCGAACCGCCGTTTCGCGAAAGCCATGTCATCTTCCGGATCGAACCGAACGAGCACGGCGGCACCCGCTTCCGCATCATCCAGCAAGCCTGCGATATCCGTATGAAGCTGCCGCAGCCGGCCAACAGCAATGGCTGCCTGATGCGCGCGGCCGCCTGACACCGACACCACTTCATCACCCGCAGACATGGAGGTCGCCGATGCGCGACATGCTTCAGCTCGTCCCTATGGTCGTCGAACAATCCGCTCGCGGCGAGCGATCCTTCGACATCTATTCGCGCCTGCTGCGCGAGCGCATCATCTTCCTCAACGGCGAGGTCAACGATGCGATGTCCGGACTGGTCTGCGCGCAGCTCTTGTTCCTGGAGGCGGAGAATCCGAACAAGCCGATCAATCTCTACATCAATTCCTATGGCGGCGTGGTCACCGCTGGCCTTGCGATGTACGACACCATGCAGTTCATCAAGGCGCCGGTGCATACGCTGTGCATGGGCACCGCGCGCTCCATGGGCTCATTCCTGCTGATGGCGGGCGAGCCCGGTCACCGCGCCGCCCTGCCCAATGCGAGTCTTCACGTGCATCAGCCGCTCGGCGGCTTTCAGGGCCAGGCGTCCGACATCCTGATCCATGCCACCGAGATGCAGGAAACCAAGCGGCGCATCATCCGGCTTTATGCCCGGCATTGCGGGCGCCCTGAACCGGACGTGGAACGGACCTTGGACCGCGACCACTTCATGACCGCGCAGCAGGCGGTCGACTGGGGGCTGATCGACCGGGTATTCGCGGAACGCAGCGCCGCCTGACGGTCTCTGGCGGCGGCCGTCCGGCAAACCTCGCCACGCTCCAGCTGGTTGGCCCGGTTGAGCGTATTCCGTGAGCATTTGTGCGAGGGGCCCGATATTCCGCAGCACGGCGAGCCCTGCAATAGGCGCCCGCCTTACAGAAATACCTTTCTGCTGCCCGACGCGTGAGCACCAATGTGTCGGCAGCTTGTCATGCCTTTATTTTAATCAGACGTGGTCAGGTATTGAGCGCGGCGTAATGGCGCACTGCACCGCAATACGCGTCAAACGCGAAAACACCCGTTTTCATAGTCCGTTAGGCAACACGCCCGATCTGGCACGGCATTTGATTCTATGGGTCCTGGCTGTGCCCGCGTAGTGAACTTTCTCCCTCGTGGCGAACCAGTCGAGAAACGCCCGGCCACGTCCGGACCGGGCCCAAGCGGGGATAGGACCCATGAAAATTGTTATGGCGATTATTAAGCCATTCAAGCTGGAAGAAGTCCGTGACGCCCTGACCGCCATCGGCGTTCACGGTCTCACGGTGACGGAAGTCAAGGGATATGGCCGCCAGAAGGGCCATACGGAAATCTATCGCGGCGCCGAATATGCCGTGAGCTTCCTGCCCAAGATCAAGATCGAGGTCGCTGTCGCCTCCGACCAGGTCGACAAGACCATCGACGCCATCACGTCTGCCGCGAAAACCGGACAGATCGGCGACGGCAAGATCTTCGTCATCAATCTCGACCATGCGGTTCGCATCCGCACCGGCGAGGCCGATGCTGCGGCCCTTTGATTTCGCGCTCTATCAAAATTCAATCAGGAGTAAATGAAATGACGTTTAAGCGTCCCTATGGCGCGGGATTGGCGGCTCTCGCAGTCGGCCTGTTCGCTGCGACCGCAGCCTACGCCGAGCCAACGGTCAACAAGGGAGACAACGCCTGGATGCTGACATCGACAGTGCTCGTGCTGTTGATGACGATCCCCGGCCTCGCGCTTTTCTACGGCGGCCTCGTCCGCTCCAAGAACATGCTCTCGGTCCTGATGCAGGTGTTCTACACCGTATGCGTCGTCACCGTGATCTGGGCCGTCTACGGCTACAGCCTCGCCTTCACCGGCGGCTCGGACTTCATCGGCGGCTTCTCCAAGGCCTTCATGATGGGCGTCACCACCGATTCGAAGGCCGCGACCTTCTCGGTCGACGCCAACATCTCGGAGCTCATCTATATGTGCTTCCAGATGACCTTCGCGGCGATCACGCCCGCCCTCATCGTCGGCGCCTTCGCCGAGCGCATGAAGTTCGCGGCGCTCGCGCTCTTCGTTCCGCTCTGGGTCACGCTGATCTACTTCCCGATCGCGCACATGGTCTGGTATTGGCCCGGCCCGGACATGATCCAGGATGCTGCCAAGGCTCTGGCTGCTGCGACTGACGCGGCGGCGAAGACCGCGGCGCAGGCCAAGCTCGACGAGATCAACGCCGACGCAGGCTGGATCTTCAAGAAGGGCGCGATCGACTTCGCGGGCGGCACCGTGGTGCACATCAACGCCGGCATCGCAGGTCTCGTCGGTGCTCTCCTGATCGGCAAGCGCGTCGGTTACGGCAAGGAGCTGATGGCTCCGCACTCGCTGACGATGTCGATGATCGGCGCCTCGCTGCTCTGGGTCGGCTGGTTCGGCTTCAATGCTGGCTCCAACCTCGAAGCCAACGGCGGCGCAGCCCTCGCCATGACCAACTCCTTCGTCGCCACCGCAGCCGCCGCGCTGTCGTGGATGTTCGCGGAGTGGATCATCAAGGGTCACCCGTCGGTGCTCGGCGTCATCTCCGGCGCTGTCGCGGGCCTCGTGGCCGTCACGCCTGCCGCCGGCTTCTCCGGCGTGATGGGTGCGATCGTCCTCGGCCTCGTGGTCGGCGTGGTCTGCCTGTTCTTCTGCACCGTCGTGAAGAACGCGCTCGGCTACGATGACAGCCTCGATGTGTTCGGCGTGCACTGCGTCGGCGGCATCATCGGCGCCCTCGGCACCGGCATTCTCGTCAATCCGGCGCTGGGTGGTGCGGGCATCATCGACTACACCGCGATCCCGCCGAAGGTTGCCGATTACGACTTCGCGGCGCAGATGATCTCCCAGATCTGGGGCGTCGGCACCACGCTGGTGTGGTCGGGCATCGGTTCGGCGATCCTCTACAAGGTCGTCGATGTGATCGTTGGCCTCCGCGCCAATGTCGAGAGCGAGCGTGAAGGCCTCGACATCACCGAGCACACCGAGCGCGCCTACAACATGTAAGTCTCCTCCCGGGCGCGGCCTCCTCGGAGGTCGCGCTCACAACTACGGTTTGGGGCACATACCCGGCAATGTCCCGACCGTTGAGGGGCTCCAGCGCAAGTTGGAGCCCCTTTCTTTTTGGTCCCGTGCCGCTGGGCCGTCATAAGTTAAATTGCATTGCTGCGAGCTTGCTGAATATCATGCTCCCCGTTTGGAGCAGGATTTCATGCGTCTGCCCTATTGCCTGGTCTGGTGTTTCCTGTTGCTCGCTTCGTCGAGCCTCGAGGCCCGCGCGGACAAGCGCGTCGCGCTGGTGATTGGCAACGGCGCCTACCGAAACGTTCCCTCGCTCGCCAACCCGACCAATGATGCGGCCGATGTCGGCGCGGCCCTCAAGCGATCGGGGTTCGATCCTGTGGTCGCGACCGACCTCGACCAGCCCGCCATGCAGGACACCATTCTTCGCTTCGCGCGTGAGGCCCGCGGCGCCGATGTCGCCCTGTTCTACTACAGCGGGCACGCGCTCCAGTTCGCCGGCGTCAACTATCTGGTGCCTGTCGATGCCGTCGTTCGCGACGAGGTCGATCTGCGCCGCCTGGTACGTGCCGACGAGATCCTGGCGGATCTGCAGCAGGCCAAGAACCTGCGAATCCTCGTGCTCGACGCCTGCCGCGACAATCCATTTGCCGACGAGTTGCGGCGAAACGTCGGACAGGGCCGCGGCGTCACCGTCTCACGCGGCCTCGCCAAGATGGAAAGTCCCGAGGGCACCATCATTTCCTATGCGACACAGGCCGGCCGGACCGCCGACGACGGCAGCGGCCGCAACAGCCCCTATACCAGCGCGTTCCTGGAGCACATCGGCGACAAGGGCAACGTCAACACGGTATTTCAGACGATCAGCGCCGGCGTCTACCAGCGCTCGAAAGGCTCGCAAGTGCCGGAGCTGTCGCTGTCGTTCTTCGGCGAGTTCTACCTGAACGGCAAGCCCGAGACGGCGGCGTTGTCGCCTGCGACGCCTCAGGTGGATCCCTGCGCGGAGGCCGGAGACCATTGGCGCAGCGCGGAAGCGCTGGGAACGCTCGCGGCATTCAAGGATCACCTCGTACGCTTCCCGGCCTGCGCCTTCGCAGATCTGGCGAAATCACGCATCGAGAGCTTGGCGAAACCAGCGGACGCCGCCAAGCGCGTAACCGCGTTCGATGGAACCTGGATCGCGAAGGAGACTTGCGAGAACAAGCCTCCATTTTCCGAGGCCTATTTCCAGTATGCCCTGCGCGTCAAAGATGGCGTCCTGCACACTCTCTCCGGGGAAGAGGGCAAGCCCGGTGCGACAATCTATGACGGGAAGATTGAAGCGGATGGCAGCGCGACTGTCACCGTCAGCGGGCTGGTTGGTGAGAATGATCCGCTGCGCCGCACCGCCGGCGCGCCCTATCGGTACAAGCTCGCACTCGAGCTGAAAGGAACCACCGGCGCCGGCGTCCGCACCGAGACCAGCCGACCGTGTCGGATGGAACTCTCCAAGCTGGCGACACAGAGCCCCGCCGCAAGTCCGGGCCAACCTGATTCGAAGCGGGCGCCCACGCGCGACGACAAGAGGGCGGTGCTGCCGCCAGATCAGGCCGGAGCAGGGCAACCGCGGCAGACCGGAAGCGGCATGAGCTGTTCGTTCATGCGAAGCAGGTGCGCCACGGCATGCGTCAGTATGGGCGGCCGCGCGGATTGCGCTTCAACCGCTTGTCCACGGCTGGAGGCCGAGTGCATGAGCAGCGGGTGCTGGCGCGGCCGGGGATTCAACGGCTGCGGACTTGCCAAGAAATAGATGCACGAACCGGCTGCGGATGGTCTGCCTTTGTCCGCTCGCAAAGAAAAAGATTGCCATTCCATGCCGCCGGGGCAGAAATATCGACCTCAAGAATAACAAACCGGGAGGTCGTCATGCGTTTGGAAGGCGGATGCTATTGCGGCGGAGTGCGCTATGTCGCCGAGGGCGACCCGATGATGCAGGCGCAGTGTCATTGCCGCGAGTGCCAGTACATCTCGGGCGGCGCGCCCAACACCTTCATCGCGATGCCGGCGGCCGGCTTCAGCTACATCACCGGGCAACCCAAGCAGTTCACACGCAAGGACCTCGCACGCGCCGTGACGCGCGAATTCTGCGCCGAATGCGGCACGCATCTGGTGACCAAGGTCCCCGGATTGCCGGCCGCGATCCTGAAGGTCGGCACGCTGGACGAGCCTGCGCAGTTCCATCCGCAGATGGCAATCTACACCTGCGACAAGCAGGACTTCCACGCGATCCCCGCGGGCATGGCGACCTTCGAGAAGCTTCCGGCGCGCTAGGCGCGCCTGGTCACGGGGCCCGTCATTCCCGGGCCTGTCCCGGGCATCCACGTTCTTGGGCACAGCAGGAAGTTCTTGGGCACAGCAGGAAAGGCCGTGGATGGCCGGGCCCTCGCCTCGCCGAAGCGGCTTCGGCCGCGCAGGCGGGACAAGCCCGGCCATGACGAGCTTGCGGTTCGCCGCGCATCCCGTTGTTATCCGGCCTCATTATTCCTGCTCTGGACGGAGGCGGCGGCCGATGGTTAATCGCGTCTTAACCTCGCCCTATCTATGGTGAACTGAACCGCTTCCCGCCGGCGCCGTGCTGCGACCGGCTGTTCCAAGAGTGCTGGCGTCCAGAATGGCTATGACCGCTTCATCCCGTGCGCCGCAGGACAGTGGAAGCTCCGATAGCGAACGCTCTCCCTTCGTCCGGCTGAACGAGCTGCTGGCACCCCATCAGCCGGGCAAGCCTTTGATTTCCCTTGCCGTCGGCGAGCCGCAGCATCCCGTGCCCGACTTCGTCGGCCCGGTGCTGGCCAAGCACATCGCCGATTTCGGCCGCTACCCCGCGAATAAGGGCACCGATCCATTCCGCAAGGCTGCGGGCGCCTGGCTGTCGTCGCGCTTCAAGCTGCCGCGCGCCCTCGATCCCGAGAGCGAGATTCTCGTCCTCAATGGCAGCCGCGAGGGGCTGTTCCTCGCCGCGATCGCGGCGGCGCGCTATGTCGGCCCGCGTCCCGGCAAGCCCGCGATCCTGATGCCGAACCCGTTCTATCCGGTCTATGGCGCCGGCGCCGGCGCCGCGGGCTGCGAGCCGGTGTTTCTGCCGACCACCGCCGAAAATGGTTTCCTGCCCGATCTCGACGCCATCGACGAGGCGACGCTGGCGTGCACGGTGGCGTTCTATCTGGCTTCGCCCGCCAACCCGCAGGGCTCGGTGGCCTCGCGCGATTATTTCACGCGCCTGAAGCAGCTCGCCGATCGCTACGGCTTCGTGATCCTCAGCGACGAATGCTATTCTGAGATCTACACCCGCGAAGCGCCCGGCAGCGCGCTCGAATGTGCCGGCCCTGATTTCACCCGCGTGGTTGCGTTCCAGTCGCTGTCGAAGCGCTCCAACCTGCCGGGCATGCGTGTCGGCTTCGCCGCCGGCGACAAAAAGTTCATCGGCATGTTCCTCGAGCTGCGCAACATTGCGGCGCCGCAGGTGCCGGTCCCGCTGCAGCATGTCGCGACCGTCGCTTACGGCGACGAGGCGCATGTCGAGGAGAATCGCAGGCTGTACCGGATCAAGTTCGATCTCGCCGACCAGATCATCGGCGATCGTTACGGCTATCGCCGGCCTGACGCCGGCTTCTGCGTCTGGCTCAACACGTCCAAAATAGGCGACGACGTGTCTGTGTGCCTAAAACTCTTCACGGAAGCAGGCGTGCGCGTGGTGCCCGGCAGCTATCTGGCGCGGCTCCAGCCCGACGGCTTCAATCCCGGCGCGGGCTACATTCGCCTTGCGCTGGTGCAGGATGGCGAGACCACGGCGCAGGCGCTGCACCGCCTGGTCGAGACTCTGGGTTAGGCGGGGCCCGTGAGCATGTCGACGATCGAACGTGTCATTCCCCTGGTCGGCCATCTGCCGCCCTCGATCCGCGAGGGGCTGGCGCGGCGCGTGCGCGAGCTCAGCGGCCTCGGCCTGATCGCATTGTCGGGCGTCGCCTCGGCGGCGTTGATGACCTGGTCAGTGCAGGATCCCAGCCTCAGCCACGCAACGTCGCGGCCGATCCGCAACATTCTCGGCTATGCCGGCGCGATCGGCGCCGACCTTGCGATGCAGATCCTCGGGCTCGGCGCGATCATGCTGGTCCTGACGGTCGCGGTCTGGGGCTGGCGCATGCTGACCCACCGCCCGTTCGACCGCGAGGCGCTGCGGCTCGGCTCCTGGATTCTCTGCACGGTGATCGCGGCGGGCTTCGTCAGCTGCTGGCCGCATGGCGGCGCCTGGCCGCTGCCGACAGGCCTCGGCGGCGTGGTCGGCGATGCCCTGGTTCGCGCGCCCGCGGTGATCTTCGGACCGGCGGGCATGATCTATCGCATCGTGCTCGGCACGATCCTGTTCGCGGCGATGTCGGCGACCTTCCTGATCGCCTGCGGCCTTGGCGCACGCGAGCATGACGACGAACTCGCGGAAATCGAGGATGACGACAAGCCGCTCGACCAGGACGAGGAGGGCGATCGCGGTTCGGTATCGCTGGGCTGGCTGTTCCACGCCTTGATGAGCACGAAGGCACGGCTGACCTGGTTGCTTGGCGCTGCCTACCGCTCGCTGGTCTCGAGCGGACCGAAGACCAAGGCCGTTGCATTCAGCCGCCAGGAGCCGAAGATCGGTGGCGGCCGCTCCGCGCCGCCGATCTCACCGCAGTCGCAAGACGAGGACTACGAGGACGAGCACGAAGAGGTCGAGGAAGACGAGGAGGAAGAGGAGGAGCCGG
Organism: Bradyrhizobium sp. F1.13.3; assembly: GCF_040548265.1. Lineage (NCBI taxonomy): Bacteria > Pseudomonadati > Pseudomonadota > Alphaproteobacteria > Hyphomicrobiales > Nitrobacteraceae > Bradyrhizobium > Bradyrhizobium sp. F1.13.3. The sequence continues at coordinate 813,817 of NZ_JBEPRI010000002.1, read as the reverse complement.
TTGCGCGCGCCCCACGCAAGAAGGCAGCGCCGAAAGCCACTTCCAAGAAATCCTCCGACAAGTTCGAGCTTCCCTCCGTATCGGTGCTGGCCGCGCCCAAGGCCGGCGATCGCCAGCCGCTCAGCAAGGCCGAGCTGGAAGCCAATTCGCGCGCGCTCGAAGGCGTGCTGCAGGATTTCGGCGTTCGCGGCGAGATCGTGAAGGCCCATCCAGGTCCCGTGGTCACGCTGTACGAGCTGGAGCCGGCGCCGGGAATCAAGTCGTCGCGCGTGATCGGACTGTCCGACGACATCGCGCGTTCGATGAGCGCGCTGTCGGCGCGCGTCGCCGTCGTGCCCGGCCGCAACGCGATCGGCATCGAGCTGCCCAACGCCCATCGCGAAAAGGTCTATCTGCGCGAGCTGCTGGTCGCCAAGGAGACCGTCGATTCGGTTGCGAAACTGCCGCTTTGCCTCGGCAAGACCATCGGCGGTGATCCCGTCATCATCGACCTCGCACGCACGCCGCACATGCTGATCGCCGGTACCACCGGCTCGGGCAAGTCGGTCGCCATCAACACCATGATCCTCAGCCTGGTCTACCGGCTGCGCCCCGACCAGTGCCGCCTGATCATGGTCGACCCGAAGATGCTCGAACTCTCAGTCTATGACGGCATTCCCCATCTGCTCACGCCCGTCGTGACCGACCCGAAGAAGGCCGTGGTCGCGCTGAAATGGGCCGTGCGCGAGATGGAAGAGCGCTACAAGAACATGGCCAAGCTCGGTGTGCGCAACATCGACGGCTATAACACGCGCTTGCTCGAATTGAAGGCCAAGGGCGAAGAGCCGACGCGCACGGTGCACACCGGTTTCGACAAGGAAACCGGCAAGGCGATCTACGAGGAAGAGAAGCTCTCGCTCGACCCGCTGCCCTACATCGTCATCATCGTCGACGAAATGGCCGACCTGATGATGGTCGCCGGCAAGGACATCGAAGGCGCGGTGCAGCGCCTCGCGCAGATGGCGCGCGCCGCCGGCCTGCACGTGATCCTCGCAACGCAGCGTCCCTCGGTCGACGTCATCACCGGCACCATCAAGGCGAACTTCCCGACCCGCATCGCCTTCCAGGTGACGTCCAAGATCGACAGCCGCACGATTCTCGGCGAGATGGGCGCAGAGCAGCTGCTCGGCCAAGGCGACATGCTCTACATGGCGGGCGGCGGTCGCATCAGCCGCGTGCACGGTCCTTTCGCGTCGGACGACGAAGTCGAGAAGGTGGTGCGCCACCTCAAGACGCAGGGACAGCCGGAATATCTCGAAGCCGTCACGGCCGAAGAACCCAGCGAGGACGAGGACGGCGCGGTGTTCGACGCGTCCGCCATGGGCGCGGACGGCGGCGGCGATTTGTTCTCGCAGGCCGTTGCGATCGTCAAACGCGACCGCAAGGCCTCTACCAGCTACATCCAGCGTCGCCTGCAGATCGGCTATAACCGCGCCGCATCGCTGATGGAGCGCATGGAACTGGAGGGCATCGTCGGACCCGCCAACCACGCCGGCAAACGCGAGATTCTCGTCGAGGAAGAAGACAGCCATATGTGAGGCGAGCCGCCTCAGACCACCATTTCACGCAAAAACGTTATCTGCTTTTGGCCGAAATCAGGCTAAAAGGGCGCCCAGCCACACAGGACGACGCGTTGATCAGACATCCGGACATTCGATTCGCTGCCATCGTCGCTGCGCGAAGCGCGCGCATGGCCGGCGTGATTCTCGTCATCGCCGCGATGGTGAGTGCGGCGTCGTTCGCGCAGACCGTTCCCGTGCCGAAGCCCGCACCGAAGGGCCGCGATGGCGGTCCGGCCGGCGGCGGGCCCACTGTCACCGGCGCGACCCAGGCGCCGCCGAATCCGGTGATCCCGGACCCGCGCCGTAACGTGCCGAGCAGCATCTTCCAGACCTTCGATGCGAACCAGAAGGCGCAGGCCGCCAAGGTCAGTGCCTACCTATCGTCATTGTCGACGCTGGTCGGGAATTTCGTCCAGGTCGGTCCCGACGGCAGCAAGACGCAAGGCGACTTCTACATCCAGAAGCCGGGCAAGGTGCGCTTCGAATATGACGCGCCGAGCCCGATCGACATCGTCGCCGACGGATCGTCACTGGTGGTGCGCGACCGCAAGCTCGCGACGCAGGACGTCTATCCGCTGTCGCAGACACCCTTGCGTTTCCTGCTGTCCGACCGCATCGATCTGATGAAGGACACCAACGTCGTCAACGTCTCGGCCGACGACGTCTTCGTCAGCGTCACCATCGAGGAGAAGCAGGCGCTGGTCGGCACCAGCCGCCTCTTGCTGATGTTCGGCGCCAAGGACGGCCAGTTGAAGCAGTGGACCGTCACCGATCCGCAGGGCTACGACACCACGATCGCGGTCTATAATCTGGATACGAGCAAGAAGCTCGATCCCGGCATGTTCAAGATCGACTTCACGAATTACGGCGCGTCGCCGGGCTAAGGACTGTTTACTGCTCTATCGTCATGCCCGGGCCTGTCCCGGGCATCCACGTTCTGGACCTACAAAAAGGCGTGGATGGCCGGGTCAAGCCCGGCCATGACGGATGGAGTTTGTTAGATCAATCTCATGCGTTTTTCCCTGACAACCTGGAACATCAACTCGGTGCGGCTACGCATCGATCTGGTCGCAAAATTTCTCAAGAGCGCGCGACCGGACGTGCTGTGTCTCCAGGAAACCAAGTGCATCGACGACGCCTTTCCCCTGAAGCGCTTCAAGCGGCTCGGTTACGAGCATGTCGCGTTGAACGGGCAGAAGGGCTATCACGGCGTCGCCATCGTCTCCAAGATTCCGTTCGAGTCGAAGGACATCCGCACCTTCTGCGACAAGGTGGATTCACGCCACATCTCAGTATCGTTCGGTGAGAAGGCTGGGATCGCGAAGCCCCTGGTGGTGCATAATTTCTACGTGCCGGCCGGCGGCGACATTCCCGATCCCGCGTTGAACGAGAAATTCGATCACAAGCTCCGCTTCCTCGACGAGATGAAGGCGTGCGAGCCGTTGCATCCGCGCGGCGAGGATCGCCACATCCTGGTCGGCGATCTCAACGTTGCCCCGCATGAGAACGACGTCTGGTCGCACAAGCAGCTCCTGAAAGTGGTGTCGCACACGCCTGTCGAAACCGAGAAGCTGCAAGCCGCGCTCGCCGCCGGCGAGTGGGTCGACGTCGCCCGCGAGCGCATTCCGCTGTCGGAAAAGGTCTACACCTGGTGGAGCTACCGCTCCGCCGATTGGACCGTCGGCGACCGCGGCCGCCGGCTCGACCACATCTGGGTCTCGCGCGCGCTGAAAGATGCGGTCAGTGATTTCAGGATTTTGCGCGACGCGCGGAGCTGGGAGCGGCCGTCGGACCATGTGCCTGTTACGGTGACGCTCGATCTGTGATTACCGGAGATCCGTAGCCCGGATGGAGCGAGGCGCAATCCGGGACGGACTTTCCGTAGGCGAGAATCCTGGATTACGCTTCGCTCCATCCGGGCTACGAAGCTAAGACACTCAGCTCGTCAGCTTCGCACCCGCCATCAATATATCGCTGGCGATCTGGCTGGAGCGCACTGCGAATTCATCGCGCAGGCGAACGGCGGCGGCGGGGTCGCTTTCGAGCACGCGCTGAAACAGGCTGCGCGCGACGCGGATGACGGAGGCGTGCTCGATCGCGATCGCGCTCGACGGCCGCTTCATCGGTACGATCAGCGCGAGCTCGCCGATCAGCGCACCGGGACTTGCGATCATCTCCGCGCCGGCGCCGTCGTCGACCCGGAAGGCGCCGCGCTGGACCACGAAGCCGGCATCGGCATCGTCGCCGAGATTGAACAAGACGTCGCCGCGGACGAAGTCACGCTGCTCGGAGCCGATCGCCAGCATGCGCAACGAAGCGTCTCCCAACAGGCGCAGTGTCGGGACACGCTCGAGAAGCGCTACATCGTCGTCGATTGACATTCAGGTCCGGAGCTCAAGGGCATGCAATCTAAAACGATTCGCACGCCCCAGAAGCGTATCACGGCACCAGCTTGTAGCCACCGGCTTCCGTGACCAGGATTTCCGGGTTGGCGGCGTCCTTCTCGATCTTCTGGCGAAGGCGGTAGATGTGGGTTTCCAGCGTGTGGGTGGTGACGCCAGAATTGTAGCCCCAGACTTCCTGGAGCAGGGTCTCGCGCGAGACCGGCATCTGGCCGGCCCGGTAGAGGAAGCGGAGGATGGCGGTTTCCTTCTCCGTCAGCCGGACCTTGCGCGCATTGGCGGCGGTCAGCATCTTGGAGCCGGGCCGGAAAGAGTAGGGGCCGACCGAGAACACCGCGTCCTCGCTGGCTTCGTGCTGCCGGAGCTGGGCGCGGATGCGCGCCAGCAGCACGGCGAAGCGGAAGGGTTTTGCGACATAGTCGTTGGCGCCGGATTCCAGCCCCAAAATCGTGTCGGAATCGGTGTCATGCCCGGTGAGCATGATGATCGGAGCCTTGAACCCGCCCTTGCGTAACGAACGGACCACTTCGCGGCCATCCGTGTCGGGCAGGCCAACATCCATCAGGACGAGATCGGGGGCATTGGCCTTCGCGGCGCTCGCGCCCTTGGCGCCGGTATCGACCGCGGAGGCTTCGAATTCTTCGTGCAGCGACAATTGCTCCACCAACGTATCGCGCAGATCGGTATCGTCATCCACGATCAGGATCTTGCGGGCATTGGCCATAGGGGGTCATCCTTTTGGGGTCCGGCGCGGCGCGCATCCATGCTGCACCCAGCCGAGAGGGAAGTTTAGGGGTCGCCGTTATTATTGTTGTTCGTCTTGAAGTAGTGGGCTGTTACCGATTCACAAGCCAGAACCACTCTAACCCAGAATAGCAGGCCGTTTTGATGAATGTCCTGTAATGAATTCGACATCGCACGTTCACATGAAAAATAAAGCTGCGTCAGCTAGTTACACCATAAACCGAAGCGCCGGGCCGCTCTCGGCGATCCGCGTTAAGCCTGCCGCCGGGAATCCGCGCCGGGGTTGGCTGACTGCCGGAGCGCTGACGATTCCGGTGGCGCTCGGACGCGGCGGCATTCTGGCGAACAAGCGCGAGGGCGATGGCGGCACCCCGAGGGGCAGCTTCCGTCCCAGGCGATTGTGGTGGCGGGGCGACCGGCACAGCCGCCCGCAGACCTTCCTGCCGGCCCGGATCATCACCGGCGAGGACGCCTGGTGCGAGGATCCCAAGGACCGCCACTACAATCAGGGAATCCGGCTCGGCGAGGGGCAGGGCGGTGACCGGCTCAAACGAGCCGACCATCTCTATGACTTCATCGTCGAAATCGACCACAACACGAGGCCGCGGATCGCCGGCCGCGGCAGCGCGGTGTTTTTGCATCTGGCGCGCGACAATTTCGGCCCGACCGCAGGCTGCGTCTCGATGACCGAAGCAGCGATGCGACACTTGCTGCGGCGGCTGGGACCAAAAACAAAAATCATCATCGGGTGAGGACACATGCTCGACAGGGATCAGATCGCCGCCGCCTCGCAGGTTCTGGTCAAACATTGGCGCGACGGCACCAAGTTAGACGCACTGGAGCCACGGTTGCGGCCTCAGAACCGCACCGAGGGTTACGCCGTGCAGGCTGCGCCCAGCGGGACATTATTCGGCTGGAAGATCGCGGCGACGAGCGAGTCCGGACAGAAGCACATCAATGTCGCGGGACCGCTGGCCGGTCGGATCATGAGCGACACCGTGATCGCCGATGGCGGCACCGCCTCGATGAAGGGCAACGCGATGCGCGTCGGCGAACCCGAGTTCGCTTTCCGCATGGCGCGCGATCTGCCGCCGCGCGCGGCGCCGTATCCTGTCGACGAGGTGCTCGCCGCCGTGGACAGCTTGCATCCCGCGATCGAGATTCCCGATTCGCGCTTTGCTGATTTTGTCAGCGCCGGCGAGGCGCAGCTGATCGCCGACAACGCCTGTGCGCATCTGTTCGTGCTGGGCGCAGCGACGAATGCGAACTGGCGCGCCATGGATCTCGTCGAGCAGCGGCCGCAGATCACGCTGCGCGGCCAGCGCTATCTCGGTTACGGCAAGAACGTGCTCGGCGATCCCCGCATTGCCCTGGTCTGGCTGGCGAACGAGCTGCGTGGCCTCGGCATCACCTTGCGGGCAGGGGAGGTGGTGACCACGGGCACGTGCCATCCGCCGCTGCCGATCCAGGCGGGCGATCATTTCGCGGCGGATTTCGGCGTGCTGGGGATGGTGTCGGTGAGGTTCGAATAGGCCCCGCATACACCACCGTCATTGCGAGCGCAGCGAAGCAATCCAGAGTCCCTCCGTGGAAAGATTCTGGATTGCTTCGCTGCGCTCGCAATGACGAAATCGATAGCCGTTGCCGGGCGCGACCCAGGCTTACAGCTCTCACCGGTGCCCGAAGATCGCACTTCCCACGCGCACATGGGTGGCGCCGAGCATGATCGCGGTCGCATAATCCGCGCTCATTCCCATCGAGAGCTTCTTCAATCCATTGCGCGCGGCGATCTTGGCGGTCAGCGCGAAATGCGCCGCCGGCGGCTCGTCTACCGGCGGGATGCACATCAACCCCGATATCGTCAGCCCATAGCTGTCGCGGCAGCTCGCGATGAAAGCATCGGCCTCGCCGGGGGCGATGCCCGCCTTCTGCGGCTCCTCACCGATATTGATCTGGACAAACAATTCCGGGTGCTTGTTCTGGGATTCGATTTCCTTGGCTAACGCCTGGCAAATGCTCGGACGGTCGACCGAATGGATGGCATCGAACAGCGCGACCGCCTCTTTCGCCTTGTTGGATTGCAGCGGCCCGATCAGATGCAGCGCGATATCGGAGTAACCAGAAGTTAACGCGGGCCACTTGCCTTTGGCCTCCTGCACGCGATTCTCCCCGAATACGCGCTGTCCGGCGTCGATGACTGGGGTAATTGCATCCGCGGCGAAAGTTTTCGATACCGCGATCAGCGTCACGGAGCCACGTTCGCGGCGCGCATCCTTGCAGGCGCGCGCGATTTCGGCTTCGACCGCGGCGAGCGCGTTTGGTGAATGGCCGGTTAGCGGCGCGGCGTTGGCTTCAGTCATGATGTCGCATCGGAGTTGTTGTTGCGGAGCTAGTTCTAATTTTACCGAGTTCAAGAAAGAGTTTTTGAACCCTTTGCTTTACCTTGGCTGCGGGGTGGGCAGCGAAGATGGCAAACGTCAGTTTCAACCGCAAACGAGCGAAACTCAAGCAGGTTCTCGGAATCCGGGCGCGGCTTGCGTTGCTCGCGGTGATTCTGGTGACGCCTCTGATGTTCGAGCGCATCCGTTCGCTTGAAGACACGCGCACGAGGCAGATCGCGCAGGCCACGGCCGAATTCACCACCGTTGCAAGGCACAGCGCCGATGCGCAGCGCGAGGTGATCTCGTCGGTCGAGACCATCCTGAAATCGGAAGCTTTCATCCGCGCCTCCGCCGGCGGCATCAGCAAGAGCTGTGACGTGCTGCGCGCGAGCCTGCCGTCAAATCTCCCCTGGATCCGCACGCTTCTGATTGCCGGCCAGGACGGACGCATCCAGTGCGCCACCAACAACATGTATGTCGGTCTCGACCTCAGCGACCGGCCCTACTTCCAGCAGGCGCAGGAAACCGGCCGTTTCGTGCTGAGCGACTTCATCCTGTCGCGCCCGGTGCTAACACCGACCGTCATGGCGGTCTACCCGGTGTCCGCCTTTAGCGGCGTAGCGGATGCCGTCGTGCTCGCCACCGTCAACCTCGACTGGATGTCGAAGGTCATGAGCAATCTGGGTGGCCGCGCCGGCATCACGGCCGTGCTGGTCGACAGCGCCGGCATCGTGCTGGCGGCACCGGCCGACCAGCATAGCGCGATCGGCCGTCCGCTCGACAACATGCCGCTGATGTCCGCGATCGCCGACAAGGCGCTGAGGTCGGACCAGGACGAAGGCTCACTCTCTTTCCTCGCTGCCGACGGCTCCCGCCGCGCGGTCAGCTATATCCGCATCGCCGGGACCAATGCCCGCCTGATCGCCAGCATCGACGAGGACAAGGTGTCCGCGGCCGTGAGCCGCGACATCCGCACCGCCTATCTCCAGCTCGCTTTCGTCGTGCTATTCGTGCTGCTCGGCGCGCTGATCGCAGCCGAGAAACTGGTGATCAAGCCGATCAGGATGCTCGCCGACATGGCCAAGCGTCTGGGCGAGGGCGATCTGTCGGCGCGCGCCGCGCGCAATCGCCTGCCGGCCGAGTTCGTGCCGCTGGCCCGCGCGTTCAACGCGATGGCCGCGCAGCTCAGCCAGCGCGAACGCGAGCTGATGGCGAGCAATGACCGGCTCACGGTGATGGCCTCGATCGACATGTTGTCGGGGCTCGCCAACCGCCGCGGCTTCCAGAGCCGCCTCGACTTCGAATGGATGCGCGCGCAGCAATATGGCAGCGACCTCGCGCTTCTGATGATCGACGTCGACCATTTCAAGCTGTTCAACGACACCTATGGCCATCTCGAAGGCGATTCCTGCCTGACCAGGCTCGGCGAATCACTGTCCGGCATCGCCGCCGACACGATGGGCTTCGCGGCCCGCTACGGCGGCGAGGAATTCTGCCTGTTGCTGCCGAACACCGACGTGGCGCGTGCCGTCGAAATCGGCGAACAGGCGCGCGCGGCCGTGCTGAAGCTGTGCCTGCCGCACATCACCTCCGACCACATGATCGTCACCGTCTCGATCGGCGTTGCCGCGACAAAGCCCAACGAGAGCTTGCGTCCGGGCGATTTGATCGAAGCCGCCGACGCCGCGCTCTACGCCGCCAAGCACCGCGGTCGCAACAACGTCGTCGAGCACGGCATCACGGTGATCGACAACGGCGCGGCGGAAATGATGATGGCGGGTTGAGGGCTAACCCGCAGCCCCAGCCTGATCGAGCTCGATCTCAGTGACAACGCGATTGCGGCCGCTGTTCTTGGCGAGATAGAGCGCACGATCGCAGCGCTCGATGAGATCGGTGATCGCTTCGCCGCTCCGGTACTGCGCAACACCAATCGACACGCTAATATGGGGAAGGACCTCGCCGGTCGACCGGCGCGTGATCCTGCATTCCGCGATCGCGTGCCTGATGCGCTCGGCAATCTGGGCGCAGACGGCGAGATCGGCATCCGGCAACACCGCGATCAACTCCTCGCCGCCATAGCGGGCCGACAGGTCCTGCTCGCGGACCTTTTCGCGCAGCACCTTGGCCATCAGGCGCAGGACCTGGTCGCCGACGCCGTGGCCGAAACTGTCGTCGAAGGTCTTGAAGTGGTCGATGTCGAGCATCAGCACGCTGAGCGACTCGCCCCAGTCCGCAGTCGCCTGCGCCTTGCGCAGGAATTCATCGAGCGCCCGGCGGTTGGCGAGGCCTGTGAGCGTATCGGTGCGGGCACGCTCCTCGGATCTGGAGAGAGAGGCGCGGATCACGTCGAGCTCGCGGGTCTTTTCTGCAAAGCCCGCCTCTAGCCGCGTCGCGCGGGTGGCCGCGCGGCCCAGCTCGTTCATGAGCTGGGCAACCAGCGCTTTGGGATCGACGCCGGCCTTGCCCTGGTCCGCGACCTCGTTGATCGCCTGCATCTGGGAGTGATTGTCGGCAATCGCAGTCGCAAGAAAATCCTTCGCCGCCCCCATGAGAGCATGCAGCCGCTCCGAGGTCTCCGAGACGATAGCGCCCCCCTTGGGCGCGACATAGGTCTCGAACAGATCCTGATTGGTCCTGACGTCGAAGGGACGGTTATGATCGATCAGGAGGTCGATGGCGTTGCGCAGATCATCATGGCTGCCCGCGAAATAGCGAAACCAGACGGCGAAATTGGCCGGCGTGGCAGGGATCCGCTGTTCGGCCATGCTCCGCATCGCCCGTTCGGCAACGGACGCGGCATAGTCGTAATCGAGATCGTCGAAGCTGGCGTCCATCGCGAATCTTGAGAGTTCTGGTCAGTCGCAAACTCGCATCGACCCCTTAATCACGCCCCAACGCGGCCTCAGTAGTTATGCGGTGCAGCGCCGAAGGTTCCCAAATTGCGGCAACCCATTGACCCCTTGAGGACTTCTATGGCCTAGTCCGCCGTCTTTAGACGGCCCAGATCCACGAAAACCCAACGATTCCATGACCTCCGAACGCTATAACGCCCGCGACGCCGAACCGCGCTGGCAAGCCGCTTGGGACCAACAGGCGATCTTCGTCTCCAAGAACGACGATCCGCGGCCTAAATATTATGTGCTGGAGATGTTCCCCTACCCGTCGGGGCGCATCCATATCGGCCATGTCCGCAATTACACGCTCGGCGACGTGCTGGCCCGCTTCATGCGCGCCCAGGGTTTCAACGTGCTGCATCCGATGGGCTGGGACGCTTTCGGCCTGCCGGCCGAGAACGCCGCGATCGAGCGCAAGGTGGCGCCGAAGGCCTGGACCTACGACAACATCGCCGCGATGAAGAAGCAGCTCCGCTCGATCGGGCTGTCGCTGGACTGGAGCCGCGAGATCGCGACCTGCGATCCCAGCTACTACAAGCACCAGCAGAAGTTGTTTCTGGACTTCCTGCGCGAAGGCCTCGCCGAGCGCGAAAAGCGCAAGGTGAACTGGGACCCTGTCGACATGACCGTGCTCGCCAACGAGCAGGTGATCGACGGCAAAGGCTGGCGTTCGGGTGCCGTTGTCGAACAACGGGAAATGAACCAGTGGGTCTTCAAGATCACGAGGTACTCGCAGGAGCTGCTGTCGGCCCTGGATACGCTGGATCGCTGGCCCGACAAGGTGCGGCTGATGCAGCGCAACTGGATCGGCCGGTCCGAGGGCCTGTTGATCCGCTTCGCGCTTGATGCGGCGACGACGCCGGCCGGCGAGAGCGAACTGAAGATTTTCACGACGCGCCCCGACACGCTGTTCGGCGCGAAGTTCATGGCGATCTCGGCCGATCATCCGCTGGCGCAGGCCGCCGCGGCGAAGAATCCGAAGCTCGCCGAGTTCATCGGCGAGATCAAGCGGATGGGCACGGCGCAGGAGATCATCGACACCGCCGAGAAGCAGGGTTTTGACACAGACATCCGCGCGGCTCACCCGTTCGACCCGAGTTGGAAGCTGCCGGTCTATGTCGCCAACTTCGTGCTGATGGAATACGGCACCGGCGCCATCTTCGGCTGCCCCGCCCACGACCAGCGCGATCTCGACTTCGTCAACAAATATGCTCTCGGCAACACGCCGGTGGTGTGCCCCGAAGGCCAAGATCCCAAGAGCTTTGTCATCATCGATACCGCCTATGACGGTGACGGCCGCATGATCAATTCGCGCTTCCTCGACGGCATGACCATCGATCAGGCCAAGGACGAGGTAGCGAAGCGTCTCGAGACCAAGCTGCGCGGCAACGCGCCGGTCGGCGAGCGCCAGGTGAACTTCCGCCTGCGCGACTGGGGCATTTCGCGCCAGCGCTATTGGGGTTGCCCGATCCCCGTCATCCATTGCCCGAAATGCGATGTGGTGCCGGTGCCGGATGCCGACCTCCCGGTGGTGCTGCCGGAGGATGTGAGCTTCGACAAGCCGGGCAACGCGCTCGATCATCATCCGACCTGGAAGCACGTCACCTGTCCGCATTGCGGCGGCAAGGCTAGCCGCGAAACCGACACCATGGACACCTTCGTGGATTCGTCCTGGTACTTTGCGCGCTTCACCGATCCCTGGAACGAGAACGCGCCGACGACGCCTGCGGTCGCCAACCGCATGCTGCCGGTCGACCAGTATATCGGCGGCGTCGAACACGCGATCCTGCATCTGCTCTACAGCCGCTTCTTCACCCGCGCGATGAAGGCGACCGGGCACATCGCACTGGACGAGCCGTTCGCCGGCATGTTCACGCAGGGCATGGTGGTGCACGAGACCTACCAGAAGGCCGACGGCACCTATGTCCAGCCGGTCGAGGTGAAGGTCGAGACCGGCGCGAACGGCCGACGCGCCACGCTGCTGACGTCAGGCGAAGACATCCAGATCGGCCCGATCGAGAAGATGTCGAAATCGAAGAAGAACACGGTCGACCCCGACGACATCATCGAGACCTACGGCGCCGACGTCGCCCGCTGGTTCATGCTGTCGGACTCCCCGCCCGAGCGCGACGTGATCTGGAGCGATGAGCGCGTCCAGGGCGCCTCGCGGTTCGTGCAGCGGCTGTGGCGGCTGGTGAACGACTCAATTGAGCCCGGCAAGACCGCGCCGGCGGCCCGGCCGGCCAGCTTCGGCCCGGACGCCACCGCCTTGCGCAAGGCCGCCCATGGCGCGCTGGACAAGGTCACCACCGGGATCGAGCGGCTGCACTTCAACGTCTGCCTCGCCCATATCCGCGAATTCACCAATTCGTTTGCGGAGGTCTTGCAGCGTCCCGGCCAGCCGGCTCCAGACTTGGCCTGGGCGATCCGGGAGGCCAGCCAGATCCTGGTCCAGCTGTTCTCCCCGATGATGCCGCATCTGGCCGAGGAGTGTTGGCAGGTTCTGGGCCACAGCGGGCTGGTTTCCGAGGCCAATTGGCCCCAAATCGAACGCGATTTGCTGGTTGAAGACAGTGTGACCCTGGTGGTCCAGGTCAACGGCAAGAAGCGGGGCGAGGTCACAGTTGCAACAGCGGCCGAGAATCCGGAAATCGAGGCTGCCGTTTTGGCCCTCGATGCGGTAAAACTGGCCCTGGACGGCAAGCCCGTCCGCAAGGTGATTATCGTCCCCAAGAGGATCGTGAATGTTGTCGGCTAGGATCCGCATCGCAGCCCGCTTGCTGGCGGTCGCCGCACTGGCGGCCATGACGGCCGGCTGCTTCCACCCGATGTATGCCGAGCACACCGACGGCACCCCCGGCCTGCGCGAGAAGCTGATGGGGGTCGATCTGCCCCCGATCGCCAAGGCCAATGCGTCGCGCGAGGCCCGCGTCGGCGTCGAGGTCCGCAACGCGCTGGCCTTCAAGCTCTATGGCACCGCCACCGGCATGCCGCCGACCCACCGCCTCGAGATCCGCTTCGCAAGCAGCAAGACGTCGCTGATCGTCAATCCCAATACCGGCCTGCCGAGCAGCGAAAACTACGGCCTCGACGCCCAGTACAATCTGATCGAGGTGGTCAGCGGCAGGTCGGTGATGACCGGCACGACGTTCTCCCGCGTGTCCTACGACATGCCCGGCTCCTATCAGCGCTTCAGCCGCAACCGCGCGATACGTGATGCCGAGGATCGTGCCGCCAACGAGATCGCAGAGAACATCACGACTCGCCTCGCCTCGTTCTTCACCGCGGGCACTTAATTCATCCCGTCATCCCGGTTCGCCCGGAATGACGACCCCCAGGCAACATGGTCGCGCTGCGCGGAAAAGAGATCGACGCCTTTCTCGCCCGCCCCGATGCGGGCCGTCCGATCATCCTGCTCTACGGTCCTGACGCCGGCCTGGTCCGCGAACGCGCGGATGCGCTGATCGCCTCGGCTGTCGACGATCTCAACGATCCCTTTTCACTGGTCAAGGTCGATGGTGACGAGCTCTCCGCCGAGCCGTCGCGCCTCGTCGACGAGGCCATGACGGTGCCGCTGTTCGGCGGCCGCCGCGCCATCCGCGTGCGCGCCGGCTCGCGCAGCTTTGCCAGCGCTATCGACACGCTGGCGGAGATGGGCGTCAAGGATTGCCGCATCGTGATCGAGGCCGGCGAGCTGCGCCCGGAATCGCCACTGCGCAAGGCCTGCGAACGCGCCAAGACGGCCGTCGCGATCGCCTGCTATCCCGATACCGAGCGCGACCTCGCCAAGCTGATGGAAGACGAGCTTCGCATCGCCAATTTGCGCATCGCGCAGGATGCCCGCGCGGTGCTGATGTCGTTCCTCGGCGGCGACCGCCAGGCCTCCCGCAACGAGCTGCGCAAGCTCACGCTCTATGCCCACGGCAAGGGCGAGATCACGCTGGATGACGTGATGGCTGTCGTCGCCGATGCGTCGGAGCTGAAACTCGATCCGATCGTCGATGGTGCCTTCGCCGGCCGGCCCGAGATCGTCGAGAACGAATTTGCCAAAGCCATGATCGCCGGCACCTACCCCGGCGTGATCATCTCTGCGGCGCAGCGTCAGGCGGCGTGGCTGCACAAATCCGCGCTCGCGATCGCCGACGGCACGCCCGCTTCCGCCGTGCTCGACAGCGGCTATCCGCGCCTGCATTTTTCGCGGAAGCCCGCGGTCGAAACCGCACTGCGTAATTTCAGCATGGCGCGGCTCGCCGCCATCATCGAGCAGCTCGCGACCGCCGCGCTCGACACCCGCAAGCAATCCACCCTCGCCGCCGCCATCGCCCAGCGCACGCTGATGGCGATCGCCGCGAACGCGAAGCGGCGGGGCTGAGCACCCGCTCTGTCTGTCCCCTCGTCATTGCGACGAGCCCTTGCGACGAAGCAATCCAGAATCTCTCCCCGGAAAGATTCTGGATTGTTTCGCTACGCTCGCAATGACGTGTCGAATCGGCATGTCGTCCTGGCTTTCGCCAGGACGGCACCGAGAGCGGCCTACACCGCGCCCTTTGCCAGCCGCCGCATGACCTCGTCGAGCTGATCGAGGTTGCGGTAGTTGATCTGGACCGAGCCGCCGGGGTCGCGGTGGCTCACCGTGACCTTGAGCCCGAGCGCGTCGCTGACGCGCTTCTCCAGGTCGACCGTATCAGGGTCCTTTTCCTTTGCTCCCGTGCGGGCCTTCTGCGGCTTGCGCTCCGGCACGCCCTCTTCATGCGCCAGCGCCTCGGTCTGGCGGACGTTGAGGCCTTCTTCGACGATGCGCTTGGCGGCTGCGAGCGGATCAGGCACGCCGATCAGCGCGCGGGCATGACCCGCGGTCAGCTCACCGCTCGTGATCAACGCTTGTACCTCCGCAGGAAGCTTCGTCAGCCGCATCATGTTGGCGATGTGGCTGCGGCTCTTGCCGACGACTTTGGCGATGTCGTCCTGGCTGCGTTTGAACTCGTTGGCGAGCGCGTGATAGCCGAGCGCCTCTTCCATCGGGTTGAGGTCTTCGCGCTGCACATTCTCGACGATCGCGAACTCCAGCGCATCGCTGTCGCTGATGTCGACGGGAACGATCGGCACTTCGTGCAGGCCGGCCATTTGCGAGGCGCGCCAGCGCCGCTCGCCGGCGATGATCTCGAAGCGGTCCTGCGCCCCCTTCACCGGGCGCACCACGATCGGCTGGATCACGCCGTGCTGCCTGATCGAATCGCTAAGCTCCCTGAGCTCGCTTTCCGAAAAGGTGCGGCGCGGGTTGCGCGGATTGGGCTTGATGAACTCGATCGGCACCTTGCGCTGCGCGCGCGGCCGATCGACATGCTGAGCCTCGCCCCCGACGTCACCGATCAGACTCGCAAGACCCCGGCCCAATCGCGAACGCGCTTCGTCGGCCATCGCCAGCTCCCTTGGATTCACGCTGCAGCACTCCAGAACTGAATTTCGAATCGTAGGGTGGGTTAGCCCTGCAGATGCGCGAAGCGTATCTGCTCGGCGTAACCCACCTCTTCTGTTTCCGCGGAGATCGACAGTGGTGGGTTACGCCTTCGGCTAACCCACCCTACGGCAACATCAATGCGTCGTCCGCAGCTCGCGCTCGCGCTGGATTACTTCGGTGGCGAGCCGCAGATAAGCTTCGCTGCCGACGCATTTGAGGTCGTAGACCAGCACCGGCTTGCCGTAGGACGGCGCCTCCGAGATGCGCACGTTGCGCGGGATCATGGTCTTGTAGACCTTCTCGCCCATGAACTGCCGGACGTCGGCAACGACCTGGTTCGAGAGATTGTTGCGCGAGTCGAACATGGTCAGCACGATGCCGTGGATCGACAGGTTCGGATTGAGCGTCGAGCGTACCTGCTCCACCGTCTGCAGCAATTGCGACAAACCTTCGAGCGCGAAGAACTCGCACTGGAGCGGCACCAGGATCGCGTCGGAAGCCGCCATCGCGTTCACGGTGATCAAGTTGAGCGAGGGCGGACAGTCGATCAGCACGTAGGTGTAATCGGCGTCGGGAGAGACGTTGTTGTTGAGCGCGCTGATCGCGTCACGGAGCTTGTACGCACGACCGGGCGTGGTGCCGAGCTCGAGCTCGAGGCCGGAGAGATCCATGGTCGACGGCGCAATATGCAGCCGTGGCACAGCCGTCGAGACCACCGCTTCCCGCAGGCTCGCCTCGCCTACCAGAACGTCATAGGTCGAGCAGGAGCGGTTGCGGCGATCGATGCCGAGGCCGGTCGAGGCGTTGCCCTGCGGATCGAGATCGACGATCAGGACACGTTCGCCGATCGCAGCGAGCGCCGTGCCGAGATTGATCGCCGTGGTTGTTTTTCCCACGCCGCCCTTCTGGTTCGCCAGCGCCAGGATGCGCGGATGGCCCTGCGGGACGGCGGCGGTCTGTTCTTGCTGCGGCTCGTCAATCACGCTCATCGCAAATTCCCCACTCGGCCCCTGACGCCTCACCCGCGCCGTTCGACGGAAGCCAGCTCGACGATCCAACCGTCGCCTGTCCGGCTTTGGTGAAGCTGCGGCTGAATATTCCAATATTTAGTGGCTTCGGTCAATTCAGACTCTACATCTTGACCCTTAAGAAACAACGCTTTTGCGCCCTGGCGCATCAGCGGCTCCGCAAAGCCGATAAGTTGATGTAGCGGAGCCAGCGCACGCGCGGTGACGCAATCGACAGGGCCGGTGATTCTATCCACATTATCCCCGATCTCAGCGAGATGTACGACTCCCGGAGATGCCGTGACGCGAATGGCTTCGCGGAGGAAGGCCGCCTTCTTGGCGATTCGCTCGACCAGATGGACGCTCGCCCCGACGGTCCCCGCCATGGCGCAGGCCAGGACGATTCCCGGAAAGCCGCCGCCGCTGCCGAGGTCGGCCCAGCGTTGGGCGGACGGGGCGAGAGCGACGAGCTGAAGCGAATCGGCGATGTGCCGGGTCCAGAGATGCGGCAATGTCGAGGGCGCGACCAGGTTGGTCTTGGCCTGCCACTCCCGGAGCAGTGCGATGTAGCGATCGAGCCGGGCCTCGGTTTCATGTGAAACGGGCGCGAGCTTGAGCGCCGCAACCTTGTCGGCCGCGATCACGGCGTCCAGGGATCGATCGTTGGCGCTGGCCTTGTCGATCTTCGGCCGGGTCGGCGCCGGGTCGGAGCGACGACCGGCACCCTCACCCGCCGAGGGTTTTCCTGATGACGATCTGCCGCCGCCCGGCCCGCGCTGTTTCACGTGAAACCTATGCGATTGCTTTGGAAGTCTTCCGCGCTTCGCGGCGAAGATAGGCCCCAAGGATGCCGAGGGCCGCCGGCGTCATGCCGTCGATCCGGCCGGCTTGGCCAACGGTGAACGGCCGAGCCTTCTCCAGCTTGGCCCTCACCTCGTTGGAGAGACCGGGGACCTGCTGGTAATCGACGTCCGACAGCACCATCCCCTCGTCCCGCCTGAAGGCTTCGACGTCGGCGCTCTGGCGCTCCAGATAGACATCGTACTTCGCGTCGATCTCAAGATGGGTGGCAATGACGGGATCAATGGCGGCGAGCTCCGGCCAGATCGCGCGGACTTGGCTCCAGCCGATATCGGGATACGCCATCAGCTCGAAGGCCGACCGCCGCTGGCCGTCCCGATTCAGGGACAGACCATGCTTGATGGCCTCGTTCGGGGTGATCGCCAGCGACTTCGAGAGCGATCGAGCCGCATTCAGGGCGTCCATCTTGGCGCGATGATGCACCGTCCGGGCGCTGCCAACGCATCCCTGGGCGATGCCCTTCTCGGTCAAACGCTGATCGGCATTGTCCGCACGCAATGTCAGCCGGTACTCGGCCCTGGAGGTGAACATCCGATAGGGTTCGCTGATGCCGCGGGTGACGAGGTCGTCGATCATGACGCCGAGATAGCCGTCCGCCCGGTCGAACACCGTCAGCGCGGCGCCGCTCGCCGCCAACGCCGCGTTCAGTCCGGCCACGATGCCCTGGCCGGCGGCTTCCTCGTATCCGGTCGTGCCGTTGATCTGCCCGGCCAGGAACAAGCCACGCAGACGCTTGGTCTGGAGGGTCGGATCGAGCTCACGGGGATCGACGTGGTCGTATTCGATGGCATAGCCCGGCCGGACCATCTTCACCCGCTTCAGGCCCGGAATGGTTGCGAGGATGGCGAGCTGGACCTCCTCCGGCAGCGAAGTCGAGATGCCGTTGGGATAGACAGTGCTGTCGTCGAGCCCTTCCGGCTCCAGGAAGATCTGGTGACCGTCGCGATCGCCGAAGCGAACGATCTTGTCTTCGATCGAGGGGCAATAGCGCGGTCCGGAGCTCTTGATCTGGCCGGAGTACATCGGAGAGCGATGGACATTGGCCCGGATCACCTCGTGGGTCGCGGAATTGGTCCGCGTGATCCCGCACTGGATCTGCGGCGTCGTGATCCGCTGGGTCATCACCGAAAACGGCTCCGGAGGCTCGTCCCCCGGCTGCATTTCGACCGCCGACCAGTCGATGGTCGTGCCATCCAGACGCGGCGGGGTCCCTGTCTTGAGCCGTCCGAGGGTGAACCCGGCGCGCTCGAACGAGGTCGAAAGGCCCATCGCCGGCGCCTCGCCAACCCTGCCGGCCGGCCAGTTCTTCTCGCCCAGATGGATCAGACCGCGGAGGAAGGTGCCGGTGGTGACGACGACAGCCCCTGCCCGAAGTTCGCGGCCATCTGCCAGGCGCAGGCCGGTCACCCGCCCCTCGACCACGATCAGCTCTTCCGCCTCGCCTTCGACAACGGAAAGACCCTCGGTCTCCCGGATCGCCGCCTGCATTGCGGCGGCATAGAGCTTCCGGTCGGCCTGCGCGCGCGGACCACGGACCGCCGGGCCCTTACGACGATTGAGGACGCGAAATTGGATGCCCCCGGCGTCGCCGACCCGTCCCATCAGACCATCGAGCGCATCGACCTCGCGAACCAGATGGCCCTTGCCGAGACCGCCAATGGCGGGATTGCAGGACATCGCACCGACCGTGGAGAAACGGTGCGTCACCAAAGCGGTCGCTGCACCCGTCCGGGCTGATGCCGCCGCGGCCTCACAGCCGGCGTGGCCGCCGCCAATCACGATGACGTCGAAGCTCTCTCGCTCTGTTCGCATGGCGGACTTCTAACTCACAGGCGGGGAAGCCGGAAGTGGAAACTGGAGGGGGCGGTTGTTTCACGTGAAACTAGGCAAAGGGGAGCCCAAGTGTTTTTCGCGAAAACAACCCATGCACAGTAGAATGGCCCTTGGAAAGATTACCATTTTAGTGAGGGGAAAATGGGGATTATGAAGGGAAACGCGTGGTCCGTAGGTCGCAACCAGTGAGGGGGACGATTGGAAAGGCCAACGGCAGAGCCGTACTCCCGACATTGCGCCCCTTCCGCACACCAGCTCCTTAAAGGCGCCATCGCACGCAGAGCAGTCACTCCCGCGGGCGGCCGAGTGAACCTCAATGTTTCACGTGAAACATCTTGGAACAGCGCCGGCCGCGTTTCACGTGAAACGAAGAATTGGAACAACGGCTAGTTCTACAATGAAGAACTAGCCCTACTTTCCAACACAGAACTTCTGAAAAATCGCCCCAAGGACGTCCTCGACATCCACCCGACCCAGTAGCCGGCCCAAGGCATAGGCGGCCGCGCGCAGCTCTTCGGCGGCAAGCTCCTCACCCTCTTCTACGAGCTCAAGACTCCGGCGCAAGCTGTCCGCTGCCCGGCGCAGCAGATCCCGCTGGCGGGCCCGGGTCACCAACGCGCCCTCCGTCGTTCCGAAGAACTCGGCAGCGAATTTCACCAGGGCATCGACCAGCTCGGGAATGCCGTCCCCCCGGCTCGCCGCAATTCCGAACTCACCGCGCGGCCCGACGTCCTCGACCCCGCCTAGATCGATCTTGTTGCGCACGATCCAGACCGAGCCGCCGGAGGGACTGCTTGCGTTGCCAGACTTCCCTAGCAACGGCATCGCGGCCGGATCGACGGCGCGCCCAGCCTCCACCAGCCATAACACCAGGTCGGCGTCTTCGGCTCGCGCTCGCGCCCGGCGGACACCCTCCTGCTCCACGGGATCGTCGGTCTCGCGAATGCCGGCGGTGTCGATCACCGTGACGGGGTAGCCATCGAGATCGAGCTGCACCTCGATCACATCGCGTGTCGTGCCGGCATGCGGCGAGACGATCGCGACGTCGCGGCGCGCGAGCTGGTTGATGAGCGTCGACTTGCCGACATTCGGCTCGCCGGCGATCGCGACCACCAAGCCGTCGCGCAAACGTTCAGCTTGTCCCTGTGCCGCAAGGACTTCTGCGATTTCGTCGTGAAGCGCAACGATCGCCTTTACGGCAGGCGCCATCAACTCGGCGGGTACATCGCCCTCGTCGGAGAAATCGATGCCGGCCTCGATCAGAGCCGAGGCCTCGATGATGCGCTCGCGCCAGTCGCGCGCTCGATTGCCGAGGAGGCCCTGCAATTGCCGTAACGCCTGGCGGCGCTGGCGGTCGGTGTCGGCATGAATGAGATCGTCGAGGCCCTCCGCCTCGGTCAGGTCGAGCTTGCCGTTCTCGAAGGCGCGCCGGGTGAATTCGCCGGGCTCAGCGGCGCGCATATTCGGAATTAAAGAAATAGCGGTGAAGAGTGCGGCCAGCACCGCGCGACCGCCATGGACGTGAAATTCGGCGACGTCCTCGCCGGTCGCGCTGCCAGGCCCCGGAAACCACAGCACCACCGAATCGTCGATCGGCTGACCCGCGCCGTCATGAAGCAGCCGGCGGCTGGCCTGTCTCGGCGCCGGCAGCTTGCCCGCCAGCGTCGTCAGCCCCAGGCTGGCGCCTGGCCCGGAGACGCGCACCACCGCAAGCGCGCTCGGCGGACGGCCGGACGACAGTGCAAAGATCGTGTGGTCTCGCGGATGCATGGCCTATTTGTCCGGCTGACAGGAAAAAGGCAAACGTCCGTTTTGGCCGACAAATCACGCGATTTTGCTGCACCAATTCCCGCAGCAAAATCTATATTGCGATGCACCAAATTCGCGAGCGTCTGCTGCAAAAGCCACTCCCAACGGAATGGGCAGCGCTCCGATATCACATTATTCAACAACAATATCAATAACTTATATAAAATGTAGTCCAAGCGACGAACACCCCGCCATGCTGCACCTTCGCTGCAGCAAAGCCGCACAACGAAAAAAGGGCGCCCGGAGGCGCCCTTTGATCATATTGCACTGCAATCAGGTGTTCATCGAGTCGAAGAACTCGGAATTGCTCTTGGTCGAGCGCAGCTTGTCGAGCAGGAAGTCGATTCCGTCCATCGTCCCCATCGGGTTCAGGATGCGGCGGAGCACGTACATCTTCTTCAGGACCACCGGATCGGTGATCAGCTCTTCCTTGCGGGTGCCGGAGCGCGAAATGTCGATCGCCGGGAAAGTCCGCTTGTCCGAAACCTTGCGGTCGAGGATCAGCTCCGAGTTGCCGGTGCCCTTGAACTCTTCGAAGATGACTTCGTCCATGCGGCTGCCGGTATCGACCAGCGCGGTCGCGATGATCGTCAGCGAGCCGCCCTCTTCGATGTTGCGGGCGGCGCCGAAGAACCGCTTCGGCCGCTGCAGCGCATTGGCATCGACACCGCCGGTCAGCACCTTGCCCGATGACGGCACCACGGTGTTGTAGGCGCGGCCGAGACGCGTGATGGAGTCGAGCAGGATCACGACGTCGCGGCCATGCTCGACCAGGCGTTTGGCCTTCTCGATCACCATCTCGGCGACCTGGACGTGGCGCACCGCCGGCTCGTCGAAGGTCGAGGACACCACCTCGCCCTTCACCGAGCGCTGCATGTCCGTCACTTCTTCGGGACGTTCGTCGATCAGGAGCACGATCAGATAGCACTCGGGATGATTATGCGCGATCGAATGCGCGATGTTCTGCATCAGCACGGTCTTGCCTGTGCGCGGCGGCGCGACGATCAGCGCGCGCTGGCCCTTGCCGATTGGCGCGACGATGTCGATCACCCTTGCAGACAGGTCTTTCCGCGTCGGGTCGTCGATTTCCATACGGAAGCGCTGATTCGGAAACAGCGGCGTGAGGTTGTCGAAATTGACCTTGTGCTTGGCCTTTTCCGGGTCCTCGAAATTGAGCGTGTTGACCTTCAGCAACGCGAAATAGCGCTCGCCCTCTTTCGGGCTACGGATGTGGCCTTCGATGGTATCGCCGGTGCGCAGGCCAAAACGGCGGATCTGCGAGGGCGAAACGTAAATGTCGTCCGGGCCCGGCAGATAATTCGCATCGGGCGAGCGGAGGAAGCCGAAGCCATCGGAGAGAACCTCGACGACGCCTTCGCCGACGATGTCGGTCTCAGCGAGCGCAAGCTGCTTGAGGATGGCGAACAGCAGCTCCTGCTTGCGCATGGTGCTGGCATTCTCGACCCCGTTCTCTTCCGCGAACGAGACGAGCTCGGCCGGCGTCTTCGACTTGAGGTCCTGGAGTTTGATTTCCCGCATTGGGGTGGTCCTGTGGGGTAACCTGGGGAGGGGGTGCGAGGAGGCTCTGAAATGCGGACGCGAAAAGGCAAGGTCCGCAGGTCTGGCAAGGAGAGTGCCGGTGAGGCTTCAAACCTGATGGGGTGTCCGGCCTCTGGAAAGCTCAGACACAACCACATCCGCCTGCGTTGGGTGGGATATTGCTAATATAGAAAATCGCCTCACACTCCGCAAGCAGAAGCACTGAGCGATTGTTCACGACCCTGCCTAGAACGGCTTCACGATCACCATGATGACGATAAGAATCATCAAGGCAGTCGGTACTTCGTTGATAATCCGATAGAATTTCTGACTCCGGGGGCGTCGGTCCGCTGCGAAATCCTTCAGCCAGCGCGAAAAAAAGCCGTGGACCGCGGACATCGCCAGGACCAGTGCCAGTTTTACGTGCAGCCAGCCGAAAGTGAACCAGTGTCCGGCCCAGGCGAGATAGAGCCCGGCGAGCCAGGTCACGATCATGGCGGGGTTGATGATCGCCTTGAACAGCCGCCGTTCCATGACCTTGAATGTTTCCGACTGCTTCGAGCCGATTTCGGCCTCGCAATGATAAACGAACAGCCGTGGCAAATAGAGCATGCCCGCCATCCAGGAGATGACGGCGATCACATGCAGCGCCTTGATCCAGAGGTAGACGTCTTCAAACATGTCTGGGGTCCGGATTCCTGCCCAGCCGAAGGGAACGCTGGGGATAGTAAGGAGTCGTTAAGGTCTTGCCTGCACACATATCCGTCCGTAGCGCCCTTCTCCAATAAGAATCTTAGATTCTTAAGGTTTGAGTCTATGTGACGGTGAATTGGACTCACACATTTCCGTCCGCCCGTTCACACGCGCTTGTTCACATCCATCAACATATCCCTGATCGCTCTGGCCACTCTCGATAAGTCGGTCAGCTTCAAAGGCTTGCGCGTTTCTGTCGGCAGCTTATCAAGAGGGTTATCGACGCAATCCCGTTTCCCTTTCGGCAGGGCGTCGAAGTTGTTCTCAGGGGCAGTGGTGTGAAGAAAATCGGCACTTGTCCCGCCCCCGGTGTCGCACATCCCTTTCCGAGCGGTTAAGGTCCACAGAAATCCACAAACCACACCGACTTCATACAAAGGGCTTTTGTGCCGACCTCGAACAATTATTTCCATCTGCACCTCGTGTCCGATTCCACCGGTGAGACGCTGATCACGGTCGCGCGCGCCGTTGCCGCCCAGTACGCCAACGTCACGCCGGTCGAACACGTCTATCCGCTGGTGCGCAGCCAGAAACAGCTCGATCGCGTGCTCGACGAGATCGAGGAAGCACCGGGAATCGTATTGTTCACGCTGCTCGAGAAGGATCTGGTCTCCAGGCTCGAGGACAAGTGCAAAGGAATCAATGTTCCGAGCTTGTCGATCATCGGCCCGGTGATGCAGTTGTTCGAGGCCTATCTCGGAGCTGCCACGACCGGCCGGGTCGGCGCCCAGCACGTGCTCAACGCCGAATACTTCAAGCGCATCGACGCGTTGAACTACACGATGATCCACGATGACGGCCAGCATGTCGAAGGGCTCGACGATGCGGACGTGGTGCTCGTCGGTGTCTCCCGCACCTCCAAGACTCCGACGTCGATCTATCTTGCCAACCGAGGCATCCGCACTGCCAACGTGCCGCTGGTTCCCGGCATTCCGGTGCCGTCGCAATTGGAAACGTTGACGCGACCGCTGGTGGTGAGCTTGCATGCGACGCCGGAACGCTTGATCCAGGTGCGCACGAACCGGTTGCTCTCCATGGGCGCCGATTCCAGCAGCGACACCTATACCGACAAGCAGTCGGTCGCCGAGGAGGTCGCATTTGCCCGCAAGCTGAGCGCCAAGCACGATTGGCCGCTGCTCGACGTCACGCGGCGCTCGATCGAGGAAACCGCCGCGGCGATCATGAAACTCTACAGCGATCGCCAGCGTAACCGGCCTTCTGAATAGTTTTGGGATAGTTTCGCGATGGGTCTGTGGCTCGGCAAATCTTCGTTGATCCTGGCCTCGCAGAGCAGCGCGCGAAAGATGCTGCTGGCGAATGCCGGGCTCGAGTTCAAGGCGATCACGGCTGATATCGACGAGCGCGAGATCCAGGCCGCCTCCGGGCTTTCTGATCCGCGCGAGATTGCCCTGCTGCTGGCGCGCGAAAAGGCCAAGGCAGTCTCGACCCATCACGCCGGAAGCACCGTCATCGGTGCGGATCAAACGCTGGCGCTTGGCGATCGCCTCTTCAACAAGCCTGCGGGCCGCGCCCAGGCGCTGGCGCAACTGCGCGATCTCTCCGGCCATAGCCATGAGCTGAATTCCGCCGTGGCGATAGCACGCGACGGCGAGATCATCTTCGAGGACATCTCGGTCGCGCGCCTCACCATGCGGCAGATGACGGAGGCCGAGCTTTCGGCCTATCTCGACATCGCCGGCGATGCCGTCACCACCAGCGTCGGAGGCTATCAGCTCGAAAGCCTGGGTATCCATTTGTTCGAGCGCATCGAGGGCGACCACTTCACCATTCTCGGTTTGCCGCTGCTGTCGCTGCTTGCGTTCCTGCGGCGCGAGCGGCTAGTTGCGGTGTGAATGGCAGATATGGCTGGGTGCTGATGCGGATCCTGGGACTGACCGGCTCGATCGGGATGGGCAAATCGACCACCGCGAAATTATTCGCGGAGGCTGGCGTCCCTGTCTACGATGCCGATGCGGCCGTCCATCAGCTTTACGAGGGTGAGGCTGCGCCCGCGATCGAGGCCGCCTTCCCCGGCACCACCGCGAACGGCAAGGTCGATCGGGCAAAACTGTCGGCGCGTGTGGTGCACGATCCTGCCGCGATCAAGCAGCTGGAGCAGATCGTCCATCCGATGCTCGGCGCTTCCCGAAAGAAATTCTTCGCTGACGCCGAAGCCGCCAACGCGCCGGTGGTGGTGCTGGACATTCCACTGCTGTTCGAGACGGGCGGCGAGACGCGGGTCGACGCGGTGGTCGTCGTGACGACGTCTCCGGAACTGCAGCGCGAGCGGGTGCTGGCGCGCGGCACCATGGACGAGGCCAAGCTCGACGCCATCATCGCCAAGCAGACTCCCGACGCGGAAAAGCGCAAGCGTGCCGATTTCGTGGTGGATACGTCGCATGGACTCGAGCCGGTGCGCGCTCAAATCGCGCACATCCTGGCCGAGGTCGTTAAGATGCCGCAGCGGCGAGCCTGATTCGCCGCCTTACACGGCTTGCTGGACTATGCGCGAAATCGTTCTCGACACCGAAACCACCGGCCTCGATCCGCTGCGGGGAGACCGCCTGGTCGAAATCGGTTGCGTCGAGATGCTCAATCGCATGCCGACGGGGCAGAGTTTCCACGTCTACATCAATCCCGAAAGGGACATGCCGGCAGAAGCTTTTGCGGTGCACGGGCTGTCGGCCGAGTTTCTGGCGACGAAGCAGCTGTTTCACGAGGTCGTCGACGATTTTCTGGAGTTCATCGGCGACGCGCCGCTGGTGATCCACAATGCCTCGTTCGACATCAGCTTCATCAATGCCGAGCTCGACCGGATCAAGCGCCCGGGTATCCCGCGTGAGCGGCTGGTCGATACGCTGCTGCTGGCACGGCGCAAGCATCCCGGCGTGTCGAACCGGCTCGACGATCTCTGCTCGCGCTATGCGATCGACAATTCACGCCGCACCAAGCACGGCGCCTTGCTCGACGCCGAGTTGCTTGCGGAAGTCTATGTGGATCTGGTCGGGGCGCGGCAATCGCAGCTGCTGCTGGCTTCCGAATCCGAGGAAACTCGCGCCAATGGGGCTGCCGATGCGCCACGGCGGCAGCGGCCGGCGCCGCTTCCACCGCGGATTTCAGACGCCGAGCGCGAGGCCCACCGGGCCTTCATCGCAACGCTCGGCGACAAGGCGATCTGGAACGAGTTCTTGCCCGCTCCAGCGGTCGCTTCGGCTGGTTAAGCCTGGCCGCTCGGCTGAGCGGCCATTTGCCGCTCCATGTTCTGACGATAGAGGCCGACGAAGTCGACCGGATCCAGCATCAGGGGCGGGAACCCGCCGTCGCGCACGGCAGTGGCGATGATCTCACGGGCGAACGGGAACAGCAGGCGCGGGCATTCGATCATGACCAGCGGATGCAAATTGTCCTTCGGCACGTTGGAGATGCGGAACACGCCGGCATAAGCGAGCTCGAACGAGAACATGATCTTGCCGGCGGTCTCGGCCTTGCCCTCGACCGACAACGTCACCTCGAACTCCTGTTCGCTGAGGTTGTTGGCGCTGACATTGATCTGGATGTTGATCTGGGGTGGCTGGCTCTGCTGCTGGAGCGAGCTGGGCGCATTCGGATTTTCGAAGGAGAGGTCCTTGGTATATTGCGCCAGGACGTTGAGCTGGGGAGCCTGGGCCGCCTCGGGAGGGGTGCCGTTACCGTTGGTCATAAGAGTGTCTCCTTACCCGATTGGGCTGAATTTCGCGGCGGTTGGCTAACATAGGGCTACCTCGTTCCACAAGGACGAACGGTCCCGGATGGGGAATTCCGGCCACGCCCACAACTGTGGCGTCCATCCCGCCGATCCAGCGAAACCGCGCCTTAAACGATTGAAGATGCGCGATTTCCCGGCAGGATCGGGTTTCCCCTTAAGCATAAAACGCGCTACACTCGGTGCTGTGCCAAAAGGCGCCATTGGCCGGGCAAGATTTCGTGCCTACATCCCACGGACCGGACGCGCGGACCCGAAATGGTGATGTAGACTTGCCGTTCCGGTATGGAACGGTCTACTGGCCGGATCGATTTTCCCGGCACGATCCTTTCGAGACGGCCCCTTCTACAGACGACCAGAAAGCGAATACGACGTGGACATCTACACCATCATCTTCCTGGCGCTGGCGGTCTTCATCTTTTTGAGGCTGCGTAGCGTGCTGGGGCAGCGCACCGGCAACGAGCGGCCGCCGTTCGACCGCAACGCGCTCCAGGGTGCCCAGGACAAGAACGTCGTCACCATGCCGGGCAAGGTCATCGACCAGGCCCCCTTGGCGCCGACGGCCGAACCGACCCCGCCCTCCGACCGCTGGAAGGGCCTGACCGAGCCGGGCACCGTGCTCGCCCAGGGTCTCGACTCCATCGTCGAAAAGGATTCCACCTTCGATCCGCGCCATTTCATCTCCGGCGCCCGCGGCGCCTATGAGATGATCGTGCTGGCCTTTGCCAATGGCGACCGCCGCGCGCTGCGCGACCTGCTGTCGTCGGAGGTCTATGAAAGCTTCGACGCCGCGATCAAGGAGCGCGAGAAGAACGAGCAGAAGACCGAGACGCGCTTTGTCTCGATCGACAAGGCCGAGCTCGTCGGCGCCGAGCTGCGCGACCGCACCGCCCAGCTCACGATCCGCTTCGTCTCGCAGATGATCTCAGCCACCCGAGACAAGACCGGCAACATCGTCGACGGCAGCGCCGACACGGTCGCCGACATCACCGACATCTGGACTTTCGCCCGCGACATCACCTCTCGCGATCCGAACTGGAAGCTGGTTGGCACCGGAAGCGCGAATTAAGGTTTTCCTGAAGACCAGCGCGACGGCGCTTTGCGCAGGTGCCGTCGCGCTGTGGTCGTTTTCACTCGGCGCCGAGGCGGCGCGGCGCCACTATCGCAGCCATCACCATCATCTCCCGGAATTGCCTGCCGCGCCGCCGCGCGCCTTGCCGTATCCGCAGCTTCCCCTGCCGTTCGAGATTCCCGGCGCGCAATATCTGCCGCTGGCCTGGGCCGACGTGAAGGGCTGGAGCGACGACAATCATCTCGCCGCCTACAAGACCTTTCGCGCGAGCTGCCGTCCGATCAGCGCGCAGACCGGCGCTCCCGAACCCAAGGCTTTAGGCGCCTCGCTGGGCGAACCCTGCCGGGTCGCCAAGTCGCTCGAGCTTGCCGACGACGCCAAAGCCAAAACCTTCTTCGAAGAGAATTTTGCACCGCTGCGGATCTCGCGCCTCGGCGAGCCCGACGGTTTCGTCACCGGCTATTACGAGCCGGTGCTGGAGGGATCGCGCACGCAGACCGAGGTCTACAACGTCCCGGTCTATCGCCGCCCCTCGAACCTGTTCGTGCGCGGCTACAAGCAGGATTCGGTCAGCCTGCCCAACAAGGGCCCGGTCTATCGCAAGATCGGCCGCCGCAAGCTCGTACCCTATTATGACCGCGCCGAGATCGAGGACGGCAAGATCGCCGGCCGCGGACTCGAGATCGCTTGGCTGAAGGACCCGACCGATCTGCTGTTCGCCCAGATCCAGGGCTCAGCGCGGATCAAGTTCGACGACGGCGGCACGGTCCGGCTCAACTACGACGCCTATAACGGCTATCCCTATACGGCGGTCGGTCGCATCCTGATCGAGCGCGGCATCATTCCGAAGGAAGAGATGTCGATGCAGAAGATCAGGGAGTGGATGGCGCAGACCCCTGACGGCGCCAGGGAGCTGCGCCGCCAGAACCGCTCCTACATCTTCTTCCGCGAGGTCAATCTGTCCGACAAGGAAGAGGCGGTCGGCGCGCAGGGCATTCCGCTGACGGCCGGACGTTCGATCGCGGTCGACAAGTCGCTCCACGTCTACGGCACTCCGTTTTTTATCGAAGGCGAGCTCCCGATCGATTCCGAACGCGCGAAGACGCCGTTCCATCGGTTGATGATCGCGCAGGACACCGGCTCGGCCATCATCGGTCCGGCGCGCGCCGATCTCTATTTCGGCGCGGGTCAGGAGGCCGGCCGCGTCTCCGGGCGGCTGCGCCATGCCATGCATTTCGTGATGCTGGTGCCGAAGGGCCTCGATCCCACAGCGCGCGCCGCGCGGCTGCCTGTGCCGGATCCGCGGCCCTCGGAGAAAATTGCAAAACTGTTTCCGCAAACCGATCCTGCGAAGGACAAGCCGGCGGCAGCCGTGGCGCAAAGCAAGAGCGAGACGGTCGCTGTCGCCGGTCCAGTCCCGCTGCCGGTGCCGCGTCCCGTGATCGAGCCAGTTCAGGAGCCGCGGCGGCCGGTGAAAAGTCGTTCCCATCGGCAGCAATGAAGCGATCGTCCCGTCCGCCCGTGCTGGAGCCTCGTCCCTCGCCGCGCCGTCGCGCGCTGAGCGAGGAAGAGCGCGCGCTGTGGGATACGATCGCAAAGCAGGTCAAGCCGCTCAGGAAGCCTCGTGTCGCCAAGGCACAGGCTTCACCGCGCACCGAGCCTTCTCCTGCAGCGCCCGCCACGCGGCTCGCGCCATCGCCACGTCCGATTGCCGCTGCCCCGGCACCGCGTGCGGCGAAGCCGGCGGTGCCGCCGCTCGCGCCGCTCGGCAAGCGCGAGCGCACAAAGCTGTCGCGCGGGCGCAGCGAGATCGAGGCGCGCCTCGATCTGCACGGCATGACCCAGATGCGGGCCCATCGCGCTCTGAGCGGCTTCCTGCACCGCGCCCATCATGATGGTCTGACCTTCGTGCTCGTCATCACCGGCAAGGGCCGCAGCGGCGGCGAAAGCGGTGTGCTCCGCCGTCAGGTGCCGGAATGGCTGAGCCTGCCGGAATTCCGGGCCTTCGTCGTGGGGTTCGAGGAAGCCGGCATCGGCCATGGCGGCGAGGGCGCGCTTTACGTGCGGATCAGGCGGGCGAGATATTAACCGCAGGCTCGCTGCAACCTCTCCCGCTTGCGGGAGAGGTCGTCGCGCGAAGCGCGGCGGGTGAGGGCTCTCTCCTCTTGGGGAATCCCTCTGCGGAGACACCCTCTCCCCAACCCTCTCCCGCAAGCGGGAGAGGGAGCGCACCGTCTAAAACGGCCGCACGATTCCGACGCGCGGGATCAGCGTGACGATCAGGCCCATGATATTTGTCTTCTGATCTTCCGCCGGAATCAGCGGCGTCTCGCGAACTGCGGGCAGCATCTTCACCGCGTGCAGGATCAGGAACATGCAGACCGCCCAGTTCGAGATCCAGCGCGAATAGTCGAACACCATCGCGAACATCACGAGACAGGCGAGGCTGACACCGGCGAGCGCCGCGACCACGAGACGGCGATGCGTGTCGTTGAGCGCGCCGATCAGGTTGGCAAAATAGCGCCACAGCGGTGTGTGCAGCCAGATCAGCAGCGCGAACACGGGCACGCCGAGGACGTTGTGCGGCAGGCGACCCCAGGTGTCGGAAATCTCCTTCGCCAGCGGCTGATACCAGATGTAGGCAAACTGCAGCAGGTCGGTCCGCGACGGATCGGCCATCCGGCTCTTCAGGTAGGCAACGAAATCCGCCTCCGGGATCGGCATCGTTCCCCAAAACTGCGCGGCGAAGAACAGCGCGGAGACGGCAAGCAGGGCGATGATGCCGAACGCGACATTGGTGCGATCGCAGCCGTGCGTCAGATAGTGCCTGATCACGACGATGGTGATGATGGTCGGCACATACATCAGGAGATGGATGTGGTGGATCAGCACGAGCACGATCGAGAACAGCGCAGCGGTTGCAACGAACAGCAGCGATCCCGCCGGCACCAGCAGCAGGAAGATCGCCAGCGCGCAGCCATAGATGTCGAAATGGCCGAGCGTGTGCATGAAGTTCTTGAGAAAGAACGGCGAACCCGCGATGAAGACGAACAGCGGCAATGTCTTCGTGGTGAAGCCGAAAGTCTTCTGGAACAGTCTCGCGTAAAGCCCCAGCGTCACCAGCCATGTCGCGCCGCCGAGCGCGAACACCAGCCACAGCGGCACCTTGTCGGTGAACAGCGCGACGATCGCCCCGATCAGCGCGCGCTTGATGAAGCCAAAATGATAGTCGACGAGGAGGTGGATGTAGGGGACGTAAGGCGGCAGCTGGATCTTGTGAACGAAGACGCCGCCGATGATCGCGGCGTTGACCGCGAGCAGGATGCGCCAGGGGTTTTTCTGAAAGTCAGCGAGCATATGGCACTCGACGCGCGGCACCTTCCGTTGTCGTCCCGGCGAAGGCCGGGACCCATAGCCACGAATGTTTGCTTTGAGCCAAGGCTGGAGTCGCTATCTCTTCCAACAATAACCGCTGGTGCTTATGGGTCCCGGCCTTCGCCGGGACGACGGCGGAATAAATAGCGCGGCCCGGTCAAATTACAAAATGAACCGGCTCAAATCGGCGTTCTTGGCGAGGTCGCCGACGTGCTTCTGCACGAAATCGGCGTCGACCCTGACGGTCTCACCGCTGCGGTCGGGGGCGGTGAAGGAGATCTCGTCCAGCACCCGCTCCATCACGGTCTGCAGCCGCCGCGCGCCGATGTTCTCGACGGTGGAATTGACGGCGACCGCGACGTCCGCAAGCGCGTCGATGGCGTTGTCGGTGATGTCGAGCGTGACGCCCTCGGTCTGCATCAGCGCGACATACTGCTTGATCAGCGAGGCCTCGGGCTCGGTCAGGATGCGGCGCATGTCGTCGCGGGTCAGCGCCTGCAGCTCGACGCGGATCGGCAGGCGGCCCTGCAATTCCGGCAACAAATCGGACGGCTTGGCGACATGGAAGGCGCCGGAGGCAATGAACAGGATGTGGTCGGTCTTCACCGCGCCATGCTTGGTCGAGACCGTGGTGCCCTCGATCAGCGGCAGCAGGTCGCGCTGCACGCCCTCGCGCGAGACGTCGCCGCCGGCGCGGCCTTCGCGGGCGCAGATCTTGTCGATCTCGTCCAGGAACACGATGCCGTTGTTCTCGACCGCGCTGATTGCCTCCAGCGTCAACTGATCGCTGTCGAGCAGCTTGTCGGATTCCTCGTTGACGAGGATCTCGTGCGAGCTCTCCACCGTCAGCCGCCGCGTCTTGCTGCGCCCGCCGAGCTTGCCGAAGATGTCGCCGATCGAGACCGCGCCCATCTGCGCGCCGGGCATGCCCGGGATCTCGAACATCGGAAAGCCGCTGCCGCCCCCTTGCGTCTCGATCTCGATTTCCTTGTCGTTGAGCTCGCCCGCGCGCAGCTTCTTGCGGAAGGAGTCCCGCGTCGCGGCGCTGGAATTGGCACCGACCAGCGCGTCGAGCACGCGCTCCTCGGCGGCGAGCTGTGCGCGTGCCTGCACGTCCTTGCGCTTGCGCTCGCGGACCTGAGAGATCGCGACCTCGACGAGATCGCGCACGATCTGCTCGACGTCGCGGCCGACATAGCCGACCTCGGTGAATTTCGTTGCTTCCACCTTCAGGAACGGCGCGTTGGCAAGCTTGGCGAGCCGCCGCGCGATCTCGGTCTTGCCGACGCCGGTCGGGCCGATCATCAAAATGTTCTTCGGCAGCACCTCCTCGCGCAAGGAACCTTCGAGTTGCTGCCGCCGCCAGCGGTTGCGCAGCGCGATCGAGACGGCGCGCTTGGCATCGGCCTGGCCGACGATGAAACGGTCGAGTTCGGAAACAATTTCGCGGGGGGAGAAGTCTGTCATGGGACCTTAGCTAGGATCAGATGCGGGGCGGGACAAGCCGCTTTTTTTGCCGTCAGATGATCGGCGGACCCGATTGCCATTGTTTCACCGCCTCGATCGGATGGATCAGCATCAGGATATTGAGCGTCAGATTGTCGCGAATATGGAGCGCCAGCATGATTTCGAAGGCGAGCCCGAGCAGGACGGTCACCGATACAGGCAGCAAGCGCGCGGCGAGGAAGCCCAGCATCATGGACAGATTGTCAGAAACCGAATTGACGATGCTGTCGCCGAAATAATCCAGCGAGATCGTGCCGGCGCGGTAGCGTTCGATGATGAAAGGCGAGTTCTCGACGATCTCCCAGGCGCCTTCGATCAGCATGGCGACGATCAGGCGCGCGGGCCAGGACAGAGACACGAATGGCAGCCGCGCGAACAGCAGCCAGGTCAAGCCATAGAACAGGAACCCGTGCAGGATGTGCGAGAAGGTGTACCAGTCGGCGATGTGCTGCGAATTCTCGGAGCTGTTCACCACGCCATGCCACAGCTTGACATAGCCGCAGGTGCAGATCGGCACCCGGCCCATCGCGAGCAGGATCGAGGCCTGCATCGCCAGCAGCAGCAGCGCGATGCCGACCCAGGCGAGCGGCGGAAACGCGGCCCTGCTCTCATGCGTGGTTGCCAGCGTCATGGCGCGCGCACCATCAGCAGCGCCGGCCCGTCGGGCGTCTCGACGATGCGGTCGCGGACAAAGCCGGCCTTCTCATAGGCACGCACGGCGCGCGCGTTGAGCGGATCAGGATCAGTGACGATGCGCGGCAGGCCCTGCCGCAACTGCGCGTCGGCGAATTGGCGGATGAATGCCGAACCGTGCCCGCGCCCGATCATGTCGCTTTCGCCGATGAATTGATCGATGCCACGCGTGCCCTCCGGTTGCGGCCCAAGACCCGTATTCCAGGCGGTCAGGCGGTAGCATTGAAGATAGCCGAACGGCTTGTCGCCGGCCAACACGATGAACTGGTCCATGTCCGGCTCATCAAGATCGCCGCTCACGAGCGCGAACTGCTCGTCCGGATCGCCCCACCAGTCCCGCACATGTGCCTCGCCCAGCCATCGCCGGATCAGCGGCAGGTCGTCCGCGGTCATCGGGCGGAAGGTGTAGGCGGGGGTCATGGCCTAGCGGCCAACGGGTGGTGCACTCCCTCTCCCGCCTGCGGGAGAGGGTCGGGGAGAGGGTGCTTCCGCAATGGGACAGCCCCCAAGAGGACAGAACCCTCACCCGCGCCTTCGGCGCGACCTCTCCCGCAAGCGGGAGAGGTTACAGCCAGTTCTGAGCCCCGCTGTTCAATCACAGCCCTACCCGGCCGACAGCGCTTCGACGGTTACATTGCGGTTGGTGTAGACGCAGATGTCGGCGGCGATGTCGAGGGAGCGGCGGACGATGGTCTCGGCGTCCTTGTCGGTGTCGAGCAGGGCGCGGGCGGCTGCCAGCGCGTAATTCCCGCCGGAGCCGATCGCCATCACGCCGGCTTCGGGCTCCAGCACGTCGCCGGTGCCTGTCAGCACCAGGGAGACGTCCTTATCGGCCACGATCATCATGGCCTCCAGCCGGCGCAAATAACGGTCGGTGCGCCAGTCCTTGGCGAGTTCGACGGCGGCTCGGGTCAATTGCCCCGGATATTGCTCGAGTTTGGCTTCCAAACGCTCGAACAGCGTGAAGGCGTCGGCCGTTGCGCCGGCAAAGCCGCCGATGACGTCGCCCTTGCCGAGTTTCCGGACCTTCCTGGCGTTGTGCTTGATCACGGTCTGGCCGATCGAGACCTGGCCGTCGCCGCCGACCACCACCGTGCCGCCCTTGCGGACCGTCAAAATCGTGGTGCCGTGCCAGACCGGCGAGCTGTTTGGGGAGTCCTGCATGAATGATCCTCGTTGTCCGGCCTGATTTAGGCGGTCGGGGCCAAGGGGACAACTGGCGCACAACGGGCCGCTCCGGGACCAATTTCGCTCACCATAGGCAGAAGTAGAGGCCCGGCCAGCCGTTCCCGCAGTAGCGAAGGCGTCATTTGGCTGTTAAAAGACCGGCGTTTTCGGCCCCGAACGAGGATGAAAGCTAGTTTTGATGCGCACCGCGACGATCAAGCGCAAGACCAAGGAAACCGACATCGAGGTCACCGTGAACCTCGATGGCTCCGGCGTGTCCAATATCGCGACCGGCATCGGCTTTTTCGACCATATGCTCGATCTCCTCGCCCGCCATTCCCGCATCGACCTCACGGTCAAGGCGGTCGGCGATCTGCACATTGATCATCACCATACCACCGAAGACACCGGCATCGCGCTCGGCCAGGCCGTCAAGCAGGCGCTCGGCAACATGGCGGGTATCACCCGCTATGCCGGCGTGCACATGCCCATGGACGAGACGCTGTCGCGCGTGGTCATCGACATCTCGGGCCGCCCGGTCCTGGTGTTCAAGGTCGACTTCCCCCGCGACAAGATCGGCGAGTTCGACACCGAGCTGGTGCGCGAGTGGTTCCAGGCCTTTGCCATGAACGCCGGCGTGACTCTTCACGTCGAGACCCTATATGGCGATAACAGCCACCATATCGCCGAGTCCTGCTTCAAAGGTCTGGCACGGGCGCTGCGGACTGCCGTTGCGATCGACCCGAAGACGGTGGGCGAAATCCCTTCCACCAAGGGCTCGCTCGGCGGCTGACGTCTTTCGGCCGGCGGCGCGCGCCGCTTGCGGTATCACTGAATTCCTAGGGAACGGGGCATCGCCATGTCCGTCTACACAGTTCATGCTCCCTCACCTGCCGGAGCCGATCTGCGCGCGACCGACAAGTTCGTCTTCGTGCGCGACGGCTTCCATTTCTGGGCGATGATCTTCGGACCGTTCTGGCTGCTGTGGAATCGGCTGTGGCTGGCGCTGATCGGCTGGCTGATCTTCGTGGCCGCCTTCAATGTCGGGCTGTCCAGCCTCGGCGTCGGCCGGTCGTCGATCTTCTTCGCCGACGTCATCGTCGCGCTCCTGATGGGATTCGAGGCCTCCAGCCTGCGCCGCTGGACGCTGTCGCGCGGTAAATGGCGGCAGCTCGACGTGGTCATTTCCGACGATGAGGATACCGCCGAGCACCGCTTCTTCGAGCGCTGGAGCCAGAAGCAGCGCGGCATCGTCAACGATCAATGGGCCGTCGATCGCGGCGGCCCACCGCCGACCCGCAACGTGCCGGGTCAGCAATTCTCCAATCCGCCGCCGATGCCGGCGGGTGGCATCATTGGTTTGTTTCCAGAACCGGGAGGGTCAAGATGAGCGTCGCCATCATCGATTACGGTTCCGGCAATCTGCATTCGGCTGCCAAGGCGTTCGAGCGCGCCGCGCGCAGCATGGACAACCCGCAAAAGGTGTTCGTCACCAGCGATCCGGACCAGGCCTACAGCGCCGACCGCCTGGTGCTGCCGGGCGTCGGTGCGTTCGCCGATTGCCGGCGCGGGCTCGATGCCGTCAACGGCATGGTCGAGGCGATCACCGAAGCGGTGCGCGTCAAGGCGCGGCCGATGTTCGGCATCTGTGTCGGCATGCAGTTGTTCGCCACCCGCGGCAAGGAGCATGTCATCACGCAAGGCCTGAACTGGATCGGCGGCGACGTCGAGAAGATCACGCCGCGCGACGAGAGCCTGAAGATCCCGCACATGGGCTGGAACACGCTCGATGTGCTGCGCGAGCATCCGGTGCTGGACAAGCTGCCGCTCGGCCCCAAGGGCCAGCACGCTTATTTCGTGCACTCCTACCACCTCAATGCCGCCAACGAGGCGGACGTGCTCGCGCGCGCCGATTACGGCGGGCCTGTCACCGCGATCGTCGGCAAGGATACCGCCATCGGTACACAGTTTCACCCCGAGAAGAGCCAGCGCTTTGGTTTGGCCCTGATCTCGAATTTTTTGCGATGGAAACCGTGATCCTCTTTCCCGCGATCGACCTCAAGAACGGCCAATGCGTGCGCCTCGAACAGGGCGACATGGCGCGCGCGACCGTGTTCAACCTCAATCCCGCCGCGCAGGCGGCGAGCTTCGTCGCGCAGGGCTTTGAGTATCTCCACGTCGTCGATCTCGACGGCGCGTTTGCCGGCAAGCCGGTGAATGCGCAGGCCGTCGAGGCGATGCTGAAGACGATCACGATTCCGGTGCAGCTCGGCGGCGGCATTCGCGATCTCGCGACTGTCGAAGCCTGGCTCGACAAGGGCATCACCCGTGTCATCATCGGCACCGCCGCGGTGCGCGACCCCGAATTGGTGAAGGCGGCCGCCAGGAAATTCCCCGGCCGCGTCGCGGTCGGGCTCGATGCACGTGACGGCAAGGTCGCCGTCGAAGGCTGGGCTGAGACCTCGCAGGTGACGGTGCTGGAGATCGCACGGCGTTTCGAGGATGCCGGCGTCGCCGCCATCATCTTCACCGACATCGCGCGCGACGGGCTGCTCAAGGGCCTGAATCTCGATGCGACCATCGCGCTAGCGGATGCGATCTCGATTCCCGTGATTGCCTCCGGCGGCCTCGCCTCGATCGAGGACGTCAAGGCGATGCTGACGCCGCGCGCCAAGAAGCTCGCCGGCGCGATCGCCGGCCGCGCGCTCTATGACGGCCGGCTCGATCCCGCGTCCGCCCTCAACCTGATCCGCAACGCGCGCGCCGCCTAGGAGACATCCAATGTTCAAGGTGCGCGTGATCCCCTGCCTCGACGTCAAGGACGGCCGCGTCGTCAAGGGCGTCAACTTCGTCGATTTGCGCGATGCCGGTGACCCCGTTGAAGCGGCGATCGCTTATGACGCCGCCGGCGCCGACGAGCTCACCTTCCTCGACATCACCGCGACCCATGAGAATCGCGGCATCATGCTGGACGTAGTCCGGCGCACCGCTGAAGCCTGTTTCATGCCCGTGACCGTGGGCGGCGGCGTCCGTGAGGTCAACGACATCAAGACCCTCCTGCGCGCCGGCGCCGACAAGGTCTCGATCAACAGCGCCGCGGTGTCTCGGCGTGAGTTCGTCAAGGAAGCCGCCGAGAAATTCGGCGGGCAGTGCGTGGTGGTCGCGATCGACGCCAAGCGGGTCAAGCGCGCCGGTGGCGGAGAGCGCTGGGAGATCTTCACCCATGGCGGCCGCAACTCGACCGGCATCGACGCCATCGAATATGCCCAGGAGGTGGTCTCGCTCGGCGCCGGTGAAATCCTGCTCACCTCGATGGACCGTGACGGCACGCGGCAGGGTTTTGACATCCCGCTGACCCGGGCGATCGCCGACAGCATCCCCGTTCCCGTGATCGCCTCGGGCGGCGTCGGCAATCTCGACCACCTCGTCGACGGTATTCGCGACGGCCACGCCACCGCCGTGCTGGCCGCCTCGATCTTCCACTTCGGGGAATTCACCATCCGCGAAGCCAAGGAGCACATGTCCCGGCGCGGGCTGCCCATGCGCCTCGATGCCTGACGACTCCCGTCCATAAAAATGCTACATGATCGGCGGGGAGCGACTTATCCCGCCGGATAGACGGCCAATACCGGCCAAGGCGCGTTTTCCGAGTATTTGTATGCCGCGTTTCACGATCCACGATCTGGCCGAGACCATCGACGCCCGCGCGGCAGCGGGTGGCGAGGCGTCCTATACCCGCAAGCTCCTCGACAAGGGCGCCGAACATTGCGCCAAGAAGTTCGGTGAGGAAGCAGTCGAAACCGTAATCGCAGCAGTCGAAAACGATCGCGCGCATCTGATCGCCGAAGGCGCCGACCTGCTCTATCATTTCCTTGTGCTGCTCAAGGCCCGCGGCGTAAAGCTGGAAGAGGTTGAGGCCGCATTGGACAAGCGGACCAATATGTCAGGGTTGGAAGAAAAGGCGTCGCGCAAGGGCGGCAGCTAGCCGAGGTGGAGAGTCGCGTCATGGATATCCGCGCACCCGAGCAGCAGTATAATCCGTACCGCGTCTATACGCGCGAGGAGTGGTCGCGACTCCGCGACGACACGCCGATGACGCTGGAGCCGGGCGAGTTCGACCGGCTGCGCTCGCTGCACGACCGCCTCGACTTGCAGGAAGTCGAGGACATTTACCTGCCGCTGTCGCGCCTGCTGTCGATCTATGTCGATGCGATGCAGCGGCTTTATTACGCGGAGCGCCAGTTCCTCAACATCCGCGACCGCAAGATGCCCTACATCATCGGCGTCGCCGGTTCGGTCGCGGTTGGAAAATCCACCACGGCCCGCGTGCTTCAGGCGCTGCTGGCGCGCTGGTCGCCGCGCCCCAAAGTCGAGCTGATCACCACCGACGGATTTCTGTATCCCAACGCCGTGCTGGAGCGGCAGGGCATCATGCAGAAGAAGGGTTTTCCGGAGAGCTACGACCTGCCGTTGCTGCTCAGCTTCCTCTCCGACATCAAGGCCGGCCGCCGCCATGTGCGCGCGCCGGTCTATTCGCATTTGACCTACGACATCGTGCCGAACCAGTGGGCCGAGATCGACCAGCCCGACATCCTGATCGTCGAGGGCGTCAACGTGCTGCAGACCGGCAAGCTGCCGCGTGACGGCAAGGCCGTGCCCGTGGTGTCCGACTTCTTCGATTTCTCGGTCTATATCGACGCCGACGAGGCCGCGCTACGGCAGTGGTACATCCGGCGCTTCCTGTCGCTGCGCGACACCGCGTTCACGAATCCGAAATCCTACTTCAACCGCTACGCGCTGTTGTCGGACGAGGAGGCCACCGCCACCGCGATCGCGATCTGGGAACGCACCAACCTTGCCAATCTCGAGGACAATATCCTGCCGACCCGCCCCCGCGCGACCCTGATCCTGAAGAAGGGCGCCGACCACACGGTGTCGAGCGTGGCGCTGAGGCGGCTGTAACAGCCTTGATGAACGCGGCTCTTTAAATTTCGGGCTGAGTATCTTTTGTTGCAGACCGGCGAGGGGTAGTTGGTTATGGCTTTCGGAAACGCACACGGGCCCCATGGTTGATCGTCTCAGAAGCGCTGCCGAGCATCTCGAAGCACCGATATGCCCGGACTGCCATATCGAGATGAAGTGGTTCCGTTCCGAGCTGCTGGCGGACGAGCCGACCCCGATCATCGCGCATCTCTTCGTGTGTCCACATTGCAAGCGCGCGGTCCAGGCAGACACCAAATTCAAGGGCACGGCAGTGCCGCCGGCCAAGCTGTCCGCGCCGCGCTTTGCTGCTCACGCCGCATAGCATTCGGCGTCGGCCGAATTCGGCGCTCGGCTGACCGCCGGGTCGTCACTCGACATGACGGTCATTTCCGGGTCTCCTGTCGCGCTTTCGAGCCGATGAAGATGTGCCACGTCGTGAGAAACATCGCGGCGACGAGTGGGCCGATGACGAACCCGTTCGCTCCGAAAGCCGCAAGGCCGCCCAAGGTGGCGAGCAGCACGACATAGCTCGGCATTTGGATCGACTGGCCGACCAGGATCGGGCGGAGAAAATTGTCCGCAAGACCGATCACGAAGGTCCCGAATGCGAGCAGGATGATCCCTTTCGTGACTGAGCCTGCCACAAGCAGATAGAGCGCGACCGGAACCCAAACCAGGGCGGAGCCAAGCACGGGCAGGAGCGAGAGCAGCGCCATGAGGGCGCCCGCGAGCAGCGGCGCCGTCAAGCCGAGCAGCCAGAAAATCAGCCCGCCAAGCGCTCCCTGGATCAGGGCAACGAGAACGATCCCCTTGATCGTCCCGCGAACCGCGAGGGTGAACGCATTCAGAATCTCGGTGGTGTGGCTCGGCCGCAGCGGGAGCGCGTCGCGGATCCGTGCGTTGAGCTCGTCACCATCGCGGAGCAGGAAGAACAGCAGGTACAACATCACGAGCAAGCTTGCGACGAACTCCAGCGTCAACTGACCGATGTTGATGGCGTGCCCCGCCAGCTGTTGGCCGGCAGGGACGACCAGACTCGATAGACGTTCTTTCAGAGCCGAGAAATCGATGCCGGCCAAGCGATCCGCCAGGGAAGCGGCCCAAGCGGGCAGCGCGGATTTCAGCTGCTGCAGGGGATGAGCGAAACTGATCTCCCCAGTCTGAGCGCGCTGATACAGCTCCCCGCCCTGGTCGATCAGCGAGGCGATGACGACCGCCACGGGGATGAGGACCATGACGATCACGACGACGACAGCGAACGATGCCGCAAGGTTGCGGCGTCCCGGAAGCGTTTCCAGGGCGCGTCGATAGAGTGGTGCGAAGATGATCGCTAGAAGCGTGGCCCACAACAGCGCGCCGGAGAACGGCCAAAGCACCCACCCGAACGCAAGGGAGACCGCGGCAAGCAAGATGAGGAATGAGCGGTCTTCCGATGTTCTCACTGGTTCGCCAGCCCTTCTGTTGTCAAAGCATGATCCGGACTGATGTCGGGGCCGTCACTTGTCTGCTTTCGCAGTCCAGTCGGCAAGCTTGATCCGTCCTGCAAGGGTTGCGGGACCCGAGCTGCCCGCCTTGTAGACGAAAGCTTCGCCTTCCTGCACGTCCCCGGCATCCTTGCCGAAGGCATCGGCGATGTTGGTCTTATGGGTGACCAGGAAGGTGTTGGGGCCGGCTTTAGGCGGCGCGTCGACGAACTGCCGCACGGCTTGGCCCGCCTTTGCATTTGCACCCGTCGGATTTGCCATGCCCGACGCACTCGCGTTGCTGCTGTCCGTCAACGCATCGACCGGCTTGACCTCGCGGCCGGAGATCAGTCTCCCCGCCTCGATCGCGCGGTTCAGCCTGCTGGTGTAGACCTCGCCGATCGGGATCGCGAGTTCCTTGATGGCCGCCCCGATCTGGCGCGCCATGTCGCGGCCCTTTTCACTGAGCTGACGCTGGGCGCTCATGTCGTCGAATTTGAAAGGGTAGACATCCTTTTGGCTGTCGTCGGTGGCGGTGTGGCGAAACACCAGCACGTAACCGCCTTGCTTGAGCGAGGCGATCAGTTCCGGGCTAGCGGCCGCGGTGGCTTGAGTGGAACCACAGAGAAGGATCACGAAAGCGAGGCGGCACAGCACGTTCATGCGAAATCCTCTGTTCAAAATGCCCCAGAGGATGGTGACGCGCGACGCAGTCGATTTCAATTGTCGATTGCGGGCCGGGATCGGATTCCTATGAAATCCGGGTCAAACCGCCAGCTGCCGCGCCGCCGCCAGTCCGGCCAGCGCCCCTTCCAGCTTCTCGCGATCGAGCGGCTTGATCAGAAATCCGTTCATGCCCGCCTCAAAGCAGGCGTAGCGATCTTCCACCAGCGTATTGGCGGTGAGCGCGAGGATCGGCGTGTGGTGGCCGCCTGTGGCGGCCTCGTGCGCACGGATGCGTTTTGTCGCCTCGATGCCGTCGAGTTGCGGCATCTGGATGTCCATCAGCACGAGATCGTAGGGCGTGCCGGCCGATGACGCGCCGAGCCAGGATTCCAGTGCGGCCTCGCCATGGACGGCGATGACGACGCGGTGCCCGAGTTTCGTCAGCAGCGAGCGCATCAACAGCGCGTTGATTTCGTTGTCCTCGGCGACGAGAATTGATAGGCCCGTCGCCGGTACCGCGCCGGTGGATGGGGCCGATGGCTCCGGCGCGAGATCGGGCGAGGCGACCTCCGGGGGCAGCGCCAGGCGTGCGGCGAGTGAGGCCGCGCGTAGCGGCTTCACCAGGAAGCCGGTGAAGGCCGGCGAGAGCTTCTCGTGGCGCGAGCCCGACGTCAGCAGCACGAGGCGTTGCGTCGCATGGCTGCGTGCGGCCTCGCCGAGGCGGTCGGCGATGGCAGCGCCGAGCGCGCGATCGATCAGCACCGAATGCCATGAGCGCTCGGGCAGCAGCGCTTCCGCCACCGCGGCGTCCGTCACCATGCAGGTCTGGCCGCCCCAGCGCTCCAGCCGCCGCGCGATCAGCGAGGCCTCGATGCCGTCGGCAATCAGCAGGATTGACTTGCCCGCGAGATCGGGACTCGGGAATGCCGCCTGTTCCGTATCTACGGCGGATGACGCCAGCGGGACCGCGACCTCGAAGGTCGACCCCTTGCCCGGCTCGCTCGTGAGCGTGATGCGGCCGCCCATGCGCTTGACGATGCGTTCGCTGATGGAGAGACCGAGGCCGGTGCCGCCATGGGTGCGCGCGACGCGTTCGTCGGCCTGCTCGAACTCGCGGAAGATGCGCTGTTGCGCCTCCGGCGCAATGCCGATGCCGGTGTCGCGCACCAGAAAGCTGATCTCGTTCGGCCAGATGCCGGGTTCGACGATCAGCGCAACGCCGCCGCCCGCAGTGAACTTGATGGCGTTGCCGGCAAGGTTGAGCAGTACCTGGCGCAGCCGCGCGGCATCGCCGACCACTTCGAGCGGCAGCCGCTCGTCGACATAGGCGGCGATCTCGAGCTGCTTTGCCTGCGCGCGCGGCGCGAGCAGCTCGGTGATGTCCTCGATCAGGGTCGAGAGCGCGAAGGGTCGCTGCTCGAAATCGAGCTTGCCGGCTTCGATTTTGGAATAGTCGAGCAACTCCTCGATCAGCGCCATCAGCGCTTCGCCCGAGGTCTTCACGGCCTTGGCGTAGGTCGACTGCTCCGGCGTCAGCGTGGTGTCGAGCAGCAGCCCGCCCATGCCGATGATGCCGTTGAGCGGCGTGCGGATCTCGTGCGACGCCATCGCCAGGAAGC
Source organism: Bradyrhizobium sp. F1.13.3 (assembly GCF_040548265.1). Classification (NCBI taxonomy): domain Bacteria; kingdom Pseudomonadati; phylum Pseudomonadota; class Alphaproteobacteria; order Hyphomicrobiales; family Nitrobacteraceae; genus Bradyrhizobium; species Bradyrhizobium sp. F1.13.3. Next base: position 770,249 of record NZ_JBEPRI010000002.1, on the reverse strand, counting down.
GCGATTTGGCGCGATTTGCGGCGTCAGCCTGGTCGCGGGCGTCGGACAGCGCACGCTCGGTCTCGGTGCGGTCGGTGACGTCGCGTCCGACGCTCTGCAATTCGGCGGGCTGGCCGGCGTCGAGGCGGACATAGCCTTCGCGCCAGGCAATCCAGCGCGCGCCGAGCGGGGTTGCGATCTTCTGGTCGTGAATGCGCGTGCCGTTGCTCTCGCGGGCGCTGTCGCCCTGCTCCAGCACGTCGAAATCGAAGCGCGTGCCGACCAGCGCGCCGCGCGCCGGTCCGGCAAGCGCGCAATAGGCGTCGTTGGCGAAGGTGATGCGGCCGCTTGTGTCGCGCAGCACGATCAGATCGCCCTGCTGTTCGAACAGGCTGCGAGCGCGTTCTTCCGCTTCCTTCAGCTCCCAATTGCGGTCGATCAGCGTTTCGTTGTGGGCGGCCAGCGCACGCATGCGCTTGTTGACGAAGCGCAGGCGCATGCTGAGTGTGGCGAGGCCGAGGCAGGCGAGCGCGAACAGGAAGCTGACGCCGATCGCAAACGCATTGGGATCGTAGCCGGAAGTCTCGGACCGGCTGCCGGAGACAAACCCATAGGCGCCGCCGAAGGTCGCCGAGAAGATCATGAAGGAGCGGATCGCGAAGGCGCTTCTGGGGTACTGTCGCCTGAAGCGGCGCATGCGCACCTTGATCCGGAACGTCCGATCCATCGCCACCGACCCGACTCTTTTCTTAAAACGCTGTGCTCGCTGTAAACGACGATGTGCCGCCGACCTTGCGAACAGTTTGATGCCCTGCGACCGCCTCCAAACAGGGTTGACGAGGCGTTAACGGCTCAAGGTGAGGCAGCTCAAAGCGAAGCGGCCTGGAGATGGCGGTGGCCGCCGCGGGCGCCGACGATCAGCGCCGCCGCCTCGCGCTGCGAGAACGTCTTCGAGCGTACATAGATGCGGTAATCCGCCGGCCCCTCGGTGGAGAGATAGACCACCTGACCGCCGTCGACCGGCTGCGCGGCAATCGAGATCAGGCGAGTCGAGGGGTTGGCCTGGCAGGATTCCGATTCCGAACCGGGGCCGTCGTCAACGACGGCGAAGTCGGCAGCGTCCGCGTCCTCCGTGATCTGAACCCGCACCGTGGCGCGCGCGGGATCATCGGTGAAGGCGACATGCATGCCGGCGGTCCAGAACAGCGACGTCAGCTCGACCGAGGTGTCGCCGAGGGCGATGCAGGGATGTGAGACCGATCCGATCTCACTGCGCGCGAACACCGCGGCCGCCAAAAGGGGAACAACCGAGGCCAGGATCTTGAAACGCAACATGACACGCTACTCGCCGGGCCCTGGGGAAACTCGTGGCGGGAACTGATGGGCCTTATGGTTTGCAGAGCGTAAAGGAAACTCGTTACCGCCGGGTTGATGCGCGGGATGATCACGCCAGCTGGCGCACATCCTCCGCGAGTGCGCGGTAGGACAGCGCCTCGGCGAGATGCAGCCGACCGATCTTGTCGGCGCCGTCGAGATCGGCGAGCGTGCGCGCCACCCGCAGCACGCGGTGATAGCCGCGCGCCGACAGCCGCATGGTCTCGGCGGCGTCGCGCAGCAGCTTCTGGCCTTGCGCATCCGGCTTGGCGATCTCCTCCAGCACCGAGGCCGGCGCTTCTGCATTGGTGCGAACCTTGGGCAGGCCGGCATCCGCGTAGCGCGCGAGCTGGATGTCGCGCGCGGCGGCCACGCGCGCGGCGACTTCGGCCGAGCCCTCTGCCGGCGGCGGCAGGATCAAATCGGCAGCGGTCACCGCGGGAACCTCGATGCGCAAATCGATACGGTCCATCAGCGGCCCCGAGATGCGAGCCTGGTAGTCGCCGGTGCAGCGGTCGATGCGGCCGCGCTTGCAGGCATAGCCGGGCTCGAACGCATTGCCGCAGCGGCACGGATTCATCGCCGCGACCAGCATGAAGCGTGCCGGATAGGTGACGCGGTGATTGGCGCGCGACACCGAGACCTCGCCGTTCTCCAGCGGCTGACGCAAGGAATCCAGCACGCGCGGATCGAATTCGGGGAGCTCGTCGAGGAACAGCACGCCCTGATGCGCAAGCGAGATCTCGCCGGGCCGTGCGCGCATGCCGCCGCCGGTGAGCGCGGCCATGCTGGCGGAATGATGCGGCGATCGGAACGGCCGCCGCGCCGTCAGCGCGCCGCCCTCGATCTCGCCGGCAACAGAGGCGATCATCGAGACCTCGAGCAACTCGCCCGGGGACAGCGGTGGCAGGATCGAGGGCAGGCGCGCCGCCAGCATCGATTTGCCGGCGCCCGGCGCGCCGATCATGAGCAGGTGATGGCCGCCGGCGGCCGCGATCTCCAGCGCCCGCTTGGCGCTCTCCTGGCCCTTGATGTCGCGCAGGTCGAGCGGCGAGCTTGCTGCTTCATGCACCTTCGGCACCGGCCGCGACAGCACCTGCGTTCCCTTGAAATGGTTGGCGATCTGGATCAGTGAACTTGCGGCGATGATCTGGATGTCCGGGCTCGCCCACGCCGCTTCCGAGCCGCAAGCCGCCGGGCAGATCAGCCCCTCCTCGCGCACATTGGCGCCGATCGCGGCGGGAAGGACCCCGGCCACCGGCGCAATCGATCCGTCGAGGCCAAGCTCACCCAGAACGGTGAAGCCGGTCAGCGCATCCGGGGGGATCGCGCCGATCGCTCCCATCAGCCCGAGCGCGATCGGCAGGTCATAATGGCTGCCCTCCTTGGGCAGATCGGCGGGCGCGAGATTGACGGTGATCCGCCGCGCCGGCAGCGCCAGCCCCGAGGCGATCAGCGCCGAGCGGACCCGCTCGCGCGCTTCCGACACCGCCTTGTCCGGGAGACCGACGATCGCGAAGGCCGGCAGACCCGGCGCGACCTGCACCTGCACGTCGACCGCGCGGGCCTCGATCCCCTCAAAGGCGACGGTAGAAACCCGCTGAACCATGCCCGAACCAGCCTGCCCTTTTGCGCAATTCGGGGTAGCAGAGCGCACCCCTCATGGCAAGAACAATACGGGAACGTGCCGAGGGGGGCCGCAAGGCCCTAACCCATCGTAAACACGACGAAGACACTACGCCTCGAATGCAAACTGCTCTGCTCAGCACATTCCAACGAATGTCCGCTACTCCTAGGGCTGCGGGATGGGCCGTGGTCTAACGGGTGAACAATTCAAATGCTTGCAAATCGCCGGAGAAGCGAACGAAGGATGTGCACGCGGCTCGCCAAGATTCATTTTGGCGCGGGTTCGCTGCCGCGGGACTGCACGATCACGGATATTTCGGATGGCGGCGTGAAAGTCGTCGCGGAATTTCTGGAAGTGCCGCCGCAATTCACCATCATCTTCGCGCCCGACTATTCCCGCCAGTGCCGCCTGCGCTGGCGCATCGGCTGCGAGTTCGGCGCTGAATTCACCGACTGAGCTATCGGAAGCGGCCCGCCTTAACGGGACTTTAGCGTTAATCGGTAAGCATCTCTGATCAGTCGCCGAGTGATCAGAGTATGTCCAAGCGTTCGTCCGTCGCCTCTCCTCCGGCGAGATATCTGTTTTCCGCGCTTCTGATCCTGGCCCTCGGCGGCTGTCAGACCACCGGCATCGAGGACGTCACCGGCGCGCTCGGCGGAAAGTCGGAAACGGCTGGCAGGGCCGAGGCCAAGCCGGAAGCAAGGCCGGACATGGATGCGCTGCGCGAGCGCTATCGCGCCCAGCCTGGCGATCCCAACGTCGCACTCGAATACGGCAAGGCGTTGCGCCAGACCGGCCAGCGCGCGCAGGCGCTCGCGGTGCTGGAGCAGGCCGTGCTCGCCCATTCCACCAACAAGGCGCTGCTCGCCGGCTATGGCCGCGCGCTTGCCGACAGCGGCAGTTTCCAGCAGGCGTTCGACGTCCTCGGCCGCGCGCATTCGCCCGAGGATCCCGACTGGCATATCCTGTCGGCGCAGGGCGCCGCGCTGGATCAGCTCGGTCGCAACGAGGAGGCGCAGCAATACTACGCCGCCGCGCTGAGGATCGTGCCGGACGAGCCGTCGGTGCTGTCCAATCTCGGACTGTCGTACATGCTGCAGAACAATCTGCCGCGGGCAGAGGAAACGATGCGCCGGGCGCACGAGCGCAATCCCACCGATTCCCGCGTGCGCGCCAATCTCGCGCTCGTGCTGGGACTGCAAGGAAAGCAGGCCGAGGCCGAAACCATGGTGAAGGCGGACCTGCCGCCGGATCAAGCGGCGGCAAAGGTCACGGCGCTGCGGCAGTTGCTGGTGAAGAAGCAGCAGCGGGCCGAGAAGTAACCCGCCCGCGCGCGTGTCAGGATGTCTTGGTCAGAACGCCTCGATCAGGATCCTTGGTCAGGACGCCTTGCGATGCGGGGCTGACCCGCGCCCCGACCTGCCCTTCAGCCTCTTCAGCAGCGGCCCGAGCAGCGAACGCTTCGGCTTCTTCACCTCGCCGCGCCCGGCGAGGCGGTTCGCCATGTTCTGGAACAGCTCGGTGGTGCGGTGGCTCTTGGAGACCTCCGCGATCATCTGGCCGTTGTTGGCCGCGGTCGAGAACAGCTTCGAATCGAACGGGATCACCGCGATCGGCTGGCTCTCCATGGTCTTGGCGAATGCCTTGACCTCGATCTCCGCCCGCTTGGGCATGCCGACCTGGTTAATGCAGTAGAGCGGTGGCCGGTCGTTCGGCCGCGCCGCCTTCAACACGTTCAGCATGTTCTTGGTGTTGCGCAGGTTCGCAAGATCGGGCTCGGCCACGATCACGATGTCGTCCGCGTTGACCAGCGCACGCCGCGTCCAGCCCGACCATTGGTGGGGAACGTCGAGCACGATGCAGGGCGTGGTCATGCGCAGCGTGTCGAACACCGCGTCGAAGGCCTCCGCGCCGAAATCGTAGACGCGGTCAAGGGTGGCGGGCGCAGCAAGGAGGCTGAGACGCTCGGTGCATTTGGAGAGCAGGCGCTCCATCAGGGCCGTGTCCGGCCGATCCTGCGACAGCACCGCATTGGCGATGCCCTGCGCCGGGTCCTGGTTGTAGTCGAGACCCGCGGTGCCGAAGGCGAGGTCGAGATCGATCACGACGGAATCGAGCGCGAGGTCGCGGGCGATGGTCCATGCCACATTGTGCGCGACAGTGGAGGCGCCGACACCGCCCTTGGCGCCGACCACGGCGATGACGCGGCCAGTGATGATGGTTTCGGATGCCGAGAACAGGCTGCAGATCGAGCGGACGACGTCGAGCGTTTCGACCGGTCCCACCACATAGTCGTTGACGCCGCGGCGGACCAGCTCGCGATAGGGCGCGGTGTCGCTGGGATTGCCGATCACGACCACACGGGTGCCGGGATCGCAGACGCCGGCGAGATCGTCGAGGCCCTCGAGGATGTCGCGCGTGCCGTCGGATTCGATCACGATGACGTTCGGCGTCGGCATCGTTTCATAGACTTCGATGGCCGCAGCGAGGCCACCGTCCTTGGCGGTGAGATGCGCCTTGGCGAGACGGCGATCCTGCCCGGCCGCGGTCACCGCGGCGAGCGTCTGCTCGGTCTCGCAAAAGGCCTGCACGGAGATGCGAGGAACCGGCGCAATGTGTTCCTCGGGGTGCTGCGGATCGTCCGCTTCTTCGTCGTGGACGCGTGTCATCTGCCTGTGTCGCTGAGTTTGGCCTTGTCGGCGTCTGGATTCATGGTCGCGATCGGCGTCCCCTTGCGATAGCGCTCGAAGGCCATGTCACGCCGTGCGTTATAGGCGGGCGTCTCGGACCGCGGCTGCTCGAGGTCGGCCGGATTGTCGATCATTGCCGCGAGGTTGCGCTGGTTGGCGCAGCCCAGATTGAAATAGGGCCGGTTCTCGTTGTAGCCGGGGTCGAGGATGGAGGGGCCGATATCTTCCGGCCACAGCCCGCAGGGGCCGGCGACCGCGGCGATCCGGGAATAGCTCAGGCGGATGGTGGGCAGCAGTCCGGGATCCTCGGGCCGATAGGGATGCTGGACGATGGCACGCGCGGGCACGCCGCCGGATGCGAGCACGGAACGGATCTCGTGATAGGTCGCTGCCGCCGCGCGCGAATTCGCGGCGTGGACGGGGACGTCGACGACGACCGAGCCGGTGCCTTCGCGCACCCAGTCCCGGGCAATGCCGGCGACGTCCGCATGCTGCGCGGCCGAGAGGCCGCCGCGAGCCTTGCCGACGAAGATCACGATCGACTTCTTGGCTTCCTCGACCGCGATCGGGTGACGCTGGCGATAGTCGGTCGGCACCGTCTGGGTGACGATCTCGCCGGTGGTGTTGCAGGCGCCCAGCATGACGGAGAGCCCCGTCAGCGTCAGCGCGACGCTCAACTTGTGACGTCGCTCGGCCATGGTCTTCGTCATCGCTTTATCCCCTCTTGCCCCGTCTCTTGCCCCGTTCCCCAAGCCGTCCGTTCGTCATCAGTCGATGATGAAGCCGAAATCACCCGGCGTGCCCGCGATCGGATCGACGCGGCGAGCGATGCCATAGAGGCGGTTCATGCGGCCGAGCAGCGCTGTCTGTGCGTCAGACGCCGGCGCGAAGCCGTCGTCGGGCCGGGACAGTTCCTTCTGAGCCACCGCGCGCACCACATAGGGGGTCACGATCACCATCAGCTCGGTCTCGTTGTTGACGAAGTCCTGGCTGCGGAACAGCGCGCCGATGATCGGCACCTGGTCGACGCCGGGCAGGCCGTTGATCGCCTGTTTGGTCTGCTGCTGGATCAGGCCGGCCATCGCCATCGAACCGCCCGAGGGAATTTCCAGCGTTGTTTCGGCGCGGCGGGTCTGGATCGAGGGGATGGTGATCGAGTTGGTCGAGGTCGAGGACAGCGCCTGGGTAACCGTGATGGCGCTCTGGTTCGACAGCTCGGACACCTCGGTCATCACCCGCAGGCTGATCCGGCCCTCGCTCAGCACGACCGGGGTAAAGTTCAGGGAGATGCCGAACTTCTTGTAGGTGATCTGGGTGGTGCAAACATGGGTGACGGGATCGCAGGCGTAGCCCGACGGAATGGGGAATTCGCCGCCGGCGATGAAGGTGGCGGATTCGCCGGAGATCGCGGTCAGGCTCGGCTCGGCGAGCGTGCGCATGACACCGGCACTTTCCATCGCGCGCATCGTGGCGCTGACGGTCGCGAACCCCTTGGTGAGGCCGGCGACACCTAATCCGTTGTTGCTGACGATCGGTCCGCCGCTGACCGAGAACGGGTTGGAATTGTTGAAGTTCACCACCGCGGTGCCGGCGTTCAGGCTGGCGCTGAGATCGACGCCCAACTGCTTGACGATATCGCGGCGCACTTCGCCGACCACGACCTTGAGCATCACCTGGTCGCGGCCGCGCACGACGATGTTGTTGACCACCTTGTCGGAGCCGCCGACCAGTTTCGCGGCGACGTCGCCGGCCTGCTGGGCCTCGACCGGGCTCGACACCGAGCCGGTCAGCATCACGCTGTCGCCGACGCCTTCGATCTGCACGCCCGGCAGCGCCTGACGCAGTGCCGTGCGCATGCCGTTGAGATCGCGCTTCACCGCGATGTCGTAGGCGGCCACCTGCTGGCCGTCGGCGGCGAAGAACACGACGTTGGTCTGGCCGACCTGTCCGCCGATGATATAGGCGCGTTGGGCCGAGCGGATCACGGCATTGGCGATCTTGGGATCGGCGACCAGCACGTCCTTGACGTCGCGCGGCAGATCGATGACGGCGGACTTGCCGACGCCGAGCGACAGGAAGCGCGTCTTCGCCGGCACGATCGTCCCGACCGGCGACAGATCGAGATCCGTTGCCTGCATCGGTGCCTGGTCGCCGACCGGTGCATCTGCGGCGCTGGCGACATCGGGGGCTGCGAGGAGCCCCAGGATCAGCATCGTCCCCGTCCAGAACGAGCGTGCGCGATTCCCCCGAATGCGCATGCTCGTCCGATCATCCCCAAAGTTCATCATATCCCCATCACTTCTGTGACGTCAGTTGCCGCGCCTGTACGCCGTAGCGGATCACGTTGACCCCGCCGGACCGCTTGCTCGCCTGGTCCTCGGGCGCGCTGTCGATCGAGTTGGCATCGACGATGCTGCGCAGCGCGAGTGTCAGCGTGCCGCCCTGGCGCGCTGCCGATAGCGTGGCGACCTGGTCGGGTTTGAGCTCTAGCGTGACGGTCCTGCCGACGACGGCGTTCTGGCCGTCTTTTTCCTTCGGCGCCTGGTCGATCGCGAGCACGCGAATATTGGTCAGGATCGCTTCGGACAGGATGAGGTCGTTACCGCCGGCCCCGTCAGGATTCTTCAGGCGGCGGGTCAGCATGATGTCGACGCGGTCATTCGGCAGGATGAAGCCGCCGGCGGCAGTCTCGGCTGAAATCTCGGTGGAGACGGCGCGCATGCCCGACGGCAGGATCGCGGCCATGAAGCCGGAGCCGTCGGCCTTGACCAGCTTCTGCTCGCGGATCGGCTCGCCCTGCATCAACGGCACGCGTGCGATCGAGCCTGCGATCTGGGTCTGCGCCTCGGGCCTGTTGTCGCGGCGGATGAAGGCGCTGCTCGCGGTCGCCGCCGGCCAGACCTGCCATTGCAGGTCCTCGGGCTTCACGGCTTGGCCGAGCTGGATGTCGTTCTTGGCGACCAGGACCTCGACCGTCGGCAGCTTCTCGGCGACGGGGAGAACGGGCGCGGGCTTGTTGTCATAGCCGCTCGCCAGATACGCAGCGACGCCGCCGGCGCCCAGTGCGATGACGAGAACGACAATGCGTGCGGTGTTCATACGCTTCTACTCTTACGCGGGGCACTCGAACCGCACCTGGCGGGTTCCCCGTGTCGATGAGTAGGCAGTAAAAGTATAAGCGGTGTTGCGAGGCCGAACGTGATCGACGGCCGCGCTGTGGTCTTTCGGCAGATGGTGAACGTCGCGTTAGCCGGTCGGCCACTGGCCCCGTAGTTTCACGCAGTGCTGCCGCTGCGTTCGAATGATGCGCGCCGCGTCATGGTGAATGGGTCGTTAGTGATGGGTGAGGTGATGCCGCGCATGCATTACGTAGCCCGGATGGAGCGAAGCGCAATCCGGGGCCGCTGAAGATGGTGTGGCATCCCGGATTTCGCTGCGCTCCATCCGGGCTACGGGCCAATGCCTACTTCGTCCGCTTCCGCTCGATCACGTCCCAGAGCTTTGCGGCAACGTCCGGTCCGCCGAGCCGCGCGATGGCGCGGATGCCGGTCGGCGAGGTTACGTTGATCTCGGTCAGATTGCCGTTGATGACGTCGATGCCGACGAACAACAGCCCGCGCTCGCGCAACGCCGGACCGACGGTGGCGCAGATCTCGCGCTCGCGCGGCGTGAGCTCGGTCTCCTGCGCGGCGCCGCCGCGCACCATGTTGGAGCGGAGGTCGTCGGCGGCCGGGACGCGATTCACCGCGCCGGCGAACTCGCCGTTGATCAGGATGATGCGCTTGTCGCCGTGCTTCACCTCGGGAATGAACTGCTGGATCACCCAGGCTTCCTTGAACGTCACCGAGAACATGTCGAACAGCGAGCCGAAATTCATGTCCTGCGGCATCACGCGGAACACCGCCGCGCCGCCATGGCCGTGCAAGGGCTTCATCACGACGGCGCCATGCTTGTCGCGGAAAGCGTTGATCTCGTCGAGGTCGCGCGAGATCAGCGTCGGCGGCATCAGCTGCGGAAAGTTCATCACGAACAGCTTTTCCGGCGCGTTGCGCACGGAGGCGGGATCGTTGACGACGAGTGTCTTCGGATGGATGCGTTCGAGAAGGTGCGTCGAGGTGATATAGGCGAGATCGAACGGCGGATCCTGGCGCAGCAGCACCACGTCGAAGCCGTTGAGCGCCTCGCGCCTGGGTTCGCCCAGGGTGAAATGGTTGCCCGGCTCGTCACGCACGGTGAGCAGCTGAACGGGAGCGACGATCTCCTCGCCGACCATCGAGAGCTTGTCGGGCGTGTAATAGGACAGGCCATGGCCGCGCTTCTGCGCCTCCAGGAGCAGCGCAAAGGTGGAATCGCCCTTGATGTTGATGCGGGCGATGGGGTCCATCTGGACGGCGACGTTCAGTTTCATGGTCTGCCTTTCAGGTCGAGGCGTCGAATGCCGCCAACACATGGCGTGGAAGTGACCGCGGCGCAATCAGCATGGCATCGAATCGCATTTCAAATTCCGCATGCTCGGGATGCGCGACGAGCCAGCCTTGGGCGGCATCGATGATGCGCTGCTGCTGGCGCGGTGTCACCGCGAAGGCGGCGTCGTACAGCGTCGCGCGCGCCTTGACCTCGACGAAGGCGATCAAATTGCGGCGGCGCGCCACGATGTCGATCTCGCCATGCGGCGTGCGGAAGCGCTTGGCGAGGATACGGTAGCCCTTGGCCATGAGATAGGCCGCGGCGCGGCTTTCCGCAGAGACGCCGGTGCGAAACGCGGCGACGCGCTCGGGCGAGGCGATTTTCGGTTCCGCCGGGACGTTAGTCTTCGCCATCGCCGCCCCGCAGATCTTTGGCAAGCTCGAGCGCGCGGGCATAGACCTCGCGGCGCGGCCGGCCCGAGAGCGCGGCCGCATGCGCCACCGCATCCTTGACGCTGTTGGCGGCGAGCTGCTCGCGCAGAACGTCGTCGAGCGCATCCGATGTCAGCATCTCGGCATCCGCCGCAGGCGGAGCGATCACCAGCACGAATTCGCCGCGCGTCTCCAGCGTGTCGGCATCGCGCGCGAGCTCACGCAGCGTCGCGCGCGAAATCTGCTCGTGCAGTTTCGTCAGCTCGCGGCAGATCGCGGCTTCGCGGGTCCCCATGATCTCGGCCAGCTCGGCGAGCGTGTCCTGTACGCGGTTGCCGGAATCGAACATCACCAGTGTCGCATCGATGCGCGCCAGCTCGGTCAGGCGCGACCGCCGCGCGGCCGATTTCGCCGGCAGAAAGCCCTCGAAGAAAAAGCGGTCGGTCGGCAGCGCTGCGACCGACAGCGCCGCCAGCACCGAGGACGGGCCGGGCAGCGCGTAGACGGCGTGGCCGGCGGCGCAGACCTCGCGCACCAGCTTGTAGCCGGGGTCCGAGATCAGCGGCGTGCCGGCGTCCGACACCAGCGCGATCGAGCCGCCCTGCGAAAGCCGCTCCAGGATCTTTGGGCGGGCCGCTTCCGCGTTGTGCTCGTGATATTGCTTGAGCTGCGCGGAGATGTCGTAGCGCTCGGTCAGGCGCCGCGTGATCCGGGTGTCCTCGCAGGCGATGATATCGACCCCGGCGAGGGTCTGCAGCGCCCGCAGCGTGATGTCACCGAGATTGCCGATGGGGGTCGCGACCAGGTGCAGGCCCGGCGCGGCCTTCGGCGCAGCAAGCCGATGGGCGTCGATGGAGAAACCGCGCGAGGCGGGCTCCATCGTCTCAGGTGTATTTATCGGGGACGGCTTTGCGCGCATAATCAGACGAACTTAGGCATGATCCCCGGGGCTGGGAACCGGTCCCCGGAAAAAGATCGTGCCTGGGCAAGGGCGAGGCAAGGGGCGAGGAAGGACTGGAATGTGATCCATTCGGCATCACATTCCCAAGGGAATGAAGCGTCAGCGCCATATTCGCGGCGGAAACGCCGCCTTGATGCTGGGTGACGGACGGCGGACAGCTAGCCAGAACTTGAGAGGAAGCCGCGTTAAGCGGGCATTATCCTTTTGTTTGAGTTAACTATTTGCCGACAATATGCCTGAATCCATGGCTGGTGTCGTGGAAAGAATATCGTGAGCGGCTGGCGACGGTCGGTCAGAAGAGAAACTGTCATGACGGGCCCACGTGATCCCAGATCTTCCTTTTCGGAGGAGTCTCCCGTTCAGGGGCCCCTGATATCGGGGGCAACCCGGCGAAGCGCGCTGGGCCTGTTGCTCGGTACGCCGCTGCTGTCGGCCTGCGCCGGCGTGCAGCAGAGCCTGAGCCAGTTCTCCAATCCGTTCAGCAGTTCCTCCCCGCCTCCGGCCCAGCCGGCCGGCCCGCCGCAACAGGCGACCACCGCCGGCACCGGCGGGGTGAAGGTTGCCGTGATCCTGCCGCTCTCGGCATCCGGCAATGCCGGCCTTGCCGCGCAGTCGATGCGCAACGCCGCCGAGATGGCGCTGGCCGAGTTCCAGAATCCCAACATCCAGCTCCTGATCAAGGACGACAATGGCAGCCCGCAGGGCGCGCAGGCGAGTGCGCAGCAGGCGGTCGACGAGGGCGCCGAGATCATCCTGGGGCCGCTGTTCGCGCAGTCGGTGCCCGCGGTGGCGCAGATCGCGCGCACGCGCGGCATCTCGGTGATGGCGTTCTCGACCGATTCCAGCATCGCCGGCCGCGGTGTCTATCTGCTGAGCTTCCTGCCGGAGTCCGACGTCAACCGCATCGTCGAATATTCCGCCAGCATCGGAAAGCGCTCCGTCGCCGTGCTCGTGCCTGACAATGCCTATGGCAATGTGGTCGAGGCCGCGGTGAAGGCGGCGGTGCCGCGCCGCGGCGGGCGCATCGTCGCGTTCGAGAAATACGGCGCCGATCGCGCCACGCCGGCCCGGACCGTGGCGCAGCAGCTCGGCAGCGCCGATGCGCTGTTCATCGCCGATGATGGCGACGCCGTCGTCTCGGTCGCCGATGCGATGAGCTCGGCGGGTGCTAATCTGCGCAATATCCAGCTGCTCGGCACCGGCCTGTGGGACAGTCCACGCGTCTATGCCAGCTCAAGCTTGCAGGGCGGCCTTTACGCCGCGCCAGACCCGGCCGGCTTCCGCGCCTTCTCCGGCCGCTATCGCACCAAATACGGCGCCGAGCCCGTGCGCACCGCAACGCTCGCCTATGACGCCGTCGCACTGGTCGCCGCGCTGGCGCGTACGCAGGGCACGACGCGCTTTTCGTCGGACGTGCTCACCAATCCCTCCGGCTTTGCCGGCATCGACGGCCTGTTCCGCTTCCGCGCCGACGGGACGAACGAGCGGGGCTTGGCGGTGATGAAGGTCACGACGGGCGGCGGCGTTGCGGTGGCGGGCTCGCCGAAAAGTTTTGGAGCGTAGCTCAAGACGACGGTGCCGTAGGGTGGGCAAAGGCGCGCTTTGCGCGCCGTGCCCACCATCTTTCTGCACATGTGGTAAAAATGGTGGGCACGCTTCGCTTTGCCCACCCTACGACAGCTCGCTACGCCGCGAGATCCGCGACCACTGCGTCCAGCACCGGAAAACCGCTGCTGGTCACGCGCAGCCGACCCGTTGCATCCACCGTGATCGCGCCTTCTTCGCGCAGCAGCGTGATGCGCTTGGGATCGAGCGAGCGGCCTGACAGTGCGCGGTAGCGCTCGGGGTCGATGCCCTCGGCGAGGCGAAGTCCCATCAGCAAAAATTCGTCGGCGCGCTCTTCGCTGTTGAGGAGGTCGTCGGTGACGTTGCCATGGCCGTTGGTCTCGACCCGCATCAGCCAGGCTTCGGGACGCTTCTCGGTGGCGGTTGCGTGCCTGATACCATCGATATCGAGCCGGCCATGGGCGCCGGGGCCGATGCCGGCATATTCCTCGCCGCGCCAGTAGACCAGATTGTGCCGGCACTCGGCGCCGCGCCGCGCGTGATTTGAAATCTCGTACGCGGGCAGGCCGAGCTTGTCGCAGGTCTCCTGCGTGACGTCGTAGAGCGCGCGTGCGACCGCTTCATCCGGCGTCTTCAGCTTGCCGGCTTGATGCAGGCCGAAGAACGGCGTGCCTTCTTCGATCGTCAATTGATAGAGCGACAGATGCTCGGCCGCCTCGTCGATCGCGAGACGCAATTCATCGGCCCACATCGCCGGCGTCTGGTCGGGACGGGCGTAGATCAGGTCGAACGAATAACGATCGAACGAGCGGCGCGCGATGGCAACCGCGTCGAGGGCCTCGCGTGCGCTGTGCATGCGGCCGAGCGCCTTCAGCGAGGCATCGTCGAGCGCCTGCACGCCGAGCGAGACGCGATTGACGCCGGCGGCGCGATAGCCGGCGAAGCGCGTAGCCTCGACGCTGGTCGGGTTTGCCTCCAGCGTGACTTCGACGTCTTTCGCCACGGTCCAGTGCTTGCCGATGGCGTCGAGCACAGCGCCGACGGTTGCAGGCTGCATGAGCGAGGGCGTGCCGCCGCCGAGAAAGATCGAGGTGACTTCGCGGCCGGGCGAACGTTGCGCGGTCGTTTCGATCTCACGTGCGAATGCTGACGCAAAACGCGCCTCGTCGATCGCGGCGTGGCGAACGTGGCTGTTGAAGTCGCAATAGGGGCACTTCGACAGGCAGAACGGCCAGTGCACGTAGACGCCGAAGGCTTCCTTAGCGCGGCTCAAGGCAGATCTCCGCCAGTTTCACGAAGGCGCGGGCACGGTGCGACAGGCCGAGACCGAGCGGCGGCAGGCCGTGCTTCTCGATGCTCTCCATCTCGCCGAAAGTGCGGCTGTGGCCGTCGGGCAAAAACATCGGGTCGTAGCCGAAGCCGGCGGTGCCGCGCGGCGGCCACACCAGCGTGCCGTCGACGCGCGCCTCGACCTCTGCGAGATGATCGTCGGGCCATGCAACGCAGAGCGCGGAAACGAAATGCGCCTTGCGTTTGGCGGGCGTGATCGCGCCGCGCTCCTGCAACAGCCGCTCGATCCGTGCCATCGCCGCGGCAAAATCCTTGTTCGGCCCGGCCCAGCGCGCCGAGTAGATGCCGGGCGCGCCGTCGAGCGCGTCGACCACGATGCCGGAATCATCGGCGAAAGACGGCAGCTTCGTCGCCTGCGCTGCCGCGATGGCCTTGATCGCGGCATTGCTGCGGAAATCGTTCCCGGTCTCTTCCGGCTCGGGAAGGCCTAATTCGCCGGCTGACACCGCGTCGATGCCGTAAGGCGCGAGCAGCTCCTTCATCTCGGCGAGCTTGCCGGGATTATGGGTCGCGATGACGAGCTTTCCGGTGATTCGGCGATGCATCGGCCTATTGACTACGCTACCGCCAGTTTCTGCAAGTCCACGAGACGCGCGACGCCCTTGCGCGCCAGCGCCATCAGCGCCAGGAACTCGGCTTCCGTGAACGGCTCGCGTTCCGCGGTGCCCTGGACTTCGATGATGCGGCCATCGCCCGTCATGACGAAATTGGCGTCGGTATCGGCTTCGGAGTCCTCGGCATAGTCGAGGTCGAGCACGGGCGTGCCCTTGTAGATGCCGCAGGAGATCGCGGCGACGTTGTCGCGCAACACATTGGCTTTGACCATGTTGCGCGCCTTCATCCAGGTGATGCAATCGGCGAGGGCGACCCAGGCGCCGGTGATCGAGGCCGTGCGGGTGCCGCCGTCGGCCTGCAGCACGTCGCAATCGACCGTGATCTGGCGCTCACCGAGCGCTTCGAGATTGATGATGGTGCGAAGCGAGCGGCCGATCAGGCGCTGAATTTCGACGGTGCGGCCGCTCTGCTTTCCGGCGGAGGCCTCGCGGCGGGTGCGTTCCGAGGTCGCGCGCGGCAGCATGCCGTATTCGGCGGTAACCCAGCCACGGCCTTGGCCCTTCAGCCATGGCGGCAGGCGGTCTTCCAGCGTGGCGGTGACCAGCACGTGGGTGTCGCCGAATTTCACCAGGCACGAGCCTTCCGCATATTTGACCACGCCGCGCTCCAGCGTTACGGGGCGCAATTCGTCGGGCGCACGGCGGCTTGGCCGCATGGGAAATCCTCCAAAACTCTCGGAAAAGGGCTGTTGGCGGTGCTTGTAGGTGGGGTGAGGGTGGGCGGCAAGGGGGAAGATCGAGGCCTTGTCCACCCCCGATTTTCAATCCGCGAACGCCACGCTTGTCAGAAGCCCCAGGGATAGACAAATTACCTGTATCTGAGAGGAGTTACCGTCTGTGGCCCATCACGATCCGATCCATCTGATCGCGCCGCGCGCGGGCCTCGCCCAGCTCAACGAGCGTTCCCGCGACATCTTTCGTCAAATCGTCGAAAGCTATCTCGCGACCGGAGAGCCGGTGGGCTCGCGCAATATTTCGCGCCTGATCGCCATGCCGCTGTCGCCCGCTTCGGTTCGTAACGTCATGGCCGACCTGGAACAGCTCGGCCTGATCTACGCCCCGCACACCTCCGCCGGCCGGTTGCCGACGGAACTCGGCCTGCGCTTCTTCGTCGATGCCCTGATGCAGGTCGGCGACCTCAATGATAGTGAACGGCAGGCGATCCAGAGCCAGTTGACCTCCGTCGGCCACGCGCAATCGGTGGAGGCTGCGCTCGAGGAGGCATTGACGCGGCTCTCCGGCCTGACCCGCGCAGCCGCCGTCGTGCTGACGCCGAAATCCAATGCGCGGCTGAAACATATCGAATTCGTCCGCTTGGAACCGGAAAAGGCATTGGTGATCCTGGTCGGCGAGGACGGGCAGGTCGAAAACCGCGTGCTGACGCTCCCGCCGGGGGTTCCATCCTCGGCGCTGACTGAAGCCGGCAACTTCCTCAATGCACGTATCCGTGGCCGGACCCTGGCCGAGGCCCGGCTGGAGCTCGAGACCGCGCTCGGAGAGGCGCGGACCGAGCTCGATCAGCTGACGCACAAGGTGATCTCGGCCGGTATCGCCAGCTGGTCGGGCGGCGAAAACGAGGATCGCCAGCTGATCGTTCGCGGCCACGCCAATCTGCTCGAAGATTTGCATGCGCTGGAGGATCTCGAGCGCGTTCGCCTGCTGTTCGACGATCTCGAGACCAAGCGTGGCGTGATCGACCTGCTCGGCCGGGCCGAAACCGCGGAAGGCGTGCGAATCTTCATCGGCAGTGAGAACAAGCTGTTCTCGCTGTCGGGCTCGTCCACCATCATCTCGCCCTATCGGGATGCCGCCGGCCATATCGTCGGCGTTTTGGGCGTGATCGGGCCGACACGGCTGAATTATGCCCGCGTGATCCCGACCGTGGACTACGCTGCCCGCATCGTCAGCCGGCTCCTGGGGGGCTGACCGGCGTCTCTCCCGATCACGGGCGCTTGATTTTCGGCGCCCGAAGCACGATATCCGGGCCAGAAACCCCCTGAGACGAATGCGAAAAGAGAGCCGATGACCGATCGAGACCGGCAACCCGAAGACACGAGTGCTGCGGCCGGCGAGCCCGTGGTGTCAAAACCCTACATCATGCCCGACGATCCCGAGCCCGGCTCGGTCGAGCTCCTGCAGAAGGAAGCCGCCGAGGCGCGCGATCGCATGCTGCGGACGCTGGCCGAGATGGAGAATTTGCGCAAGCGCACCGCCAAGGAGGTCGCAGACTCCAAGCTCTACGGCGTCACGGGCTTTGCCCGCGACGTGCTCGACATCGCCGACAACCTCCAGCGCGCGCTCGATGCCGTTCCGGCCGAAGCCCGTGCGGCGGCCGATGCAGGCTTGGCTTCGCTGATCGAAGGCGTCGAGCTGACCGAGCGCTCGCTGCTCAGCGCGCTGGAAAAACACGGCGTGAAGAAATTCGACCCCTTGGGCCAGAAGTTCGACCCCAACTTCCAGCAGGCGATGTTCGAGGTGCCCGATGCGTCGGTGCCCGCAGGCACCGTCGTGCAGGTCATGCAGGCCGGCTACACCATCGGCGAGCGCGTGCTGCGTCCCGCCTTGGTGGGTGTCGCCAAGGGCGGCGCCAAGGCCGCGCCCGCCAACAGCAACGAGCCGAACGGCGCGGCCAACTGATCGATCCTCATGGTGAGGAGGCGCGCGCGAAGGGTGCGCTCCTCAGGATGAGGGTCTGGCAGTTCGGTCGCGCCTCTTACGCGCTCGCCGCGATATCCGCGGACTGAATCCGCTTCACGCCGGCCTTGGCCATATCGGCCCAGGCTTTTGCGAGCGAGCCCTGATTGTCGATGCCGCGGCAGGCGTCTTCCACCACATAGACCTCGAAGCCCGCCTTGCGCGCGTCGAGCGCGGTCCAGGCGACGCAGAAATCCGTCGCCAGCCCCGCGACGAAGACGCGCTTGATCTTTCGCCCCTTCAGATAGCCGGCGAGACCCGTCGAGGTCTTGCCGTCGGCTTCGAGGAAGGCCGAATAGCTGTCGACGTCCTTGTGAAAACCCTTGCGGATGATGAGCTCGGCGTGCGGGATCGCAAGGTCCTTCGACAGCGCGGCGCCGTCGGTGCCCTGCACGCAATGGTCTGGCCACAGCACCTGCTTGCCGTAGGGAAGATCGACGGTCTCGAACGGCTTCTTGCCGGCGTGGACTGACGCAAAGGAAATATGGCCCTGCGTGTGCCAGTCCTGCGTCATCACCACGTTCGAAAATGCTTTCGAGATCTTGTTGATGACGGGGACCACCTGCTCGCCTTCCTTCACGGCAAGGCTGCCGCCGGGAAGGAAGCAGTTCTGTACGTCGATCACGAGCAGCGCGGATGCATCGTCCGGCTTGATCGATGCAGCTGCCAGAATTGCGGTTGGCGCGAGGGCCACGAGAGCGCTCGTCCCGAGCGCCGCCAAGACTTGTCGCCGATCCAGCATCATTCGCCTCCCTCCAGGATGAACTCAACGGAAGGGGAGCCTAGTTCCGTTCGTATACGAACAGAAGCCCGAAAATGCAGCCGGCTTTGGTGAGTCGTTGGGCTGCTGACCGGATATCATCGTCGTCCCGGCGTAGGCCGGGACGACGGTTAGTGTCGGGTCAGCCCTTCGGCTGGATGCCGTCGCGGACCGCGCGGAAGCGGGTGAAGGCGGCCGGCCACTGCTCGCGCGGGGCGCTGGCGATGATGCGCAGCGAGGCGCCGCCGCTGCTGAAGCGGATCCACTGCACCACGGTCACCGGCGTCTTGTCCTTGCCGCTGACGCCGTCGATCCGGGTCTCGAAACCCTGCTGGCCGCTGATGCGGATCGGCTCGGACATGGTGACGCGCGACTCCCGCACGCCGGGAATCTGGAGCGCCGCCTCCTGGGCGAAGCGGGCGCGGTCGTCGGCCTGCTGCGGGGTGGCGCCGATCACGCCGAGGATCATGAATGGCTTCGATTCATAGCCGGTACTCTCGTCGCCGTCGGCCAGGATGATGCTCGAGCCCGGCGCCAGCGTGCGAACGTCCTTGAAGTCGGCGAGATCGGTGATCTTGAACGGCATCAGCGCGATCTGCTCTTCGGCCGAGACCTGCTTGCGGGTGACGACGCTCGCGAACATCTGCCGCACCGCCTCGTCGGTGTAGATCTTGATCGCATTCTCCGGGATCTGCACCGCGACATAGCCGGAGAAGCCGGCGCCCGGCACGATCATCGAATAGCGCCGCACCGGCGTCTCGCCGGCCTTGCCGCTCTCAGTGGTGAAATAGGCAAGACCGGCGGGCGTCTCGATCTTGTCCTGCTTGACGCCGTTGGCTCCGGCCGGATTGGAGTTGAAGGCGCTCACGACTTCGCCATAGGCCGCCGGCGGCAGCTCTGTGATCAGCACCTTGACGCTGCCGTCCTCGCTCTCGAAGCCGGGAAAGGTCTTGGCCGTGTTAAGACCGACCAATGGCACCATGCCGAGGCGCAAGCCAGGCGGGAAAACGGCGTCGGCAGCCAGAGCCGGAAGCGCAGAGGCGACGAGGAGGGCGAGCGCAGCGAGGGGGCGGATCAGCTTCATGGGCACTCTGATTGGTTCACATTGAGGCCGTTCGATGGTGGCCGGCCGGTCGCTTTGTCGCGCGAGGCAGCCCGATGACGAGCCCAACCGGCTGCCCGCCTTTTAGCGGGTTTGGACTTGCCGCAACAGGGCGGGGCGGAATGCGACAGCGGAGGCCGGTCGATCGCGGCACCTGTTAATAATTCCTCACCCGCAAGGGCGGTGCAGCCCGGATATGTTCTTCCAAAACCCAATGTTTTCACGGCCGAAACTTGCGTTCGGTCCTTGCGGGCACCTCCCCCCCTCCTATATGACCCCCAACCATCGCAATATCGCGAATGTTTGATCTTAGGGGGTTTCGGTTCGGGTGCCTTCTGGGCCCAGCCAGCCTGCCGCAAAAACAAGGATATAGGACCATGGGAAAGGTCATCGGGATCGACCTCGGCACCACGAATTCGTGCGTCGCCGTAATGGATGGCAAGAACGCCAAAGTCATCGAGAATTCCGAAGGCATGCGCACGACGCCTTCGATCGTCGCCGTGACGGACGACGGTGAGCGCCTCGTCGGCCAGCCGGCCAAGCGCCAGGCCGTCACCAATCCCGAGCGCACGTTCTTCGCAGTGAAGCGCCTGATCGGCCGCCGCTACGACGACCCGATGGTCGAGAAGGACAAGAAGCTCGTTCCGTACAAGATCGTGAAGGCTTCCAACGGCGACGCCTGGGTCGAGGCCGACGGCCAGACCTACTCGCCCTCGCAGGTCTCGGCGTTCATCTTGCAGAAGATGAAGGAGACCGCGGAAGCCCATCTCGGCCAGAAGGTCGACCAGGCCGTCATCACCGTGCCCGCCTACTTCAACGACGCCCAGCGCCAGGCGACCAAGGACGCCGGCAAGATCGCGGGCCTTGAAGTGCTGCGCATCATCAACGAGCCGACCGCGGCCGCGCTCGCCTATGGCCTCGACAAGACCAAGGCCGGCACGATCGCCGTGTACGATCTCGGCGGCGGCACGTTCGATATCTCGATTCTCGAAATCGGCGACGGCGTGTTCGAGGTGAAGTCGACCAACGGCGACACCTTCCTCGGCGGCGAAGACTTCGACATGCGCCTAGTCGGCTATCTCGCCGACGAATTCCAGAAGGAGCAGGGCATCAACCTGCGCAACGACAAGCTCGCGTTGCAGCGCCTGAAGGAAGCCGCCGAAAAGGCCAAGATCGAGCTGTCGTCGACGACGCAGACCGAGATCAACCTGCCCTTCATCACCGCGGACCAGACCGGCCCGAAGCATCTGACGATGAAGCTCACCCGCGCCAAGTTCGAGGCGCTGGTCGATGACCTCGTTCAGAAGACCGTCGAGCCCTGCCGCAAGGCGCTGAAGGATGCCGGCCTCACCGCCGCCGAGATCGGCGAAGTGGTGCTGGTTGGTGGCATGTCGCGCATGCCGAAGGTCCAGGAAGTCGTGAAGCAGCTGTTCGGCAAGGAGCCGCACAAGGGCGTCAACCCCGACGAAGTCGTGGCGATCGGCGCCGCGATCCAGGCCGGCGTGCTTCAGGGCGACGTCAAGGACGTGCTGCTGCTCGACGTGACCCCGCTGTCGCTGGGCATCGAGACGCTAGGTGGCGTGTTCACCCGCATCATCGACCGCAACACCACGATCCCGACCAAGAAGAGCCAGGTGTTCTCGACCGCCGAGGACAGCCAGAACGCGGTCACCATCCGCGTCTTCCAGGGCGAGCGTGAAATGGCGGCCGACAACAAGATGCTCGGCCAGTTCGACCTGATGGGCATTCCGCCGGCTCCGCGCGGCATGCCGCAGATCGAGGTGACCTTCGACATCGACGCCAACGGCATCGTCAACGTCTCGGCCAAGGACAAGGCCACGTCCAAGGAGCAGCAGATCCGCATCCAGGCCTCCGGCGGTCTCTCGGAAGCCGACATCGAGAAGATGGTCAAGGACGCCGAGGCCAATGCCGAGGCGGACAAGAAGCGCCGCGAGGCCGTGACTGCCAAGAACGACGCGGACGGACTGGTGCATTCGACCGAGAAGGCACTGGCCGAGCACGGTTCGAAGGTCGCCGAGACCGAGCGCCGCGCCATCGAGGATGCCGTCAGCGACCTCAAGGAAGCGCTGAAGGGCGACGATGCCGAAGCGATCAAGGCCAAGACCCAAACGCTGGCCCAGGCCTCGATGAAGCTCGGCGAGGCCATGTACAAGCAGCAGGCCGAGGCCGACGCCAAGAAGGATGCGGCCAAGGACGACGTCGTCGACGCGGAATTTACCGAAGTCGACGACGACAAGAACAACAAGAAGTCCGCCTGAACCCTGCGAGGGTGATGATGCGGACGGCTTGGACCCCACACGCGCCAACGGCCTCCTCCCTCGCGGGGGAGGCCATCGTGTCGGGCTCGACGAGCCAAGGCACTGATAAAATCGGCGCCGTTACGATCGATCAATTCCCAGCCGTTATTCTGAACACTGCCGTGCAATCCTCTGCCGCGAGGCGGAAGGGTGCTTATATCGCTGCATGGCGACGTTGCTTCGCTCCGACTTGAATCGCGATCGGATAGACCGAGCTCATCATGTCCACGTCCACCAAGCGCTGCTACTACGAAACCCTCGAAGTCGAACGCGATGCCGACGATTCCGTCCTGAAATCGTCGTTCCGCAAGCTGGCGATGAAGTTTCACCCCGACCGCAATCCCGGGGACGACACTAGCGAAGTCAAGTTCAAGGAAATCAACGAGGCCTACGAGGTCCTGAAAGACAGGGACAAGCGCGCGGCCTATGACCGTTACGGCCATGCCGCCTTCGAGCAGGGCGGTGGTGGCGGCGCTGGTTTCGGCGCGGGCTTCGCCTCCTCCTTTTCCGACATTTTCGAAGATTTGTTCGGCATGGCTGGACAGCGCGGCGGCCGTGGCGGCCGAGAGCGCGGCGCCGACCTGCGCTACAACATGGAAATCACGCTCGAGGAAGCTTTTGGCGGCAAGACCGCGCAGATCGAGATCCCGGTCTCGGTCACGTGCGAAGCCTGTTCGGGCATCGGGGCCAAGGCCGGCACCAAGCCGAAGACCTGCTCGACCTGCGGCGGCGCCGGACGCGTACGGCAGTCGCAGGGCTTCTTCACGCTGGAGCGCACATGCCCGGGCTGCCAAGGGCGCGGCCAGATGATCGAGGACGCTTGCCCGTCCTGCTCGGGTCAGGGGCGCGTCACCCGGGAACGGACGCTGTCGGTCAACATTCCCCCGGGCGTCGAGGACGGCACCAGGATCAGGCTCGCTGGCGAGGGCGAGGCCGGGGTCCGCGGCGGCCCGCCCGGCGACCTCTACATCTTCCTGTCGCTGGCCCAGCACCAGTTCTTCCAGCGCGACGGCGCCGATCTGCATTGTCGTGTGCCGATCTCGATGGTGACGGCGGCGCTTGGCGGCGAATTCGAGGTGCCGACCATCGAGAAGGGCAAGACCAAGGTGAAGGTCCCAGCAGGGACCCAGTCCAGCCGCCGATTCCGCATCGCATCAAAAGGCATGCCGGTGCTGCGCTCGCGCCAGATGGGCGACATGTACGTTCAGGTCGTGGTCGAGACCCCGCAGAACCTCACCAAGAAGCAGCAGGAATTGCTGGCCGAGTTCGACAAGCTCTCCTCCGGCAACACCCAGCCGGAATCCGAGGGTTTCTTCACCAAGGTCAAGGATTTCTTCGGTAATCGCGCGAGTTGACGCGTCTTGACCGTGCCGCCTTCGGCCTATACGTCTTTATGACCATTTTCTGACACGCCGCGGTCACGCGGTCCCGGCCGGTCCCGACATGCCATTGCCATCGTCCGCGCGTGCGTTGAAGAAGCCCCGTCTCGATGACGAGGTGCGTTTTCTCCGGTCATGGATCGAAAAGCCCCTCCACATGGGCGCGGTGATGCCGTCGGGCAAACTGCTGGCCCGGACCATGGCCCATTACGTCGACGTCAATTCGGACGCACCAGTGGTCGAGCTCGGGCCCGGCACCGGCGCCATCACCTCCGCTCTGGTCGAGCGCGGCGTCGACCAGAAGCGTCTCGTCCTCGTCGAATACAATCCAGGCTTCTGCGCCCTGCTGCGCGACCGCTATCCGCAGGCCAAGGTGGTGCAGGGCGATGCCTATCGCCTGCGCGACACGCTGTGGAACGTGCTGAGCGCGCCGGCCTCCGCGGTCGTCTCGGGCCTGCCGCTGGTCACAAAACCGATGCTGACGCGGCTGCGGCTCATCCGCGACGCCTTCACGGCCCTGGCGCCCGGTGCGCCCTTCGTCCAGTTCACCTATGCGGTGGTGCCGCCGATTCCGAAATCGCTGCC
The DNA here is from genome assembly GCF_040548265.1 of Bradyrhizobium sp. F1.13.3. Taxonomy (NCBI): domain Bacteria; kingdom Pseudomonadati; phylum Pseudomonadota; class Alphaproteobacteria; order Hyphomicrobiales; family Nitrobacteraceae; genus Bradyrhizobium; species Bradyrhizobium sp. F1.13.3. Next base: position 746,412 of record NZ_JBEPRI010000002.1, on the reverse strand, counting down.
CGGCGTGTCCACAGAGGCCTCGGAACGGATCTGGATGAACCTTCCGCCGGCCCGCGTCTGGGTGTATCGCAAGGACTAATTCCGCCGGCATTCCTGTTTGCGTGGCGGGCTCGTTTCGCCGAACGCATGGAAGCGGATGTCCGCACCGAAGATCCTGATCATTCCCGGCTCTCTGCGCACCGGCTCGCACAATGCGAAGCTGGCAGCGGTCGCCGCCTATGCATTCGACCAGGCCGGTGTCGACGTCACACGCATCTCGCTCGCCGATTTTCCGCTGCCGATCTATGACGGCGACCTGCAGGCCAAGTCCGGTGTGCCCAAACACGCGATCAATCTCAAGCGCATGATCGGCGCGCATCATGGCGTGCTGATCGTCTCGCCCGAATACAATGCCTCGGTGCCGCCGCTGCTGAAGAACGCGATCGACTGGGTCAGTCGCGTGCATGAGCTGCACGAGCCGCGCGGCGAGGTGTTCCGCAACCGCGTCTTCGCGCTCGCCGGCGCCTCGCAGAGCCGGCTCGGCGCGGCTCGCGCGCTGCAGGCGCTGCGGCTGATCCTGACCTCCTGCCACGCCAATGTGATTGCCAGCCAGCTGACGCTCGCCTTTGCCGACCAGGCCTATGACGATATGGACAGGCTGAGGCACGAGGGCGATATCGCCGCGTTGCAGGAACTGGTGCGGCAGTTGATCGACGTTTCCCAACGCATGATGTGAGGTGACATGACGCCAGCCGAGATTGCCCCGAAAGACCGCCTGATCGTCGCGCTCGATCTGCCCGGCGTTGATGCCGCGGAAGCGATGGTCAACCGGCTCGGCGACAGCGTCACCTTCTACAAGATCGGCTATCGGCTCGCTTATGCCGGCGGCTTGCCGCTGGTCGGCAAGCTCGCCGACAAGGGCAAGAAGGTCTTTCTCGATCTCAAGCTGCACGACATCGGCAACACCGTGGCGCAGGGCGTCGACAGCATCACCAGGCTCGGCGCAACCTTCCTCACCGTGCACGCTTATCCGCAGACCATGAAGGGTGCCGTCGAAGGTCGCGGCAGCTCGAAGCTGAAGATTCTCGCCGTCACTGTTCTGACGTCCTACAACGAGGACGATCTGCACGCGGCGGGCTTCCGGCTCGGCGTCTCCGAGCTCGTCGAAGCGCGCGCGTACCAGGCGCAGGTGCTCGGCATCGACGGGCTGGTATCGTCGCCCGAGGAAGTCGGAGCCTTGCGCAAGATCGTCGGCCACCAGATGAGCCTCGTCACTCCCGGCATCCGGCCGGCGGGCGCGGCGAGCGGCGACCAGAAACGCATCATGACGCCGGGCCGCGCGATTGCGGCCGGCGCGGACCATCTCGTCGTCGGGCGGCCGGTGGTGGAAGCCACGGACCCCAAGGCGATTGCGGAGGCTATTCAGGCTGAGATTGCGCAAGCGCTCGGCTAATCAACAACAGGGAGAAGAACAATGGCAAAAGGCTACTGGATCGGACGCGTCGACGTGAGCAGTGACGAGGGCTACAAGCCCTATGCCGTCGCCAATGGTCCGATCTTCAAGAAATGGGCTGGCCGCTTCGTCGTCCGCGCCGGCAAGTTCACCACTGTCGAAGGCAGTAGCCGCACCCGTAACGTCGTGATCGAATTCCCGGACTACGAGACCGCGATCGCCTGCTACAACTCGCCGGAATACCAGGCCAACATCAAGGTGCGCCAGCCGCACTCCATCGCCGACCTCATCATTATCGAGGGCTATGACGGCCCGCAGCCGTCAGACGGCTGAGGCCCCATCGAAGCTGGGCCGCCGTCTTGCTCTCCGCTTCCGAGCGGCGGCAAACATATGAGCAACAGGTCGTCATGCCCGGGCTTGTCCCGGGCATCCACGTTCTTCGTGCCGTGTGGTGAGGCGTGGATGGCCGGGACAAGCCCGGGCATGACGCCGTGGAGCCCTTCGCACCTGAACTCTCGCGTGCGATAGCCCCCCTCCGGGGGCCGTAAGAGCTTGCCCGTCAGCCTAATCCCCCTCGGTTGCCGGAACTGCGTCCCCCCGCTACAACGACCGTGAGAGGATCGCACCATGTCCGACATGCGCTTGATTGTTGCTGGAGCCGGCGGCCGGATGGGCCGGGCGCTGACACGGGCGATTGCCGAGAGCAAAGGCGCGGTGCTGGCCGGCGCGCTGGAGGCGCCGGGCTCGGAGCTGCTCGGCAAGGATGCCGGCGTGCTCGCAGGCCTGCCGGCCAACGGCATCAAACTTTCCGGCGATCTCTGGGCGTTATCAAAGGACGCCGACGGCATTCTGGATTTCACCGTGCCCGCGGCGACCCTCGCCAATGTCGCGATCGCCGCCGAGCGCGGCCTCGTGCACGTGGTCGGAACGACGGGGCTGTCAGGCTCCGACAACGCGGTGATCAAGAGCGTCACCAACCGCGCGGTGGTGGTGCAGTCCGGCAATATGAGCCTCGGTGTCAATCTGCTCGCCGCCGTGGTCAAGCGCGTCGCCAAGGCGCTCGACGAGAGCTTCGACATCGAGATCGTCGAAACCCATCATCGCATGAAGATCGACGCGCCCTCGGGCACGGCGCTGATGCTGGGTCAGGCGGCGGCCAGCGGCCGCGGCATCGCGCTCGACGAGCATGCAGATCGCGGCCGCGACGGCATCACCGGCGCGCGCAAGCCCGGCGACATCGGCTTTGCGTCGTTGCGCGGCGGCACCGCGGCCGGCGATCACAGCGTGAGCTTCCTCGGCCCGTTCGAGCGCCTGACGCTGTCGCATCACGCGGAGGATCGCATGCTGTTCGCCCACGGCGCGCTGAAGGCCGCGCTCTGGGCGCATGGCAAGAAGCCGGGGCACTACTCCATGGCCGACGTGCTCGGCCTGTCTGACATCTGAACGAAACGGAAAGCAGTCAATGAGCGAACGTCTTCTCGTGCTGGTGCGGCACGGCCAGAGCGAATGGAATCTGAAGAACCTGTTCACGGGCTGGAAGGATCCTGACCTTACCGAGCTCGGCGTCAAGGAAGCCTCGGAAGCTGGCCGCAAGCTGAAGGCGCAGGGTCTCGTGTTCGACGTCGCCTACACCTCGGTGCTGACGCGCGCACAGCACACGCTCGATCTCATTCTCGGCGAGCTCGACCAGAAGGCCCTGCCGACGACGAAGAACCTCGCGCTGAACGAGCGCGACTATGGCGATCTCTCCGGCCTCAACAAGGACGACGCCCGCAAGAAATGGGGCGAGGACCAGGTGCTGATCTGGCGACGCTCCTACGACGTGCCGCCGCCCGGTGGCGAAAGTCTGAAAGACACGCTGGCGCGCGCACTGCCGTATTACGTTCAGGAGATCCTGCCCGGCGTGCTCAACGGCAAGCGCACCTTGGTTGCCGCTCACGGCAATTCGCTGCGCGCGCTGATCATGGTGCTGGAAAAGCTCTCGCCCGAAGGCATCTTGAAGCGCGAGCTCGCGACGGGTGTGCCGATCATCTATCGCCTCAATGCGGATTCGACGGTGGCCTCGAAGCTGGACCTGGCGGGTTAAAGACGTTCGCGCGCGACGGAGCCGGCTAAATACTCAGCCGTCATCCTGGCGAAAGCCAGGACCCATAACAACTGTCGTTGGTTTTGCGATGACTGGTGGTTGGCAGTCGGCGCCAAAACATCTCCTTGGGGTAATGGGTCCTGGCTTTCGCCAGGACGACCACGTTGAGGCAATTGCAAATGATCTACTGCATCCCCAGCTGCCCGGCCTCCCAGCCCAGCATCGCTTGCTTGCGGGTGATGCCCCAGTGGTAGCCGGTGAGCGTGCCGCTCTTGCCGAGCGCGCGGTGGCAGGGCACGACAAAGGAGACCGGGTTCTTGCCGACGGCAGCGCCGACGGCGCGTGAGGCTTTCGGGCTGTTGATGTTGCAGGCGATGTCAGAATAGGACACCGCACGGCCCATCGGGATCTTCAGCAGCGTCTCCCACACCCGGACCTCGAAATCGGTGCCGATCATCACCACGCGCAGCGGCTGATCCGGCCGCCACAGTTTTGTGTCGAAGATGCGCTGCGCCAATGGCGCGGTACCTTCGTGATCCTCGACGTAGGTTGCGTTCCGCCATCGCCGCGTCATGTCGGCAAATGCCACCTGTTCCTCACCGGGATCGGCGAAAGCGAGGCCCGACAGTCCGCGATCGGTCGCGATCACGATCGCGGTGCCGAACGGCGAGTGATGGAAGCCGTAGCGCAAGATGAGCCCCGCGCCGCCGTTCTTCCATTCGCCCGGCGACATCGCCTCATGGGTGACGAAGAGATCGTGCAGCCGGCCCGGACCCGACAGACCGGAGTCGAGCGCCGCGTCGAGGATGCTCGCGGAGTCCCGCAGCAGGCCCTTGGCGTGATCGAGGGTGAGCGCCTGCATGAAAGCCTTCGGTGTGATCGAGGCCCAGCGGCGGAACAGATGGTGGAGCTCATCCGGCGTGACGCCGGCCGCATCCGCCATCGCCTCGATGGTCGGCTGTGCGCGCCAGTTTTCCGAAATGAAGGCGATCGCCCGGCGCACGGAATCATAGTCGCGCAACGCGGCGTTCTGGGAGCCCGGCCCGGCCAGGCGCTGGTCATGTATCGCGAGTGTCATCATGACCACAAATGTAGGAGAGGGCAGGGTACGAAACCACCCGATTTCCGATCCGCAAATCAGGTGACCGGATTGTAGGTCGGCCCGCGCCTGGCGGCATTTAATGCCTCAACCAAGCCTTTGTAGAAACTTGCCTTTTCGTCCGGTCCCAGGAAGCGGGCGATCTGGATCTGGTGACCTCGCGAAATCAGATAGAGATGCTCGATGCCAAAATCCTCGTCGATTTCCGTGTCGAGCCGGACCCAGAGCGGATTGAAGGTCCATTCGACGACCTGGCCGTGCTGGCTGACGCGCCGCACGCGCAATTCAGACGGCGTGACCACGATCTCCTCGCTGGCCCGCGCCGCGCGGAAATTGGCCTTGAAGGCCCACCAGATCACCAGCACATCGAGGCCGAAGAAGCCGAACACCGGCCACGCGCCCATCATCAGGAAGACGAGGCCGGTGACGAAGCTGACGATGCTGAGGAACAGCATCACGGCGAGGAAGCCGGTGCGGTTCAGCGAGCGGTGCGGCGTCAGCCGCGCGGAAAAGATCTGAGGCTCGGCCTCGCTCCCAGATTGTTCGCGCGCAATTTCGTTGCCTGTGCTCATCGTCCCTCAGTATATCCCGATCATGGCGAAAATCACCCGCAAGCCGGCCCCGCGCAAAACGTCCGTGCCGAAGAAAAAGGCAAAGCCGGTCGCGGCAAAACCGAAGGCGGCCGCGAAGAAATCGCTCAAAGCTATGAAGCCCTGGACGCCGCCCGAGGTCCACGAGGCCTTCAGCCGTTTCCGCAAGGCCAACCCCGAGCCGAAAGGGGAGCTCGAGCACGTCAATCCGTTCACGCTGCTGGTTGCCGTGGTGCTGTCGGCACAGGCGACTGACGCCGGCGTCAACAAGGCGACGCGCGCGCTGTTTGCGATCGCCGACACACCGCAGAAGATGCTGGACCTCGGCGAGGAACGCCTGCGCGAGTACATCAAGACCATCGGCCTCTACCGCACCAAGGCGAAAAACGTGATCGCACTGTCGGCGAAGCTGCTCAGCGAGTTCGGCGGCGAGGTGCCGCGCACGCGCGCCGGGATCGAGTCGTTGCCCGGCGCCGGGCGCAAGACCGCCAATGTCGTGCTCAACATGGCCTTCGGCGAGCACACCATGGCTGTCGACACGCATGTCTTCCGCGTCGGCAACCGGACCGGACTTGCGCCCGGCAAGACGCCGCTGGAGGTCGAGCTCGGTCTCGAAAAGGTGATCCCGGCCGAGTTCATGCTGCATGCCCATCATTGGCTGATCCTGCATGGCCGCTATACTTGCATCGCGCGCAAGCCGCGTTGCGAGGTATGCCTGATCAACGATCTCTGCCGGTGGCCGGAGAAGACGGTCTGAGACTGGTGTTCGGAAAGTGTTTTTGGAGTCTATCGTGAGTCAGCAGGAACAAATCCCGTCGTCGCCACCTGCTGCCACACCGGCGCCGCCACCGAAGCCTACGCAGCCACCGGCGAGCTCGCTATGGAGCCGGCTTGCGATTCCGCTGTTCGCGGTGATCGTCGCACTCGGCTTCGTCGCGCTGGCAACCCAGCGCTTCGACGAATGGGTCGGCAATTCGGTGGTCCAGACCACCAACGACGCCTATGTGCGCGCCGAGCTGACGCGGCTTGCCAGTCGCGTCTCCGGCGAAGTACTGACCGTCGGAGTCACCGACTTCCAGCGCGTCAAGGCCGGCGATCTCCTGATCCAGATCGATCCTGCCGACTATGAAGCGCAAGTCGCGCAATCCGAGGCCGCGGTTGCCGCCGCGCAAGCCGTGCTCGACAATCTGGCCAACCAGATCGAGCTGCAATATGCGACGATCGCGCAGGCGCAAGCCGCACGGCTCTCGGCCGAAGCCATGGAGGTCGAGGCGCGGCAGGAGCAGGAGCGTCAGCAATCGCTGACGCAGACCGAATCCGGCACTCGGCAGCGCTTCGAGCAGGCGGTCGCAGGCTACGCCAAGGCGCAGGCCGATGTGCGCGCAAGCCGTGCCGTGATCGCGGCCCAGCAGCACCAGCTCGAAGTCCTGCAAGGCAACAGGAAGCAGCGCGCCGCCGATCTCGAAGCGACCAAGGCGACGCTGGCGAGTGCGAAGCTCAAGCTCGGCTACACCAGGATATCGGCGCCGTTCGACGGCGTCGTCGGCGAGCGGCAGGTCCAGCCCGGCGACTACGTCAACATCGGCACCAACCTCATCAACGTCGTGCCGTTGCCGAAGGTCTATGTGATCGCGAACTACAAGGAGACCCAGCTTACCCACGTCGCACCGGGCCAGCCGGTCGAGATCACCGTCGACAGTTTCCCGCGCGAGAAGCTGCGCGGCCGGGTCGAGCGCATTGCGCCCGCGACCGGCGCGCAGGTCGCGCTGCTGCCGCCGGACAACGCAACCGGTAACTTCACCAAGGTCGTGCAACGCATTCCCGTGCGCATCCAGTTCGACGACAACCAGCCGTTGCTGGCGCGGCTGGTGCCGGGCATGTCGGTCGTCACGAGCATCGACACCAAGGCCGGCAATGGCGGAAAATGACGATTCCAGCCGCGGGCCGCTCTCGCGCGGCGGCGTCGCCCCGCAGCCGCTGTTTGCGGTGGCGGCGGTGCTGCTCGGCTCGTTCCTCGCCAATTTCGACAGCCGCCTGACCACAATAGGCCTGCCGGACCTGCGCGGCGCGTTCTCGCTCTCGTTCGACGAAGGCGCCTGGCTCTCCACGGCAGGCATCGGCTCGCAGATCTTCATAGCGCCTGCGGTGGCCTGGCTTGCCACCGTATTCGGCCTGCGCCGCGTGCTCGGCATCCCCAGCCTCGTCTATGCCGCGGTCTCGCTGATCATCCCGTTCGTGCACGACTATCCGACATTGCTCGCGCTCAGCGTCGTGCATGGCCTCTTGCTCGGCACCTTCGTGCCGGCGACGCTGATGATCGTGTTCCGCAATTTGCCGATCCGCTGGTGGCTCCCGGCGATCTCGATCTATTCGATCCGCGTCGGCTTTGCGCTGGACACGTCAAGCTCGCTGGTCGGCTTCTATGTCGACCATCTCGGCTGGCAATGGCTGTACTGGCAGAGCGTCGTGATCGCGCCCCTGATGGGCCTGATGGTTTATTGGGGTACGCCGAACGAGCCGGTGAATCGCGCTTTGCTGCGCGAGGCCGATTGGGGCGGCATGCTGCTGCTCGGCGCGGGCGTTTCGATGATCTATGCCGGGCTCGACCAGGGCAATCGGCTGGACTGGCTGGGGTCGGGAACGGTGATGGCATTGATCACTGCCGGCGCGGTGCTGGTCGCGGGCTTCCTCATCAACGAGGCCCTGGTGCGACAGCCATGGGCGCATATCAACGTGCTGTTCTCGCGCAATATCGGTCTCGGGCTGGTCCTGATCCTGCTCTATACGCTGACCAGCCTCTCCAACGCGTCGCTGGTGCCGAATTTCCTCGCCACCATCGCCCTGCTCAGGCCGGAGCAGAGTGGCTTGCTGCTGCTTACCTACGGCGCGTTGCCGATGTTCGTGCTGGTGCCGCTCTCGATCTGGCTGCTGCGGCATTTCGATACGCGCACGGTAGTGGTCGTGGGATTTGCCTGCTTCGCCGCCGCCAATCTCTGGGGCACGCAGCTCAGCCATGATTGGGCGCGCGAGCATTTCGCCGGCATCGTGCTGCTCCAGGCGATCGGGCAGTCGCTGACCTTGCTGCCGCTGATCATCACGCTGCTGTCCAATTCCGATCCGAGCCGTGCCACCTCGTTTGCCGCCTATATCCAGATCATGCGGCTCGGCGGCGCCGAGATCGGGGTGGCGTTGATGGGGACGTGGCTGCGGGTCCGCGAGCAGATCCATTCCTTCTATCTCGGCCAGAATCTCGGCGTCGGTGACGTCGATGTGGTCCGCATGCTGAAACAGCTCACCGACCATTTTGCGGCCCATGGTGCTGGCTCGGCACAGGCGCGCGCGGTCGGTACACTCGCGGGCTTGGTGCAGCGTGAGGCCAATGTGCTCGCCTATATCGACGGCTTCTGGCTGTGCTTCTGGGTCGCGATGGCCGCGCTCGGCGTCGTTGCGCTGGTCACCCGTGCCCCGCCCGGCCCGTTCACGCCGGCGCCGTTCGGCTTCGCCAGGATGCTGTTGCGGAAGTGCGGGGTGAACGTCGCCTGAACGATGATGGTTGGTTCGTTCGATCGTGCGTGGGGTTGATCAACTCTCCCGCAAGCGGGAGAGGGAGCGTCCAGTCACCGCATTTGCCGCGCCGGTTCGATCAGCTCGGGCCGCGGGCCTGACAGCCGCTTGTGCATGTGGACCATGAAGGCCATGGCGAAGATCGGCGTCGCCAGATTGAGGATCGGGATCGAGACGAAGGCTGCGATGAACAGGCCCGCCGTGAAGATGGTCGCGGCATTGTCGCGCCGCATCGCCTTGGCTTCCTCCGGCGAGCGAAACCGCATCGCCGCGAGCTCGAAATATTCGCGGCCGAGCAGCCAGGCCGTGGCGAGGAAGAAGACCAGGAAGCCGGCGCCGGCGAAAAGCACCAGCGGCAACGCGACCAGATAGACCAGGATCGTCAGCAGCGCGGTCTTGACGCCCTCGTAGATCGCCTGGCTGAAGGGCAGCGCGACGCCGGGCCGCTCGGCCGGATAGTGCTCGCGCTCGACGACGTCGGCGACGTCGTCGACGAACAGGCTCGCCACCAGCGAGGTGATCGCGGGCATCAGGAACACAGCCCCGAACACGACGCCAAGGCCCGCGGCGATCGAAATGATCCAGGACAATACCTCGAGCGATGAGTGCCAGCCCGGACCGAGCAGGCCCTCCAGCCAGGCCTCGCCATAGGTCGCAAACCAGCTCAGGAGCCGCTGCAAGCCGATCGCCAGCACGATGATCAGCACCAGTGCGACGCCGATCGACCGCCACAGGATCGAGCGCATCGGCGGCGAGATCATTTGCGACAGCGCCTTGACGGCGGCATCCAGCATGGGAGCACCTCTCGGGAAAACCACCCGCGAGAGGTAGACACAGCAGGCCCGTTCGGCAAGAGAGATCGGCGGCACCAGCGCAGTGGCGGATTGACCGCTCGCATCAACGAAGCCACGATGAATTCGGCAAGACTGTTGCTTCATCAACCCGCTTGACAACAAGCGGAACCAGCCGGGCAAAGGAACAGGCTCATATGGCGATGGAAGAACCGGCGGCCGGATTGCCGCTTGCAGGCGTGCGCGTCGTCGAGATGACCCACATGGTCATGGGCCCGACCTGCGGCATGATCCTGGCGCAGCTCGGAGCCGACGTGATCAAGGTCGAACCGCCTGCGGGCGACAAGACCCGGAGCTTGGGCGGCATGGGCACCGCCTTCTTTCCGCTGTTCAACCGCGGCAAGCGCAGCGTGGTGCTGGATTTCGAGAAGCCTGAGGATCGCGACACCATGCACCGGCTGCTGGCGACGGCCGACGTGTTCCTGGAGAATTTTCGCGACGGCCAGCTCGAGAAGCAGGGGCTCGGCGCGGACGAATTGCGTCCCCGGCATCCGGGTCTGATCATCGCCGGCCACAAGGGTTTCCTCTCCGGTCCCTACGAGCACCGCCCCGCGCTCGACGAGGTCGTGCAGATGATGGCGGGCCTTGCCGCCATGACCGGCACCAGCGAAAAGCCCCAGCGTGTCGGCTCGTCCGCCAACGACATCATGGGCGGCATGTTCGGCGTGATCGCGATCCTCGCGGCGCTCTATCAAAAGCGCGGAGGACAACGCGACGGCGCCGATATCCGCATCGGCCTGTTCGAGAACTGCCTGTTCCTGGTCGCCCAGCACATGGTCGAATACGAGATGACCGGCAACAAGCCGCGCTCGATGCCGGAGCGCGAGCATGCCTGGCCGATCTACGACATCTTCGAGACCGCCGGCGGCGAGCGCATCTTCATCGGCGTCGTCACCGAAGGCCATTGGCAGAGCTTTTGCCGCGAATTCGGGCTGACTGACTTGCTCGATGATCCCGCCTTGCGCACCACGACCGATCGCATCCTGGCGCGCGGGCGGATCATTCCGCGCGCCGCTGACATCATCAGGCAGTGGGACGTGAAAAAACTGTCCGAGAGGCTCGATGCGCTCAACATCTGCTTCTCGCCCATCAACCGGCCCGAGGATCTCTTCACCGATCCGCATGTGCTGCGGCCGGGTGGGCTCGTCAACAATGTCACCGCCGACGGCAAGCCGTTCCGGGTCCCGGCGCTGCCGATCGAATGGAACGGCAGCCATATCGGCGAAGGCCTGCAGGTCGCGCCGCTCGGCGCCGACACCGCGGTCGTTCGCGCCGAGATCGACAACGAAAATGAAGACGTCACGTCAAAAACAACAGGGAGGCGCGCATGAGCCGGATCCAGGAGATTTACCCCGCGGAGCGCGTCAGCCTGCGCGAGGTGGGCTTGCGCGACGGGCTCCAGCTTGTGAAGAAAATTCCGTCGACCGACGCCAAGCAACGCTGGGTGCGCGAGGAATATGCCTCCGGCGTGCGGCATTTCGAGGTCGGCTCGTTCCTGCCGGCAAAGACGTTTCCGCAGTTCGTTGATGTCCGGGACGTCGTCGCAACCGTCGCTTCATTGCCCGGCGCGCATGGCATCGCGCTTGCGCTCAACGAGCGCGGCGTCAACGAGGCGCTGGAATCCGGCGTCGGCGAGATCGCCTCGGTGGTCTCGGCGACGGAAGAGCACAGCCAGGCCAATGCGCACCGCTCGCGCGAGTCCGCGATCGCCAATCTGAAACGCTTGTGCGAGCTGCGCGATGCCACCAGCCACAAGCCGCTCGTCAACGCGGCGATCTCGATGGCGCTGGGCTGCTCGATCACGGGGGCGGTTGATCCCGCAGAAGTGCTGCGGCTGGTCGACAAGTGCCTCGAGGCCGGTGTCGATTTCGTCGGCATCGCCGACACCGTCGGCTATGCCGGGCCGAAGCAGGTGGCGGAGCTGACGCGTGCGGCGGTGAAGCTCGCAGGGTCAAAGCCGATCTGCATTCATCTCCACGACACCCGCGGAATGGGTATCGCGAACGCGGCCGCGGCGCTCGACGAAGGCGCGCGGATCCTCGACGGCTCGCTGGGCGGCCTCGGCGGCTGCCCCTTCGCCCCCGGCGCGACCGGAAATGTCGTGTTCGAGGATCTCGTGTTCCTGTGCGAGAGCAAGGGCTTTGCGACGGGTATCGATTTGGAGAAGTTGATCGCGGTCCGCAGGATCCTGCGCGAGGAGATGCCGAACGAAACGCTGTATGGCGGCATCGCGCGGGCGGGGCTGCCGGGTGGGAGTGCGAAGGCAGCCTGAGGCTCTTTCTTCACCTCGCCCCGCTTGCGGGGAGAGGGAGAAGTATCAGTCATGCCGGTGCGCCTGCTTGCGCGCTTTCGCCTGCTTGCCGTCACCCGTCGGGATCATCACGACGCGGCCGTAGCGGACGCCGCGTTCGGCGATGATGTGGTCGGCGAAATGTCTGACCTCGCCGGCGTCGCCGCGCAGTGCCGTCATCTCCATGCAATTGTTGTCGTCGAGATGGACATGCAGCGTCGCCAGCGCGAGGTCGTGGTGGCCATGGAATTCCTGCACCAGGCGTTTTGAGAGATCGCGGGCGGCGTGGTCGTAGACATAGACGAGGCCGGCGACGCAGGGCCCGGTCTGTGCGGTGTCCTCGCTGCTCTGTTGCAAGCCGGCGCGCGCGAGGTCGCGGATGATCTCGGAGCGGTTCTGGTAGCCGCGCGCTTCAGCCGCCGCGTCGATCTCCGCCAGGAGATCGTCCTCGATCGTGATCGTAATTCGCTGCATCAGAATGCTCCATCGCGCGCTCGATGCCGTTTTACACGGATTCCACGGTGCTCACAGCCGCGTTGCCCGCAGCCGCAGTGCATTCCCGACCACGCTGACCGAGGACAGCGCCATCGCGGCCGCGGCGATGATCGGTGAGAGCAGCACGCCAAAGGTCGGATAGAGGATGCCAGCCGCGATCGGAATGCCTGCGGCGTTGTAGATGAAGGCGAAGAACAGGTTTTGCCGGATGTTGCTCATCGTCGCCTGCGACAGTTTTCGCGCACGCACGATGCCGATGAGATCGCCCTTCAGCAGCGTGACGCCGGCGCTCTCCATCGCCACATCCGTGCCGGTGCCCATCGCGATGCCGACTTCGGCCGCGGCCAGCGCCGGCGCGTCGTTGACGCCGTCGCCGGCCATCGCGACGCTGCGGCCGGCCTTCTGCAGCTTTGTCACCACCGCGCTCTTCTGATCCGGCAGCACCTCGGCTTCGACATCGGCGATGCCGAGCCTGCGCGCCACTGCCTCCGCCGTGGTGCGGTTGTCGCCGGTCAGCATGATGACCTTGATGCCCTCGGCCGCGAGTGCCTTCAGCGCCTCCGGGGTCGAGGCCTTGACCGGATCGGCGATCGCGAACAGGCCGGCAAGCCGGCCGTCGACGGCCATATTGATCACGGTCGCGCCATCGCCGCGCAGCCGTTCGGCTTCGCCATCGAGCGCTTTGGTGTCGATGCCGATCGACGTCAAATATCTGGCATTGCCGAGCACGATGGTTTTGCCGTCGACCTTGCCGGTGGCGCCCTTGCCCGTCGGTGAATCGAATTGCTCGACCTGGCCCAGCGCGAGCTGCTTCTCCTTTGCGGCGCGCATGATCGCGTCGGCAAGAGGATGCTCGCTGGCGCGCTCGACGCTGGCGGCCAAGCGGAGGATGTCATCTTCCGCAAAACCGGCGGCCGGCACGATCGCGACCACCTTCGGCTTGCCCTCGGTCAGGGTGCCGGTCTTGTCGACCACCAGCGTGTCGACCTTCTCCATCCGCTCCAGCGCCTCGGCGTTCTTGATCAGCACGCCCGCTTGCGCACCGCGGCCGACGCCGACCATGATCGACATCGGAGTCGCCAGGCCAAGCGCGCAGGGGCAGGCGATGATCAGCACGCTGACGGCGGCAACGAGGCCGAAGGCCAGCCGCGGCTCCGGCCCGAACCAGGCCCAGGCCGCGAAAGCAGCGACCGCGACCGCAATCACGGCCGGCACGAACCAGCCCGCGACCTGGTCGGCGAGGCGCTGGATCGGCGCCCGCGAGCGCTGCGCGTCCGCGACCATCTGCACGATCTGCGACAGCAGCGTCTCACGCCCGACCTTTTCGGCGCGCATGATGAAGCTGCCGGACTGGTTGAGCGTGCCGGCGATCACCTTCGCGTCCGTCTCCTTGGTCACCGGCATGGATTCGCCTGTTACGAGCGACTCGTCGAGCGAGGAACGGCCTTCCAGAATGACGCCGTCGACCGGCACTTTTTCGCCCGGCCGCACGCGCAAGCGGTCACCGGCATGAAGTGCGTCAATCTCGACCTCGTGCTCGCCGCCGTCAGCATCGACGCGGCGCGCTGTCTTGGGGGCGAGCTGCAGCAGCGCCTTGATCGCACCCGACGTCGCGTCGCGGGCGCGCAGTTCCAACACCTGCCCGAGCAGCACCAGCACGGTGATGACGGCCGCGGCCTCGAAATACACCGCGATCGCGCCTTCGTGGCCGCGGAACGTTGCGGGGAAGATCTGCGGCGCGATGGTGCCGATCAGGCTGTAGACATAGGCAACGCCCGTGCCCATCGCGATCAGCGTGAACATGTTGAGGTTGCGCGTCAGCAGCGACTGCCAGCCGCGGACGAAGAACGGCCAACCGGCCCACAGCACCACAGGCGTGGCGAAGACGAGCTGGATCCAATTCGACAGCGTCGCATCGATCCAGTTGTGCGGGCCTGCGAGATGGCCGCCCATCTCCAGCACGACGGCCGGTAAAGCCAGCGCGCCGCCGACCCAGAACCGCCGCGTCATGTCGGCAAGCTCGGGATTGGGGCCGGTCTCCAGGCTCGCCAGTTCCGGCTCCAGCGCCATGCCGCAGATCGGGCAGGTGCCGGGTCCGGCCTGGCGGATCTGCGGATGCATCGGGCAGGTGTAGATCGTGCCTGCGGGCATCTCGGGCTCGGGCGTCTTGTCCTTTGCGAGGTACTTTGCGGGATCGGCGGCGAATTTGGTGCGGCAGCCGGCCGAGCAGAAATGGAAGGTCTCGCCGTGATGGTCGAACCGGTGCTTTGAGGTCGCGGGATCGACGGTCATGCCGCAGACGGGATCGCGGACTTTTGCCGCGGCGCCGTGGTCATGCGCGTGATCGCCGTGCGCGCCGCAGCAGGAGGCAGCGGCGGGCTTGTCGACCGGAGCAGCTTTACTGGAACAGCCGCATCCGGAATGTGTTTCCGGCTTGTGATGGTGTTCGTGTTCGGCGTCATTCATTGCCACGCTCCGGCCTTGCAAGTTATACCCTGGGGGGGTATATAGGCCGCATGCGCAAGGACATCAAGGCATCGCTCGGAAAACGTCTCGGCCGGATCGAGGGGCAGGTTCGCGGCCTCTCGAAAATGGTCGAGGAAGACCGCTATTGCATCGACATCGTCACCCAGATCTCGGCGGTCCGCGCCGCACTGCGCCGGGTCGAGGAAGAGGTTTTGAAAGACCACGTCGCCCATTGCGTCGAGCATGCGATCGCGAGCGGCGACAAGGCCGACCAGCGCGAGAAGATCGCGGAGCTGATGGCGGTGATCGGGCGGGCGGAGCGGTAGGTCGCCGTCGTTGCGAGGAGCGTAGCGACGAAGCAATCCAGACTGTTCGGGCAGAGGCAGTCTGGATTGCTTCGCTGCAATGACGATGCTGGAGGAACGGCTACGCCGCCATCTCCAGCGCGTGTCCCCGTGCGCGGTACTTTGCGAGATCGTTCAGCAGCACAAAATGTTCGGAGAAGGCAACGCTCATCTCCGCAGCCGCCTCGCGCATCACTTCTTCAGCCGAAACCGACGCCTCTTCGTCAATCGCTTCAGGAACGAGCGGCGGCGCACAGAACGTTTCTGGAAACACACTGAATGTGCCGGCTACCTCCTCGAGCGGCTTCTGCTTGTCGGCCCAGTGCAAGGCGGTGTAGTCGAAGCCGTGCACGATGGTGGGTTTGACGACTTCGAAATAGGGCGAGATGTCGAAGTCGCGGGGCATGTAGAGCGAGGAATCGCGGATGTGAAGGATCTCGCGGCGGGCGGCGCGGCTGCCGGCCTTGGTGATCTTGGGCAGGATCGGGTAACGCACGGCATCGAAAGCCTGCGCGATCAGGGCCGAGCAGATGATCTTGGTGGGATCGCCGGAGCCGATCGAGATCATGCGGCGGCGCCAGCGCTGCGGGATCGGCAGCGGAAACAGAAAGCGCATCAGGTCGACGATGTTCTTGGTGTCGTAGCCGAAGCCGATGCGGTTGATCGCATAGCGGCAGACCGTGGTGCGGTCCTCATAGGACAACCCGACCGGGCGGCAGAGGCGGGTGTGATAGGGGAAATATTTCGACAGCGGCGCGGACGTGACGCCTTCGCCGATATTGGCCTCGATCAGGACGTGTGGCTCGCCGTCGGGCTCTTCCGCGCCCTCGATCGGGCCGACATAGAGTGCGCCGTGGGACCAGGTCGACTGCGTCAGATATTTGATGATGCCCGAGATGCGGTTGTTGCCCTCGACCAGCAGCACGTCGCCGGGCTCGATGACGCCGCGCAGATGCTCGGGGTCGCTCGGCGTGAACGGCTCATAGCCCGGCACCTCCTTCGAGAGGTACGCGGCAATCAGCTTGCCGACTGAATCCAGGACCGTCCCCATTTCAAAACTCCCCCACGGCCTTTTGCGGCCGTCTTTTTCTCTTCTCTACCATGGTCGGAACGTGTTGCAATTCGGTTCATCGATCTGTGACATCAAGCACGATTGATTCACCATGATGGTTGCCGCGCAACATCAGATACGGCAAGGTTCGCTAGCTGTTCCCGTTTGCTGCAAGTCTCCGGAAACCATGCCATGACAATCACGCGCCGCAGCTTCCTATCGGCGTCGGCGGGCCTTGCCGCGATGCCGGTCCTGCGCGCAACCGCCGCGACCCTGCCGCGCGAGGCTGACATTGTCGTGATCGGCGCGGGCGCGGCCGGAATTGCCGCGGCGCGGCGCATCATGGCGGCCAATCGCAAGGTCGTGGTGGTGGAAGCGGCATCGCAGATCGGCGGCCGCTGCATCACGGATACGACGACCTTCGACACGCCGTTCGATCGCGGGGCGCGCTGGATGCACAATCCCGACACCAATCCGATGATCCGGTTGGCGCGCAGCGCCGGGCTCGACGTTCTGCCGGCGCCATCAGGCCAGAAGATGCGCATCGGCCGCCGCAACGCACGCGCCGGCGAGACCGAGGAATTCCTGGCGGCGCTGGTGCGCGCCAACCGCACCATCGACGAGGCCGCGCGCGGCAAGCTCGATACCGCCTGCGCCTCGGTGCTGCCGAAGGATCTCGGCGACTGGGCCGGTGCGGTCGAGTTCATGCTCGGCGCGAGCTTCGCCGGCAAGGACCTGAAGGAGTTGTCTGCGATCGACAAGGCGCGGGCACAGGATCGCAACGCCGCGATCGCCTGCCGCCAGGGCTTGGGGACCCTGATCACCAAACTCGGTGAGCAGGCGCCGGTCGCGCTGTCGACGCCGGCGAGCCGGATCGTCTGGAGCAATCGCGACGTCAGCGTGGAGACACAGGCCGGCAGGATCGCCGCCCGCGCCGCCATCATCACGGTCTCGACCAACGTGCTGATTTCGGGCGCGATCAAGTTTGGGCCTGACATTCCGAAGCGCACGCTCGATGCCGCGTCGAAGCTCACGCTCGGAAGCTACGATCACATCGTGCTGCAACTGCCGGGCAATCCGCTCGGCCTGTCGCGCGACGACATCCTGATCGAGCAAAGCAACTCGACGCGCACGGCGCTGATGTTCGCCAATATCGGGGGATCCTCGCTGTGTTCGATCGATATCGGCGGTTCGTTCGGCCGCGATCTCACCCAGCAGGGCGAGAAGGCGATGACGGCCTTCGCCAGAGAATGGATCACGAAACTGTTCGGCAGCGAAGTCGCCGCCGCCGTGCAGAAAGCCAGCGCGACGCGCTGGAACGCCTCGCCGTTCGTGATGGGTGCCATGTCGGCGGCCTCCCCGGGCGGTCAGCTCTCGCGAAGAATCCTGACTGAGCCGATCGGCAACATGTTCCTCGCCGGCGAAGCCACGCACGAGACGCTGTGGGGCACAGTCGACGGCGCTTGGGAAAGCGGCGAGCGCGCCGCGGACGCAGCCTTGCGCAAGATCGGCGCGCTGAAGGATGAGCCGGCCGACGTGCCGACGCAGTCGACGAAGAAGCGCAGGGCGAGGCCGCAATAAGCTTAACTCGTCGTCTCGGCGAAGGCCGGGACCCATAACCACAGGATGTGGTTTGGCGAGGACTCGGAGTTACCAGTTCGCGTAACAAAAGCCGATCGGGACTATGGGTCCCGGCCTTCGCCGGGACGACGTGGATGATTCAGCGCAAAATCCCATCCAGCACCGGCAGCCCCGCGATCACGGCCAGCGCGATCAGCCCGTAGCAAATCGCGCGAAACACTTTCTCGCTGGCGCGGCCGAACAGCGACGCGCCGAATGCAACGCCGATCGCATAGACCGGACCAACAATGAGCGAGAGCACCAGCGATTCGCGCGAGATCAGGCCTGTGGTTGCATAGCTGACCATCGAGAAGAAATCCGACGCGCCAAAAAACAGCAAGATGTTGGCGCGCGCGACGATCGGGGCGATGGGGCGGCCGAGCCAATAGCCGACGATCGGCGGGCCGCCGGTCTGCGCGAGGCCGCTACAGAAGCCGGAGAGGCTACCGATGCCGACCGAGAGCCAGGCGTGGTCCTTGCCGCGATAGCGCCAGCCCGACAGCAGCAGAAGCAACAGCGCAGCGACGAAGCAGGAGATGATCCATCGTGTCGTGACGGGTTCGAGCACGCTGAGGAAATAGGTGCCGACGGGGACGCCGACCAGCGCGCCCAGCACGAGCACCGCGGTGGCCTTGCGATCCGCCTTGCGCCAGGCGTCAGGCAGCAGCGGCGCGGCCGCGACGAAATCGATCACGAGGAGCAGCGCGGCAACGAGACGCGGCGCCGCGATGCTGCTCGCCAGCGGCATGAAGATCAGCGCCGAGCCGAAGCCGGAGAAGCCGCGCGCGGTGCCTGAAACGAAAGCGACGGCGCAGAGCGCCGTCGCAACAGTGAAGCTGACGTCCTTCGGAAGAAAGTCAGTGAGATTCATGCTCTATGATTTCTCGAGCATGATCATGCTCGCAAAGTGCCGCCGGTCTTCTTCGTCACCTCCGCCACGATTTTCGCGGCCACGGCCTCGATCTCCTGGTCGGTCAGGGTCTTTTCGCGCGGCTGGATCGTCACCGCGATTGCAATCGACTTCTTGCCGTCGTCGATGCCCTTGCCTTCGTAGACGTCGAACACGTTCACCGCGGTGATCAGCTTTTTGTCGACGCTCTGAGCCGCGCGCACGATGTCGCCGCCCTTCACGGTGCGGTCGACAATGAAGGCGAAATCGCGTGAGACCGGCTGGAATGCCGACAGCTCGATCACGGGCTTGGCGCGGGTCGGCTTCTTCTTCGCCTCGGGGATGCGGTCGAGGATCACCTCGAACACCATCAGCGGGCCACCGGCGCCGAGCGCCTCGAGCGCGCGCGGATGCATCTCGCCGAAATAACCGAGCACGTTCTGCGGTCCGATCTGGATCGTGCCGGAGCGCCCGGGATGCAGCCAGGACGGGCCGCCCGCGACGATCTGAAGGGCCTGCATCGGAGCGCCGGCAGCCGCGAGCACCGCGAGCGCATCGGCCTTGGCGTCGAACAAGTCAGCCTGCGCCGAACCCGACCAGTGCCGTCCGAGACCCTGCGATGATGCAAAACCGCGGCGGACGCCGCTCGCCGCCATGAACTGATCCTGCGGGCGGTCGCCTTTGAACACCTGCCCGACCTCGAACAGGGCGACATCGCCAAAGCCGCGATCGGCATTGGCCTGCGCCGCCGCGATCAGGCCGGCCAACAGGGTCGGGCGCATGTCGGACAAATCCGACGCGATCGGGTTGGCGACTTCGAGTTCGCGCTGGCCGCCGCCGAACAGCTGTGCGGCAGATTTGGTGATGAAGGACCAGGTCACCGCTTCGATGATGCCGCGGCTCGCGAGCGCCCGCCTGGCGCGGCGGGTGCGGAGCTGGAGCGGGGTCAGCACGGATTTTCGTGCGTCCTCGCCCCGCTCGAACGGCGTCATCGGCACCTTGTCGACGCCGTGGATACGGACGACTTCCTCGACGATGTCGGCCTTGCCGTGCACATCGGTCCGCCATGACGGCACCGCGACCTTCACGACGGGGCCCGGGCCCGCCATCATGAAGCCGAGATGGGTCAGGATGCGCTTCATCTCCGGCATCGGTACTTCGATGCCCGAGAGTCGCTTGACCTCGGTGACCGGAAAATCGATCACGCGGTCGTCGCCGAAGGTCTTGCCGACCACGACGTTCTCCGACGGCGTGCCGCCACACATCTCCATCACGAGTTTCGTCGCGAGCTCCAGCCCCGGCACCATGAAGGCCGGATCGACACCGCGCTCGAAACGGTAGCGCGCGTCCGAATTGATGCCGAGCTTGCGGCCGGTCTGGGCGATGTTGATCTCGTTCCACAGCGCCGATTCGATCAGCACGTCGGTGGTGCCTTCGTCGCAGCCCGAGGCCTCGCCGCCCATGATGCCGGCGAGCGATTCGACGCCATGCTCGTCCGCGATCACGCAAATCGTGGGATCGAGGTTGTAGCTGCGGCCGTCGAGCGCGAGCAGCGTCTCGCCGTCACGGGCGCGGCGCACCACGAGATTGCCGTTCACTTTCTTCGCGTCGAACACGTGCAGCGGCCGCGCGCGGTCGTAAGTCATGAAGTTGGTGATGTCGACCAGCGCGTTGATCGGACGCAGGCCGATCGCGGTCAGCCGCTTCTGCAGCCATTCCGGCGAGGGCCCGTTCTTCACGCCGCGCACGAGGCGTAGCGCGAAGCCCGGGCAGAGCGCGGCGTCCTCGACCGTAACATTCACCGGACACGGGAATTCGCCCTTGATCGGCTTGATGGTCGGGTCCTTGAACTTGCCCATGTCGGCAGCGGCGAGATCGCGCGCGATGCCGTGCACGCCGGTGCAGTCCTGCCGGTTCGGCGTCAGATTGATCTCGACCACGGGATCGCCGAGGCCGGCCCATGCGGCGTAAGCAGCGCCGATCGGCGCATCCGCGGGCAATTCCATGATGCCGTCATGGTCGTTGGAAATCTGCAATTCGGCCGCCGAGCACAGCATGCCGCGGCTCTCGACGCCGCGGATGGTGCCGACACCGAGCGTGATGTCCTTGCCGGGAATGTAGGTGCCGGGCGGCGAGAACACGCTGACGAGACCCGTCCGCGCATTCGGCGCCCCGCACACCACCTGCACGGGCGCGCCACCGTCGCCGGTGTCGACCATGCAGACGCGCAGCCGATCCGCGTTCGGATGCTGCTCGGCGGATATCACCTTCGCGATGGTGAAGGGCTTCAGCGCCTTCGCCTTGTCCTCGATGTTCTCGACCTCGAGCCCGATCATGGTGAGCTTCTCGGCGAGCTTTTCCAGCGGCTCGTCGCTGTCGAGATGTTCCTTCAGCCAGGAGAGAGTGAATTTCATGGCTGCGTGCCTCGGCTTTTGTCGGTGTTCACTGAGTTGCTTTGGTCGGTGTCAATGTTCCCTCCCCCCTTGTGGGGGAGGGTCAGGGAGGGGGTAAGCCGCGGGCTCCGGCGGATGCCGCCTGGCGGATTGCCTCAACAACTCCCTCCAGATTTGTCATCACCTGCTCGTTGGTGAAGCGCAGAACCTGAAACCCTTCGGCAGCGAAGAATGCGTCGCGCCGTCGATCCGCCTTTTGGCGCTCTTCGAAATCGTGGGATTCCCCATCGACCTCAATGATGATCTTTGATGAGAAGCACACGAAATCGGCGATGTAGTTTCCGATCGGCGTCTGACGACGGATGCCGACACCATCCATCCGGTTAGCTTTTAGATAGCGCCACAGCAGTGTTTCGGCGCGCGTCATCGCTTGGCGAAGTTGCTTCGCCCGGCCGCGCTGACGCTGGCTTACAACTGCGTGCGGCATCCGCGGCTACCCCCCTCCCTGACCCTCCCCCACAAGGGGGGAGGGAACGGAGAGAGTCTTCGTGCGTCCGAGCAAGCCCATCATGAGCTCAGCCCTCCCGCGAGGGTCGGTACTTCGAGCGGCTTGAAGCCGTAATGGGAGAGCCAGCGGACGTCGTTGTCGAACAGCTGGCGCAGGTCGGCAATGCCGTATTTCAGCATGGCGATGCGGTCGATGCCCATGCCCCACGCGAAGCCCTGGTACTCGTCGGGATCGATGCCGCAGGCGCGCAGCACGTTCGGATGCACCATGCCGCAGCCGAGAATCTCGAGCCAGTCCTCGCCCTCGCCGAAGCGGATCTCGCCCTTGTCGCGGCGGCACTGGATATCGACTTCCAGCGACGGCTCGGTGAACGGGAAGAACGAGGGGCGGAAGCGCATGTTGATGTGATCGACCTCGAAGAACGCCTTGCAGAACTCGTGCAGGATCCATTTGAGGTGGCCGAGATGGGAGTGCTTGTCGATGACGAGGCCTTCGACCTGGTGGAATTGCGGTGTGTGGGTCGCGTCCGAATCGATGCGATAGGTGCGGCCCGGGCAGATCACGCGGATCGGCGGCTTCTGGCTCAACATGGTGCGCACCTGCACCGGCGAGGTGTGGGTGCGCAACAGCATGCGGGAGCCGTCCTCCTTCGGATGGAAGAAGAAGGTGTCGTGCATCTCGCGCGCGGGATGTCCTTCCGGAAAATTCAGCTTGGTGAAGTTGTAGTCGTCGGTCTCGATATCGGGCCCTTCGGCGACCGAGAATCCCATATCGGCGAAGATCGTGGTCAGCTCGTCCCAGACCTGGCTCAGCGGATGGATGCGGCCGGCCTCGGCCGGCGCATCGCGCAGCGGCAGGGTGACGTCGATGGTTTCCGACGCAAGCCGCGCGTCGAGCGCCGCCGATTTCAAGACGTCGCGCCGCGCGGCGAGCGCCTCGGTGACCTTGTCCTTGGCCTGGTTGATCGCAGCGCCTTGCGTCTTGCGTTCGTCCGGCGACATTTTTCCGAGCGTGGCAAGCAGCGCCGAGATCGAACCCTTCTTGCCGAGGGCAGCGACGCGCACCGCTTCGAGGGCGGCCTCGTCGCCGGCGGCGGCGATCTGGTCGAGGATGGATGTTTCGAGCATTGCGAGGTCGGACACGGTCAAATCCCTGCTGCCAAATTCGGCTGGGTTGTCGCCGCCCGAAGGCCGTAACGTCAAGCGAAAAGCCGGTCATTTCGGGCTGACGAGCGGCTGGGTTGAACCTCGCGCGGGGGGCTGGCACCAAGGGGAAAGCGAGGAGGCTTTCGCGATGCTCTCAAGATCCTGTCTGGCTGCTCTCGCCGTCGTTCTCTCCGTCGCGAGCACCCCGGCGCGCGCCATGGTCTGCATGGAGAAGTCGATGACGCTGGACGAGGTCGTCGACGCCATCGCTGCCCAGAAGGGCTGCGAAAGCGCGATGAAAATGTTTCAGGATTGCCAATTGACCGCGAGCGGCGATGTCCAGCTCGGCGCCGCCGTCGAGAAGAAATGCGAGGCGGACTTCATGCCCGGCCTCAACACTGCGCGGAAACAGGCTTACCAACGCGAGATGCGCGTGTGCGACCGGAAGTACCGGAATAAATCCGGCACCATGTATCTGTCATTCACGGCATTCTGCCGGGCGGAGATCGCCCAGCGCTATTCGCAACGCGCGCTGAAGGCCGGCGGGGCCGGCCGTTAGGCCTCAGGCCGCCAGAGCGGCTTTGGCCTTCTCGGCGATCGCCTGGAACGACGCGGGCTCGTTGATCGCGAGATCCGACAGCACCTTGCGGTCCACGGTGATCCCGGACTTGGCCATGCCGTCGATAAAGCGGCTGTAGGTCAGGCCGAACGGACGCACGGCAGCGTTGATGCGCTGGATCCAGAGTGCGCGGAACGTCCGCTTCTTGCGCTTGCGATCACGGAAGGCATACACGAGAGCCTTCTCGACCGCCGGCTTGGCGGTGCGGATCGTGTTCTTGCGGCGGCCGCGGAAACCCTTGGCGGCCTTGTAGACTTTCTTGTGCTTGGCGTGGGCGGTCACACCGCGTTTGACGCGAGCCATGACAAAAATCCTTCGAAAGATGACTTGATGTTCGGATCGCCGCGAAAGCTGCGGCGCGGGTGGCAATGATCGTGGACGCGATCAGGCGTTGGGCAAGAAGTACTTCTTGACGTTGTCGCCGTCGGTCTTGAACAGCACGGCGGTGCCGCGCAGCTGCCGGATCTGCTTCTTCGTCCGCTTGATCATGCCGTGACGCTTGCTACGATGCGCGAACATCACTTTGCCGGTGGCAGTCACCTTGAAGCGCTTTTTAGCGCCCGATTTGGTCTTCAGCTTGGGCATTTGGCTCTCCTAATGGCCATAGCAATCCGCCCGCAAAGGCGGCTGGCCGTCAAAATGCTCGTCAGAGCGTTGATTGTGCTCAGGTTTTACGAACAAGCGCGAAACCCGCACGGACACCGCCACGGCAGCCCTTAATCAGCCGGGCAATGAAGGCTGGGCTTATGACAGAGGACGGGCGAATTGGCAACGATGAACCGGTGGAACCTAGCCGCCGACTATCCGGGATTGCTATCTTCATGTCCGAGCCGTGTCGCCCGGAGCAGGATTAACATGCCCTATTTTTCCCAATCGCTTCCGTCTTTGACGGATGTCGCTCGTCCGCGCTGCCTGGCGCTGTTGGCCGTGCTCGCCATGGCTGCGTTTCCCTCGACTGCCGATGCGCGCATCCGCGGCTATGACGGCGTCTGGAACGTCACCTTCGCCACCACCCGCGGCAATTGCAGCTCCGGCTACAGCGTTCCCTTCACCGTCGCCGGCAGCCGGGTGTCGTCCGCAGGCGGTGGCCGGGTCTCCGGCAAGGTCAATCGCAGCGGTGCCGTCGCGGTCCAGGTTTCGGTCGGGGCGTCCCATGCCAGCGGCGGCGGCCGGCTCGCCGGCGTGAAGGGCGCCGGTTCGTGGAGGGGTATCATCTCCGGCGATCAGTGCAGCGGCACCTGGCAGGCGACGAGGACGTAACTATCGCCAACAGGACGGGTGCCCAGGGAAAACAAAACGGCCCGCCGGACATCCGGACGGGCCGTTGAACTCTCAATCCTGAACAACTCGCGTCAGCGCGGCGCCAGCACCATGACGACCTGACGGCCCTCGAACCGCGCGTCCTGCTCCACCTTGGCGAGCTCGGCCACGTCGGTCTTGATCTTGTCGAGCAGCTTGGTACCGATCTCCTGGTGCGCCATTTCGCGGCCGCGATAGCGCAGGGTGATCTTGACCTTGTCGCCCTCTTCGAAGAACCGCTGCATGGCGCGCATCTTCACTTCGTAGTCGTGGTCGTCGATCATCGGGCGGAGCTTGATCTCCTTGATCTCGACGATCTTCTGCCGCTTGCGGGCTTCGGCGGCTTTTTTCTGCGCGGAATATTTATACTTCCCGTAGTCCATGATCTTGCAGACGGGAGGGCTGACGTTCGGCGAGATCTCGACCAGATCCATGCCGGCTTCCTGGGCCAGGCGGATAGCCGCGACGGTCTCGATGGTGCCCTTGTTGTCACCGGTCTGATCGATCAGCTGGATCTGCGCATTGCGAATGTCGTCATTGATGCGCGGCCCGTCTTTGGCGGCAGTGGGCGGGGCTTTATTGGGACGGCGAATGGGTGGTTCTCCAAAGTTATGAAAAGAGGCGGCTATTTTGCAGGAAGATACGCTTGCCGGCAAGCAATCGCTCGTGCGGCGGTCGAAAAAGCCTCAAATGCGAGGCATTTTGGCCACGGCGGGGCACGCAGACCGACATAGACACCTTGCTTCTGTTCCGCAAGCGTCCCAAAGGGCAAATGCCGACGTCCGGCTGCTGCGGAGCACGTCCGGACAGCTCAAACTGCACAGCCAGAGTAAACGTTCCATGACCCCTGCAATTCCCGATGCCGTGCTCGACTTCATCGATGTGGGCGAGGGCCCGTCCGCACGCCGGATCGCGGTGCGCCGCCGCGCCAGCCAAAAATCTGGTCAAGGACCGGGACTGGTCTGGCTCGGCGGGTTCAAATCGGACATGCGGGGCAGCAAGGCCGTGGCGCTGGACGATTGGGCTCGTGATCACGGCCGTGCCGTGGTCCGGTTCGATTATTCCGGCCACGGCGAATCCGGTGGCGATTTCGCCGACGGAACCATCGGGCGCTGGCTCGAGGAAAGCGTCGCGGTCTTCGAGCGGTTCTGCGACGGCCCGCAAGTCCTGATCGGCTCGTCCATGGGCGGCTGGATGGCGCTGCTACTCGCGCGCGAGATCAAAAAGCGGCAAGAGAAACAGCAAGCCAAAGCCTCGCTGGCGGGCCTGGTGCTGATCGCGCCGGCGCCCGACTTCACCGAGGAGCTGATGTGGAAGAATTTTCCGGCCGCAGTGAAGAAAGAGATCGAGACCAAGGGCGTCTGGCTGAGACCGTCGGATTATGGCGACGGCTCGCCCTATCCGATCACGCGGAATCTGATCGAGGAGGGGCGCAACCACCTCGTGCTCGGCAGCGCCATCGATCTCGGCTGTCCCGTCCGCATCTTGCAAGGTGCTCAGGATCCTGACGTGCCCTGGCAGCATGCGTTCGCACTGACCCATCGCCTGCCGGCCGACGACGTCGTGCTGACCATGATCCAGGACGGCGATCACCGCCTCTCGCGCCCGCAGGACATCGCCCGCATTCTTGCCGCGGTGGCCGAGATCGGGTGAAATCGCGACCTAGCACTCGGTGTCATCGCCCGACTTGTTTGGGCGATCCAGTATTCCAGAGGCGCTCGTGCTCAAGCCGAGAAGCCGCGGCTTACTGGATGCCCCGGTCAAGCCGGGGCATGACTGAGAAAGGGAGGGGAGAATCGTCAATGACAAACACCGCCATGCTGCGCGCCTTCTGCGACGCCGTCGAACAGCGCAACGGAAAAGCCTTCGCGGATCTCTTCACCGAGGACGGCGTCTATCACGACGTGTTCTACGGCACCTTCGCGGGCCGCGAGAAGATCGCAGCGATGATCGACGACTGGTTCTATCGCACGGCGACCGACTTCCGCTGGGACATGCACGACCCGGTGTCGAACGGCACCACGCTTTATGCGCGCTACATGTTCAGCTATCGCTCGACCTTGCCGGAAGCGAACGGCGCGCGGGCGATGTTCGAGGGCGTGGCGATCATGACGCTTCGCGACGGCAGGATCGTCAGCTATCACGAGGTCGCCAACACCGCGCCGGCGTTCGTCGATCTGAAGTTTGCGCCGGAACGGATTGCGAAGATCGTCGCCAGGCAGGGCGCGGAGCTCAAGGCGCGGCCGGAAATGAAGCGGCACTTGGGTTAGCCGTTGTTCTTGCGCCCCTTACCGCTTCGTCGGATTTACCATCGGCTTGCGTTGCGCCAGCGCGGCGACCGTGGCAGTGCCGATCGGGCCCTGCTCGTCATAGAGCCAGCATTCGCCGATCGCCACACCGTCGGTGGCCTGGTGGTTCACCACCTCGAAGCCGATCCAGTTCGTCACCGGCAGGCGGTGCAGATAGATCGTGACGTCGCTGTTGATGTAGCCGAGCCCCTTGTCGCCGGCGTTCGCGAACGGACTGGCGAAGTCCGCGCCGGTGGCGACATGGACGAACGGCGTCATCGGCACGCCCGCGATCAGCTCGCGCACCTCGCTCATCCAGAGTTTTCGTGGCCCGAGCGAGCCCATCTGGCCGACGATCGGTCGCGTGGTCCATTTGCCGTTCATGCCAAGCCTGGGATCGGTCGGCTTGGGAATGTCGGCCGGCTTCGGCACGTCCCAGTTCGGCGGCGACCAGACATTGCCGTCCGGATTCTGGGTCCGCCGCAACAGCTGGCATGAGGCGCGCGCCATGCCGACGCCGCCGGAGAAGAACTCCGCCTCCACGACGCGGATGCGCATCCCGTCGCGCACCAGCCGTGTGGTTACTTCGATTGGATTGTCGATGGTCGGCAGCCGAAACATATCCACGGTCAGCCGCGCCGGCACGAATTCAGGGCCGGAATGCCGCTCCTCGATGGCGAAGCCGAGCAGGCCGACGATGACGCGCCCGTGCAGCGATTTCGGATCCCACGGGCCGTTGGCGACTTCCGTCGGATGGAATGTGTCGCCGTCGCGGGTGAAGAAAGGCATGTTTGTCATGACGCGCGAGCTTGAAGGAACGTGTGGGGAAATCAAGATGCTCAATCCTCCCGGTGAGGAGGCGCGAAGCGCTCTCACAACAACGGTGTCATCGCCGGCTTGACCGGGCGATCCAGTACTCCGAGACGGCTGTGGTTCAATCGAGAGGCCGCGGCGTACTGGATGCCCCGCTTGCCGCCTACGCTAAAGCTTCGGCGCCCCTGGATCTCAACCCCGGCGAAGCCTTGGCGTAGCCGGGTCGCGGAGCATGACAGCGGAGGATTAGGAGGCGGTGCGCCACTCCTCACGCACGCTTTCGTCGCGCTCGCCAGCAATCGCATCCGTCTTGATCGCCTCGAACTCATCCCGCGACACCAACTTCCCCAGCGCCCACACCGCAGCCCCGCGCACCAGCGCGCTCTCATCCTCCAGTAATCGCCGCGCCTCGTCCGCCAACGCCGCATCGCCGGAGTTACCGATCGCGATCAGCACGTTGCGCAAAAAGCGGTCGCGGCCGATCCGTTTCACCGGTGACTTCGTGAACAGCGCACGGAACGACGCGTCGTCGAGCCGTGCAAGCTCGGCAAGACCTGGCGCGCGCAAAGCGTCACGGGCGGCAAGCTTTGCCTCACGGCCCTCCTGCGCGAACTTGTTCCAAGGACAGGCGGCGAGGCAATCGTCGCAGCCATAGATGCGGTTGCCGATGCTTTTACGAAACTCTTGCGGGATGGGTCCCTTGTTCTCGATGGTGAGGTACGAGATGCAGCGCCGCGCATCGAGCTTGTAGGGCGCGGGGAAGGCCGCGGTCGGGCAGATGTCGAGACACGCCCGGCACGAGCCGCAATGATCGATCTCGGAATCGTCGCGCGGCAGCTCCAGCGTGGTGTAGATCGCGCCGAGAAACAGCCAGGAGCCGAACTCGCGCGAGACCAGATTGGTGTGCTTCCCCTGCCAGCCCAGATGCGCGGCTTGCGCCAGCGGTTTCTCCATCACGGCCGCGGTGTCGACGAACACTTTCACTTGGGACGGTGCAGTCGCGACCAGCCATCGCGCCAATGCCTTCAGGCGCTTCTTGATGAGGTCGTGATAATCGTCGCCCTGCGCATAGACCGAGATGGCCGCGCGCGTGCGCTGTTGCAGGATCGCGAGCGGATCCTGGTCGGGGCCGTAATTGACGCCGAGCATGATGACGCTGCGCACGTCCTGCCACAGCCCGCGTGGATCGACCCGGCGCTCCGGCTGCGCGGCGAGCCAGTCCATGTCGCCATGGCCGCCGGATGCGATGAATTCGAGAAAATGCTGTCCGGCGCTTTCGATCGTGCCGGGCTCCGTGATGCCGATGCAGTCGAAGCCGAGCGCGCGTGCCTCGTTTGCAAGCGCCGTACGAAGCTCATCAATGTCGATGCTGGATTTGATCATCGATGCATCCACGCGCGTCATGGCCGGGCTCGTCCCGGCCATCCACGTCCTTGCGTCGCATAACAGAAAGAACGTGGATGCCCGGGACAAGCCCGGGCATGACGTTCACCATCAGAAGTCCAGGTCCACGTAGGTCCGCGACGCCGGCACGCCGGCCAGCCATTCGCTCAACAGCGGACGGAACGACGGGCGGGATTTCACCCGTGCGTACCACGCCTTTGCCGCGTCGTCCTCGCTCCATGGCACGTCGCCCAGATAGTCGATCGCCGAGAGGTGCGCCGCGGCGGCGAGATCCGCGTAGCTGAGCCGGTCGCCGGCGAGGAAATTACGCGTCTGCGCCAGCCAGCCGATATAGGCCAGATGATAGCGCACATTTGCCTTGGCCGCGCGCATCACGTCGGCCGAGGGCGGGCCGCCGCCGTTGTCCTCGCTCATGAAGCGCTTGTAGATGCGCTCGGTGACGAGCGGGTGGGAGACTTCCTCGAAGAATTTTTCGTTGAACCAGGCCATCAGCCGGCGGACCTCGACGCGCTCGCCGATGGTGTCCGGCATCAGGCGCTTCAGTCCCATCTCGGAGCCATAGGCTTCGTCGACATATTCGGCGACGATCGCCGCGCCCGGGATCGGAGGCTGCTCGTCGTCCACCAGGACGGGCGTCGTGCCCGCCGCATTGAGCAGCAGAAATGCTTCGCGCCGCTCCCAGCTGCGCTCTTCGATCAGCTTCAGCTCAAGCCCGTATTCTCCCGCGATCAGGCGGATGAACCGCGAATGCGGGCAGAACGGATGATGAAACAGCGTAAACATGAAGCCTTTGACTATGTGATGGTGCTTAAGAATCCATCAATGTTTGTGCGGCGCCACACTAGTCATTCAAAACCGCGAAGCAAGGGCGCGACGCCGCATTTTGCGATTGCAGCAAGGGAGCGGATGGGCGAGAAGAACCCCGCTTTTCCAGCCGAAATGGACCGTAAATATGTCAGATGCAATACGGGCAGTGATCCTCGGCATCATCGAGGGTGTGACCGAGTTCCTTCCCGTGTCCTCGACTGGCCATTTGCTGCTTGCGGAGCGCTTCTTCCATCTCGGCGAGGGCGCGTTCTGGGATTCGTTTACGGTCCTGATCCAGCTCGGCGCCATCCTCGCGATCGTCGTATTGTACTTCAAGAAATTGTGGGACGTCGCGATCGGCATGTTCACGGGCGACGCCTATGCACGCCGCTTCGTGATCGGCGTGCTGGTGGCGTTCCTGCCCGCTGTCGTCGTCGGTCTCGTCGCCGGCAAGTACATCAAGAGCATGCTGTTCAATCCGTGGGTGGTGTGCTTCTCGCTGATCGTCGGCGGCGCCATCCTGCTTTGGGTCGACAAGCTCGATCTCAAGGCGCGCGAGCACGACGCCACCCGGTTTCCGCTGCTGATGTATCTCTATATCGGCATCGCGCAGTGCATCGCGATGATCCCGGGCGTGTCGCGCTCCGGTGCCAGCATCGTCGCGGCGATGTTCCTGGGGGCCGACAAGCGCGCGGCGGCGGAGTTCTCGTTCTTCCTCGCCATTCCCACCATGATCGGCGCGTTCGCCTACGATTTCTACAAGAACCGCTCCGAGATGACGATGGACCACATGGGCATCGTCGCGATCGGCTTCGTGGTGTCGTTCGTCACCGCGATCATCGTGGTGAAGACATTCCTGGAATACGTCACCCGCCACGGCTTCGTGGTATTCGCCTGGTGGCGCGTGATCGTCGGCACGCTCGGCCTGATCGCGCTGGCGCTGGGGCGGTAAACCCGAACGTTAAACAACTGCAGTCCAGACATTGAAGTTCGTCATGCCCGGCCATGACGGCGGGGATGGTTACGCGCTCTTGCGCTGGAATTGCCCGGCGGCGCGGAAACGCCAGAGATATTGCGGGGCGATCGCTTCCAGCGAGTCGGGCGTGATGCCGAGGCCTTCCAGCGTCAGGCCGGTGGCCTTGGCCGCATCCGACACCACATTGTCGCGCGCGAGCAGCGTGACCTGGTCCGGCGTCAGCTTCAGCGCGCCGGGCGCGAATTGCAGGACGTTGGCCTTGAAGCGGGCGAGGCCAAACGGCAGCGGCATCAGCATCGGCTTGCGATCGGCGATCTCGAGAATGGCCTCGATGATCTCGCGCATGGTCAGCACTTCCGGGCCGCCGAGTTCGTAGGTGGCGCCCGCCTTGGTCTTGCCGTCGACGGCATCCGCGACCGCGGTGGCGACGTCGCCGACATAGACCGGCTGCATCCTGGTTTCGCCGCCGATCAGCGGCAGCACCGGCGACATCCGCGCCAGTGCCGCGAAGCGGTTGGTGAACTGATCCTCGGGGCCGAACATCACGGAGGGGCGGAAGATCGTCGCCGACGGCACCGCGGCCAGGACCGCGGCTTCGCCGGCCGCCTTGGCCCTGGCATAGCGCGAGGGCGATTCCGCGTCGGCGCCGATCGCCGAGACATGGATCAGCTGTGCCCCGGCGGCCGCGGCCGCCTTGGCGATGGTCTCGGCGCCCCTGGCCTGGACGGCATCGAAGCTCTGCGCGCCGCCTTCGGTCAGGACGCCGACCAGATTGATCACGACCTGCGAATCACGCAGCGCCGCCTCGATCGAGGCCGGATAGCGGACGTTGGCCTGGACGGTGTGGACCTGACCGACCTTGCCGGACGGCTGGAGGTACCCGGCCAGCTCCGGCCGCCGCACCGCGACCCGGACCCGGTAGTCGCGCCGGCACAGCGCGCGGACCACATTCCGGCCCAAAAACCCCGATCCGCCGAAAACCGTGACGAGCGTGTCCAGATTCGATGCCATGGGATCCATTCCTGGGGTCCATATCCTGCGGGAAGAGTGCGTCTCGTCAGGCTTGTATCGGGCCGGTTTGCGATGCGCAATCCGCATCCCGAAGCGGGGTTCAAGCATGAATTGACAACCGCGTCACCGAACCGTAGTAACCGCCTCCGTGCCTAACCGGCATGCCCAGGTGGTGGAATTGGTAGACGCGCTGGCTTCAGGTGCCAGTGGCTTAACGGCCGTGAAGGTTCGAGTCCTTTCCTGGGCACCACCTCCTACTCAAGCGATTGAACTCGCTTTTGCAGGGAATTTGAGCTGCTGACCGGTACACAAAACCGAGGCACGGCGCTCATGGCGTACCGAATGGCCTACATCGCTTGTCGGGTCGGCTCGGATCGCAGGCGATCTGGAGGCGGCTGGCTTCAGTCGCTCAGGCAAGCGCTACGCGCCGAAAGGTCGGCAAAGCTGATGACCCCGAGCGCCTAAGAGGGCTTAGTGCTCGTTGACCGCAGCGCCGAGCTTGATCAGGCTCAGCGAGCGGTTCGCGGTCTCGCGCAGGCGGCAGTAGCTCGCGTCGCCCGGGTACATGCCGGGCTCGACCTTGTCGAAGACCGCGCAGAAGCGATCACGCGACGCGGCGAAAGTTTTCTGCGAGTCATTGACCGCCTTGATCACGTCGGCGAACCCGCCGGCCTGAACCTTCTTTAGCGCCTCATTGGTTTTCTGCGTCCAAATGGCGAGTTCGCGCGCCGCGCAGGCTTTCCATTTGGCGACATCGTCATTCGCGCCCTCTGCCGCTTTGATGCAGGGGTCGGCGACGAGCCCGACGCACGCGCCGCCGAAACCGCCGGTTTTCTCCGCGGTCTTCAGGCAGCCATCGATCACCGCAAGTTCGGCTGGCGCGATGCCTTGGGCGAAAGCCATCGATGCGAGCGGGAGGCTTGCGGCGAGCATCGCGGCGGCAAGTTTGAGCTTCATTGGAGATCTCTGTTCGGCGCATCGAAAATATGAAACACAATACCACTGCGAGCGCATGAAGCTCAGCGAGACGGTAGACCGGCGGGTGTGGCGGAAGGGCCGGACGGCGAGTGCGAAGGGAACACGAGGGGGTATGCGGCTTCGGCTACGCCCTCTCCAATCAATGCCTTTGATGCGCCTTGACCTGACTTACGAGATTTTCGACCAATAGGTGATACATGCAAATTTGGTCATCGAAGGCCCAGCGTTGGTTCACCTGAATGTGGAACAGGAGCTACGCTGACGAACAATGACGGCGGCACCGGCCGGACGCCACGAGTTCGTTCATCACGCTCTCGAGCGTCTCTCCCAAATCGGCGCTCACGGCCATGCCGGACCCTCCGTTCAATGTCTAATAACTTTTATTGGGCGCTGAAACTTTCAAGTCTAAACAGCTGCTTAGCGGCCTCGGAAGCCCGCCGTCGCGCCAAATTTCATTCCGCCAAACCCCATCGATTGCACCGTCCGAATTTACCCTACTTTAGACAAACTGGCCCTAAGTCAGCGGGCAGGCTCGCATCCGGCCGTCGGCGAGCGCGGAGCCATCGGGCT
This sequence comes from Bradyrhizobium sp. F1.13.3, assembly GCF_040548265.1. Classification (NCBI taxonomy): domain Bacteria; kingdom Pseudomonadati; phylum Pseudomonadota; class Alphaproteobacteria; order Hyphomicrobiales; family Nitrobacteraceae; genus Bradyrhizobium; species Bradyrhizobium sp. F1.13.3. The sequence continues at coordinate 712,824 of NZ_JBEPRI010000002.1, read as the reverse complement.
CGCTTTGTCGTGAGGGAAGCGGTGGATCAGCACCAGGTCTGGCACGAGCCGGCATTCGACAAGATTGCGAACGCGATCAGCCCGTTCTTCCTGAGATCGGGGACTTATCTGTTCCTGATCTCGTTCATTTGCCTGTTCTACGTCCTGAACGCACCGCTTCTGCTCGGTCACTACGATCTGGGCTGGCATCTCGCGGCCGGAGATCTCATCCAGGAACGCAACGCCATCCCGCTCCAGGATCCGTGGTCGTTCACCCATGGCGACAAGCCATGGCTCAATCTGTCCTGGCTCTGGGACGCGCTCGCCAGTGCGACGTTTCAATACACAGGCTTCGGCGGCCTCGTGCTGTCGACGGTCGCCTGTGGCGCAGCGATCGCCGGCATCCTGACTGCGATCTCTCTTGGCTACGGCGCGTCGGCGATCGCAGTCTGCGTCTCGGTCTTCTTGGCCTGCCTGCTCTATCCCGCTTACGAAGCTTCGCCGAACATGTATCTCGCGGTCTCGCCGAATACATGCACGATGCTGTTCTGCGTCGTCTTCTATCGCGAATGCCTGAGACGAACGCGATGGTTCGTGCTTCCCGTGTTGATGGTGCTCTGGGCCAATCTGCACGGTGGTTTTCTGCTCGGCTTTCTGGTGATTGGCGTGTTCTGCGGCGCCGCCTTGCTCAGAGGGGCCTGGGCCGACCTCAGGATCCTTGCTCTCGCGGCGATCGCGTGCCTTGCCGCGACATTCGTCAATCCGCTCGGCTGGACTATCTATGCCGGTGCCGGCGCGACGATGGGGCACTTCGTCCAGGGCAATATCGGCGAATGGCTGTCCTACTATCACAACATGGAAATGCCGGGCAGCATTCCCGGCATCCTGTACATGCTGGCCTTCGTCGCGCTCGAGCTCCGCTACAGAAACTCCAGACCCATCCCGCTCGAGCCGAGATTGATGTCCTGGCTGTTCCTGATTCTGGGACTGTATCAATTCAGGTACATCGCCTTCTTCTTCATCTTCTCGACCGCGCCGATGGCGCTTCACCTCAGCCGCTTGCTGCCTGAGCGTCTCACTGGTCGCGACGTGCGGGGAGCGTTGCTGGCCGCGGGCATCGTCGGTCTCGGCACCCTGCCGATGGCTTACTTGCGCGTTGCGCCGGCGCTCGCACTTCCGACGATGCTGTCGCGCGAAGATGCCGGCTATCTGCAAAGGCATCTCACAGGTGCGCGGGTCCTGAACAATTGGAATGTTGGCGGCTATCTGATTTTCGCGACGCACGGCACCGTCCCCCTGTTCGTCGATGGCCGCGCCGCGACCGCCTATCCGGACGATTTGCTGCGCGATTATTTCAAGCTGGTAAGCTGGGCGATTGACGAACCCGCGTGGGACATGGTGCTCGACAAATACCGGATCGACGCCGTGCTGTGGGTCAAGGCGCATCAACAGCTGCGGCAGTTCCTGGTGGAGCGGCGAGGCTGGCGCGAGCAATACACCGGCGCCTACGAGACCGTTTACGTCAGGCCGCAATCCGGTTTGGCCGGCGAAGCCAAAACACAATGACGACGAGCACCGCAGCTCTGCCCGCCATCGCACCCGCCGTCAAGGCCGAGAGCTTCGCGACGCGGTACGGCGCCTTGTGCGCATTGCTGCTGCTGGCCGCAGTAGTCCGGCTGCCGCTCGCCTTCTGGCCCAACATCGTTCACGTCGACGAGCTGTATCAATATCTGGAGCCGGCCTGGCGCCTGCTCGGCCACCAGGGGGTCGTCACCTGGGAATGGCGCGACGGCATCCGGAGCTGGTTTCTGCCGACCTTGTTCGCGGGGCCGGTCGCTCTGGGCGACTGGCTTGCGCCGGGCGGGTGGGGCGCCTTCGTCGTGCCTCGCCTGGTGGTCGGGCTTGCCTCGCTGTCGATCGTCGCGACCGCCTGGCATTTCGGCGAACGCATCTCCAGGTCGCATGCCGTCGTCGCGGCGTTTGCCGCCGCGGTCTGGTTCGAGCTGGTCTACTACGCGCCCCACACGCTGAGCGAACCGCTGGCGACGGCCGTGATCCTGCCGGCGGCTTATCTGCTGACGGGCGAGCTGGCGCGAAACCGGCTCTTCACCGCAGGTGCACTGCTTGCTCTCGCCTGTGTCTGGCGCTTTCAATATGTGCCGGCTTGCGCGGTGTTTGCGTTGGCGGCGTGCTGGCGCGACCTGCGAAACGCGATCGCGCTGGTCACGGGCGCATGCGTCGTCCTGGTGCTGTCCGGCGCCCTCGACCTGATTCACGGCTCAGCGCCGTTTGCGTGGCTCGTCCAGAATATTCAGCAAAACCTCCTGCATGACCGCGCATCGGAATTCGGTGACGCGCCGGCGGCCGCGTACGTTCTGCAGGCTTCAATTCTGTGGTCGGGCACGACGCTGCTGATGCTGCTGGCGCTCTGGCGCGGCTGGCGACATGCACCCCTGCTGATCGTCGCGGCCGTCGTGAACGTCGGGTTTCACAGCGTGATCGTGCACAAGGAATACCGTTTCATTTTCCTGTCGATCGTGCTGCTGATCATCGCTGCGGCGCTTGGCTCCGCCGATTGGGTCCAGATGATGCGCCGGCAAAGCGCGTGGCGCTCCCGGGCACTTGCCGTCGTATGTGGCGGCTGGCTGCTGCTCTCCCTCGGTCTGTCGGGCGCTACGCTCATCATGCGCGACAACTGGATGCGCGGCATCGGCGTGGCCCAGTTGATGGCGGAGCTCGAGGTCGATCCGGAGTTCTGCGGTCTGGCCCTCTACGCCATCAACTATCCCTTTGTGCCCGGACGTGGGCAGCTCGCGGCCCGCAAGCCGATCTATTCCTTTTATCGGGACGACCCCCTGGCAAAGGGACGACTTCCGGCTGTGGTGCAGACGCACCAGGCCGGGTTCAACCGCATCATCGGCCCGGCGAGCCTGGCCAGCGAATTGCCGGCGGATTTCTCGCCACGAAGTTGCGCGACAATGAACGATGACAAGCCGGCCTGCGTCTTCGCGCGCCGCGGCGCTTGCGATGCGCCCGCCAGCCCCTTCGACGTCAACGACGTACTCGTACGCCTGAATTACTAGCCGCGCCTGACGCTTGCGCCGGCAGCTGCCAGCGGATACATCGCGGCCGGCCCTCGCCAGCATCTGTCCCGGGGATTAGCCTGCCTAGGCGCATCGATTCGATTGAGGTTTGAAACGCCATGACCGTACGCCTGCACCGCGGCGACCTGCCCGATCTGTCCCGCTACACCGGAGCGGTGGCGATCGACACCGAGACCATGGGCCTGAACCCGCACCGCGACCGGCTCTGCGTGGTGCAGCTCTCGCCCGGCGACGGCAGCGCAGACGTGGTGCAGATCCCCAAAGGGCATACCGACGCGCCGAATCTGAAGGCCCTGCTGGCCAATTCCGCCAACACGAAAATCTTCCACTTTGCGCGGTTCGACGTCGCGGTGCTGTACCAGACGTTTGGTGTCATGACCGGGCCGATCTACTGCACCAAGATCGCCTCCCGCCTGATCCGCACCTATACCGACCGCCATGGCCTCAAGGACCTCGTGCGCGAGGTGCTCAATGTCGACCTCTCCAAGCAGCAGCAATCGAGCGATTGGGGTTCCGACAGCCTGACCGAGCCGCAGCTCGCCTACGCCGCTTCCGACGTGCTGCATCTGCACGGCTTGCGCGAGCGGCTCGATGCCATGCTGGTGCGCGAAGGTCGCACCGCGCTGGCCAAAGCCTGTTTCGACTTCCTGCCGACCCGCGCCCTGCTCGATCTCCAGGGCTGGGCTGAAGAGGACATTTTCGCGCATTCCTAGGCTTTCGCGTGGCGGCCGGATTGGGCGGTCGCCCCGTTTCAGACACTTTCGTAACGGCCTGTCGCAGGCTGCATATTTTGGCGTTGCCGGCTACAATGGGGCGCCCGCCAACCGGACAAGGCGAGCGACACCTCAGGAGCCCAGGTGAATTCGGCCCATAATGTCACCTATGATGCCGCGCTTGCGGCGAAGTTCGCCAGCGCGGCGCGCCACAGCCGCCTGGTGCGGATTCTACGCATCGCGGTGCCGGCGACAGTGGCTGCGGCAATGGGTCTGCTCGTCCTCATCTCGACCATCTTCAACCCGTTCCAGATTCCCGTGAAGCTCGACTCCGGAAATCTCGTGGTGACAGGCACCAAGATCACGATGGAATCACCGCACATGTCCGGCTTCACGCCGGACCAACGGCCCTACGAGCTCTGGGCCAAGACCGCGACCCAGGACATCACCGATCCCGATCATGTCGATCTCCATGATTTGCGCGCGAAGGTGCTGATGGAAGACCAATCGACCCTGTTCCTCGATGCCCGCACCGGAAGGTTCGACAACAAGCAGCAGCAGCTCGACCTGCACAAAGACATCTTCCTGCGCACTTCGACAGGTTACGAGGCGCGGCTGAACTCGGCTTTCGTCGACATGGGCAAGGGCACGGTCTCCTCGGATGAGCATGTCGACGTCAAGCTGACCAACGGAACGCTGACCGCGGATCGGCTGCGGATCACGGAAGGCGGCGACGTCATCCGCTTCGAAGGCAATGTGGTGATGCACCTCGACAAGCTGGACGACCCCGCCGCCGCTCAGCCTGCGCCGGCCGAGCCCGCGTCGCCAGCGAAGACACGTACGCCCCAGAACAAGTCCGCCAATTCAAAGTGATTTTCATGATCAGGTTTTTTCCGCGCAACGACGACAAGCGGCGCGTCATCCCTGGTGCGGCCGCGCTCGCCGTCGGCATCGCACTGGTCGCAACAGGTGCGGCAAGCGCGCAGAGCACGATGCAAGGCGTGCCCAACGCGATGCAGGGCTTCTCGCAGAACCGCGATCAGCCGATCCAGATCGAAGCCGCCTCGCTCGAGATGCGCGACAAGAAGAAGGAGGCGACCTTCTCCGGCAATGTGAAGGTCATTCAGGGCGACACCACCATGACCTCGAAGACGCTGGTGGTGTTTTACGATTCGGGCGGCGACAAGCCGGCCGCGCCGCAGCCTGCGGCGAAGTCGGCAAAGGGGGCGCCGATGCAGTCGGCGACGCCGGGGCCGGGGGGGAACTCCTCGATCAAGCGGCTGGAGGCGCGCGGCAATGTCGTCGTCACCCAGAAGGACCAGGTGGTGACGGGCGAGACTGCCGTGTTCGACACCAGGACCAACCTCATCACCATGCTTGGCGGCGTCGTCTTGACGCAGTGCAAGAACGTACTGCGTGGCGACCGGCTGGCGGTCGACATGACCACCGGCGTGTCGCGTGTGGAATCCGACAGCGGCCGGGTGCAGGCGCTGCTGCCGCAGGGCGGCGGCAATGATTGCGGATCCGGAGGCGCGGCCAAGCCCAATGCGGGACCTCTGCAATTGCCTGGCGCAACCAAGCCCAAATGAGCTGAAGTCAGTCAAAGTAAATTAGAGGAATGATTTCAGACGCTTGGGTCGATCACTCCCGATCCGAGGTTGAAGCTTGCCCGCCGAGACTGTATCTAGCGCGAAGGGCTTTCGAAGCGGGGTCCGCCGCTCTTCGGGCGTGTTTCACTGGGCATGAGACATCCCTTCATTCATGCTGCGTCGGCGAATCCTGAGGCCGGCGCGGCAGATCGCGCGAAGACCGCGCAGGATCGTCGCGAAAGGCTAGAAGGCGGGGATGGTCGATCTCTTCAGCATGTTCCGTCGGCGCCCCGCCAAACGCGGCCGGCCAGGATTTGCGCGCCAGGACATCACCGCACTCGGTGACAGCGTCGGTGGTCTCGTGGCCAGTCCCGTACGGGACGCGCCGCCGATCGCCCGTAACCAGCCGATGCATGCACCCGATCAGTTCCAAGGCGACTATCAGGCCGAGCAGCCCCGGGCCCAGGCGGTTCACCCCGTGAGGGCCGCCGGCAGGCCCAACGGCGCGGGCGGGCCTCAGCTCTTGAAGCGGCCGGGCTTCCTGGCTGTGCATAGCGTGGAAAAGAGTTTTGGCAGCCGCCAGGTCGTGCGCGGCGTCAGCATCTATGTGCGCCGCGGCGAAGCGGTCGGCCTGCTCGGCCCCAACGGCGCCGGCAAGACCACCGTGTTCTACATGATCACCGGCCTGATCAAGGCCGATCGCGGTGCGATCGAGCTCGACGGCCACGACGTCACCAAGCTGCCGATGTATCAGCGTGCGCGGCTCGGCATCGGCTATCTGCCGCAGGAAGCCTCGATCTTCCGTGGCCTTACCGTCGAGCAGAACATCCGCGCCGTGCTCGAAGTGGTCGAGCCCTCGCGCAAGAAGCGCGAGCAGCAGCTCGACTCGCTGCTCGACGAATTCAACATCACGCGCCTGCGGAAATCGCCGTCGATCGCGCTGTCCGGCGGCGAGCGGCGCCGCGTCGAGATCGCGCGCGCGCTGGCGACGCGCCCGAACTACATGCTGCTCGACGAGCCCTTTGCCGGCATCGATCCGATCGCGGTCGGCGATATCCAGGACCTCGTCCGCCACCTCACCAACCGCGGCATCGGCGTGCTGATCACCGACCACAATGTGCGCGAGACGCTTGGCCTTACCGATCGCGCCTACATCGTCTATGCCGGTGAAATCCTCACCGAGGGGAGCCCGGATGAGATCGTCGCCGATCCGGACGTGCGCCGCCTTTACCTTGGCGAGGAATTCCGCCTCTAGCCCGTTTTTCCATTTCGTCAAGACGTGTACATCGGGCTTGGACTAGGATAAGCAAAAATCGGACCAACTTTTTGGGATCGGTTCTTGCTTCATGGCGCTTTCGCAGAGATTAGAGTTCCGGCAATCGCAGTCGCTGGTCATGACGCCGCAGTTGATGCAGGCGATCAAGCTGCTGCAATTGTCCAATCTCGATCTCACGACGTTCGTCGAAGAGGAACTCGAGCGTAACCCGCTGCTGGAACGGGCCAATGACGAGCCGCCCGCCGGCGAGGGCCCGGCCGAGACCGGGCAGTTCAACGATAGCGACGGCGGCCACAACGACGAGCCCGGCGGCGGCCCGGGCGAAGCCTTCGAGCCCGGCCAGGAAGAGTGGATGAGCAAGGATCTCGGCACCCGCGCCGAGATCGAGCAGACCATGGACACCGGTCTGGACAACGTCTTCTCCGAGGAACCCGCCGAGGCGGCTGCCCGCAACGCCCAGGATGCGGCGCCGACCACCTATACCGAATGGGGCGGCGGCGCCTCCGGTGACGAGGACTACAATCTCGAAGCCTTCGTCGCTGCCGAGATCACGCTCGGCGACCATCTCGCCGAGCAGCTCTCGGTCGCCTTCACCGGGGCCGCGCAGCGCATGATCGGCCAGTATTTGATCGACCTCGTCGACGAGGCCGGCTATCTGCCCCCGGATCTCGGCCAGGCCGCCGAACGGCTGGGCGCGTCGCAACAGGACGTCGAGAGCGTTCTTGCCGTGCTGCAGAAATTCGATCCTCCCGGCGTCTGCGCGCGCAATTTGAGCGAATGCCTGGCGATCCAGCTCCGCGAGCTCGACCGCTACGATCCCGCGATGCAGGCCCTGGTCGAGCATCTCGACCTCCTCGCCAAGCGCGACATCGGAGCCTTGCGCAAGGTCTGCGGCGTCGACGACGAGGACATTGCCGACATGATCGGCGAGATCCGCCGGCTCAATCCCAAGCCCGGCATGAAGTTCGGCTCGGCCCGGCTGCAGACCATGGTGCCCGATGTCTATGTCCGGCCGGGTCCCGACGGCGGCTGGCATGTCGAGCTCAACAGCGACACCTTGCCGCGCGTGCTGGTCAACCAGACCTACTATTCGCAGCTCTCGAAGAAGATCGGCAAGGACGGCGACAAATCCTATTTCACCGACGCGCTTCAGAACGCGACCTGGCTGGTGCGCGCGCTCGACCAGCGTGCCCGCACCATCCTGAAAGTCGCAACCGAGATCGTGCGCCAGCAGGACGGCTTCTTCACCCATGGCGTGGCGCATCTGCGACCGCTGAATCTGAAGGCCGTCGCCGACGCCATCCAGATGCATGAATCCACGGTGTCGCGCGTCACCGCCAACAAATACATGGCGACCAATCGCGGCACGTTCGAGCTGAAATATTTCTTCACGGCCTCGATCGCTTCGGCCGATGGCGGCGAGGCGCATTCGGCCGAAGCCGTGCGCCATCACATCAAGCAGCTGATCGATGCGGAGGCGCCGTCCGCGATCCTGTCCGACGACACCATCGTGGAACGCTTGCGCGGCTCGGGCATTGATATCGCCCGCCGCACGGTCGCGAAGTACCGCGAAGCCATGCGCATTCCTTCCTCGGTGCAACGCCGTCGCGACAAGCAGAGCGCTCTTGGTAACGTCCTCTCCACCGCCATGGCCGATCGCTCCCGCAATCCCGAACCGGCCTGATTGCGCCGGCGCCAAATCGCGCTACTCTCGATCTGCTATCGGGCCCAAATCCAGGCCAGGCACGAACCAAGCGAGGTTCACATGACTCTCCGCATCTCGGGAAAGAGCGTCAATGTCGGCGAGGCCCTGCGCGGCCGCGTCACCGACCGGACTGAAGAGGTTCTGCGCAAATATTTCGACGGCAACTACTCCGGTCACATCACGCTGAGCAAGGACGGCTTCGGCTTCCGCACCGACTGTGCGCTGCATCTTGATTCGGGAATTACGCTCGAGGCCGATTCGAACGCACCGGACGCCTATGCCAGTGCCGACCAGGCGCTGCTGATGATCGAGAAGCGGCTCAAGCGCTACAAGAGCCGGCTCAAGGACCGCTCCGCCCGCAAGGCCCATGTCGCCTCCGCGGCGCTGGCCGCCATGGATGCCACGAGCTACGTGCTGGAGGCACCGGGCGAGGGAGAGGACGAGGACGAGATCACCGGCTACAGCCCCGTCATCATCGCCGAGGCCACCACCTCGCTGAAGCCGCTGTCCGTCAGCGAAGCGGTCATGGAACTCGACCTCAGCGGGGCGCCTTGCCTGGTCTTTCAGCACGGTTCCTCGGGTCGGGTGAACATCATCTACCGCCGGGCCGACGGCAATGTCGGCTGGATCGACCCCCCGGGCACCAAGGCGGACGGCAAGGACGGCAAGGCGTGAGGCCGTCGGGCGACGGCCCTGGGGCTCCGCGCCGGGGCCCCTTTCGGCCTTAACAATGACCGGGGCAAAGCTGCACGCGGGAGTTGGCACCGGGATTGCGTTGGAGTAGAAGCCCCCCACATCAGGGGCGAGCTAAGTCCGCCTCCTGCTTCAACTTCTCGACGTCGGCCCGCCCAGGTTCTTTGTCCAGGCTGGCCAATTCGGAACCTGACGTTTTCATTCACCTCGGAAGACTTCCATGCCGATTACCGATCTGGTCGCGCCCGAGGCGATTCTCCCGGCATTGAAGGTCAACAGCAAGAAGCAGGCGCTTCAGGAACTCGCGGCCAAGGCCGCCGAGCTGACCGGGCAGAACGAGCGTTCCGTGTTCGAGGTGCTCCTGCAACGCGAGAAGCTCGGCACCACCGCGGTCGGCTACGGCGTCGCCATCCCCCACGGCAAGCTGCCCAAGCTGGAAAAGATTTTCGGCCTGTTCGCGCGCCTCGATCGTCCGATCGATTTCGAATCGATGGACGGCCAGCCGGTCGATCTCGTCTTCCTGCTGCTCGCCCCCGAAGGCGCCGGCGCCGATCACCTCAAGGCGCTCGCCCGCATCGCCCGCCTGCTGCGCGACCAGGACATCGCCAAAAAGCTCCGCGCCTCGCGCGACGCCCAGGCGATCTATTCGGTGCTCGCGCTGCCGCCGGCGACCGCAGCGTAAGCGTCTCCGCGTCCGGAACACGAGAGCAGGGCACGCCTTAGCCTCACACTCCGTCATTGCGAGGATCACAGCGACGAAGCAACCCAGAATGTCTCCACGGAGAGATTCTGGATTGCTTCGCTTCGCTCGCAATGACGGGGAGATTGCAGCGATCCGTCGTCGAATAAAAACGGGCACGCCTTCCTTCGAAGGCATGCCCTCTTGAAACTCTATTGATGCGACGCGCGCGTGCTCAGTGCACGCTCACCGCTTGCAGCTCATTGCTCCAGGCGTTGGCGATCGCGGCTTCGCGGCTGTCGGTCAGCATGATCGGCGTGCCGTCGGCGGCGTGGAGCGCGAAGAGCTTGAGGCCCGGCGCGATCTTCGGCGCTTCGGGAAACAGGCCCGGCACATCCTCGGAGCGGATCTGCTTCACATAGGCGATATGGCCTTCGCCGAGGGTTGCCAGCGTCTCTGGCGAGACGTTCTTGGCTTCGTATTCGAACGCAACGTGACCTTCACTCATGGTCTCGACTCCTTCACAGAAACTAAGCGGTCGAGTCCGCTACTCGTTCCATTATTCGTGCTCATTGATAGCGATTGTCTTAACGATCCTCTCCGGTTCCGGCCGGGCAAGATCGATCGCCAGCAATCCGTTCTTCAGATCCGCACCCAGCACCAGCATCCCCTCCGCCAGCACGAAAGTGCGCTGGAAGTGGCGCGCGGCGATGCCGCGATGGATGTATTGCCGGGTCTTGTCGTCCTGCTGCCGTCCGCGAATGACGAGCTGGTTTTCTTCAATGGTTACATCGAGTTGGTCGCGGGTGAATCCGGCGACCGCCAGCGTGATCCGCAAACGCTCGGGCTGGCCCTCCGATCGGTCGCACCTCTCGATATTGTAGGGAGGGTAACCGTCGGCGCCTTTGACGACCCGATCGAGCACGCGCTCGATCTCGTCGAAGCCCAGAAGGAACGGACTGGAAAGCGTGGGAACACGAGACATAGTTTACAAAGTCCTCTCGAAGCGACTTTGGTGCATCAGGGCCCGTACAGGCACCCCTTGATCAGCAATATGGGCATATCCGCGTGTAGGTTCAAGGACGTAGCCGGGGGCTGTGGATGGGCCATTTCCGCTTACGTGCACCGTTGCTTCCGCATCGTCATGGCCGGGCTTGTCCCGGCCATCCACGACCTTTACTCGCGCGTGAAGAACGTGGATGCCCGGGACAAGCCCGGGCATGACGACGAGTTAGCCGGCCGAATTCTCTCAACGAAAACAAACCCCCTTCTACTGTGCATGGGGTTGTTTTCGCAGTTTTTTAATCGACGGCCCCCTGGAACCGGTCAGGCCTCGATCCGCGTCCGGCCGTCGCCGCTGAACAGATGCAGCTTTTGGCGCATTGCTGCGACGCGGATCTTCTCGCCGATCGGCGGCGCCTCTGAGCCGGGAATGCGCACGATGACCTCGCCGGGCGGCAGCTCGCCGGGGTTGGCGGCGATGCGCTGCTCGTCCTGAGCCCGCGTGCCGTAGACGAAGGTTTCGGCGCCGACGCGCTCGATCGCTTCCACGGTGAGCGGCAACACGACGCCGTCGGCGGGCGTCTGGTCGGTGATGACGAAATCCTCCGGGCGGATGCCGAGGATTCCGGCGTCAGCCGCGCCGCTGCCGGCGAGCTGCGACCGGATCTCCTCGGGCCGCGTCGACATCAGATTCATCGGCGGCGCGCCGATGAAGGAGGCGACGAAGGTCGTCGCCGGCTTTTCGTAGATCGCCAGGGGATTGCCGACCTGCTCGACCTGGCCGCCATTCATCACGACGAGAATGTCGGCAAGCGTCATCGCCTCGAGCTGGTCGTGGGTGACGTAGATCGACGTGGTGTTGAGCCGGCGCTGCAATTTGCGGATCTCGACCCGCATCGCGATGCGGAGTTTGGCGTCGAGATTGGACAGCGGCTCGTCGAACAGAAATACTTTCGGCTGGCGCACGATGGCGCGGCCCATGGCGACGCGCTGGCGCTGGCCGCCGGAGAGCTGGCGCGGCTTGCGCTCCAGCATCGACGTGAGCTCGAGCACGCGCGCGGCTTCGTCGACGCGGCTCTTGACCTCGGCCTCCTTCATGCCGCGGTTGCGCAGGCCGTAGGCCATGTTGTTGAAGACGCTCATATGCGGATAGAGCGCGTAGTTCTGGAACACCATGGCGATGTCGCGGTCGGCGGGCTCGATCTGGTTGACGATGCGGCCGCCGATGTCGATCTCGCCGCCGGTGACGGTTTCGAGGCCTGCGACCATGCGCAGCAATGTCGACTTGCCGCAGCCGGATGGGCCGACCAGCACGCAGAATTGTCCGTCGCCGACATCGACGTTGACGCCCTTGATGGCCTCGAAGCCGCCGGGATAGGTCTTGCGGACGTTGCGCAGGGTGACGTTAGCCATGAGATTTACTTTTCCGTCTCCACGAGTCCGCGCACGAATAATTTCTGCATCGCTACGACGACGAACACCGGCGGCAGCATCGCCAGCACGGCGGTCGCCATCACGATCGGCCATTCGGTCAGCGCGTCGGTGGTGGTGATCATCTTGCGGATGCCGACCTGGATGGTCTGCATGTCGTCGCGGGTGGTGATCAGCAGCGGCCAGAGATATTGATTCCAGCCGAGGATGAAGAGGATCACGAACAGCGCCGCCATGTTGGTGCGCGACAGCGGCAGCAGCGTATCCCAAAAGAAGCGCAGGGGACCGGCGCCGTCGATGCGGGAGGCCTCCAGCAGCTCGTCCGGCACGGTCATGAAGAACTGGCGGAACAGCAGCGTCGCGGTGGCCGAGGCGATCAGCGGCAGCGACAGGCCGGCGTAGCTGTCGAGCATGTGGAGATCAGCGACGATCTTGTAGGTCGGATAGATGCGCACCTCGACCGGCAGCATCAGCGTGATGAAGATGATCCAGAAGATCGGCATCCGGAACGGAAAGCGGAAATAGACGATCGCATAAGCCGAGATGATAGAGATCGAGATCTTGCCGACTGCGATCAGCAGCGCCATCACCAGGGAGTTCAGCATCATGTTGCCGACGGGCTCGCGGGTCGAGCCGCTCGTGCCGACGAAAATGGTCTGGTAGTAGACCTCGAAGAAATGACCGCCCGGCAGCAGCGACATCTGCCCGTTGGCGATCAGCGCGTTGTCCTGCGTCGAGGCGACGAACGCGATGTAGACCGGGAAGGCGACGATCGCGATCCCGATCCAGAGGATGATATGGGCGATGTAGCGCCGGAAGCCCTCTTCCTCGACCATCAGTAGGTCACCTTGCGTTCGACGAAGCGGAACTGGATTCCGGTGAGCACGATGACCATGACCATCAGGATCACCGACTGCGCCGCCGAGCTGCCGAGATTGCCGCCGAGCAGTCCGTCGGAATAGACCTTGTAGACCAGCGTGACCGTCGACGTTCCCGGACCGCCGCGGGTCATGGTGTCGATGATGCCGAACGTGTCGAAGAAGGCGTAGACGATGTTGACCACCAGCAGGAAGAAGATGGTCGGCGACAGCAGCGGGAAGGTCACGGTCCAGAACCGCCGCATCGGACGGGCGCCGTCGATCGCGGCGGCCTCGAACACGCTCTTCGGGATCGCCTGCAGGCCGGCGAGGAAGAACAGGAAATTATAGGAGATCTGTTTCCAGGCGGCGGCGAGGATGATCAACGCCGCGGCCTGGTCGCCATCGAGCAGCGGATTCCAGTCGATGCCCATATTGCGTAGATAGCGCGAGAGCACGCCGAGCGAGGGATGCAGCATGAAGATCCAGAGCACGCCGACGACCGGCGGCGCCACCGCATAGGGCCAGATTAGCAGCGTGCGGTAGAGCATCGAGCCACGCAGCGGCTTGTCCGCCATCACGGCGAGCAGCAGCGCGAAGGACAGCGACGAGACGGCGATCGCGAACGAGAAGAAGAACGTTCGGACGATCGCCTCGAAATAAGCCGCGTCCTTGAACAGCTCGATGTAATTTTCGAACCAGACAAAGGTGGTCGACAGCCCAAACGCATCCTGGAGCAGGAAGGACTGGATCACCGCTTGCAGGGCCGGCCAATAGAAGAAAATCAGGACGATCGCGAGCTGCGGCGCAACCAGCGCGTACGGCAACAGCCTTGACTGGAAAATGGCTTGCTTTTGCATGATGCCAGCAGAGCGGCAGGCCGGGTCGCGGCCTGCCGCTCATTGCCTCACTTGACGGCGGTCTTTTCGAACTGCCGCAGCATCGTGTTGCCGCGCTCGACGGCGGCATCCAGCGCCTGCTTGGCGGTCTTCTTGCCGGCCAGCGCCTGCTCGATCTCTTCCGACCAGACGTCACGCAGCTGAACCATGTTGCCGAGGCGCAGACCGCGCGAATTCTCGGTCGGCTCCTTGTTGGTCAGCTCCAGCAGCGGGGTCTCGAGGTAGGGCTGATCCTTGTAGAAGCCCTCGGCCTTGGCCTTCTCATAAGCAGCCTTGGTGATCGGCAGGTAGCCTGAGGCCTTGTGGATATAGACCTGGCGATCGGTGTCCGAGAGGAAGGTCAGGAACTTCGCGACGCCCTTGTATTCGTCGGCCGACTTGCCGCCCATCACCCACAGCGAAGCGCCGCCGATGATCGAGTTCTGCGGCGCGCCCTTGACGTCCGGATAATACGGCATCGGCACGGCGGTGAAGGCGAACTTGGCCTGCGCCTTGACGTTGCCGAAGAACGCCGACGAGGTCAGATAGATCGGGCATTCGCCGGAGGTGAAGCGGCCCTCGCCGGTGTTGGTGCGGCCGGCGTAGTCATAGGTCTTGGTCTTCTGCAGCTCGACCAGGGTTTCGAGATGCTTGACCTGAAGCGGACCGTTGAACTCGAGCACGGTGTCGAAGCCGTCGAGGCCGTTGGCCTTGCTGGCGAGCGGCACGTTGTGCCAGGCGGAGAGCTGCTCGAGATTGACCCAGGTGATCCAGGAGCCCGAGAAGCCGCAGGTGTCATGACCGGCAGCCTTCAGCTTCTTGGCGGCCTCGAACGTTTCGGGCCAGGTCTTCGGGATCTCGACGTTCGCCTTCTTCAGCTCGTCGAGGTTCACCCACATCACGGTCGAGGACGAGTTGAAGGGGAATGAGAGCATCTCGCCCTTCGACGTCGAATAATAGCCGGTGATGGCGGGCAGGTAGATCTTGGGATCGAACTTCTCGCCGGCGTCGGCCATCAGCTTGTAGACGGGCTTCACGGCGCCGGTCGCGGCCATCATGGTCGCGGTGCCGACCTCGAACACCTGCATGATGTGCGGGGCATTACCGGCGCGGAACGCCGCGATGCCGGCGTTCATCGTATCGGGATAGTTGCCCTTGTAGGTCGGGATCACCTTGTAGTCGCTCTGCGACGCGTTGAAGTCGGTGGCGAGCTTGACGATGACGTCGTTGTTGGCGCCGGTCATCGCGTGCCACCACTGGATTTCGGTCGCGGCCAAGGCCGGCGGGGCCGAGAGTCCAACCGTGAGTGTAATAGCGGCAGCCGCTCCAAAGTGTCGAAGAGCCATCAAGTAAACCTCCCTTGGCCGTTCTCTTAGGCCGTCAAAAATGATCGCTTGCGCTAGCAGCGCCATATGACGTTCACATGACTGTGTAAGCGGCCGAAACGAAAGCGGCAAGCGCTGGAAAAGGGAAGCCGTCAAATAGGCGAATGCCGCGCGCGCATCGTCCTCCGTTCGCGGTGCACAGAGCGCCCGCGCCGCAGTGCGGCATTGCCGTGGGATGTGGAAGGCGAGGGCCCTAGCGCTTGCGCTCGGGTCCGCAGACCGTGCCCTGCTCGACCATCGCGTCGATCTCGGACGTCGAATAGCCGAACTCGCCCAGCACCTCGGCTGCGTGCTGGCTGAATTTCGGCGGCAGGCGACGCAGGCTTGGCTTGCTGCGATCGAGCCGGATCGGGGACGCCACGCCCTTGTACCAGTCCTTCTCGATAATATCGCCGCGCGCGATTGTGTGCGGGTTGGTCAACGCCTGGTCGATCTTCTGCACGGGGCCTGCGGGCAGGCCCGCGGCGAGCAGGCGATTGCACAGCGACTCGGCCTCGTGCTGACTGAACACGGCGGCGAGCTCGGCCCGCAGCGCTTCGCGATTGGCGATGCGGTCCTTGTTGCGCGCAAAGCGCGGATCGGTGCCTAGCTCGGGCTTGCCGATCTCCTTGGCGAGCTTGCGGAAGGTGCCGTCATTGCCGACGCCGATGAAGATATTGTCGGTCTTGGTCGGGAAAATCGCATAGGGCACGAGGTTGGGATGCTCGTTGCCGGTGAGCGAGGGCGGCTTGCCATGCATGAAATAATTCGCGGTGTGCGGATGCATGATGGCGAGACCGGTCTCGTACAGCGTGGTCTCCAGGAACTGGCCCTGGCCCGAGCGCTGCCGTTCCGCCAGCGCCATCAGGATGCCGATCGCCGCATAGAGGCCGGTGCCGATATCGACCAGCGGCACGCCGATCCGCATCGGTCCGCTCTCGGGCGAGCCGGTCGCCGCGATCATGCCGGTCATGGCCTGGATGATGGCGTCATAGCCGGGATTGCCGCCGCGCGGGCCGTCGGCGCCGAAGCCGCAGATCCGGCAATGCACGAGGCGCGGGAATTTTTCGCGCAACATCTCGTTGCCGATGCCCCATTTCTCCAGCGTGCCCGGCTTGAAGTTCTCGATCAGGACGTCGGCGCTCTCCAGCATCTTGAGCAGCACGGTCCGGCCGCCCTCGGAGGCGAGGTCAAGGCCGATCGAGCGCTTGTTGCGGTTGATGCCGATGAAATAGGCCGCGTCTTCCTCGTGGAAGGGAGGGCCCCAGTCGCGCACCTCGTCGCCTGCGGGCGGCTCGACCTTGATCACGTCGGCGCCGTGGTCGGCGAGGATCTGGGTGCAATAGGGACCGCCGAGCACGCGCGTGAGATCGATGACGCGCAGGCCGCTCATTGCGCCCGTGGCAGCTCCAGAACTGACGGCTTCAGTCATGCCTTCGCGTCCCCTGTGTCGATGTGATCACAGGCCTAACGAGGTTCGTCCGAGCCGGCAATGGCTTCCCGCGTAGGGCGTCATGCAGGTCGGTCGCCGCATCCCGCGGCATGGCAAATAATCAAGGGAAGCGGCCGGCCCGAGGGGATCCGGGGTCAGCCGCTTCAGCTAACCGATCAGACGACCGTCAGGCGAACGTCGACATTGCCGCGCGTCGCGTTGGAATACGGGCACACCTGGTGCGCCTTCTCGACCAGCGCCTCGGCTTCCGCGCGGGCGAGGCCCGGCAGCGAGACGGCAAGGTCGATATCGAGACCGAATCCGCCGGCCGCGCGCGGGCCGATACCGACGGTGGAGGTCACGGAGGCGTCGGCCGGAACCTTCGGTCCGCCTTGCGAGGATACGAACTTCATCGCGCCGATGAAGCAGGCGGCATAGCCCGCCGCAAACAGCTGCTCGGGATTGTTGCCGGCGCCGCCGCCGCCGCCGAGCTCCTTCGGCGTGGTGAGCTTGACGTCGAGCGCGCCGTCGAGGGTCGCAGCATGGCCGTCGCGGCCGCCGGTGGCCTTTGCGCTGGTCTTGTAGAGGACGTTCACTGACATTTTCGTCTCCCTGTGTTTTCGGGTGGGGTGGCATCCTTATCGCAAACAATTAGATTGTGCGCAATTGAAATTATGAAGCCTCACATTTAATTGTTCGCAATTGAATGTGGCGCCGGCCGGCCCCAGAATGGAGCTGGTCCTGTGAGATTCTCGATGCCCCGGAAACATTCAGCAGCGGACGCGCCGCTGCGCCTCGACAACCAGATCTGCTTCGCGGTCTATTCGGCCGCGCATGCCTTCAACCGCGTCTACAAGCCGCTGCTGGACCGGCTCGGCCTGACCTATCCGCAATATCTGGTGATGCTGGTGCTGTGGGAGCGTGACGACGTGCCGGTCAAAAGCATCGGCGAAAAGCTGCACCTGGATTCGGGCACGCTGACGCCGCTGCTCAAGCGCCTCGAGGCCGCCCACCTCGTCAAGCGCACGCGCTCGAGCGAAGACGAGCGTCAGGTGCTGATCGCATTGACACCGCAGGGCCACGCCCTGAAGGACAAGGCGCGCGCCGTGCCGCAATCGATCCTGGCGGCGTCGGATTGCTCGGTCTCGGAACTGGTCGCGATGAAGGATGAGATTGTGGCGTTGCGCGATCGGTTGAATGCGGTGATCGGGGAGTAGGGTTAGAGCCGTTTCTTGGCGAAGGCGCGACCGGACGCTGACTTCAGATACTTCTCGAATGCTACGGCTTGCTTCTCGTTGCTGAACGCAACGTAAGTCTTGAGACGCCAAGGCCCGTATTTCGAGGTGTGGGGCACCTCGCCAGCATTGTGCTTTGTCAGTCGGGCGCGCAGATCGTCGGTAATCCCGACATAGAAGTGGAGGGAATCGAGGCTCTCAAGGATGCCCCGGCTGTCGAGGGAGAGCCTAATATATCCGCTTTCGATTGCTGAAGCCCGGCTTCGCCCTGCGGGCTACGCCGCGGCAGCCTTCGCTAGCTTCGCTACGATGGAGCGGAGCTGGCTTGCCGAGCCGAAGCTCGCGAAGCGAGCGAAGGCTGGTGGAGCCAGGCGGGATCGAACCGCCGACCTCTTGCATGCCATGCAAGCGCTCTCCCAGCTGAGCTATGGCCCCTTAACTGTCCGACGCGCCTTGGGCGACGCGTCGGGAAAGACCCAGAACCACAGTTCTGGAATTATCTCAAGTCTCTTCGTCACCGCCGACATCACCAATGATGTCGGTGACGTCCTCATCGCCTTCTTCGTCGTCGGCGATAAAGGTCGAATCATCGTCGTCATCGTCCTCGATGGTCTCATCGACTTCGATGTCGTCCTCGGATTCGGGCACAACGGCCTTGACCTTGCCGGTGTTCTCCTCGGCATCGGCCTCCTCGAGCGAGACCTCCTCGACCTCCGCCGGCTCCGGCGTGGCGTCGGCGGCAGCGGCTGCGTGGCGAGCTTCGGCGCCACGGGGCGCGCGAGCCGGCGCGATGGGCGCGATCGGCACGACTTCACCGGTATAGGGCGAGATCACCGGATTCTTGTTGAGGTCATAGAACTTTTTGCCCGTGGTCGGGCAAATACGTTTAGTTCCGAGTTCGGACTTGGCCACGGCAGAGGAATCCTGGAAATGTCTGAAAAGCGGTGCTTCACTTGGCTAGTTGGCGGCCCGCTGTCAATAGCGCATTGCGGGAGAACGACATGCCCGTGACGGCGGGGAGACCATGTGATACCTGCCCCGCGAGTCCCACAGGGACGTTTCGGGCCTATCCAAGGACACAAACTTGACCGATTCCGACAAGCCGACGCCGCTCCAGTCGCGCGCCAGCGGTCCCCTGACCGGGAAAGTAAGGGTGCCCGGAGACAAGTCGATCTCCCACCGCGCCCTCATCCTCGGCGCGCTCGCGGTGGGAGAGACGCGGATTTCGGGCCTCCTGGAGGGCGAGGACGTCCTTAACACCGCCAAATCCATGCAGGCGCTCGGCGCCAGGGTCGAACGCACCGGCGATTTCGCCTGGAAGGTGAACGGCGTGGGTGTCGCAGGCTTTGCGGAGCCCAAAGCGCCGCTGGATTTCGGCAACTCCGGCACCGGCTGCCGGCTCGTCATGGGCGCCGTTGCGGGCTGCCCGATCTCTGCGATTTTCGACGGCGATGCCTCGCTGCGGAGCCGGCCCATGCGCCGGATTCTGGACCCGCTGGAAAAGATGGGTGCGAAGGTCGTCTCCGGCGGCGAGGGCGGCCGTTTGCCGCTGACTGTCCAGGGTGCGCGCGATCCGCTGCCGATCACCTACAAGACGCCTGTCGCCTCGGCCCAGATCAAATCCGCCGTGCTGCTCGCGGGCCTGGCTGCGCCGGGCACCACGACCGTCATCGAAACCGAGGCCAGTCGCGACCACACGGAGCTGATGCTCAAGCATTTCGGCGCCGAGATCACCTCGGTGCAGGAAGGTCAGCACGGCCGCCGTATCACGCTCGTGGGCCAGCCGGAGCTGCATGGCGCCAATGTCGTCGTGCCCGCCGATCCCTCGTCGGCGGCGTTCCCCGTGGTTGCTGCGCTGATCGTCGAAGGCTCCGAAATCGTCCTGTCCGATGTCATGACCAATCCGCTGCGGACGGGTCTTTTCACCACGCTGCGCGAAATGGGTGCCTCGATCGAGGAAAGCGAAGTTCGCGGCGACGCCGGCGAGCCGATGGCGAAGCTGCGCGTACGCGCCTCGAAACTGCGCGGTGTCGAAGTGCCGCCGGAGCGCGCTCCGTCGATGATCGACGAATATCTGGTGCTGGCGGTGGCGGCCGCCTTCGCCGAGGGCACGACCATCATGCGCGGCCTCCAGGAGCTGCGCGTCAAGGAATCCGACCGTCTCGAAGCTACTGCCGCGATGCTCCGTGTCAACGGCGTCAAGGTCGAGGTCTCCGGCGATGATTTGATCGTCGAAGGCCGCGGCCACGTTCCCGGCGGCGGCGTTGTGGCCACCCACATGGACCATCGCATCGCGATGTCCGCGCTGGTGATGGGCTGCGCCTCCGACCAGCCGGTGACCGTCGATGACACCGCCTTCATCGCCACCAGTTTTCCGGATTTCATCCCGATGATGCGTTCGCTTGGGGCCGAGTTTTCATGATCATCGCTATCGACGGGCCCGCGGCGTCGGGCAAGGGCACGCTCGGCAAGCGTCTTGCCCACCATTACGGCTACCGTCATCTTGATACCGGCGTGATCTATCGCGCGGTGGCCTATTCCCTGATGCAGTCCGGGCATGATCTCCGGGACGAGGCGGCGGCGGTCGCTGCGGCGCTGGAACTCGATCCTGAAAAGTTCGGCAATCCCGCCCTGAAGACCCAGAAGGCCGGCGAGGGCGCCTCCATCGTCTCGGCGATCCCCAGGGTGCGCGAGGCCCTGGTCAGTTTTCAGCGGCAATTCGCCGCCGACCCGCCCGGCGCCGTGCTCGATGGCCGGGATATTGGAACCGTGATCTGCCCCCACGCCGACGTGAAGATTTTCGTCGTCGCCGACCCCAAGGTCCGCGCCCGCCGCCGGACCATGGAGGCCAAGGCGCGGGGCGAGGAGGCCGACGAGGCGGCCGTGCTCGCCGACATCATCCAGCGCGACGAACGCGACAAGAACCGGGCGATCGCGCCCCTGAAGCCGGCGGCGGATGCTTACTTGCTAGATAACTCCCAACTGGATATAGAAGGCGGCGTCCGGGCCGCCATCGACATTATCGAGGCCGTCCGAGCGGGCCGGTCGCGGGGTTAAGCCGCTGCCGTCATTGGAGGAAGCGCCCGCTCCCGCTCTTTGAGGTCGATACTCTCGGTCCCTGCTCGGGCCGACGCGATCCAGGTTCCGGACAAAAGATTTCCACGTATCGAACGCGCGGGCCTCAGCCGGCCCGCTCCCGCTGTTCCGCCTCCAGGTCGGAGCAGCGAGCGGTCGCTCGAAGGTTCTGCGGACCTTCCGACACTGCGCGTACGATGCGCCCAAGAACCCAACGGCCGGCACGACATCCGCAACTGGAGAACAAATGGCTTCGACTTCTGCTGATACCTATAGCCCGTCGCGCGACGATTTCGCCGCGATGCTCGACGAGTCCTTCGCAGGCGGCATCCTGCAGGAAAGCTCCGTCATCAAGGGCAAGGTTGTTGCAATCGAAAAGGACATGGCCGTCATCGACGTCGGCCTGAAGACCGAGGGCCGCGTTGCCCTGCGCGAATTTTCCGGCCCCGGCCGTGACAGCGAGCTCAAGGTCGGCGACGAGGTGGAAGTGTTCCTCGACCGGATCGAGAACGCCCTCGGCGAAGCCGTGCTGTCGCGCGACAAGGCGCGCCGCGAAGAGAGCTGGGGCAAGCTCGAGAAGGCTTTCCAGAACAACGAGAAGGTCAACGGCGTCATCTTCAACCAGGTCAAGGGCGGCTTCACCGTCGACCTCGACGGTGCCGTGGCCTTCCTGCCGCGCTCCCAGGTCGACATCCGTCCGATCCGCGACGTTGCGCCGCTGATGAACAACTCGCAGCCGTTCCAGATCCTTAAGATGGACCGTCGCCGCGGCAACATCGTGGTGTCGCGCCGCACGGTTCTCGAAGAGACCCGCGCCGAGCAGCGTCAGGAGCTGGTGCAGAACCTCGAAGAGGGTCAGGTCATCGACGGCGTGGTCAAGAACATCACCGATTACGGTGCGTTCGTTGATCTCGGCGGCATCGACGGTCTGCTGCACGTCACCGATATCGCGTGGCGCCGCGTCAACCATCCGACCGAGGTGCTCTCGATCGGCCAGACCGTGAAGGTCAAGATCATCAAGATCAACCACGAGACGCACCGCATCTCGCTGGGCATGAAGCAGCTGTTGGACGATCCGTGGCAGGGCATCGAAGCCAAGTACCCGCTGGGTGCCCGCTTCACCGGTCGCGTCACCAATATCACCGACTACGGCGCGTTCGTCGAGCTCGAGCCGGGCATCGAAGGCCTGATCCACGTCTCCGAGATGTCGTGGACCAAGAAGAACATGCACCCCGGCAAGATCGTTTCGACCTCGCAGGAAGTCGAAGTGCAGGTGCTGGAAGTCGATTCCGTCAAGCGCCGCATCTCGCTCGGCCTCAAGCAGACCATGCGCAACCCGTGGGAGGTCTTCGTCGAAGGTCACCCGACCGGTTCGACGGTCGAAGGCGAGGTCAAGAACAAGACCGAGTTTGGTCTGTTCCTGGGCCTCGAGGGCGACGTCGACGGCATGGTCCATCTCTCCGACCTCGACTGGAAGCAGCCGGGCGAGCAGGTGATCGACAACTACAAGAAGGGCGACATGGTCAAGGCCGTGGTGCTCGATGTGGACGTCGAGAAGGAGCGCATTTCTCTTGGAATCAAACAGCTTGAAGGCGACCCCTTCGCCGAGCCGGGCGATGTCAAGAAGGGCGCGGTCGTGACCTGCGAAGTGATCGAAGTGAAGGAGAGCGGCATCGAGGTGAAGATCACCGGTACCGACTTCACCACGTTCGTGAAGCGCTCGGAGCTCGCCCGTGACCGCAACGATCAGCGCGCCGAACGCTTCGCTGTCGGCGAGAAGGTCGATGCCCGCGTGATCCAGTTCGACAAGAAGGCCCGCAAGGTCCAGGTGTCGATCAAGGCGCTCGAAGTCGCCGAAGAGAAGGAAGCCATCGCGCAATACGGCTCCTCCGATTCGGGAGCGACGCTCGGCGACATCCTCGGCACCGCGCTCAAGAACCGCGACACCAAGTAAGCGAAACGCAGGTTTCACTGCATCAAAGCCCCGGCGCGAGCCGGGGCTTTTTTGTTGCTATCGTCGTCCCGGCCTTCGCCGGGACGACAATGAGGGTGTCGCTACGTCGTGGCCCATGCCGCTACCGGCCTTGTTTTCTTCTAATTGCGCCGCAATTGATGTATCCAGATAAGCCAATGGTGACGCTGCGACGGCGCAACGCGCCTGGCCTTTCATTTGGAGATATCTCGATGTCGCTCGATTCGGACATCATCGTCGATCGGCGCAGGATCCGCCGCAAGCTGACGTTCTGGCGCGTATTGACCGCGCTGATCGCGATCGCGGCGATCGCAGGCTTCGCGCTGGTCGCGACGCCGGGTGCGCGCGGCACGTTCGCGTCCGCCGGCTCGATCGCTCGGGTCCAGATTGACGGCCTGATCCGCAGCGATTCCGATCGCACGCAGGCGCTCGAGCGGCTGGAGAATTCGCAGGCTGCCGCCGTCATCGTCCACATCAATTCGCCGGGCGGCACCACCGCCGGCTCCGAGCAGCTCTATGATTCGCTTGTGAGTCTGAAGGCGAAGAAGCCTCTCGTCGTGGTCGTCGAAGGCCTCGCCGCCTCCGGCGGCTACATCACCGCGATCGCCAGCGATCATATCATCGCCCAGCAGAGCTCGCTGGTCGGCTCGATCGGCGTGCTGTTCCAGTTTCCGAACGTCTCGGAGCTGTTGAAGACCGTTGGCGTCAAGGTCGAGGAGGTAAAATCCACGCCGCTGAAGGCCGCGCCCAACGGTTTCGAGCCAACCAGCCCCGAGGCACGGGCCGCGCTCGATGCGCTGGTGAAGGATTCCTATGCCTGGTTCAAGGGATTGGTGAAGGAACGGCGTGGCATGGATGACACGCAGCTCGAGAAAGTGGTTGATGGCCGTGTCTTCACCGGACGCCAGGCGATCGATCTCAAGCTGATCGACCAGATCGGCGACGAGAAGACCGCCGTGACCTGGCTGGTCGAGCAGAAGGGCGTCAAGAAGGGGCTCTCCGTGCGCGATTACAAGCTGCAGCCGCGCTTCAGCGATCTGCCGTTCCTCAAGACGGCGGCCGCAGTCACGCTGGAAGCACTGGGTTTAGGCTCGATTGCGCATCAAATTGGACAAACCGGCGTCGTGCAGGCGGTCGATCGGCTCGGAATGGATGGAATGCTGGCTTTGTGGCAGCCGGCGGCATCGAACTGACCGGCGCCGGGCGAGCCTCAGAGGTTTTTCCCGTTCGGCGCGTACAGGGCCAGCCCGCTTTTTCGGCATTTGTCACGTATTTTCACGACGCTCAACCTTCATTTAGCGTCTTGACAGATCACGGTATTTTCACGGAAATGGTCGTCCGCACGCTCCCGGGTCCTATCTCTCGATGATCAAATCCGAACTTGTTCAGCGTATCGCCGAGCACAACCCGCATCTGTACCAGCGGGATGTCGAGAACATTGTGAATGCGATTCTCGAAGAGATCGTAGCGGCTCTCGCGCGCGGTGACCGCGTCGAGTTGCGCGGCTTCGGTGCCTTCTCGGTCAAGCATCGCCCTGCCCGCGCAGGGCGCAATCCGCGCACCGGCGCCCATGTACCTGTCGATCAGAAGAGCGTTCCGTTCTTCAAGACCGGCAAGGAAATGCGCGAACGGCTGAATCGCGACCACCCGGATCCAGGCGCGCCAGACTGAGGTCCACCTCAGGGTTTCCCGCGGCCGCGCGCGATGCGGCCGCAAGCTTGATTCAAGGCGAGCGAGCCGAGATGCGAAAATTCCTGACCGCGCTGGTCGTGATTCCGCTGGGTCTGATCCTGATGGTCTTTGCCGTCGCCAACCGGCAATTCGTCACGGTCTCGTTCGATCCCTTCGTGTCCAACGACCCGTCATTCTCGGTCACGCTGCCGCTGTTCCTGCTCCTGATCGTGGTGGCTGCGCTCGGGGTCCTCGCGGGCGGTTGTGCCGTTTGGTTCGGTCAGCGGCACTGGCGGCGCGCGGCGCGCCGGCATGACGCGGATGCCCGGGCCGCGCGAGGCGAGCTGGCTGATCTCCGGGCCCAGGCGGCCGCAGCCAAGCCTGAGTCCCAGCGCCTCCTTGTTCCCTCCGGGGTGGGGCTTTACGGGCCCGTCGGGCGAGACAAGCAGCGCGCGACGTTGTAGAAGCGGCCGCAACCGAAAAGCCCGTTTTCCGGCCGCGGGCCCGCGGCCTCCATTTGCTTTGAGCCCATATCCCGCGAGAACATGTCCCTGCTCGTCAAAATCTGCGGCCTGTCCACGCCCGAGACGCTCGAAACGGCGCTCGATGCGGGTGCCGACATGGTGGGCTTCGTGTTCTTCCCGCCGTCGCCGCGGCATTTGTCGCTGGAAGCCGGCCGGGAGCTCGGCCGTCAGGTGAAGCGGCGCGCGCTCAAGGTCGCGCTCACCGTCGACGCCGACGATGCCATGCTCGACAACATCATGGACGCGCTGTCGCCGGATATCTTCCAGCTTCACGGCACGGAGAGCGTGGCGCGGGTGCGCGACATCAGGCAGCGGTTCGGTCGCCCCGTGATGAAGGTCGTGCCGGTCGCAACGTCAGCCGATCTCGCCGTGCTGCCCGGTTACGCAGAGGTTGCCGAACGCATTCTGTTCGACGCACGCGCACCGAAGGACGCGACCCGGCCCGGCGGCCTCGGTGCACCGTTCGATTGGCATCTGCTCGGAAACCTCGAGCTCGCGCTGCCGTATATGGTCTCGGGCGGCCTCAGCGCCGACAACGTCGCCGAAGCCGTTCGCGTCACCCGAGCCGGTGGTGTCGACGTCTCCTCCGGTGTCGAGAGCGCCCCGGGCGTGAAGGACCCCGAGATGATCAAGGCCTTCATTCGCGCCGCGCGCGCAAGCCAAGATGCAAGTCAAGAGTTGAGCGTCCGATGAATGTTGTAAAACCCAATTCCTATCGCAGCGGCCCCGACGAGCGCGGCCATTTCGGCATTTTCGGCGGACGCTTCGTTGCCGAAACCCTGATGCCGCTGATCCTCGATCTGGAGAAAGCCTACACCGAGGCCAAGGCCGACCCGGCCTTCCAGGCCGAGATGAACGGCTATCTCAAGAATTATGTCGGCCGGCCCTCGCCGCTCTATTTCGCTGAGCGTCTGACCGAGCATCTCGGCGGCGCGAAAATCTATCTCAAGCGTGAAGAGCTCAACCATACCGGCTCGCACAAGGTGAACAACGTGCTCGGCCAGATCATGCTGGCGCGGCGCATGGGCAAGAAGCGCATCATCGCCGAGACCGGCGCCGGCCAGCACGGTGTCGCCACCGCGACGCTCTGCGCGCGCTTCGGCCTCGAATGCATCGTCTACATGGGCGCCGTCGACGTCGAGCGGCAGCAGCCTAACGTCATCCGCATGGAGATGCTGGGCGCGACGGTGGTGCCGGTGCAGTCGGGCACGCGCACGCTGAAGGACGCCATGAACGAGGCGCTGCGTGACTGGGTCACCAACGTGCACAACACCTTCTACTGCATCGGCACGGTCGCGGGTCCGCATCCCTATCCGACGCTGGTGCGCGACTTCCAGTCGATCATCGGCAACGAGACCAAGGTGCAGATGCAGGAGATCGAAGGGCGCCTGCCGGATTCGCTGGTCGCCTGCATCGGCGGGGGCTCCAACGCGATGGGCCTGTTTCATCCGTTCCTCGACGATTCCACCGTCGAGATCTTCGGCGTCGAAGCTGCGGGCCACGGACTGACGCAACTGCATGCGGCATCGATCGCCGGCGGCCGGCCGGGCGTGCTGCACGGCAACCGCACCTATCTCCTGATGGACGCGGACGGCCAGATCCAGGACGCGCATTCGATCTCCGCCGGCCTCGACTATCCCGGCATCGGCCCCGAGCACTCCTGGCTGCACGAGATCGGCCGCGTGAACTATCTCTCCGCGACCGACGACGAGGCGCTCGCAGCGTTCCAGTTGCTGTCAAAGCTGGAAGGCATCATCCCCGCGCTCGAGCCGGCACATGCCATCGCCAAGGTGATGGAGCTCGCGCCGAAGCGGACGAAAGATCACCTGATGGTCGTCAACCTCTCCGGCCGCGGCGACAAGGACGTCCCGCAGGTCGGCGACATCCTGAGGGGCAAGAGCAAGTGACCACGCGTATCGACACCCGTTTCGCCGAGCTGAAGAAGGCCGGCCGCGCAGCCTTCGTCACCTTCGTGATGGCCGGCGATCCCGATCCGGCGACCTCGCTCGAGATCATCAAGGCGCTGCCGAAGGCGGGTGCCGACGTGATCGAGCTCGGCATGCCCTTCACCGACCCGATGGCCGACGGTCCGTCGATCCAGGCGGCAGGCCTGCGCGCGCTCAAGGCCGGCATGACGCTGAAGAAGACGCTCGATCTCGTGCGCGGCTTCCGCAAGGACGACAACGCCACGCCGATCGTGCTGATGGGCTATTACAACCCGATCTACATCTATGGCGTCGACAAATTTCTGGTCGATGCGAAAGCCGCCGGCATCGACGGCCTCATCATCGTCGACCTGCCGCCGGAAGAGGACGACGAGCTCTGCCTGCCCGCAATGAAGGCGGGCCTCAATTTCATCCGCCTGGCGACGCCGACCACCGACGACAAGCGCTTGCCGGCCGTGCTCGCCAACACCTCGGGCTTTGTCTACTACGTCGCGATTACCGGCATCACCGGCGCGGCGGCCGCGGATGCCTCCGCCGTCGGCGAGGCGGTTATCCGCATCAAGCGGCACACCAAGCTGCCGGTCTGCGTCGGCTTCGGCATCCGCACGCCGGAGAATGCCCGCGCGATTGCCTCGCATGCCAATGGCGCCGTGGTCGGCACCGCCCTGGTCGATGCCCTCAAGAACAGCCTCGATGCGGACGGGCGCGCCACCGACAAGACCGTCAACGCCGTCGCTGAGCTGACGGCGGCACTGGCCCAGGGCGTCAAAGGCGCGCAACAGGCGGCGGAATAGGCCTTAATTCCGCTGCCAAGTCCGACGAGCAAGTCCGACGAGCAAGGCGGACGATACGGCGGCTTGCCGGGCCGGGTCCCGGCCGCCATATATCCCTTCAGGCGGTCCCCAGGCGGGATCGCACATCGGAGCAAACCATGAACTGGCTTACCAATGTGGTCCGGCCGAAGATCCGCAACATGCTGCGGCGGGAGACGCCGGAGAATCTTTGGATCAAGTGCCCGGATTCCGGACAGCTCGTGTTCTACAAGGACGTCGAGGCCAACCAGTTCGTCATCCCCGGTTCGAACTACCATATGCGCATGAACGCGGTGGCGCGTCTGAAGTCGATTTTCGACAACGAGACCTGGTACGACGTCGCGCTGCCTGACGTCACGCCCGATCCGCTCAAGTTCCGTGACGAGAAGAAGTACGTCGATCGCATCAAGGATGCCCGCGCGCGAACTAACCTCAACGACGCGATCAAGGTCGGCTACGGCAAGCTCGAAGGCGCCGCCGTCGTCGTCGCCGTGCAGGATTTCGACTTCATGGGCGGCTCGCTCGGCATGGCCGCGGGCGAAGCCATCGTGCGCGGACTGGAACTCGCGCTCGAGAAAAAGTCGCCGTTCATCGTGTTTGCCGCCTCAGGTGGCGCGCGCATGCAGGAAGGCATCCTGTCGCTGATGCAGATGCCGCGCACCACGGTCGCGGTGCAGATGCTGCGTGAAGCAAAACAGCCCTACATCGTCGTGCTGACCAACCCGACCACCGGCGGCGTCACCGCGTCTTATGCGATGCTCGGCGACGTGCAGATCGCCGAACCCGGTGCGCTGATCGGTTTTGCCGGCGCGCGTGTGATCGAGCAGACCATTCGCGAAAAACTCCCCGAGGGCTTTCAGCGCGCCGAATACCTCAAGGAGCACGGCATGGTCGACATGGTCGTGCATCGCCACGAATTGCGCCCGACCCTGGCGCGGCTCTGCCGCCTGTTGACCAGGGCGCCGGCGCTGGAGAGCGCGTCGAAACCGGTGCAGCCGGTCGTGAGCCCGGC
The DNA here is from genome assembly GCF_040548265.1 of Bradyrhizobium sp. F1.13.3. Classification (NCBI taxonomy): domain Bacteria; kingdom Pseudomonadati; phylum Pseudomonadota; class Alphaproteobacteria; order Hyphomicrobiales; family Nitrobacteraceae; genus Bradyrhizobium; species Bradyrhizobium sp. F1.13.3. The sequence goes on along the minus strand of NZ_JBEPRI010000002.1, from coordinate 683,875 downwards.
GCAGATCGTATCGGCTCCCGAAACGGCGCCGGCCGCGCCGCACGCGTGAACGCTTCCTCTGACCGCGCCATGCCGTCGCTTGACGAATTGATCGGGCGGCTGTCGGCCCTGCATCAGAAACGCATCGATCTCGGGTTGGAGCGGATGCACCGCCTGCTCGAGCGGCTCGGTCACCCCGAGCGCAAGCTGCCGCCGGTGATCCACATCGCCGGCACCAACGGCAAGGGCTCGACGCTCGCTTATCTGCGCGCGACGCTGGAAGCCGCCGGCCTGCGCGTCCACGCCTACACCTCGCCCTATCTCGTTCGCATCAACGAATGTTTCCGGCTCGGCCGGGTCGCTGGCGGCGTGCTGGTCGGTGACGACGAATTGCGCGCTGCTCTGGAAGAGGTCGAGCGTGTCAATGCCGGCGAGGCCGCCACCGTGTTCGAGCTCAAGACCGCGGCTGCATTTCATCTGTTCGCGCAGAATCCGGCCGATGTGGTTCTGCTGGAGGTCGGCCTTGGTGGCCGGCTCGATTCAACCAACGTGGTCGATGCACCGGTGGCCTGCGTGATCACGCCTGTCAGCATGGACCACATGGACTTTCTCGGCGATACGCTGACGTCCATCGCCGGTGAGAAGGCCGCGATTATCAAGCGTGGCGTGCCCGTGGTTTGCGCCGAGCAATCGGCTGAGGCGATGGCCGTGATCGAGGCGCAGGCCAAGCGCATGCGCGCGCCGTTGTTTGCCGCGGGCGAGAGCTGGCATGTCAATGTCGAGAACGGGCGGCTGGTTTATTCCGATGAGCGCGGCTTGATGGATCTCACGGCGCCGCGCCTGTTCGGCCGCCACCAGTTCGACAATGCCGGCCTCGCGATCGCGACGCTGCGGGCCACCAGCGCCTTCAAGATCAACCAGGCGGCGTTCGAGGCCGGGATCGTCGGTGCGGAATGGCCGGCACGGATGCAGCGCATCGCTTCGGGCGAGCTGCTCGGTCTCGGCCCGCAAGGATCGGAGATCTGGCTCGACGGCGGCCACAATGCGGAAGGCGGCCGCGTCGCGGCGGCCGCGCTCGGCGATCTTGAAGAGCGGGTGTCGCGGCCGCTGGTCGTGATCGCGGGCATGATGGCCAACAAGGACGCGCAAGGTTTTCTCGCCAATTTCGCCGGTCTGACCCGTCACATCATCGCGGTGCCGATTCCCGACACCGACAACGCGATGCCGGTCGACCGCCTCACGGATGCCGCCCGCAGCCTCGGCATGCGCGTCGAGCCCGCGCCCGGCATCGAGGCCGCACTGCGCGCCTTGGCGAAGCTCGCCTACGAAGTGCCGCCGCGCATCCTGATCACCGGCTCGCTCTATCTCGCCGGCCACGTGCTCGCCATCAACGGCACGCCTCCTGCATAGAGGTTGGGTAGCCCGGATGGAGCGAAGCGCAATCCGGGACTGTACCGCAAGTGACGAAGGCCCCGGATTACGCTTCGCTCCGTCCGGGCTACAGGAAGACCCATGCGTTTTGCAGCGATTGCCGACGTCCACGGAAATTACCTCGCGCTGGAAGCTGTGCTCGCCGACATCCGCGCGCAAGGCGTGGCCGACATCGTCAATCTCGGCGACATGCTGAGCGGTCCGCTCGATGCGCGCCGCACCATCGAGATCCTGATGAAGCTCGATGCAGTGCACGTGCTCGGCAATCACGACCGCTATCTGCTCGACCGTCCGCCGGAGAAGATGGGCTCGTGGGATCGCCCGGCCCATGCAGCGCTCAATGCCGCGCAACTCGACTGGCTGCGCGCGCAGCCGATGACGCGCGTGTTTCGCGAGCAGGTTTTCATGTGTCATGCGACGCCCGACAATGACGAAGTCTACTGGCTGGATACCGTGCATCCCGACGGCGCGGTGGCGCTGTCGCCGCTCGATCGCATCGAGCAATTTGCGCAAGGCATCGCGCAATCGCTGATCCTGTGCGCCCACACCCATCTCGCCCGTGCCGTGCGGCTTCGCGACGGAAGGTTGATCGTCAATCCCGGCAGCGTCGGCGGCCCGGGCTTCCGCGACAAGCATCCATTCCCGCATGTCGTCGAGGCCGGCACGCCGCACGCGCGCTATGCGATTCTCGAGCTGACCGATGATGCATGGCAGGTCACGTTCCGCCATGTCGTCTACGATCACGAGGCGATGGCCGCGCTCGCTCGCCGCAATGGCCAGCCGGAGTTGGCAAACGCGCTGGCGACGGGATGGATTGCCTAGCGCCGTCGCCTCGTAGCCTGGATGGAGCGAAGCGCAATCCAGGAATCGTACCACAAATGACGACGGCCCCGGATTACGCTGCGCTCCATCCGGGCTACCGGCTACAGCTGTTTCAGCAGCTTCATCGGATCGGCCACCTTCTGCTTCAGCTGCTCGAAGCTGCATTGCCGCGGGGCCTTGTCGGGGCGCCAGCGCAGGATCGAGGTGCCGTGGCGAAAGCGCTCGCCGCTGAAATGGTCGTAGCAGACCTCGATCACCAACTTCGGCTTGAGCGGACACCATTTTGCCGACCGCTCGGTGGACCAGCGGCTCGGCCCGCCCGGCGCGTTGCCGGTGAAGCCGGGCTCGCCGATCAGCGCCTCCAGCCGATCGGTCAGGTCAGGCTTTTCCGTCGCCTTGATTGCCGAGGTAAAACCGACGTGGTGCAGGAGACCTTCGTCATCATAGAGTCCGAGCAGCAGCGAGCCGACCACGCTCCGGCCGGCGATCTTGTTGGTGGCATAGCGGAAGCCGCCGACCACGCAATCGGCGCTGCGGAATTTCTTGATCTTCTGCATGCCGTCGCGATTTCCCGCCTGGTAGGGCAGGTCGATACGTTTGGCGATGACGCCGTCCGAGCCGCCGCCGGATTGCGCCAGCCATTTTTTCGCAATGGCATAGCTCGTCGTCACCGGTGAGAGGCGGAAGAGGCTGCCTTTCAGATTGGCTTTGGCAAACGCTTCCAGCGCCGGTCGCCGCTCACTCAGCGGCTGCTCGGCAAGTTGTTTCTCCCTGGCCGTCGCAAGCAGATCGAAGGCGAGATAGAGCGCCGGCGTTTCCTCCGAGAGCTTCTTCACGCGGCTCGCCGCCGGATGAATACGTTGCAGCAGCGCGTCGAAGGAAAACCCCTTGCCGTGCGGCACGACGATCTCGCCGTCGAGCGTGAAGCGATCCGCCTTCAGCTTCAGCGCTGCGGCGACGATCTCGGGGAAATAACGCGCGAGGTCCTCGCCGGATTTCGAGCGCAGATCAATGCTGCCGCCGTTGCGCGACAGCAGACACCGGAAGCCATCCCATTTCGGCTCGTATTGCCACTCCTTGCCGCGCGGGATCTCGTCGACCGAGCGCGCCTCCATCGCCACGAGGGGAGCCGACTTTCGCGCGCGTTTTGCGGGAGGGGGAGGCAACAGGCGGGACTCGTCATACGCTGGACATGTCCCATCAACGCAAACGGCCGGCTTTCGCCGGCCGTTTCCAAAAAATATTCTTGTGCGAGACGGATCAGACCGCGGAGGTGATCCACTGCTGCAGCTTCGCCTTCGGCGCCGCGCCGACCTGGCGGGAGGCCATCTCGCCGCCCTTGAAGATCATCAGGGTCGGGATCGACATCACGCCGTATTTCGATGCGGTCTTCGGGCTCTCGTCGACATTGAGCTTCACGATCTTGACCTTGTCGCCCATCGCGCCGGCGATCTCGTCGAGCGCGGGTGCGATCATGCGACAGGGGCCGCACCATTCGGCCCAGAAATCGACGACTACGGGGCCGTTTGCCTTGAGCACTTCGGCTTCGAAATCGGTGTCAGAAACCTTACCAACGGCCATGGGAGTACCTCGTACCTGAGAGAAGGGCGCGACGGGAATCGCGCCCGAGATCATGGCGTCAACCTATGAATGGCTCCTTGCCGGGTCAAGGACGCTCACACCGAGATGAAGAGATGCCAGCGCCGCGTCCAGCGCGGGAGCCGAAATCTCCATATATTCAAGGGCCTCGGTCCAGAGCAGGACGGCGCGGACCGGCTTTTGGGGATAAAGCCTCGATAGCACCGCCCGGTAGAGCGCCAGCTGCCGGACATAGGCGACGGGCGCCGCATCGGCGCTCCCGGGAGCCGCCTGATTGGTCTTGAAATCGACGATCAGGACCTCATCCGGCCGGACGACCAGCCGGTCGATCTGGCCGGATACCAGCGCCGGGGCGCGGCCCGGCCGCTCCAGCCTGCCGACGATCGCGACCTCCGCCCGGCTGCCGGCGGCAAACACGGGGGCAAACCGTGGTTCGGCGATCAAGGCGAGCACCTTGTCGGCCAGCGCGGCGCGGTCAGCCTCCGCCCAGTCCGCGGCATTGCGCGCCATGAAGCCGAGTGCCGCCTCGCGCCGGCGCTCGGTGGCGATGTCGGGGAGCGATTGCAGCAGCCGGTGTACCAGCGTGCCGCGTTGCAGCGCGAGCGCGCGGGACTGCACTGATTCGCCCGACAGCACCGCGCGGCCTTCCCCGGACGACTGGCCGGAGGGGCGCACCGGATCGTCGTCGATGGTCTCGCGCGGTACCGGCGTCCGCAGCCAGACCGGGAGCGCGGTGGTCTGGTCCAAAGAGGCCGCGGGCGGGCCCAGCGCCACGACATCCTCCGGTCGGGAGAAGCGCGTCACCTTTCCCAGCGGCGTCTCGATTGTCTCTTTCGCCAGGCCCGAGCCGGCGAGCCCAGTGTCGACCAGATCGTACCAGCTCAGCTTGCGGACCGTCTTCATGTTGCCGGGCATGCAGCCGCCGACGATGAGCCGGTCGGCGGCGCGCGTCATCGCGACGTAGAGCAGGCGGCGATATTCGTCCTCGGTCTCCTCAAGCATCGCCTTGCGCGCGTCGGCGACGGGTTTTGGGTCATCCGCCTTGCGTCCGGCCCAGACCACCACCTCGCCGCCATTGCCGCGCGGGACGTGGATCAGCCGCAACCGCCGCGAATCCGCAGGCGACGATGTGGTGTCGACCATGAACACGACCGAGGCCTCCAGGCCCTTGGCGCCGTGCACGGTCATGACCCGCACCTCGTCGCGCGAGATCTCCATGTCACGCTTGACCTCGGTATCGGCCGAGCGCAGCCAGGCCATGAAACCCTGCAGCGAGGCCGGCGCCTTGCGCTCGTAATTCAGCGCCAGCTCCAGGAACTCATCGAGCGCGTCGTTGGCCTCATGACCGAGCCGGCGCAGCATGCGTGCGCGTCCGCCGTCGCCTCCGAGCAGCCAGGCGTAAAAGGCGAACGGCGTCTCCTCGCGCGCTCGGGTTTCGCAGGCTTCGAGGCGTCGCAACGCAGCAGTGAATATCTCGCTTCTCGGGGCATGCTCGCCAAGCGCGCGGCGCAGCGATCCCCTGCGATCCCAGGCCAACTGGAACAGATCGTCGTCATCGAGCCCGAACAGCGGGCTCTTCAGCGCCACGGCGAGCGCGAGATCGTCCTGCGGCAGCAGCAGCGCATCGGCGAGGTTCATCAGGTCGATGATTCCGATGTGCTCGGTGAGCTTGAGCCGATCGGCGCCGGCGACCGGAACGTTGGCGTGCTTCAGGGCCTGGATCACCGCGTCGAACGCATTGCCGCGCCGGCGCACCAGGATCAGCATGTCGCCATAGCGCAGCGGACGCCGCTCGCCTTCGTGCCCGGTCAGCGTGCCGCTCTCGACCAGCCGCTTGATCTCGGTCTGGATCCGGCGCGCGAGCTTCACCTCGGGGCTGGTGGCGGCGACGCCGTCGAACGGCGCGCGCCAGCCCTCGATCTCCTGCCTGTCGTCGGCTTCCGCAAGGTCCCACAGCTCGATCACGCCGGGGCCTGCATCGCCGAGTGCATTGTGCAGGGGATGACCGGTCTCGACCGAATGGATGCTCTTGTAGATCGCGGGCTCGCGGAAGACGTGGTCGACCGAATGCAGGATCGCAGCGCCGGAGCGGAAGGAATAGGTGAAGGCGACCGGATCGAATTTCAGTCCGGCCGCCGTGAACTTGCGGTGCAGTTCGCGCCGGCGCGCGTCGAATTCTCGGGGCTGAGCCCCCTGGAACGAGAAAATCGACTGCTTCTCGTCGCCGACGGCGAAGACGGTGCGGTTCAGTCCCTCGCGCGCGCCTTCGCCGGCGGTGAACTCCGAGATGATGTGCGCGACGATGTCCCATTGCCGCGGACTGGTGTCCTGGGCTTCGTCGATCAGCACGTGATCGACGCCGCGGTCGAGCTTGTAATGCACCCAGCCGGAGGAAACGCGGTCGAGCATCGCCAGGGTCTTGTCGATGAGATCGTCATAGTCAAGCAGGCCGCGCTCCTGCTTCTCGCGGCGGTAGTTTGCGGCAGCCGCGGTCGCGATATGCAGCAGGGCCGCGGTGCGGTCGCGCATGGTCACAGCGCGGCGCGTCTCGACCAATCCGCTGACGCGCTGCGCCTCGTTCTCGAACAGGCGGGCGACGGACGGGTTGTGATCGCAGAACTTCTTGGTCAGCACCGCCTTCCGCGGCAGCTTTTCGTCGGTGAGGAAGACGCTGAGATAGGCATCGACCTGCGCGGAGCCGGAAAAGACCTTTGCCTCGCGAAGCCGGCAGGCCTGGTCGTTGTCGGACTTGCTGCCGTCCTCCAGCGCAAAAGCGATGTCGTCCCAGCGCGATCGCGGCAGGAACGGACCGTCGACAATCTCGGTCTCGACGTCCTCGATGCGGTCGCTGGCGTCAACGCCCAGCGCGGCCGCCATCTGCGCGGCAGCCAGCTCCGCGCTGCCGGCTTCATCGGTCCAGGCCATGAAATGATCACGGCTCAGGCAGGCCTCGCGCACCACCTCCTTGAAGGTGACATCGGCGGCGCTCGCCATCGCAGTCAGCAGCGCGCGACCGGTCACGCTGTCGGGGTCGCGGGCGGCCTCCAGCAGCACCTTCAGATTGGCGCGTTCCATCATGTCGGTCTGGTCGCGCTCGTCGATCACGGCAAAGCGCGCGGGGACATTGGCCTCGAACGGAAACTGCTGGAGGAGGCGGGTGCAGAGTGCGTGGATGGTCTGCACCTTCAAGCCGCCCGGTGTCTCCAGCGCGCAGGCGAACAGCTTTCGCGCGTCACGGCGCAATTTTGCAGTGGGGTGTGGGATGCCGACCGCGCGGATCGCTGCATCGAGCCCGGTATCATCGAGCGTTACCCAATGCCCGAGCGTGGTGAACACGCGCTCGGCCATGTTGGCGGCAGCCGCCTTGGTGAAGGTGATGCAGAGGATCTTCTCCGGCGGCACGCCCGCGAGCAGCAGCCGGATCACCCGCTGCACCAGCACATGCGTCTTGCCCGAGCCGGCATTGGCCGACACGAAAGCCGACGCGGTCGGGTCCGATGCGCGCGCCTGTCGCGCGCGCACTTCATCCGGGATGGGGCGCGGTGCCTTCACCATTCCTCGATACCCAATCCACCGGCCGCGGACCATTCCTTGATCCGGGCGAGATCGTCATAGGCGCCGTAGCGGTTGGTCCACATCGGCAGGTTCAGCGAGGTGTAGGGCTGGTTCTCGTCCTCAAAGGCGCGAATCAGCGCCTCCAGCTTGGCCCGTGCTTCGGCGGCGGCCGTATCAGGCGGCTGCGGCTCGTCGCCCTGCTTGAACTTGAGTTCGAGAACGCGTTCTTCGCCCGGCGGATTGTTGCCGCTCAGGCGAACATAGACGAGCTGGCTCACGGACGCGCCGGCGTCGATGTCGGGAAAACCGCCCTCGCGCAGGATCGCGGCCTCCAGCGTGAGCTGCGGCGAAAGGCCCATGCGGACCTGCTTGCCGGTCGGTGGCTGGCCGGTCTTGTAGTCGAGGATGGCGTAGCCGCCGCCCCGGCGCCGCTCGATGCGGTCGGCGCGGGCGGAAAGACGGAAGCTGCGCCCATGGTCGAGCGAGATCGAGATCTCGCCGCGGGTTTCCGCGGCGATCGCCTCGATCGCGCCGCGCCGCGCCGTCTCCCATTCGCCGAACCAGCGCGCGATGCGCTGGAAGCGCGGCCACCACAGCGCCCGCGCCTCGGGTCGCTCCATCAGCGGCGCAAAGTGTTTTTCGCCGATCGCGCGCAGCACGCGCGCGGGATCATCGGGCAGATTCGTGGCGTAGCGTTCCGTGAACTCCCCGAGCGCATCATGGATCGCCGAGCCGCGGTCGGCGGCCGACAGCGGCATGTCGACGGGATCGAGCGCGTCGAGCCGCAAAATGTGTTTTGCGTAGATCGTATAGGGATCGCGCAGCCAGTCCTCGATCCCAGTCACAGACATCCTGAGCGGCCTGGTCGCGCGTGGCGGTCGCGGCTCGGGCTGCTTGATGGGCCTCACCTGGTCGGGCTGGTCAAGCGCGGCTGCAAACTGCACGTATTTTTCCCCCGCGCGAATGGCGGCCTTCCAGTGCGCATCGCCCGCGACCGCCTCCAACCGGTGCAGGAAGCGCGAGGCGACCGCCGGCGCACCGCCAGCCTTGGCGGAGTGGGTGAGGATGACCTCCTCGCCGCCGAGCAATTGCGCAAAATCATGCGCGGAGAGGCCGATACGGCGTTCCGGCAGATCGAGGCCGAGCTGGTGCCGCATCGGTCGGCTCAGCCACGGATCGATGCGCGGCGCGGGCGGCCAGACGCCCTCGATCAACCCGCCGACGATGATGCGGTCGGCCTGCATCAGGCGTGATTCCAGCGGGCCGTAGATATGGAGCCGCGCGCCCGGCCTGTCCCGCCGCCGCACCGCGCGATCGCTGAATGCGGTCTGGAACACGTCCGCGTAGTCGGGCAGCGTGACCATCAATCCGCTGGTGGTGCCGCCGCGCAGGAGATCGTCGAAGGCGCTCGCGAGCGCGAGGCCTTCGCGCTCCTCGAACGCCAGGGGGATACCCTGCTCGTCGCGCGACAGCTCGATCATGATCTCGCGATGCCGATGCGCGAGTTCGGCGAAGTCAAACGGTTTTGATGACGCAAGACTCTCGATCGGCGCCAAGGCTTGTCGTAGGCCATCGATCAGCGCCTGAATGCGATCGAGGTCTTCCGCCTTGAGACGTGCGCGCGGCTCGGCCTTGTGTAGCGCGGAGACCTCGCTGCGCCACAGCTTTGCCAGGTCCTCGCGAAAGCGATTGAATTCGCGCAACAGCCCGGCGATGGCCGCAGGCGGGCGCGTGCCGCGCAACAAAGCGAGCTCCAGGCTTTCGATCGCCGCCTTCCATGCGCCAGGCGCCCGGCCGAGCCGGCACAGCGGGTGCTTCAGCATTGCGAGCAGCGTCGGCGGCTCCAATCCCCTGGTCGCAGCCTCCGCTGTCAGTCGCGCAAAGACGCCGGCGGACGTTTCCATCAGGACGTCGCCGCCGGAATCGTCGAAAGCGAGATCCCACCGTGTCAGCGCAGCCATCACCCGCCGCGCCAGCGCGCGATCGGGCGTGACCAGCGCCGCGGATTTGTCGAGGTGCCGCGCCTCGCGCATCGCGATTGCGATGGCGAGCGCTTCCATCTCGGGGTTGGGAGCTTCGACAATCGCGAGGTTCTTCATGCCGCCGGTGATCTTGGCGGCCACATCCGGCTGCTTCAGCCGGTCGTGCCAGATCTCGGTCTTGGCCGAGGGCCGCATCGATTCCGACGCCAGCAGATCGCGACCGCCTTCTGCCGGTGGCTGGAGACTATCGACGTCGCTGCGCTTGATGCCAAAGCGATCCAGCAGCGCGTGCATGGCATATTGCGGATGGTTCGAGACCGGGTGCTCCGCGAACTTGCCGAGCGAGTCGCGGACGCCGCCGATGCTGCGCCATGCATCGTCGTCGAGATCGGTGTCGAGGCCGGGCAGCACCACGGCGCCATGCGGCAGCGAGGCGACTGCGTGCAGAAATCTTGCCGTGGCCGGCATCGAGCCGGTCGAACCGGCCGCGATTACGGGGCCATGGCGATGCGCGGTCAGCCGCTTGGCTTCGGCATCGATCAGGAGGTCGCGGCGGGCAGCGGGCTCGATGCGTTTGATTTCGGCGAGATGACCGGGCCAGGCGATGCGCGCGATGCGCAGGAATTCAAGCGAGTGCTGCCAGTACCGGTCGAGCATATCAGGCACCAGGCCATCGAGCGCGCTCCAGTCGACGCCGCGCGTGACCATGTCGTCGATCAGGCGCGCGAGATCGGACGCCAGTGCCAGCGTCGAAGCGGGGCCGCCGACGACCAGCGGCGACAGCACCGGACCCTTGGCCCAGGCCGCGACGAGCTGCGCCAGTGTCAGCCGCCGTTCGAGCTCGCCGAGCCGCGGCGGAATGTCGAGCGGCGTTGCGCCGGAAAACTGTTCGCCCTCATCGGCGAAAGCGAGCTCATCCTCGTCGATGTCGCCGAGCGCGACGATGCGCGGCAGCACGACCGCATCCGCCTTCATCTCGTCGAGGAAGATCTCGCGGACGACGCGCATGGCGCGCCGTGTCGGCAGGTACAGCGTGGCATCGGCAAGCCGTGCCGGCTCCTTGCGCGCGTCAAAGCCCTCGACCAGCCGGCCGTCGAGCAAGCTTGAGACGACGGTGCGCAGGAGCGGAACTGAGATAGGAACGCTGAAAACGCGCATGAGCTGCCTGATTCGGGAATCAGGCGCCAATATAGGGAGGCGGACTCAAATGGATATGGGGCGGAGGGGGATAGTCCCCGCTCTCCCGCTGTCATTCCGGGGCAGTGCGCAGCACCGAGCCCGGAACCTCGAGATTCCGGGTTCGCGCTTACGCGCGCCCCGGAATGACGAGGCAACTCTTAAGCCACGCTCTCCAGAAACGCCTCTTCGGCCGCGTGGACGGCATCAGGCGTGCCGACATGCATCCAGACGCCGTCGAGGCGAAGGCCGAACAGCCGCTCCTGCTCGTTGGCACGGTCGAACATCTTGGTCAGCGAGAACTCGCCAGTCGGGGCATCGGCGAAGATCGACGGCGACAGAATCGCGGCGCCCGCATAGACGAACGGAACGACCTCTTTTTCCTTGCGCTTGCGCAGGGCGCCGTCGGCCAGCATGCCGTAATCGCCGCGGCCGCTATAGCCAATGCTGGTCGCCGTCGGCGCCATCAGGAGCAAGATGTCCATGCGCTCAGGGTCGAAGTTTTCGGCGAGCCGCGTCAGGTTCGAGCGCACGCCGTCGATCCACAGCGTGTCGGAATTGACGTGAAAGAACGGTGCGTCCCCGAGCAGCGGCAGTGCCTTGACCACGCCGCCGCCGGTGCCGAGCACCTGGTCGCGCTCGTCCGAGATGGTCACGCGCGGATGCTGGCGAGATGCGGTGTGATCGATGATCTGGTCCGGCAGGTAGTGCACGTTGACCACCGCCTCGCTCACGCCGGCCTGGGCAAGCTTGTCGAGCACGTGGTCGAGCAGCGGCTGGCCGGCCACCGGAACCATCGGTTTCGGCATCTTGTCCGTCAGCGGACGCATACGCAGGCCGAATCCTGCGGCGAGCACCATGGCTTTGGTCGGTTTGACGGGCATCCTTCGCTTTCTCAGACCCACTGATTTCGCGTTCGCAGCAATCCTAACACGAGGCTCAACTGACCGCACCGCGTCTTAACCGCCTTAACCACCTGCCGTGACGCTTGTACGACGGGTGTTGCCGTTACGCCCCGATGGATGTGGAACGCGCCTTTTTCTTCTTGTCGCCGAGCTTGAGAAAGTTGACGCCGATCTGGTCGCCATTGACCCAGGAAAGCTCGCAGCGCCGATACGCAAGTCCGGTGGACGACAGCAGCAGAAAAAATTCCTTCAGGTGCAGACCTTCGACCGAGCCGTCTATGGTCAGCTTGGCGCCGCTCTCGGAGACGTCCTCCATGGTGCAGTCGCGCCGCCAGGTACCGTCGATACCCATCATCTGGGCCGCGATCCCGCGCTCGAAAACAACCCGGCTGTTGCCGCGCTCGTCCGTCTTCACCGCCATCTGCCCTGCTCCAGCCCCGTAATCATCCGGCTGCCTCGCCGCCAGATTACCGGCGCCTTGGCTAACAGCCGGTAAATCGGGTTCCAAATCAGCCTTTTCAGCCTCTTTTGGCCGTTCAGCCTTGGGCCGGCCTTTGGGGCGGCGGGACGTTGGCGAGATACCAGTCGCGCAGATGGGCGAGCGCGGGATGCGCCAGGGAGCGCTGGAGATAGGTCCAGATCCGCGGCTGGTGACGCAGATAATGCGGCTTGCCGTCGCGGCGGTTGAGGCGGGCGAAGGTGCCGAGCAGACGCGTGTTCCGCTGCGCCGACATGATGGCGTAGAGCTCGGCGAAGCCGGCCGCGTCGAAGCTCGCGTCGCTCGTGCGGCGCGCCTTGATGTAGCGCGACAGCAGCGTCAGTTCGATCGCCTCAGGCACGTCGATGCGGGCGTCCTGGAGCAGCGACACCACGTCATAGGATTGCGGCCCCAGCACGGTGTCCTGGAAATCGATCACGCCGACGCGTTCAATGCCGGTGCGATTCCCGAGCCAGATCAGGTTCGGTGAGTGATAATCGCGGATGATCCACGTCTTCGGTGTCGCCAGCGGCTTCTTCAACAGCTCGCGCCACATCGCGAAGAATTCGGCGCGCTTCCCGTCGCCCAGCGGCGCGTTGCGATCGGGCAGGTACCATTCCGGCATCAAGCCGATTTCAATCAGCAGCGCCTCGGTATCGAAGACGGGAATGGCGTAGGTCTGGTCCCCGAGCGGCAGCGTCTCCGGCAGCGTCTTGCCGTGCAGCACGGCCAGCAAATCGGTTGCGGCTTCGTAGCGTTCGGCGATCGGGCGCGGCGGATCGCCCTCGATCACGCCTTCGCTGCCGAAGTCTTCGCTGATCAGGAATCCGTGGTCGAGGTCGGAATGATGGATCGCGGGCGCGGAGATTCCTTGCGCGCGCAGGCCCTCGTCGATGGCAACGAACGGTTTGATGTTTTCGGCGAGATGCACCGCGGCGCTGTAGGATTTTCCGCTGTACATGGCAGCGCCATCCGGGCGCTGCGGAGAATTCATGAGGATAACGATCTCGTCGTCGCGCAGCAGCCGCGCATAGGAGCGGGTCGAGGCGTCGCCCGCCATGCGCTTGCGCGTTGCCTCCATGTAGCCGGATGCATCGAGGAATTCGCGCAGCGCCTTCAACCGCGCGACGGTGGCGGCAGCCTTGCCGTGACCGGTGATGTCGGCAGCGCGTGCATTCGAGCCCAGCGCCGGCCGGTGCGTCAGCGCGATGTCGATGCGGTCTTGAGGCATCGCCGATGGTGCGCGCTCCGGCCATTCGATCAGGACGAGGGTTGCTTCCGGCAGCGGCGACAGCCCGATCTCTTCGAGCTCGCTCTCGTCCTCGACGCGGTAGAGGTCGGCATGCATCACCGGGAATGGTGGCAGCTCGTAGCCCTGCACCAGCGTGAAGGTCGGGCTCGGTACTTCCAGTGCGTCATCGCCGGCGAGGTAGCGGATCATGGCCCGCGCCGCCGCGGTCTTGCCGGCACCGAGATCGCCGGTGAGCGTGATGACATCGCCGGGGCCGACCAGCAGCGCGAGGTCGGCCATCAGTTGCGCAGTGGCCGTCTCGTTGTGGAGCGCGACGGAAAATGTGGTTGGCGCAGTCATTCGGCGGCGTCGCGATGCGCCGCCTGGTCGGTCGGGAAGTCACAGATCACGACCGTGCCCCTGCCCACGATCGAATCCACCCGGATATTGCCGCCATGCAGCTCGACGAAGGAGCGCACCAGCGACAGGCCAAGCCCGGCGCCGCGATGACGCGAGCCCTGCGAGCGGCTTTCGAACCAGTTGAACACCTTGTCCTTCATGTCGGCAGGTATTCCAGGCCCGGAATCTGTCACAGTGAAGACCACACTGCGTTCGGTGCGGCGGGCGCTGATGCCGACGGTGGAATCCGGTGGAGAAAACCCGACGGCGTTGGCAAGGAGGTTATAGAGCACCTGCACCACGCGCTTCTCGTCGCCGGTGAAGCTGCCGACATCGGGCGCGATCTCGACCTTGAGGCGGATGCGGTCGGTGGCGAGCCGGTCCTGGAGACCCTCGGCGGCGAGCTCGATGGTCTTGCTGACGTCGACCGGGCCGAGTTCCAGCTTCATGGCGCCCGCGTCGATGGTGGCGAGATCCAGGATGTTGTTGGTCAGCGCCAGCAGCGCATTGGTCGATTTGGTGACGTAGTCGAGATACTCGGCCTGTTTCGGCGTCAGCGGCCCGGTCGAGGGATCGCTGAGGAAATGCGCGAAGCCGATGATGGTGGTGAGCGGCGAGCGCAGCTCGTAGGAGACGTGGTGGACGAAATCCACCTTCATCTGGTCGGCCGCCTCCAGCGCCTCGTTGCGCTCGCGCAGCGCGCGCTCGACGTTCTCGGTGTCGGTGATGTCCTGGAATGTCAGCATCGTGGCGCCATCGTGCAGGGGCCGGATCATGCCGTCGAGCACGCTGCCGTCCTTGCGCTCCAGCTTCAGCGGAACGTCGGCGCGGCTCTCGATCGAGGTGACGGCCTCGCGGATCTGGCGCCAGACGATCGCGTCGTCGAACAGCTGATGGCACCAGCCCTCGACCGTCTGGATGTGCGGCTCGTCGCGCATGGCGTCAGCGGACAGCTTCCACATCCGGACGAAGGCCGGGTTGAACAGCTGCGCCTTGCCGTTGCTGCCGAACACCGCGACGCCCTCGGCGAGGCTGTCCAGCGTCTCGCGCTGGACGCGGATCATGCCGTCGAAGCGGCGGGCGAGTTCGAGGCTCTCGGTGACGTCGTCGAACAGATAAGTGACGCCGCCTTCCGGGTTCGGCGTGGTGACGACGGAGAGCGCGCGTCCATCGGGCAGGTACCAGGTGTCCTTGGCGGCCTCGACCGCGCGATAGGCTTCGTGCAGCTTGGCCTTCCAGGCGCGGAAGTCCGGCTGCTCCGGCAATTTGCGTGAGGAGCGGAGCTTGTCGAGCACGCTGGAATCATCAGGGTTGGCATCGAGAAAGGTGCGGTCGAGGTCCCACAGCTGGCGGTAGGAATCATTGTAGAAGGCCAGCCGGCGCTGGCCGTCGAACACGGCAACGCCGGAGGAGAGCTGGTCGAGCGTGCGGCGATGCGCTTCCGCCATGCGCACCAGCGCCGAGCTCAAGGCATCCGCCTCGCTGGCATCGATGGCAACGCCGACATTGCCGCCGCCCACATTGACGGCGCGCACGTCATAGATGCGCCGCTCGCCGCCGATCACGATCGGCAGCCGCGAGGTGAAATTGGCGGTTTCTTTCAGTCCGCGCTCCATCGCGGTCCGGTCGGCGCTGTCGAGCAGCTCGAGCTTGCGCTCCTGGGCGTCGGTGATGCTGGCTGCCTCGGTGGCACGGACATAGGCGGGGTTGGCGTAAGCCAGCGCGCCGTTCTCGCCCTTGGCCCAGATCGGCCAGGGTGCGGCGGTCGCGAAGCCGCGCAGCATCTCCGTCTCGTCGGAGAGTGCCTTGTAACGCAGATTGGTCTCGGCCAGATCGCGGCGGAGCCCCGAGAGTTCGCGAATCCTGACGATGGCCTGGCCACCGATGGCGCGGCCGATGGCCTCCAGCGTATGGCCATGCGCGGTAGTGAGGGTCAGCTGGAACCCGTCGCCACGGTCGCGCAACGCGTCGACGGCGTGATCCATCTGGAGCGCCGGTTCCGGCGGCAACCAGGTTCCAAACGCGAGCACGCGCTGTGGAGAAGAGTCCCGCGGCAACACCAGGGAGATGTCACCGGAGATCTGCGCGCGATTGTCACCGGCGGGCCAGGAAATCAGGATCTGCGGCTCGGCGAACAGCAGTGCGCCGAAGCGGTCGGCCTGGAGCTGGAGTTCTCCGATCCGGGCGCGCAGCCGCGCCTCGTTCCTTGCCGTGCGCACGCGCGTGCGCATCAGGAGGATCGCGGCGACCACCGAGAAGCCGAGCAGGGCAAGCGCGGTGGCCAGCACCGCGAGCTCCTGCCGGTTGAAATCCAGCAACGTTGAGAGTGTGTCGACGAGGTCGGCGGCCTCAGCCGGCGCAGCCGGCAGCAGCGCCGCGAGAGCGCTTCCCAACAAGCCGTTGCGCACGAGCGATGTGCACGACAGCAGCGTCCGACGCATCGACACGATCACGCCTGACATAGTTGCCCCAAGATCGCACGAATTTGCGCGCGGCGACCCCCGTCGCGCGCGAATCAAACGACAATACCCTCACCGTGACTCCACCGGTAAGAGTCCAGATCGTGAACGCAAAGACGGTCCCAAAAAAATGCGGGGCGCGGTGTTCCAGTTCACGTAGTTCCTCGGGTGATTCGGCGGGAATTGCAGCGCGCTAGCGGCCGGTGGAGCCGAAACCGCCGGCACCGCGGTCGGTCGCGGACAGGGTAGCGACGGGAACCAGCGCGGCCTGCACCATTGGCGCGATCACCATCTGCGCGATGCGCTCGCCGCGCTTGAGCACGAAGGCAGTCTGGCCGTGATTGATCAGGATCACCTTGATCTCGCCGCGATAGTCCGCGTCGATCGTGCCCGGTGAGTTCAGCACGGTGACGCCGTGCTTGGCCGCAAGCCCTGAGCGCGGCCGCACCTGCGCCTCGTGCCCGGGCGGCAGTGCGATAGCGAGGCCCGTCGGCACCAGCGCGTATTGGCCGGGCGCCAGCGTCAGCGGCTCGTTCTCGGCCACCGCCGCCATCAGGTCGAGACCGGCGGCATCGGCTGTCTGATAGGCCGGCAGCGGCAGCCCCTCCGCATGGGGCAGGCGTTGCAGTTCGACCGTGACTTTGGTGCTCAAGATGCGGGCTCCCGGGATTTGCCGGTCACGCTCTTTGCGATATGCGCGACCAGTTCAATGGCGACCTGTTCCTTGGTCATCGCCGGCCAGGAATCAACTGCAATCTCGCCATCCTTCTCATCGTGCTTCTCACCTTTCTTGCGGCTGATGAGGTGCACGGTGTTGCGGTCCCCGCCCATCACGCCGGTTGCGGGGGAGACGTCGTTGGCGACAATCCAGTCGCAGCCCTTGCGGGCAAGCTTCGACTTGGCGTTGTCGATGAGGTGCTCGGTCTCGGCGGCAAAGCCGATCACCAGCGGCGGACGCTTGTCGGTCAGCCTGGAGATCGTCGCGAGAATGTCGGGGTTCTCGACCAGCTCGAGCGGCGGCATGCCGGCCGAGGTCTTCTTCAGCTTCTGCTCGCCTTCATTGGCGACCCGCCAGTCGGCGACGGCGGCGGCGAAGATCGCGATGTCGGCGGGAAGTGCGGCCTGCACCTGCTCAAGCATCTGCCGTGCCGATTCCACATGCTTGACAGTCACGCCCTGGGGATCGCTGAGATCGACCGGGCCGCTGACCAGGATCACCTCGGCGCCCGCGGCTTGTGCGGCGGCGGCGATCGCAAAGCCCTGCTTGCCGGAGGATCGGTTGGCGATGTAGCGCACCGGATCGATCGGCTCGTGGGTCGGACCTGCGGTGATCAGCACGCGCTTGCCGGCGAGTGGGCGCGGCACCGGCGGCCGCAGCAGGCGCTCGGCTGCGGTCGCAATTTCGATCGCCTCGGACATGCGGCCGATGCCGGCCTCGCCGGCTTCGGCCATCTCGCCAGAATTCGGCCCGATCAGCATCACGCCGTCGCGTTGAAGCTGCGCGACATTGCGCCGCGTCGCCGCGTTGTTCCACATCAGCGGATTCATGGCCGGCGCGAGCAGGACCTTGCGGTTGGTCGCGAGCAGGATGGCGCTGGCGAGATCGTCGGCATGGCCGTTGGCCATCTTGGCCATCAAATCGGCTGTCGCAGGCGCCACAATGATCAGGTCGCACTCGCGCGCCAGCCGGATATGACCGGCGTCGAACTCGCTCTGGGGATCGAACAGGTCGGTGTAGACGCGCTCATGGGAGAGCGCGCTCACGGCCAGCGGCGTGACGAATTGCTGCGCCGCCTTGGTCAACACGCAATGCACCTCGATCCGCCGCTCCTTGAGCCTTCGGATCAGGTCGAGCGATTTGTAGGCCGCGATCCCGCCACCGATGATCAGGGTGACGCTGGCTTCTGGAGCGGCGCCGCTGCGCTGGGGCGTGGGGGCGGGAGACGTCGCGGGCGGCGCCGTGAACGGCGTCAGGGGCTCCTCGCGGCCCTCGATCAGCTCCCCGAGGATGACCCGGACCTCTTCCTCGACCGACCTGCGGTTCTTGGCCGAGCGCAGCCTGAGGTAAGTTTTGATGCCTTCGTCGAGCTTGCGAATGGTCAGGCTCGCCATGGCGCCCTCCAGCACAAATGATAGCGATGCTATCATTTGCATGATTGCAGTGCAATCACAGATTCCGGACGGCGATCAGGATGCCGATGAAGGTCGCGGCGATGATCCAGAGCGCCACGGTGCGCCAACGGTTCTTGCGACCCTCGCTGCGGCCCATCGCCGCGATGCTTTCCGGCGACAGCCGGATGCCATCCCGCGTCATGGTCTCGAGCTGTTCGAGCACCGCAACCGAGCGCTCGGCGATGTCAGGCAGACGCATCAGGATGCGCGCGAGATCGCCGCCGCCCGCAATTGCGCCCTGGACCCGGCCGATCGGTCCGAGATTGCGCTCGATCCATTCCCGCACCACGGGGTCGGCGACCTTCCAGATGTCGAGCTTCGGATCGAAGCCGCGCGCCACGCCCTCGACCACCACCATGGTCTTCTGCAGCAGGATCAGCTCGGGCCGCGTGGTCATGTCGAACAGGCCGGTGACCTCGAGCAGCAGCGTCAGCAGCCGCGCCATCGAGATCTCTTCCGCCGTGCGGTTGTGAATGGGCTCGCCGATGGCGCGGATCGCTTGCGCGAAGTTCTCGACCGAGTGATGCGCGGGCACGTAACCCGCCTCGAAATGCACTTCCGCGACACGACGATAGTCGCGGGTGATGAAGCCGAGCAGGATTTCGGCGAGGAAGCGCCGCTCCTTCATGCCGAGCCGGCCCATGATGCCGAAATCCACCGCGACGAGGCGGCCCGCGTCATCCAGGAACAGATTGCCCGGGTGCATGTCGGCGTGGAAAAAGCCGTCGCGCAGCGCGTGGCGCAGGAAGCTTTGAATCACCTTGCGGCCGAGATCGGGCAGGTCGACCTGCGACTCTGCGAGGCGCTTGTGATCGTTCAGCGCGATGCCGTCGATCCACTCCATGGTCAGCACGTTATGCGTGGTACGGTCCCAGTCGACGGTCGGCACGCGGAAATCAGGATCGTCGCGCGTGTTCTCCGCCATCTCCGACAGCGCCGCGGCCTCGAGGCGCAGGTCCATCTCCATCGCGACCGAACGCGACATGGTGTTGATGACCTCGATGAGGCGCAGGCGCCGCGCCTCGGACGAATAGGATTCGGCCTTGTGTGCGACAAAAAAGAAGTCGGAGAGGTCGCGGCGGAAGCGTGCGGCCACGTTGGGGCGCAGCACTTTCACGGCGACTGCCTTGCGGATGCCGTCGCGCAGGACTTCGCCGCGATGCACCTGTGCGATCGAGGCGGCTGCGACCGGCGCACTAAGGCTCGCGAACACATCGGTCAGCGGCCGTTCCAGCGACGTTGCGATCGCAACTTCCGCTTCGGCTTGCGAGAACGGTGGCAGGCGGTCCTGAAGGCTTTCAAGGTCGCGCGCCATGAGGACGCCGACGACGTCGGGGCGGGTCGCCAGAAATTGTCCGAGTTTGAGATAGGCCGGGCCCATCCGGGTCAGCGCGCGCGACAGCCGCGGGCCATGCTTCGGACCGCGCCGTTCGATCAGGCGCGCAAGTTTCAGCGCGAGCTGTCCGTGCGGCGGGACCAGGCTCGGATCGACGGCGCCGAACACGCCCTCGCGCGCGAATACGAACGCGGCGCGCATCAGGCGCGCACTATGGGTTATGGCAGAGATCACAAACGCCAGCCCGAATGCAGTGCGACGATGCCGCCGGACAATATCTGCCAGTTCACGCGGGCGAAGCCGGCGTCGCGGATCATGTCGGCGAAGGCGTTGGGTCTTGGGAATTTGCGGATCGACTCGACCAGATATTGGTAGGACTCGGCGTCACCCGTGATCATGCGGCCGAGCGGCGGGATCACCTTGAACGAGAACAGGTCATAAAGGCGGTCGAGCCCGGGCATCTCGACGGTGGAGAATTCCAGACAGAGGAAGCGGCTGCCTGGTTTGAGCACGCGATACGCCTCTTCCAGTGCGAGATCGATCCGCGGCACGTTGCGAATGCCGAAAGCTATCGTATATGCGTCGAAGCTGCGATCGGCGAAGGCGAGCGCTTCGGCATTACCCTCGACGAAATCGACCCGGGTCTCGAGATGCCGCTTTGCGGCACGCTCGCGGCCCACCGCCAGCATCTCGGTGTTGATGTCGCAGACGGTGGCATGGAAGCCCACTCCTGCGGCCTTGGCGGCGCGGAACGAGATGTCGCCGGTGCCGCCGGCAACGTCGAGCAGCGCGAACGGCCGGTCGCCTCGCGGCGGGTCGAGCGCGGTGATCATGATGTCCTTCCAGACCCGGTGCAGTCCGCCGGACATCAAATCGTTCATCAAATCATAGCGCGACGCCACGCTGTGAAACACATCGTTCACCAGCGTCTGCTTGTCGCCCAGGGGAACGTCCCTGAAGCCAAAATGCGTGGTTTCGCCCGGCCGATCCATTACTCTACTCCACGAGGCGGACCATAGCGCGCCCGCCGCAATGGCGCTATCACACCGCCCTGATAAGGTGAATGCCTGACCATGCCCGAATTGCCCGAAGTCGAGACCGTCCGCCGCGGCCTTCAGCCTGTCATGGAGGGTGCGAAAATCCTCGTCGCGGAGGCCCGCAGGCCGGATTTGCGCTTTCCCTTCCAGCCGGATTTCGTGGCCCGACTGAAGGGACAGGTCGTCACCGGGCTCGGGCGCCGTGCAAAATATCTCATGGCCGATCTCGCCTCCGGCGACGTGCTGTTGATGCATCTGGGCATGTCAGGCTCGTTTCGCGTCATCAAGCCGGACAACGAGGCGGCGCCCGGCGAGTTTCACTATCCGCGAGCCAAGGACTCCACGCATGACCACGTGCTGTTTCGGATGTCCTCCGGCGCCGACATCATCTTCAACGACCCGCGCCGCTTCGGTTACATGAAAGTGATCGCGCGCAGTGCGCTCGACGAGGAGCCGCTGCTGCGGGGGCTCGGCCCCGAGCCGCTCGGCAACGAATTCGACGCCGCGATGCTGGCGCGGTCCTGCGCCGGCAAGACCACGAGCCTGAAAGCCGCGCTGCTCGATCAGCGCGTGGTCGCCGGGCTCGGCAATATCTATGTCTGCGAAGCCCTGCATCGTTCGCATCTGTCGCCGCGCCGGATCGCCGCGACGCTGTCGACAAAAAAGGGCGAGACGACGGACCACGCAAAGCGATTGGTCGGCGCGATCCACACCGTGTTGAATGACGCGATCAAGGCCGGCGGATCATCATTGCGCGACCACCGTCAGACCTCCGGCGAGCTCGGCTATTTCCAGCACTCGTTCAAGGTCTATGACCGCGAGGGCGAGAAATGCAGCACGCCGCGATGCGGCGGCACAGTGAAGCGTTTTACGCAGAACGGCCGGTCGACCTTCTGGTGTCCGAAATGTCAGAAGTGAAAATCAGGCTCGTAACCCAGAGGCCGCGAGCTTCTGCGAGGATGACGAGCCCACCACGATCGTCATTGCGAGCGCAGCGAAGCAAGCCAGAATCTTTCCGACGAAACAATCTGGATTGCTTCGTCGCAAGGGCTCCTCGCAATGACGGCACGATAGAGCGTTCTCACAAGCGCGAAGCGAAGCAATCCGGCCGGGCTGGTGGCCGGATTGCTTCGTCGCTAAGGTCCTTCCGGATGGTGAAGGGCCGGCTGCCGTCTGAGCGATTGCCCGCTCAGGACGCCAGTGTCGTGGTCTCGTCGGCCGCAAGCTCGGCGGCGACGTGCAACATTCCGTCCGCGGCCGCGATAACCTGGTCGATCAAGACATTGGTGGTGGCGGCGAGCTCGAGCCGGGTCTCGATCCAATGCCAAAGGCCGCGGATCTCCTCGGTCGATTTGCCGTTCGGCGCAAACTCGCTGACCGCAAGGCCGCTTGCGAGCGAATCCTGGTGGTCGTTGCGCATCACGATCAGGGGACGCGCGAGCACCTCGGCGAGATCGAGGGCTGCTTCCTCGGCGAGGGTGTTGGCAGCGTTATCGATGCGCTGGCCGCGGATCGGCGTCTGGTTCAGCACGAAGCTGTAAGGCCGCTTCCAGGCGCGCGCGACGCTCAGCGTCGAAACCGTCGCCTCGATGTCGGCAACGCTCGGGCGGGCCGGGATCAGGCAGAGGTCGCAATGGCGGATCGCAGCGGTGGTCGCGGCGCTGAGGCCGGCGGCGGTATCGACGATCGCGAGCTGGAGGCCGCTGTCGGCCAGCATTTTCAGGCGCGGCTCGATGTCGGCGGCGTGATAGATCGGCTCGACGACGAGATCGTCGGCGGTGCGGCGGCGCTGCCAGTTGGACAGTGTGCCCTGCGGGTCGGTTTCGATCAGGCGGACGGTGAAGCCGGCCTGCTTGGCTGCCAGCGCGAGGCCGATGGCGAGCGTGCTCTTGCCGCTGCCACCCTTTTGGGTGGCCAGTACGATCGTGTGCATTGAAGATCAATCCTTTGGAGTGCTCGAGTCTCGGGAAACGCCACGCGAACGTGCATCGATCTCGATGCTGAGCTCTTCTCGCTCAGGACGTGCCGGCCCGATCCAAAGGGGATCGCGGAGGTCCGAATCAGCAGTAACGATCATGGCGGAATCGGAAATGCCAGCGAATCCGTACCATTACTGGACCCGTACTCGTACGTGTGCTGTGCTTGCTGCCGTGAATAAATAAGGACGAGCGGCATGGGCGGAAACTGGCGCGACCGGACGGCGACGAATTTTGAATGCCAGAAGATGCCCGCGGTATCGAGCCGCGGCATGGTGGTCAGCAACCATCCACTGGCCTCCAGCGCTGGCGCGGAGATGCTGGCC
Organism: Bradyrhizobium sp. F1.13.3; assembly: GCF_040548265.1. Lineage (NCBI taxonomy): Bacteria > Pseudomonadati > Pseudomonadota > Alphaproteobacteria > Hyphomicrobiales > Nitrobacteraceae > Bradyrhizobium > Bradyrhizobium sp. F1.13.3. Next base: position 661,012 of record NZ_JBEPRI010000002.1, on the reverse strand, counting down.
GCCGGCGGCAACGCCATCGACGCCGCGATCGCGACCCTGTTCACGCTGACCGTGGTCGAGCCGATGATGGTGGGCATCATCGGGGGTGGCATGGCGCACATCCGGCTCGCCGACGGCAGCCACCGTTTCATCGACGGGCAGAGCACCGTGCCCGCGGCGGTGCTTGACACCAGCTACACCCCCGCGCCGGGTTCCGCGCATGACGTGTTCGACACCGTCGGCAATGAAAATCTCAACGGCCCAAAGGCGGTCGCTACACCGGGTTCGCTGAAAGCCTGGTGCGAGACGCTGCGCCGCTTCGGCACCATGAGCCTCGCCGACGTCATGCAGCCCGCGATCAAGCACGCCGCGCGCGGCTATGCAGCGACACCCTATCTGCACGAATGCATCACCGAGAGCGCCGCCGAGATGCGCAAGGACAAGCCGATCGCGGCGATCTATCTGCCAGACGGCGAGCCGCTCAAGGTCGGCGAGCGCGTGGTGCAGGCCGAATATGCCGAGACCTTGCGGCATATCGCCGACCACGGTGAGCAGGCGCTCTATGAGGGGCCGCTTGGCGACATCCTCGTCGACTACATGAAAAAGGCCGGCGGATTCATCCGACGCAACGATCTCACCAGCTACAAGACCGTCGAACGGCAGCCGATCCGCGCCGATTACCGCGGCTGGACCATCTTTGGCCCGCCGCCGCCTGCGGCCTCCGGCGTGCATATCGCGCAGATGCTGAACATCCTGGAGGGTTACGACATCGGTAGCCTTGGCTTCGGCACGCCGGAAACGATCCACTATCTCGCCGAGGTCCTGAAGATCGCATTCGCCGATCGCGCCGCGGCCAGCGGCGATCCTGATTATGTCGGCGTCCCCGTGGAGCGGCTGACCTCAAAAGCTTATGCCGAGGAACGCCGCGCTGCGATCGATCCGGCGCGGGCGCGGAGCTGGGGCGCCGGCGTGTCGCAGCTTGAAGGCGCTCATACCACGCACATGACGGCGGCCGATGCGTTCGGCAACGTGGTTGCGACCACGCAGACCATCAACAATCTGTTCGGCGCCAAGATCATGATCCCGGGCCTCGGCGCCATCGCCAACAACTACATGAACCTGTTCGATCCGCGTCCAAGCCACGCCCTGTCGCTGGCGCCGGGCAAGCGGGTGACGACCTCGATGTCGCCGATGATGGCGCTGCGTGACGGCAAGCTGCGCTACGCGCTGGGCTTGCCCGGAGGAAAACGAATCTTCCCGAGCGCGATGCAGGCGCTGGTTAATCTGATCGACCACGGTATGAGCTTGCAGGAAGCAGTCGAGGCGCCGCGGGTCTGGACCGAGGGCAATGCACTCGAAGTCGAGCAGAAGGTGCCGGAGAGCGTGCGCGCGAAGCTCGAGCGCCTCGGCCACAATGTGCAGCCGGTGGCGACGGTCGCCGGCGGCATGAACGGCATCGCCTTCAACGACGACGGCACTATGAGTGGCGCCGCTTGCTGGCGTGCGGACGGCACGCCGGTCGGAATCTCGGGTGGTCTCGCGAAGGCCGGGATCAGGTTCCGGCTGAGCTAGCTCTCGTGCCCCAGACGCAGCGCAACGCTTCTTCAGCGGTGCGCTGCCAGAGACGGGGCCACGACTTGTTGCATGCGGTGTGGATGCACGGATCCCGGTTCAGCGGCGCGGCATTACATGCCGCACCGCGCCCGGGACAGGAGAGTTACTTCCGCACGCAGATCACACGCACGACGGCGGCTTTCGCATCCGTGGACGTGCTATTCGCGGTGATGGCGTTCGCCTTCAGAAAATCACGTACGCTTTCCGCGGAGACCATCACCGCCTGCGACGCCGGTACCGATGTCGCGGGACCCGCAACCATCGCCGGCTTCAACAGTGCGATGCCGGCGAACTTGCCGTCGCCGTCGATGGCGGGGCTGCCAGAGAAGCCAACAGCCGGTGGCGGTGAGAGCGGGGAATCGCCGCCACCGACGGATGCCAGCGCCGCCTTGAGGCTCGACGCACCGGCGGCTCCGCCCTGGCTCTGCGGATCCGCGATACCGATGATATCGACACCCGTCTTCGCCGCGCCGGCGGCGAGGCTGAGGGGCTTCAGGCCGCGGGCGCCGTAGATGTGCAGCAGCGCGAGGTCGTGTTCCCGGTCCTCGGCGAGCCGGTCGGCGCTGCCATAGCCGGCGATCGTGATCGCGAGACAGGAATCGGTGACGAGGCGGTCGGTGACGATCGCGCCATCGTCGCTGACGACGAGACCGCTGCCATATTCGACGGTCTTGCGCGGCGGCGGCCCGGGTTGCGGCCCTGACGGAAACGCGTTGAACGCGCTCGACATCGCGATCACGACCGGCTCGACGGTGTTCTCGGTCGCCTGATCGTAGAGGATCGTCATGATGCGGACTTCATCACCCCTGGAGGTGCCGCGCACGTAAAATTTCTTCAGGCCCTGCAAACCCGACAGCACGAAGAAATCGGGCTTCACCACGGTGTAGTCGACCTTGCGACCTGGCTCCTTCTTCTCCGCTTCGGCAAGCTTGGCGGTGGTCGGGTTCGTCTCCTTGCGGCGGCTGAGCAGCACCTGCACTGTGCCGGTCGGCGAGGTCCATTTCGAGCCGGTTGCGTCGGTCGCCTGCTGTGGCACCAGTTTTGAGGGAATGCCAAGCCGCGCGCCGCTGGTCATCTCCGTCACGATCTTCCAGCCGACGCTGTCCTGCTTTCGTCGCGCGGTCTCGGCGAGCGCGGCGCGTTCCTGCGGATTGAGCACGCCGGTCGGCTTGCCGCCCTTGGCCTTCTGATATTCCTTGATCGCCTCGACCATGCGCGCGCTGACGTCGCCGGTGATGGCGCCGTTATATTGGCCGACCCAGGCGAGGTCGGACTGCAGCGACAGCCGCTCCGCCTGCGCCATGGCATCGGCAGTCGCAGCCGGCGTCTGCAACGCAGGAGGCCGGATCGGAACGGTCTGGACCGGCTTCGGCTTGGTGCCGGGAATCTGCGGTGTCGTCATCTGGGCGTTCGCGCCTGTCGCAGCCGCCAACATCAGTGTTGCCGCAAGCATCGATCTCATGACAAATCCAGCCAGCCCATTGAACGCATTGCCATTGAAGCACATCTCGTTGGTCGCGAACAATGTTGCGGTGGTTCAGACCGGCAGGAGAGGCCTAGCCCCTCATCCTGAGGAGCCGCGTCAGCGGCGTCTCGACGGATGAAGGCCGTGCAGCCGCAGCGGGGCCTTCATGGTTCGAGACGGCGCTTCGCGCCTCCTCACCATGAGGGGAGGATCTGGAGGGATAACGATGCTGAGCCCGGACGAACTCGAACGTTATGCCCGCCATATCGTGCTGCGCGATGTCGGTGGTCCCGGCCAGGCTGCGCTGAAGCGGGCCTCCGTGCTGGTGATCGGCGCCGGCGGGCTCGGCGCGCCGGCCCTGATGTATCTGGCTGCGGCAGGGATCGGCACGCTCGGCGTGGTCGATGACGATGTGGTGTCGCTGTCCAACCTCCAGCGCCAGGTCATTCACACCACGCCCGATATCGGCCGGCACAAGGTCGAGAGCGCAGCCGAAAGGATAACGGCGCTCAATCCGCATGTCAGCTTCGTCGGCCACGCCACCTGGCTCAATGCCGACAACGCGCTGTCGCTGATCGGCGATTATGACCTCGTGCTCGACGGCTCCGACAATTTCTCGACCCGCTATTTGGCCTCGGACGCCTGCTTCTTCGCCAAAAGACCGCTGATCACGGCGGCACTCGGCACCTTCGATGGCTCGCTGACCACCATCCGCGCCCATGAGAAGAACGAGCAGGGCGAATTCAATCCGACCTATCGCTGCCTGTTCCCGGAGGCGCCGCCGCCCGGGACCGTGCCGGCGTGCGCCGAAGCCGGCGTCATGGGCGCGCTCGCGGGCGTGATGGGCTCGATGATGGCGCTGGAGGCAATCCGCGAGATCGTCGGCTTTGGCGACGGCCTGGTTGGTCGCCTCCTGATGATCGATGCGCGCGCGATGCGCTTCGAGACGCTGCGTTACGCGCGCGATCCAGCCAATCCGCTCAATGGCGATGGGCCTGTGATCACTGACCTCAGCGCCCATCGCACCTGATCGCAGCCGCTACGCCGTGGCCGGCTTCTCGCTGTCGAGGTGCGCCATTTGCTCGGCCGCGTAACGCGTACCGGCGGCGACATCGGGCGGGAAGGCCTTTGCCAGCACCGCGAGATGAGCTGGCGTCAGCGTGAGCTTGGCCGCACCAAGTGCCTCGCTGAGGCGGTTGCGGGTGCGGGCGCCGACCAGCGGCACGATCTCTTTCCCTTGCGCCGCCACCCAGGCGATCGCGACCTGCGCCGGCGTCGCACCAATCTCGGCGGCGATGGCGCGCAGCTGCTCCACCAACGCGAGATTGGCATCGAGATTCGATCCCTGGAAGCGCGGCGTCATCAGCCGGTAGTCCTTGCCTGTCTTGCCGGAATCCTTCGACCAGTGGCCGCTGATCAGGCCACGCGCCAGCACGCCGTAAGCCGTGATGCCGATGCCGAGCTCGCGGCAGGTCTTCAGAATGTCGCGTTCGATGCCACGCTCGATCAGCGAATATTCGATCTGGAGATCGGCGATCGGGTGCACGGCATGCGCGCGGCGGATGGTGTCGGAGCCGACCTCGGACAGGCCGATATGCCTGATGTAGCCGGCCTTCACGAGATCGGCGATGCCGCCGATGGTCTCCTCGATCGGAATGTTGGGATCGAGCCGCGCCGGACGGTAGATGTCGATGTAGTCGGTGCCGAGCCGCTGCAGCGAATAGGCGAGGAAGTTCCTCGTTGCGGCCGGCCTCGTGTCCATGCCGGTGAATTCGCCGGCAGGACCGCGCAGCGCACCGAACTTGACGCTGATCTGCACTTTTTCGCGCGGCACGTCCTGGAGCGCTTCGCGCACCAGCATTTCATTGTGGCCCATGGCGTAGAAATCGCCGGTGTCGACCAGGGTGATGCCGGCATCCAGCGCCGCGTGGATCGTGGCGATGCTCTCGCCGCGATCGGCGGGGCCGTAGACCTCGGACATGCCCATGCACCCGAGACCGAGAGCGGAGACGGTGGGGCCGGTTGAACCGAGTTTGCGCTGTTCCATGATGGCTCTCCTCGAAAAGGCGCTGACTGCGCCGCGTGACGAGGCCTGATATGCGCCTGATCGATTGCGCCGATAAGCTGGACAATCGAGAACGGCTTGTTCACATTGGCGAACAATGGCTGAACCCGACCTGCGTGATCTCGACGTCTTCGTGGCGGTTGCCCGCACCCGCAATTTCCGGCGCGCTGCGGTCGAAATTCGTGTGTCGGTGTCGAGCCTTAGCCAGCGGCTTCGGGATCTGGAGGAGCGCCTCGGCGTCCGCCTGATGAACCGCACCACCCGCAGCGTCGCCCTGACCGAGGCGGGCGAGCTGCTGCTTTCGCGCGTAGCGCCGGCGCTGCGCGATGTCGGCGACGCCCTCGATCAGGTCCGCGGCCTGCGCGAAGTGGCCTCGGGCCGGCTGCGCATCAACGCGCCGCCGCCCGCGGTCGATCTCGTGCTGGCGCCGATGATCGGGCCGTTCCTCAAGGCCTATCCGCAGGTCGACCTCGACGTCGTCTCCGAGAGCGGGTTCGTGGACATCGTCAGCGCGGGCTTCGATGCCGGCGTGCGTTATGGCGAGCATCTCGCGCAGGACATGGTCGCGATCTCGCTGAGCGGCCCGCAGAGCTATGTCGTGGTCGCTTCGCCCGATTACCTCGGACGCCGCGGCAAGCCTGAGCATCCGAAGGATCTGCTCGACCATGATTGCATCCGCGCCCGCTACTCCAGCGGTGTCATGCATGATCTGGAGTTCGAGAAGGCCGGTCAGCTGGTGAAGGTCGATCCGCCCGCAAAGCTGATCTCGACCAACATGGGACTTTCCATGCGCGCTGCGCTCGACGGTGCCGGTATCTGGGCAACGCTCGATGGTTATGTCGGCGAAGCCCTGAAGTCGGGCGCGCTGATCAGCCTGCTCCAGGACTGGTGCGAGCCGTTTCCGGGCCCGTTCCTATATTATCCAAGCCGGCGCCAAGCGCCGCCGGCACTGCGGGCCTTCATCGATTTCGTCGCCGACAGGCGCAAGCGCGAAACGCGCTGAGACACTGAACTCTCAGAGCATGCTCGGCAGCACGCGATCCGGTGGCTTGTGCGCGTCGAGGAAGGTGCGGATGTTGATGATCACCTTCTCGCCCATCTCGACGCGGCCCTCGATCGTGGCCGAGCCCATATGCGGCAGCAGCGTCACCTTGCCGGCCTTGGCGAGCCGCACCAGCTTCGGGTTCACCGCGGGCTCGTGCTCGTAGACATCGAGGCCGGCGCCGCCGATCTCGCCGCCTTCGATCAGCTTGATCAGCGTGTCCTCGTCGGTGACCCCGCCGCGCGCGGTGTTGACGATGTAGGCGTCCTTGCGGATCAGCTTCAGCCGGCGCGCCGACAGCAGATGGTAGGTCGCCGGCGTGTGCGGACAGTTCACGGAGATGATGTCCATCCGCGCCAGCATCTGGTCGAGGCTTTCCCAATAGGTCGCGCCCAGCTCTTCCGCGATCTTCGGCGCCACCGGCCGGCGGTTGTGATAGTGGATCTGCAAGCCGAAGGCGCGGGCGCGGCGTGCGACCGCCTGGCCGATGCGGCCCATGCCGATGATGCCGAGGCGCTTTCCGCCGATGCGATGGCCGAGCATCCAGGTCGGCGACCAGCCCGGCCAGGGTTTTCCTTCCGTCAGGATCGAGGCGCCTTCGATCATCCGCCTGGGCACGGCGAGGATCAGCGCCATGGTCATGTCGGCGGTGTCTTCGGTCAGAACTTTGGGCGTGTTGGTGACGGTGATGCCGCGGGCATGCGCGGCCTCGACATCGATGTTGTCGACGCCGTTGCCGAAATTCGCGATCAGTTTCAGCCTGCAGTCGGGCTGATTGATGATGTCGGCGGAGATGTGATCGGTCACGGTCGGAACCAGCACGTCCGCGGTGCGGGCGGCTTCCGCGATCTGCTCGGGCGACATCGGCGCGTCGTCGAGATTGATCCGCGCGTCGAATAGCTCGCGCATCCGGGTCTCAATCGAGTCCGGAAGCTTGCGCGTCACCACGACGAGGGGCTTTTTCTTCACCGACATGTCCTGCCCTCATGAGGCGTTGCGAGCCGCCTCTGTCACCAAAGGCCGGCCGTTGAGGCCTCATTAACCCGGTTGTTCGACACTGCCTTTGCCGTGTCGTCCCGGCGTTTCCTTCAAGCTCTCCCGACATTTCCGGCCGGAAAATCGGGACAAACCGGTTGTTCAGACGTCCGTCCTCTCTAGCAGAAGGCCGGGCCAAGACAAGAACCACGGGCAAAGAGCTCGGGAACACCCGCGTGGGGCGGGTCAGGGGCGACAGCGGCCTGGTTTTGGAATTTTGGGGTGAGGGCCCGGCTCGGCCGGACCTTCGACAGGAGACGGGTTGATGGCGTTGGGGCGTTTTTGTTCGGTGATGGCGCTCGTTTGCACGTGGTTGAGCGCTTCGGTCAGTCCCGGGCATTCGGCAAAGGACAATACCCCTCAGACGGCCTCGGGCCTCCCGGTGCCGCGCTACGTCAGCCTGAAATCGGATCACGTCAACGTCCGCGCCGGCCCAACCAAGGACAATGACGTTGCCTGGGTCTACACCCGCTCCGGCTTGCCGGTCGAAATCACCGCCGAGTTCGAGAACTGGCGCCGGGTCCGCGATTCCGAGGGCGCCGAGGGCTGGGTCTATCACTCGCTGCTGTCGGGCCGCCGTACCGCTGTCGTCACCATGAAGCACAAGGACGACCTCGCGCCGATCTACGATCGCGCCGATCCCGACAGCGCGGTTGCGGCCAGGCTCCAGGCCGGCGTCGTCACCCAGGTGAAGAAGTGCACCGCAAACTGGTGCCACGTCCTCGGCAACGGCTTTGACGGCTGGATCCAGCAGGAGCGCCTCTGGGGCGTCTACTCGGACGAGCAGGTGAACTGATCTGGTTGTCGTCCCGGCGAAGGCCGGGACCCATAACCACAGGCAGTAGTTTGAGGAAGACTGGTGGTTACACAGTCGTCCCGCGGTACAGATAGCTGTGTCTACCGATAAATCACGCGGTATGGGTCCCGGCCTTCGCCGGGACGACGCGAGATTCGAAGCTCAGCGCTTCTTGCGCAGCCGTACGACCATGTCGATGCGGGCGATCTCGTAACCCTCGGGCACCTCCGGCATCTTGGACAGCGCCAGATGCGGATCCTCGATGTCGACCAGCTCGTGGCTGTTCTCGAGATAGTAGTGATGGTGGGTCGTGACGTTGGTATCGAAATAGGTCTTGGTGCCGTCGACGCTGACCTGACGGAGCAAGCCGGCATCGGTGAGCTGGTTCAGCGTGTTGTAGACGGTCGCCAGCGAGACCGGCACCTTGGCCAGCGTCGCTTCTTCGTAGAGCATTTCAGCCGTGAGGTGACGTGCACCCTTGCCGAACAGGAGCCAGCCGAGCGCCATGCGCTGGCGCGTCGGGCGAAGCCCCGCGGACTGGAGCATTTCGTTGACGTCGTGCCACGGGCAACCGGTCAAAGCCGGCTGGCGGCCGGACATAAGAGCCGCCGCGTGGGCCTCTTCATCGCGATGGGGCGCGTTATTTTCGTTCATTTCCAGCTTCGGGCACGCGTGAACACTGTCGTTCTCAAACATATATGGAGAGATAGATGCAGATGCAAGTTTCTCGCAACTAGAGTGGTTCTAATTAGCAGGGGAACCGCGCCCGGCCCCCGTCATTTTACCTTCATGAGAGCGCTTTGCTACCCGAAATAGCCTGTGTTAGAGAGCCCGCGGTTCCGCTTAACCGATTTGGCGCGGCCCGGCATTGAAGGCCGCTCGCTATCCATCCGGGTCCTTCGGTATTCTCGTCTGACAATGGCAACAGATGTTGCTTTTCGAACAGGATGGGGCCCATTTTCGCCGGAAACGCCGCTCAATCGGGGTTTGAACACAAAGGCTTCCGCATGCTGAACAGGCGCAACGGTTACGAATATGAAGATCTGCTGGCATGTGCCCGCGGCGAGATGTTCGGCCCTGGCAATGCGCAATTGCCGCTGCCGCCGATGCTGATGTTCGACCGCATTACGGACATCAGCGAGACCGGCGGTGAATTCGGCAAGGGGGTGGTGCGCGCCGAGCTCGACGTGAAGCCCGACCTCTGGTTTTTCGGCTGCCACTTCAAGAACGATCCGGTGATGCCCGGCTGCCTCGGGCTCGATGCGCTGTGGCAAATGGTCGGCTTTTATCTGGGCTGGAGCGGAGGTGAAGGTCGCGGTCGCGCGCTTGGCCTCAACGAGCTGAAGTTCAGCGGCCAGGTGCTGCCGGAGGCCCGCAAGGTTGTGTACAACATCGATATCAAGCGCGTGATGCGTTCAAAGCTGGTGCTCGGTATCGCCGACGGATGGCTTTCGGTCGATGACCAGATTATCTATCGCGCGAAGGATTTGAAGGTCGGCCTGTTCAAGCAGGGCACGAGCCTGGGCTGAGCGCATCACCACGAAGACAACGATTGAGGCGAGGCTGTCATGAGGCGGGTTGTGGTCACCGGGATGGGCATTGTCTCCTCCATCGGAAACAACACCCAGGAAGTGCTTGCGAGCCTTCACGAGGCGAAGTCGGGCATTTCGCGGGCTGAGAAATATGCCGAGCTCGGCTTCCGTTCGCAGGTGCAAGGTGCGCCGACGCTCGATCCTTCGGCGATGGTCGACCGCCGCGCAATGCGTTTCCTCGGTCAGGGCGCGGCGTGGAATCACGTCGCGATGGAACAGGCGATCCAGGATTCCGGTCTTTCGCCTGACGAAATTTCCAACATTCGCACCGGCATCATCATGGGCTCCGGCGGTCCCTCCGCGCGCACCATCGTCGAGGCCGCCGACATCACTCGCACCAAGGGACCGAAGCGCGTCGGACCGTTTGCAGTGCCGAAGGCGATGTCCTCCACGGCCTCCGCAACGCTTGCGACCTGGTTCAAGATCAAGGGCGTGAACTATTCGATCTCGTCGGCCTGCGCCACGTCGAACCATTGCGTCGGCAACGCTTATGAGACGATCCAGATCGGCAAGCAGGACGTCATCTTCGCCGGCGGCTGCGAGGAGCTGGACTGGTCGCTGTCGGTGCTGTTCGATGCCATGGGCGCGATGTCCTCGAAGTACAACGACACGCCCGCCACGGCCTCGCGTCCCTACGACGTCAACCGCGACGGCTTCGTGATTGCCGGCGGCGCCGGCGTGCTGGTGCTGGAAGAGCTCGAGCATGCCAAGGCGCGCGGCGCGCGCATTTACGGCGAGATCGTCGGCTACGGCGCGACGTCCGACGGCTACGACATGGTCGCACCATCAGGCGAGGGCGCCGAGCGCTGCATGCGCATGGCGATGTCGACCGTGAAGACCAAGGTGGACTACATCAATCCGCACGCGACATCGACGCCGGCCGGCGATCCGCCGGAGATCGACGCGCTCCGCAGGGTGTTCGGAAGCGGCGAGAAGTGCCCGCCGATCTCGGCGACCAAGGCGCTGACCGGTCACTCCCTGGGTGCAACCGGCGTGCAGGAAGCGATCTATTCGCTGCTGATGATGAACAATGGTTTCATCTGCGAGAGCGCCCACATTCAGGAGCTCGACCCCGTGTTCGCCGACATGCCGATCGTGCGCAAGCGCATCGACAACGTCAAAATCGGCACCGTGCTGTCGAACTCCTTCGGCTTCGGCGGCACCAACGCCACGCTGGTGTTCAGCCGGCTGGACGTGTGAGGTTACCGTCATCGACGGATAGTTAGTTCGTCATGGCCGGGCTTGTCCCGGCCATCCACGTCTTTGCTACTGGTTCGGAAGAACGTGGATGCCCGGGACAAGCCCGGCCATGACGGAGAGCGGAGGGTAATTGCGAGATGGAAGGTTTTATGAAAGGCAAGCGCGGTCTGATCATGGGCATCGCCAATGATCATTCGATCGCCTGGGGCATGGCGAAGACGCTGCATGCCCACGGCGCCGAGCTCGCCTTCACCTTCCAGGGCGAGGCGCTGGGCAAGCGCGTCAAGCCGCTGGCCGAGCAGCTTGGCGTCGACATGGTACTGCCCTGCGACGTCGAGGACATCGCCAGCGTCGACGCCACATTCGCGGCCTTGCGCGAAAAATGGGGCCGGCTGGATTTCGTGATCCATGCGATCGGCTTCGCCGACAAGAACGAGCTCAAGGGCCGTTACGCCGACACCAGCCGCGAGAATTTTTCGCGCACCATGGTGATCTCCTGCTTCTCCTTCACGGAAGTGGCAAAACGCGCCGCTGACCTGATGACGGAGGGCGGCAGCATGATCACGCTGACCTTCGGCGCCTCGGAACGCGCGATGCCGAACTACAACGTGATGGGGGTGGCCAAGGCGGCGCTGGAAGCCTCGGTGCGCTATCTTGCGTCCGATTTCGGGCCGCGCGGCATCCGCGTCAACGCGATCTCCGCAGGCCCGATCCGCACGCTCGCGGGTTCCGGCATCGGCGAGGCGCGCGCGATGTTCGCCTTCATGCAGAAGCATTCCCCGCTCCGCCGCGGCGTCACGCTGGACGAGCTCGGTGGCTCGGCGCTGTATCTGCTGTCGGATCTTTCCGGCGGCGTGACCGGCGAGATCCATTATGTCGATTCCGGCTACAACATCGTCCTGATGCCTAGGCCGGACGATTTGAAAGCGGAAGATTAGCCCGCCGCGATCTTCTCCGCGCGCTGGAACGCCGGTCGCGCCATGCAGCGCGCGAGATAGGCATCAAAGGCCGGGCGCGACGGCACCATCTTGAACAGGCGCACCGCGAAGTTCAGACCCGATCCGATCGTGATGTCGGCGGCCGAAAACTCCTCGCCGAGAATCCACGGTCCGTTCGCGAGCGCGGCTTCCAGCACGTCGAAGACCTGCGTCGCGCTGCCCCAGGCCGCGGTCGAGGTCGGGATCTCGATCTTGGTGAAGATCTGGATGATGGCGGGTTCGATGCAGCCCGGCGAGAAGAACAGCCATTGCAGGTAACGCGCACGGCGCGGGTCGGTCACGGCTGGCGCCAGCCTGGTCTCGGGATAGCGGTCGGCAATGTAGGCGCAGATGGCGGCGGCTTCGCCGAGCGCGGCATCGCCGTCGGTCAGCGCCGGAACCTTGCCCATCGGATTGACCTTCAGATAGTCCGGCGCTTTCTGCGCACCGGTCGAAATGTCGGTCAGCACGCGCTCATAGGGCAGACCGCTTTCTTCCATCAGCCAGAGCGTCGTGAACGAGCGCGAGCGAGGCGACCAATAGAGTTTGATCATGGGAAGCGGACCTTTCATCGCTGGGAGCCGAACGGCGCGCAATTCATGCCGCGTTTGCCGGGCATTCGCAACGCACACCGCTCAGGTCCAGAATGCTCCGGCTCAGTCCTCCTTGAGATAGCCGGGGAGACCTCGGTCGAGCCTGTCTGCGACGAGTGTTCGTGTCCTCTCGCGCAACGCCGCGTTGGCCGAAGCTGCCGCGGGCGGGTCGGGGAACATTGAGTTGTCGAGTTTGGTCAGCGGGTCTTCGGTCAGTCGCATACTTGCGGCGAAGTTCGCGCCGAAATTCACAAAGGGGCGCTTGATTTCCTCATAGCTTCTGCCGTCGATCAGGTTGATCGAGATGTTGGCGAACAAATGCGAATGCCGGATCAGATTTCCGAGCCCCTGATTGAACGTGCCGATGCCGTTTAACATCAGGCGGGTGCCCGGCAGTTCTCCCTTGTACGTGGTCGCAACCAGATAGCGATCGCAGCTCCCGTTCGGAGTGATGCCGCGCACGATCGCTGGCAGGCGTTCGTTAGGATCGGGAATGAATCGCGATTTCGGATTGTAAAAGGGCTCGAAGGTTCCCTTGGGGTAGGCGATCCTGCGAACACCGGGATCGCCACCCGTTGCGGCTTTAACCCGCGCAAACACGAGATCGTCGAGACCCCAGTCGATGGGAACTTCGGTCTCCTCGTTCTCGAAAATGGTCAGCCCGAATTTTTGGACGGAATAGCGCTCGCCGATCACCGAGATCACGCCAAGCCGGCACGGGCCGCTCTCGACCGCGACCGGCTGCTTCGCCACCGGTTTGGCTTTCGCGGGCTTCTTGGCAGCTGGTTTTGCCGGTGCGGCCGCTGCGGGAGATGCGGTGGTTGCGGAAGGAGTTTGCGCTGCTGCCGGAGCCAGAAAGGACAGCAGGACGAGCACTGAGGCAGCAAATCGAAACATGGATTCCAGAGGATTAGCGGCAGGAGGTCATCGGTCACGCCACACTAGGTTGGGATCATGACAACCGCAAGCTGCATCCCGAACTCGCTGTCTATCCAGCTGCTCCCTGCCGCCACCGATAATACTTCATCACAAACCCGTTCGACGGCTCGATCTCTTGCTTCTCGAACACAAAGCCTTCGCGCTCGTACCAGCGCCAGGCCTTTTCATTCTCGCGGACGCAGCGCAGATACATCTCGTCGGGCATTTGTGTGCGCGTGAAGGCGAGCAATTGGCGGCCGAGCGATTGGCCCTGATAGCCGGGCGCGACGAACAGCATGTCGAGATAGAGTTTTGGCAAATGCAGCGCCAGCATCGCGGCGATCGTGCCGTTGTCGTCGGCGACGAACAGGCTCCAGCCGTCCTCGATCTCGCGCCGGATTCGTGCACGCAGGTTGGCCAGCAGGAATTCGCTCGCCTCGCCGAGCCCGGTCGAGACCCAGCTCTCCATCCAGACACGGCCGATCTCGTCGTATTCGTCCGCGCCGGCCGGGCGGATGGTGGGATGCGACATCGAGGCCTCAGGTCGGCTTGCTGCGCACGGATGGGCGTGCGCGCACCTTGCCCGCCGACAGGCATACCACCTCGGAGATCTGAAGGAGTTGCCGCGCGAGCGGGCTGGTCTTGCGCCAGACCATGCCGATGGTGCGTGACGGCTGCGGGTCGCGGAAGCGCGCGAGCGAGACCGAGGCCGATCGCGTCTCCACCGACACCGCCATTTCCGGGATCAAGGTGACGCCGATGCCGGCGCTGACCATCTGGACCAGCGTCGACAGCGAATTGGCGTCCAGCATCTCGCGCGGCGGCGCCGATTGCATGTTGCAGAATGACAGCGCCTGATCGCGGAAGCAGTGCCCCTCTTCAAGCAGCAGCAGCCGCATCTCCCGCATCATCTCCCGCGATGGGGCCGGCGTGCCCTCATCCGCGCTCGGCCGCACCAGCAGGAATTTTTCCTCGAACAGGGCGACCTCGGTGAGCGAGGGCTCGGACACCGGCAACGCAACGATGGCGGTATCGAGCCGGCCTTCCACCAGTTCCTGGATCAGCCGCGGCGTCATCGTCTCGCGCACGCGGATGTCGAGCTCCGGATGCATGCGCGTCAGGTTCTTGGTGATCGTCGGCAGCAGATAGGGCGCGATCGTCGGAATCATGCCGATGCGCAGCCGTCCGGAGAATCGGTCCTGCGAGGCGCGGGCGAAATCGCCAAGCTCGTCGACCGAGCGCAAAATGTCGCGGACGCGCTGCGCGAGCTCCTCGCCAAATCGGGTCAACGCCACCTGCCGGGCGCTGCGCTCAAGCAGCAGGCCGCCGAGCGCCTCCTCCAGCTCCTTGATCTGCATCGACAGGGCAGGCTGCGAGATCGAACAGGACTCAGCCGCGCGCCCGAAATGATTGTGACGCGCCAGGGCGTCGAAGTACCGGAGCTGGCGCAGGGTGAGGTTTAGCATCAGAAAATCTTATCGCTGCGATCATTAAAGTCAACTTCCCCTGATCGAACGCGAAGCTTAGAGTGCTTCTACCTGGTCAAAGGCGCGAGTTCGACGCCACCAGAGGAGGTATTCATGGACGACTCTTCAAAGTGCCCGTTTTCGGGTGGAAAACGTGTGCCGGCGAACCGCGATTGGTGGCCGACCCAGCTCAGCATCGAGATGCTGCACAAGAATTCGGCCAAGTCCGACCCGATGGACAAGGACTTCGACTACGCCAAGGAATTCAAGTCGCTCGACCTGAACGCGGTCATCAAGGACCTGACCGCTTTGATGACCGAATCGCAGGAATGGTGGCCCGCCGACTTCGGTCACTACGGCGGCCTCATGATCCGCATGGCCTGGCACAGCGCGGGCACCTATCGCACCACCGACGGCCGCGGTGGCGCCGGTGCCGGGCAGCAGCGTTTCGCGCCGCTGAACAGCTGGCCCGATAACGCCAATCTCGACAAGGCACGCCGTCTGCTCTGGCCGATCAAGCAGAAATACGGCCGCAAGATCTCCTGGGCCGATCTGATGGTGCTGGCCGGCAACGTCGCGCTGGAGTCGATGGGCTTCAAGACCTTTGGCTTTGCCGGCGGCCGCGTCGACGTCTGGGAGCCGGAAGAGCTGTATTGGGGTCCGGAAGGCACGTGGCTGGGCGATGAGCGCTACAGCGGCGAACGCCAGCTCGCCGAGCCGCTCGGCGCGGTGCAGATGGGCCTGATCTACGTCAATCCGGAAGGCCCGAACGGCAAGCCGGATCCGGTCGCCGCGGCCAAGGACATCCGCGAGACCTTCTCCCGCATGGCGATGAACGATGAAGAGACCGTCGCGCTGATCGCCGGCGGCCACAGCTTCGGCAAGACCCATGGTGCCGGCGATCCGTCGCTGGTCGGACCGGAGCCGGAAGCAGGCGCGCTCGAGGATCAGGGCCTCGGCTGGAAGAGCAAGCACGCGTCGGGCCACTCGGGCGATTCCATCACCAGCGGTCTCGAGGTGACCTGGACGACGACACCGACCAAGTGGAGCAACAACTTTTTCGAGAACCTGTTCAATTTCGAATGGGAGCTGACGAAGAGCCCGGCCGGTGCGCAGCAGTGGACGGCCAAGAACGCCGACGCGATCATTCCCGACGCCTTCGACAAGTCGAAGAAGCACCGGCCGACGATGCTGACGACCGACCTCTCGCTGCGTATGGATCCGGCCTATGAGAAGATCTCGCGCCGCTTCCTGGAGAATCCCGATCAATTCGCGGACGCCTTCGCCCGCGCCTGGTTCAAGCTCACCCATCGCGACATGGGCCCGATCCAGCGCTATCTCGGCCCGCTGGTGCCGAAGGAAACGCTGATCTGGCAGGACCCGATCCCGGCCGTGAATCACGAGCTGGCCAGCGAGCAGGATATCGCCTCGCTGAAGACCAAGATCCTGGCTTCGGGTCTGTCGGTCTCGGAGCTGGTCTCGACCGCCTGGGCGTCGGCCTCGACGTTCCGCGGCTCGGACAAGCGTGGCGGCGCCAACGGCGCGCGCATCCGCCTCGCCCCGCAGAAGGATTGGGAGGTGAACGAGCCGGCTCAGCTCTCGAAGGTCCTGGGCAAGCTCGAAGCGATCCAGAAGGACTTCAACGCGTCATCCGGTGCGAAGAAGGTCTCGCTGGCGGACCTCATCGTGCTCGGCGGCACCGCCGCGGTCGAGAAGGCCGCGAAGGATGCCGGCGTCGACGTCAAGGTCGGCTTCACGCCGGGCCGCATGGATGCCTCGCAGGAGCAGACCGACGCCGCCTCGTTTGCTCCGCTGGAGCCGCGGGCCGATGGCTTCCGCAACTTCATCGGCAAGCGGCAGCAGTTCATGATGCCCGAGGAGGCTCTGGTCGATCGTGCGCAGCTGCTCCGGCTTACCGGCCCGGAGATGACGGCCCTCGTCGGCGGTCTGCGCGTGCTCGGTGCCAATGCGAACGGTTCGAAGAACGGCGTCCTCACCTCGAAGGTGGGAACGCTGAGCAACGACTTCTTCGTCAACCTGCTCGACATGAGCACGCAGTGGACGCCGGCCGGCACCGACGGCACCTATGAGGCCCGCGACCGCAAGACCAATGCGGTCAAGTGGACCGGCACGCGCGTCGACCTGATCTTCGGCGCGCACTCGCAGCTTCGCGCCTACGCCGAGGTCTATGCCACGTCGGATTCCAAGGAGCAGTTCGTCAAGGACTTCGCCAAGGCCTGGACCAAGTTGATGAACCTCGACCGGTACGACATCGCGGCTTGATCGCTGAGTTCAGCAAGCGGCAATGAAAAGGGCGGCTGAGAAGCCGCCCTTTTTTGCTCGAAATTTGCGGCGTCTACACCCCGAGCGTGCCGCCCTTCGCCGCAGCGTAACGCTCGCTGATCTTGCTCCAGCTCACCGTGTTCCACCAGGCCTTGAGGTAGTCGGCACGGCGGTTCTGATAATTCAGATAATAGGCGTGCTCCCAGACGTCGTTGCCGAGCAAAGCGCGCTTGCCGTCAATGATGGGATTGTCCTGGTTCGGCCGCGTCTCGATCGCCAGCTTTCCATCCTTGTCGACGATGACGAACACCCAGCCCGAGCCGAACACCCGTCCGCCGGCAGCGTTGAAGTCGGTCTGGAATTTCTCCATGCCGCCAAGATCGCGGTCGATCGCGGCCAGCACTTCGCCTTCCGGCTTGCCCCCGTTCGGTCCCATGATCTGCCAGAACATCGTGTGGTTGGCATGGCCGCCCATGTTGTTGCGCACGCCGGTGCGGATCGCTTCGGGCACCGCGGCAAGATTGCCGAGAACGTCGCCGATGGGTTTGTCGGCAATCCCTGGGTTCTCCTTGGCGAAATTGTTGAGGTTGGTGATAAAGGCCTGGTGATGTCGGTCGTGATGGATCTCCATGGTCTTCGCGTCGATATGCGGTTCGAGCGCCGCGGTCGGATAGGTCAACGGCGGCAGCATGAAGGGACCTGCTGCGGCGGCCGGTGACGCGGCTTGAGCGAACACACGCGGGGCGGCGGCGACCGCCGCAATGCCGGTGGCAGCCAGCATGAGATGGCGCCTGGAGATCGATGACATTTGAACTTCCTTCGCTTCATGGGTGAAGACGCCGGTGAGATGCGGCGCGGGCAGTGTGCTCAGTTACGGGTCAAGCCGCATTGCCGGTTTCAGCCAAAGGCATTCTGACGCTGCGGCGGAATCGCACATCGCCGAGGCGCGCAAACAATAAAAGCGCACAAACAAAAAGGGCGGCCGCGAGGCCGCCCTTCGTGTTTCTGGCAGGTAGCGAGATTTACTCGCCGGCCGCTTCGCGCGCGGGCTGCTGGCTCTCGCCCTTGCCCTCGAGATCTTCGCCGGTCTCCTGATCGACCACCTTCATCGATAGGCGGGTCTTGCCGCGGTCGTCGAAGCCGAGCAGCTTGACCTTGACCTTGTCGCCTTCCTTGACGACGTCGGAGGTCTTCTGCACGCGCGCCGAGGCGAGCTGGCTGATGTGGACGAGACCGTCCTTGGAGCCGAAGAAGTTCACGAAAGCGCCGAACTCCATCACCTTGACGACGGTGCCGTCATAGATCTGGCCGACTTCCGGATCGGAGGCGATCGACTTGATCCACTTGATCGCGGCCTTCATGGCCTCGCCGTCGCTGGAGGCGACCTTCACGGTGCCGTCGTCCTCGATGTTGACCTTGGCGCCGGTCTTCTCGACGATCTCGCGGATCACCTTGCCGCCGGTGCCGATCACTTCGCGGATCTTGTCGGTGGCGATCTTGAACGTCTCGATGCGCGGCGCGTATTCGCCGAGCTCGGCACGGGCGTTGGTGAGCGCCTTCGACATCTCGCCGAGGATGTAGATACGCCCATCCTTGGCCTGGCCGAGCGCGACCTTCATGATCTCCTCGGTGATGCCCTCGATCTTGATGTCCATCTGGAGCGAGGTGATGCCCTGCTCGGTACCGGCGACCTTGAAGTCCATGTCGCCGAGATGGTCCTCGTCACCGAGAATGTCCGAGAGAACCGCGAAGCGCTTGTCTTCGAGGATCAGGCCCATCGCGATGCCCGCGGTCGGCCGCTTCAACGGCACGCCGGCGTCCATCAGCGCGAGCGAGGCGCCGCAGACCGAAGCCATCGACGAAGAGCCGTTGGATTCGGTGATCTCCGACACCACGCGCGTGGTGTAGGGGAATTCGTGGTGCGGCGGCAGCACCGGGTGGATCGCGCGCCAGGCGAGCTTGCCGTGGCCGATCTCGCGGCGCTTGGTGCCGCCGAGGCGGCCGGTCTCACCGACCGAGTAGGGAGGGAAATTGTAGTGCAGCAGGAACGTCTCTTTGTACGTTCCCGACAGCGCGTCGATGTACTGCTCGTCCTCACCGGTGCCGAGCGTGGTCACGACCAGCGCCTGGGTCTCGCCGCGGGTGAACAGCGCCGAGCCGTGGGCGCGGGGCAGCACGCCGACTTCGGCGACGATGTTGCGCACGGTCTTGGAATCGCGACCGTCGATACGCTTGCCGGTGTCGAGAATGTTCCAGCGAACGATCTTGGCTTCGAGCTCCTTGAACACGCCGCCGATGCGCAGCTTGTCGTATTTCGGCTCCTGCCCTTCGGGGAAGTAGTGGGCGATCACCTTTTCCTTGACCTTGCCGACCGCGGCGTAGCGATCCTGCTTGACCGGAATGGCGTAAGCGGCGCGCAGCTCCTGCTCGACCATGCCGAGCATTTCCTTTTCGAGCGCCGAATTGTCGATCGTGGTGACCTCGCGCGGCTCCTTCGCGGCCTTTTCAGCCAGCTCGATGATCGCGTTGATCACCGGCTGGAAGTGGCGGTGACCGAACATCACGGCGCCGAGCATGATCTCTTCGTTCAGCTCCTTGGCTTCCGATTCCACCATCAGCACGGCGTCCGCGGTGCCGGCTACGACGAGGTCGAGCTGGGTGTCGACCATCTCGTCGAGCGTCGGGTTGAGGATGAACTCGTCATTGGCGAAGCCGACGCGCGCGGCGCCGATCGGGCCCTTGAAGGGGGCGCCCGACAGGGTCAGCGCAGCCGACGATGCCACCAGCGCGACGATATCGGGATCGTTCTCCATGTCGTGCGAGAGCACGGTGACGATCACCTGGGTCTCGTTGCGCCAGCCGTCGACGAACAGCGGACGGATCGGACGGTCGATCAGGCGGGAGACCAGCGTTTCCTTCTCGGTCGGACGACCCTCGCGCTTGAAATAGCCGCCGGGAATGCGGCCGGCTGCGTAGGTCTTCTCCTGGTAGTCGACGGTCAGCGGCAGGAAGTCGACGCCCTCGCGGGGCGACTTCGCGGCAACGACGGTGGCGAGCACCACGGTCTCGCCGTAGGTCGCGACGACGGCGCCGTCGGCCTGGCGGGCGATCTTGCCGGTTTCGAGCTTGAGAGGGCGTCCACCCCAGTCGATCTCGACTGAATGCTTATTGAACATAGAGGTCTTCTTTCATGGGTTCTCGAAAGAAGGACGGGTCGAAAAACAAAAACCATGCGCAAGATTGCGGGACGTTGATCGAAGCGGGCGATCAGCGTCCTGCGATCCTGCCATGGTTTTTGGATTTCGGATGGCGTCCATCCCTTCGGGTCATACGGGCGCCTTGCCCGTTGTGCCCAGCCGCCGGATTGCTGCTGGACTGTCAGTCGGCACGAACGCGAACACCGAAGCGCGGTGTTCGCCCATCATGCCCCGGATGCTCGCCGTCAACGGCTCGCATCCGATGCGCACGCAGCCTCGACGAAAAACCTTTAAACAAACGCTTTCGTTCGAAATCACGCGCGAAAACGCGCGCCGGTTGGCGCGCGCAAGAACTCTTAACGACGAATGTTGTGCTTCTCGAGCAGCGCCTTGTAGCGCGCCTCGTCCTTCTTCTTCACATAGTCGAGGAGCGAGCGGCGGGTCGAGACCAGCTTCAAGAGGCCGCGACGCGAATGGTTGTCCTTCACGTGGGTCTTGAAATGGTTGGTGAGGTTGGCGATGCGTTCCGACAGGATCGCGACCTGAACCTCTGGCGAGCCGGTATCGCCGGCCTTGTTGGCATTCGTCTTGATGACTTCCGCTTTGCGTTCTGCGGCAATCGACATCGGTCAATTTCTCTCGTTGCGATCGGCGCTGGCAGTCAGGCCGGTCAGGTTGAACACACGCTTGGGGATGATTTCGCCATTGCCGACTTCGGCAAGCGCGAGAAGCCGGCCTGCCACCGTGACATAGACTGTGCCGCTACAAGTGGGCGCATCCCGTCCGCGCAACAAAACGGCTTGGCCCCGATGGAGCCTTGCCGCATCAGCCCGAGTGACGGCCAGTGCCGGGATGTCGTCCAGCGCGGTCTCAACGGGCATAAGCGCGTCGGCGAGGCTACCCTCGCCGGACGCGGCTCTATCGCACAAAGCCTCCAACTGATCCAGCGGAATCATGTCGTTCTCGCCAAATGGGCCGACCAGGGTCCGCCGTAGCGCGCAGATATGGCCGTAAGTGCCGAGAATCCGGCCCATATCGCGGGCCAGCGCGCGGACATAGGTGCCCTTGCCGCACTCGGCCTCGAACACGGCATGGCCGCTATCCGGTTGATCTACAAGGCTTAAACGGTGAATCTCGACCGGACGGGGGGCAAGCTCCACGATCTCGCCGTCGCGGGCGAGGTCGTAGGCGCGCTCGCCCTGGACCTTGATCGCGGAGTAGCGCGGCGGGATCTGCTGGATCACCCCGGTGAAACGGGGCAGCAGGGCCTCGATGGCCTCCCGGGTCGGGCGATGGTCCGAGGTTGCGGTCGCCCGGCCCTCGATGTCGTCGGTGTCGCGCTCCTCGCCCCAGCATACCGTGAACCGGTAGCGCTTGCGGCCGTCCATGACGAAGGGGACGGTCTTGGTGGCCTCGCCAAGCGCGATCGGCAGGCCGCCGGAAGCCAGCGGATCGAGCGTGCCGGCATGGCCGGCGCGCTTGGCGTTGAACAGGCGCTTCAGCACGGCAACGGCCTGCGTCGAGGTCATGCCGATCGGCTTGTCGAGCACGACCCAGCCGTGGACGTCGCGGCGGTCGCGGCGCGGCTGATTGCCCTTCTGCTTGTTGGCGCGCGGATCGTTATTGACGCGGCGCGGCTCCTGATGCGGCTGAGAATTGCCGCTCATGTCCGCAAAATTATTTTTCTGCACGTCGAGCTGATCGGTCTCTTCGCCGCCGATCGTGCCGTGAGCCGGGTCCATCGTCATCGTTCTTCTTCCCGATCCGAATCCGGATCCTGTTCCAGGTCCTTCTGCACCGCGGGTGTTCGCAAAAGCTTCTCGATCCGTTCCGCTTCGTCGAATCGTTCGTCGACGCGGAAGCGAAGGTCAGGTGCAAATTTCAGGTTAACGCGCCGCGCGACCTCGCCGCGCAGGAATTTCTTGTTGCGCTCAAGCGCAACGAGGACGATCTCGGTGTCGCGGCCACCAAGCGGCATCACATAGACTGTTGCGAGCTTCAGGTCGGGCGACATCCGCACCTCCGGCACGGTGATGATGTGGCCTTCAAGGTCAGCATCATGCACGCTGCCTTGCGCCAGAATCTCGGCTATCGCATGGCGAACCTGCTCGCCGACCCGCAACTGACGTTGCGAGCCGCCGGACGCGGAACTCTTTTTCTGATGATGGCGGGGCATGGTCTGAAAATCACCTCGTCGTGCCCGCTTTTGGGACACGGGCATTGTCATTTGTCTTGCTGAAACGAAGAGGGGTGGATGGCCGGAAAAAATCCGGCCATCGCACTCCCGCAATTCAGTTCAAAAAAGATCCAGGCGCTTCGGTAAGATTTGGACTTACAGGGAGCGCTGGATCGTCTCCACGCGGTAACACTCGATGACGTCACCGGCGCGCATGTCGTGATAGTTCTCGAAGGCCATGCCGCATTCCTGACCGGACTGGACTTCCTTCACTTCGTCCTTGAAGCGCTTCAGCGTCGACAGCTTGCCTTCGTGCACGACGACGTTGTCGCGGATCAGGCGCACGTTGGCGCCGCGTTCCACGGTGCCGTCGGTGACGCGGCAGCCCGCGACCTTGCCGACCTTGGAGATGTTGAAGATCTCCAGGATAGCGGCATTGCCGAGCATGGTTTCCCGCAGGGTCGGCGCGAGCAGGCCGCTCATGGCCTTCTTCACGTCGTCCACGAGGTCGTAGATGATGTTGTAGTAACGGATCTCGATGCCGTTGCGCTTGGCGGCCGCAGCGGCCTCCTTGTTCGCACGAACCGAGAAGCCGATGATCGCGGCGTTGAAGCCTTCCGCGAGCGTCACGTCCGATTCCGAGATGCCGCCGACACCCGCATGCAGGATACGCGCGGCGACTTCGTCGGTGCCGAGCTTCTCCAGCGATCCGAGGATCGCTTCCAGCGAGCCCTGCACGTCGGCCTTGATGATCAGCGGGAATTCCTTGCGGCCCGCCGTCTTCAGTTGCGACATCATCTGCTCGAGCGAGCCGCGCATGCCGGAGATCGAGGCAGCCGCGTTCTCGCGCTTCTGGTGCGCGCGGTAGCTGGTGACCTGGCGGGCGCGGGCTTCGTTCTCGACCACGGCGAGACGATCGCCGGCTTCCGGCGGACCGTTGAAGCCGAGCACCTCGACCGGCACTGACGGACCTGCCTCCTGCACCGTTTCGCCCTGATCCGAGATCAGTGCGCGGACGCGGCCCATTTCGGCGCCGGCGACGATGATGTCACCGACACGGAGCGTGCCGCGCTGGACCAGAACGGTCGCGACCGGACCGCGGCCGCGATCGAGCTTGGCTTCGATCACGGTGCCTTCGGCCGGGCGATCCGAATTGGTCTTGAGGTCGAGGATGTCGGCCTGGAGCGCGATCATCTCGAGCAGCTTGTCGAGATTGGTCTTGTTCTTGGCCGATACTTCGACGTCGACGACTTCGCCGCCGAAGGATTCCACCTGCACCTCGTGCTGGAGCAGCTCGGTGCGCACGCGCTCAGGCTTGGCGTCCGGCTTGTCGATCTTGTTGATGGCAACAATGATCGGCACCCGCGCCGCCTTGGCGTGGTTGATGGCTTCGATCGTCTGCGGCATCACGCCGTCGTCGGCCGCAACCACCAGCACGACGATGTCGGTCACCTTGGCGCCGCGGGCGCGCATCGCGGTGAACGCGGCGTGGCCGGGCGTGTCGATGAAGGTGATCTTCTTGCCGCTTTCGGGCGACAGCACCTGATAGGCGCCGATATGCTGGGTGATGCCGCCGGCTTCGCCGGAGACGACGTTGGCATGGCGGAGCGCGTCGAGCAGCGAGGTCTTGCCGTGGTCGACGTGACCCATCACGGTCACCACCGGCGAGCGCGGCTCGGTATCGGTGGAATCGTCGATGGCGTCGAACAGGCCTTCTTCAACGTCGGACGCGGCAACGCGCTTGACGGTGTGACCGAGCTCTTCGGCGATCAGCTGCGCAGTGTCGGCATCGATCACGTCGGTGATCTTGTGAATCGCGCCCTGCTTCATCAGCATGCGGATGATTTCCACCGCGCGCTCCGACATGCGGTTGGCGAGCTCCTGGATGGTGATCGCTTCCGGAATGACCACCTCGCGGATGAGCTTTTCCTTCGGCTCGTTCGCGGCATGGCCCTTCAGGCGCTGGGTGCGGCGGCGGAACGAGGCGATCGAGCGCTCGCGGACGTCGTCGGCATTGAAGGCGGTGACGACCGTCAGGCGGCCGCGCTCCTTCTGCGGGCCGGGCTTGTGGGTGGGCTTGGGAGCGACCACAGGCCGCGCAGCGCCGCCGGGGCCGCGTCGGATCTGGCGCGGACCCTCGTCCTCGTCCGGTCCGGCCGCGACAGCGGGGGCGCGGCCCACCGGGCCTCCCGGCCGCTGCGTGGTTGTTCCCGGCCGCACGGTCGTTGTTCCCGGGCGTGCCGTGGTGGTTGTGCCGGGGCGCGCCATCGGCGCTCCGGGCCGCGCTGCAGGAGCGGCCGAGGTCGCGGTGGCAGGGCGCGCCGCGGATTGCGGCTGCTCGCCTTCGCCAAAACGCTTCTTGGCCTCGGTTTCGGCCTTCCGCTTGGCTTCCTCTTCGTGGCGGTGACGCTCCTCCTCGGCCTTGCGGCGGGCTTCGGCGGCCTCGCGATCGGCACGCTCTGCGCTTTCGCGGACGGAGCGGCGCTGGGCCTCTTCCTCGGCATGGCGGCGCTCTTCGACTTCGCGCACCTTGGCATCGGCCAGCGCGCTGGCGCGGGCGGAACGTTCGTCTTCGGTCAGTGTACGCAGCACCACACCGGAGCCGGCGTTGCGCGGCGGCGCGGGGCGGGCCGGAGCAGGCTTGGGCGCGGCGGCGGCCGGCGCGGGCTTCGCCACCTCGGCCACCTGCGGCTCGGGGCTGCCGTCGACACGGCGCTTGCCACGCTTCTCGACCACGACCTGCTTGCTACGGCCATGACTGAAGCTCTGGCGCACGGTGCCCGTTTCGACGCGCGGCTTGAGCGATAGCGTCTTGCTCGGAACGCTCAGCTTCTTGTCGCCAGGGGTCTTGGTATCAACCATTAAGCAGTCCTAATCCTGATCTTGTTGTCTTGTGCGTTGCCGCACCGTGCTATCGGGTGGTCGTTGTCTCTCAGAAATCCTGGCCGGGCTTTTCGGCAGTCCTGTCAGCGTCCGCCATCCGGTATCGGACCAGCATCTGGCTACGTGACAGGAATGACTTGCTCGCCGGGCCCGCGAGCAGGGCAGCATGTATCACATTTGACCGGGTAAGTGCCAAATCCAATTCTGTCGATTTTAGTGCGGTGACGACGGGAATCTGCGGCTTGGCGCCGCGATTTCCCTCATTTTGACGCGCCAGCATGTCCAATTTGCGGATTCCGTCCGCGGCCCCGTCGCTGGCATGGATCAGGACCTCGACCGTACCTTCCCGAAGCGCGCTTTCGACCTTGCCGAAACCGGCGACGATCTGGCGCGCCTTGGCAGCAATCCCAAGGGCTTCGACCACGCTCCGGACCAGGAGCGCCTCGAGGTCGGCGGGAAGCGTCTGAGGGATGCGCAGCTCGCGCTTGAAGGCTTTCGTAAAATGGTGACGCCGAACGGCTTCCGCAACCACCTCACGCGAGGCGGTGACCCACATGCCGCGTCCGGGCAGCTTGCGCTTGAGATCGGGAACTATGTGCCCTTGCGGCGAGACGACGAAGCGGATCAGCTCGTCGATCGGCCGGACCTCGCGGCCGACCGCACACATCCGCATGGTCGCGGACCTTTCGGTCCGCGGTCCATGGTCGAGTTCGGGGTCAGTATCGGCGAGCATCCGGGTGACATCCTCCTTCGCCCTAAGCCGGCTGATCTTCAGTCGCCTCGGCCTCTTCGGCGGGCTTGGCGAGATCGGCCTCGGTGATCCAGCCGGCCTTGACGCGGGCCTGCATGATCATCGCTTCAGCATCGTCACGGGAGATATCGAGGCCATCGAGCGCGCCCGGATATTTAGTCTGCTCGCCGCCTTCCTTGCGCTCGGTCCAGCCGACCAGATCGTCCGTGGCGCAGCCGGCGAGGTCGTCGACCGTCTTGATGTCGTTCTCGCCGAACTTCACCAGCATCTTCGAGGTGACGCCGGGCACGTCCTTTACGGCGTCCTCGACGCCGAGCTCCTTGCGCCTGGCCTCGAGCTCGGCTTCGAGCTGTTCGAGATATTCACGGGCGCGGTTCTGGAGTTCCTGCGCGGTCTCCTCGTCGAAACCTTCGATGCCGGCGAGTTCCTTGACATCCACCATCGCGAGTTCCTCGACGGAGGTGAAGCCTTCGGACGCCAGCAATTGGCCGACCACTTCGTCGACGTTGAGCGATTCCATGAAGACGCGGGTGGAGTTCTCGAAATCGGCCTGGCGGCGCTCCGATTCCTCCTGCTCGGTCAGGATGTCGATGTCCCAGCCGGTGAGCTGCGAGGCCAGACGCACATTCTGGCCACGGCGGCCGATCGCCAGCGAGAGCTGGTTGTTGGTGTCGGGCACGACGACCTCGATGCGCTCGCGGTCTTCGTCGATGACGACCTTGGAGACCTCGGCCGGCGCCAGCGCGTTGACCACGAAGGTCGCGATGTCGGGCGACCACGGGATGATGTCGATCTTCTCGCCCTGCAATTCGTTCACCACCGCCTGCACGCGCGAACCGCGCATACCGACGCAGGCGCCGACCGGATCGACCGAGGAATCGCGGGAAATCACGCCGATTTTTGCGCGCGAGCCGGGATCGCGGGCGACCGCCTTGATCTCGACGATGCCGTCATAGATCTCGGGCACTTCCTGCGCGAACAGCTTGGCCATGAACTGCGGATGGGTGCGGGAGAGGAATATCTGCGGGCCGCGGGTCTCGCGGCGGACGTCGAAGATGTAGGCCCGGACGCGGTCGCCGTTGCGGAACACTTCGCGCGGCAGCATCTCGTCGCGGCGGATGATGGCCTCGCCGCGGCCAAGATCGACGATCACGCTGCCGTATTCGACGCGCTTGACGACGCCGTTGACGATGTCGCCGATGCGGTCCTTGAATTCCATATATTGCCGGTCGCGCTCGGCTTCGCGCACCTTTTGCACGATCACCTGCTTGGCCGACTGCGCGGCGATGCGGCCATATTCCAGCGGCGGCAGGGTGTCGGCGATGGTGTCGCCGACCTGGGCACCGGGATTGGCGCGCTGCGCATCCACCAGCGAGATCTGGTTGGAATGGTTTTCGACCGTTTCGACCACCAGCATGTGGCGCGACAACCGCAGCTCGCCCTTCTTCGGGTCGATCTCGGCATGAACGTCGGTCTCGCTGCCGTAACGGGCCCGCGCCGCCTTGGCGATGGCATCCTCCATCGCCGCGATGACGATGCCGCGGTCGATCGATTTCTCGCGCGCAACGGCGTCGGCGATCTGAAGCAATTCAAGTCGATTGGCGCTGACTGCCATGGCTAGTCTCCTTCGTCAGGATCGATCTCGCCTCGTCGCGCGCGTTCGGCGGCCAGGCGATGTTTCTTGGTATTGGTCGGAGCCGGCTTCTTCGTAGGGGCCGGCGCCGGCTTCTTAGTCGGCTTGGTGTTCTTGGTCGTCTTTTCGCTGATGCTGGCGTGCGGTGCCGCCGGCGGCTCAAGGCCGAGATTGCGGCGCATCTCGCGTGCCTGGGCCTTGCCGCGGCGCATGGATTCCGCGATCAGCTCGTCGGTCAGCACCAGCCGAGCCTCGGCGATGTCTTCCATCGTCAGGAGAACGTCGGCAGCCTCGGTCCCCTTGACGTCGTCGCGATGCAGATGCAACCGGTCGCCTTCGACGGGGCCGATCGTGCCGCGGAACCGCTTCCGCCCCTCGTGGGCGACCGCCATCTCGATCTTCACCAGATGGCCGGCATAACGTTCGAAATCGGAGCGGCGCACCAGCGGGCGGTCGATCCCCGGCGAGGAGATTTCCAGCCGGTAGGCGCGATCGACGGGATCGGCGACGTCGAGCACGGGCGACAGCGCCCGCGAGATCGCCTCGCAATCCTCGATCTGCATGGAGCCGTCCGGCCGCTCGGCCATGACCTGCACGGTGCAGCCGGATTCCCCGGAAATGCGGATCCGCACCAGGCGGTAGCCCATGCCTTCGAGCACCGGCCCGGCGACCGCGGACACCCGTGCCGCCACGCCCGGCTCGACCACGAGCCTCGGCTCGGCCAGCAATTCGGCATCCGTGGAACCAGGGTTCGGTTCGGTCATGTCAGAGGTCAAGGCGCTCGATATGGTTAAGGCTTGGTTTAAGATCTCAAAGCTCGCTTCGGAACTCTCCCGACAGATCGCCGGGCCGCATATCTTCCACCAAGCCGCCTTCAGGTAATAAAAAAGAGCGGGTCCTTTCGGGCCCACTCTCACTACGCGGATCGTATGAGAAGATGAATCGGCGCTGATATAGCCCTTTCCGTCTTCCCGGACAAGGCCCATGCAGGGCAGGCTAGGCTTTTTGCGCCCGGCCCGCGGCCCCGCGCAACGCTTCCTTCACCTCCGAGGCCTAAATTCCCTGATTGTGGGGCGGCTTGGACCGAGGGCGCACCCGCGGCGTGCCCCGTACGAGTTTGCGTTTCATGACCGTTGCCACGTCGCTCATTCCCGGACTGGACGATATCGTCAAACGCGGCGACCCGCGGCGTCGCGGCGAGATCGCGCACGCCATCTCCCAATTGTTCTTTCAGGACGCCGAGAACCTTCGTCCCGATGTCATCGATCTCTTCGACAACCTGCTGATCGATCTCGTCCCGCATGCCGAGCTCGCCTCGCGCGTCGATCTCGCCGAACGCTTCTCGCGCCTGAACAACGCGCCGCGGCACCTCGTGAGCCAGCTCGCGCGCGAAAACGAAATCGCGGTGGCGGGCCCCGTGCTGCGCCATTCGCCCGTGCTCGACGACGCTGCTCTCGTCGAGATCGCGCGACTGAAGGGCCAGGGCCATCTGCTGGCGATGAGCGAACGCCCCACGCTGTCGGCCGTCATCACCGACGTGCTGGTCGAGCGCGGCGATCGCGACGTGGTGCGCCGCGCCGCGGGCAATTCCGGCGCGGCGTTCTCGCCCGGCAGCTATTCCGAGCTGATCAAGCGTGCCGCGCAGGATGGCGTGCTGACTCTCAGGATCGGCCAGCGTAGCGATCTTTCGGGTGAGAACCTGAAACAACTTCTCGACGGCACGCTCGACGTCATCCGCCGTCGCCTCTCGAGCGTGGTCAATCCCGTGCGCCAGGTCGAGATCAAGCGCGCCATGGCGGCCATCGAGGAAGCCACGCTGCCGCCGGGCCCGCGTCGCGATTTCTCGGGGGCGCAGCGCACGGTGCTGGCCTTGCATCGCGAGGGTCATCTTGGCGAGAGCGCGCTGCTTGGATTCGCGAAGGCCCACAAATACGAGGAGGCGATCGCCTCGCTTTCGGCAATGTCCGGCGTCCGCCTCACGATCCTCGACCGCCTGATCACGGGTGACCGCTACGATCCAATTCTGGTTCTCGCGCGCGTGCTGAATGTCAGCTGGCCGACGGTGCGGGCGCTGATCCTGATGTGGTACGGCCCGAATCGCACGCCAGCCGACGCCGATCTTGAGCAGGCGCGCGCGAACTTCACGCGGCTGATGCCGACGACCGCCGAGCGCGTCGTGAATTTCTGGCGCAACCGGCAGACGATCTAGACCCGCCTGAATCGCAGATACGCGGCCTTGCGGCCTTCGCGCGCGGCTTTCCTTCCGTAACGCGTCATGGTGTAGCCAGCCCAGGGTTGCCGGAAATCATCAGCGCGCTCCGCAAGCCAGACGAAATCCGTCGAGCGCGACAGATGCGATAACGTCCAGGCGCAGTAATCGTCGATGTCGCAGACGAAACGAAATTCGCCGCCTGCTTTCAGCACGCGCGCCATCGCGGCGATGGTCCGGTCCTGGACGAAGCGCCGCTTCCAGTGTCGCCGCTTCGGCCAGGGATCGGGATGGATCAGGTCGATCCGCGACAGCGAAGCCTTCGGCAGCCAGGCCAGGAGCTCGGCGGCATCGCCTGCGAACAGGCGGATGTTGCCGATGTCGGCGGCCTCGATCTGCGCGAGGATCTTCGCCATGCCGTTGACGTAAGGCTCGCAGCCGATGAAGCCGGTGGTGGCGAAGTTTTGCGCTTCCGCAGCAAGATGCTCGCCGCCGCCGAAGCCGATCTCGAGCCGCAAATCGTCGGCTGCGGGCACGAAGATCTCGCGGGCATCCGCCGGTGCTTCGCGATCGATGGCGAGCGCAAGACGCGGCAGCAAATGATCGATCAGCTCGGCCTGGTGCTGCCTGAGCTTGTGGCCCTTGCGGCGTCCGAAGAAGGCGCGCTCGCTGTCCTCGCGATCGGGATCTGATTTGCGCTCACTCATCGTAGCGTCTGGTACAGGCGATGAAGCAGCCGCGCGCGCGGTTCGAGCGACGAGACATAGAGCTGCTCATAATGAGTGTGCGCGCCCTTACCGTCGACGCCGAGCCCGTCGAGCGTCGCGGTGTGGGCGGCGGTGAAATTACCGTCCGAGCCGCCGCCGGTGTGAACGTCGACCAGCTCGAAGCCGATCTCCGTGGCAACCGTCTTCGCATGTTCGTACAGCGAGGCGCCGGCATTGCTCTTCTCGTAAGGCGGACGATTGAGCCCGCCCGTGACCTTGACGGTGACGCCATCCGTCTTCGATGTCAGGGCGAGGATCTTGCCGACGAATTCATCCGCGTCCTTCAGGCTCAGCACGCGCAGATCGATTTCGGCATAGGCTTCTTCCGGCGTCACGTTGGGCCGCGTGCCGCCGCGCACCACGCCGACATTGACGGT
Source organism: Bradyrhizobium sp. F1.13.3 (assembly GCF_040548265.1). Lineage (NCBI taxonomy): Bacteria > Pseudomonadati > Pseudomonadota > Alphaproteobacteria > Hyphomicrobiales > Nitrobacteraceae > Bradyrhizobium > Bradyrhizobium sp. F1.13.3. Next base: position 629,994 of record NZ_JBEPRI010000002.1, on the reverse strand, counting down.
GACGCCGCGCGCCAGATCGTTCATCGCTTCCAGCGCCAGGATGACGTTGGCGAGCTCGCGGATCGCGCTGCGGCCATCCTGGGGCCGCGTGCCGGCATGCGCGGGCACGCCCTTGATGAACACTTCGAATCGTCCGACGCCCTTGCGGCCGGTGACGATCTTGCCGCCGTCGCGGGCCGGCTCCGTCACCAGCACGTACTTCGCTTTGCGCCCTTCGGTCTCGATGAGTGCGCGAGAGGTGGGGCTGCCGATCTCCTCGTCGGAGGTGAACAGATGGGTGATGCCGAGCGGCGAGCGATCGGCCGTGGCACAAAGCGCGCGAAAGGCGTGATGGGCGATGTAGGCGCCGCCCTTCATGTCGTAGATGCCGGGACCGAATGCGCTGTCGCCTTCGACCTTGAACGGCAGGCGCTCGATGAATCCCATGGGGTGAACGGTATCGAGGTGGCTCAGCACCAGGATGCCGGGCCGGTCCTGACCCCAGGTCGAGCGCGCCACGAGATGATCGCCGCAGCCATCGACGCCGGCGATGCGCTCGAGCGTAACAGGGAGGTCGCGGTATTGCTCCGCGACCATCGAGACCAGCTTGTTGACCTGTTCAGGCGCGTCCGTTGGCGTCTCGACCTCCACCCAGCGGCGGATGCCATCGAGAATAGTTTGAGAATCGAACCAATTGGAGCTGACCATGAGCGCATCTGTGCCTTTGAATCGCATCATCGAGGAAGACGCGCATCAAAGCGCGGCCACAAATGACGACATAGGCCAGATTTGACGCAGCCTCAAATCGGATTGAGATACCGCCTCAGCGCTTATCGGGGCCTTCGCGGGCCGCGATCTGCTCGACGAGATCGACGATCGAGCGGCGCATCTTGGAATCGGTGATTCGGGTGAACGCCTTGGTCAGGGCGAGTCCTTCGGAAGTCGCGAGGAAATCCGAGACGTAAGACGGCGATGCGCCTTCTGCGAAGCCGTCCGGCCCCGCCACGCCGCTCGGACCGCCCTCGAACAGGAACGACACCGGCACCTGGAGAATTTCGGCAATTTGCTGGATGCGGCTCGCGCCGACCCGGTTTGTGCCCTTTTCGTATTTCTGAACTTGTTGGAAGGTCAGGCCCAAAGCTTCACCCAGCTTTTCCTGGCTCATGCCCAACATGATGCGGCGCATCCGCACGCGACTGCCGACATATTTGTCAACAGGGTTGGGCGCTTTCGACATTTCCTCAGCCCTCCAAACATCACCTTCGGCGCAATCAGGAATGCCTCAGGTGTAAGCAACGTCAAAATCAGACCCTGTTATTGGGAAACATTGCGGAGAAATTTAGCAATACCCACTGTCTTTTGCAGCCGGTGCAGAATGAGGAGGCCGCGTGCAGTCTGTCAACCGTGGGACTACGGTTGTCAAAAGTTATCGGCCGCGGCTGCGCGATCAGAGGTGCCGTTTGGCAACACGTCGGCGGACCGCCACAAACACGGCGAGCGCGACGAGCATGGCCGCGGGTACGTCGCCCACGCGCGCATAGATGGTCGGCGGGATCGCGGCGGGCAGATCTGCATCCAAAATGCCTTCGATCCCGAGACCGAGACTGGCGACGATGCGTCCCACCGGATCGATTACCGCGGAAACGCCGGTATTGGCGGAGCGAACCAGCGGCAATCCGAGCTCGATCGCGCGCATCCGCGCCTGTTCGAGGTGCTGATAGGGGCCCGTCGAGATTCCGAACCAGCCGTCATTGGTGAGATTCACGATCCAGCCCGGACGTTCATTGCGTCCAGCCACCTCGCCGGGAAAAATTGCTTCGTAGCAGATCAGCGGCAGCGCGGACGGCGCACCGGGGACCGGCAGCGCATGCCGCACGGTGCCGGGAATGAAGCCGCCGCGCACACGCGTGAGTTGCTCGAAACCGAGCTTCTCCATCAAGCCCTGATACGGAAGAAATTCGCCGAACGGCACCAAATGCAGCTTGTCGTACATAGAGAGCACGCTGCCGTCGTGGTCGATCACATAAATCGAATTATAGGCGCGGGTGATTGGCGTGCCCCGCGGCAGGTCGGGCGCGCGGACCGAGCCCGTGATCAGCACGGTGCCCTTGGGCAGAAGCTCCGCAATTTGCGCCATCGCATCGGCTTCGCGAGTCAGGAAGAACGGAAAGGCGGATTCCGGCCAGATCAGGATGGTGGCATCGCGCACGCCGGTCGATTGCGGCCCGGAGGCGCGGTCCGACAAGGCCAGATATTTCTTCATCACCTCCGCCTTGGCGGCGTAGTTGAACTTCGCGTCCTGCTGGAGATCCGGCTGCATCAGGCGCAACTTGGTGCCCGCGACCATCGTGGTCGGATGCAGCGACAGGCGGATCGCGCCGAAGATGCTCATGACAAGCAGGAGCGCCACGGCTGCGGCCGGCGCGCGCCACGCCAGGCGGCGATCGGGCGTGCGGTCGATCAGCGCCGCCGGGCTCGCGAAGATCGCAACCGTCAGGAAAGTCATACCCCACAGGCCGATCAGCGACGCCGTTTGTGCCAGCGGCAGCGGCTCGGAGAGCGCATAGCCGAACGCGTTCCAGGGAAAGCCGGTCAGCGCATGACCGCGCAGCCATTCGGTGATGGTGAGGCTTGCCGCGAGCGCAAGCACGCGCGTCGCATTCTTGGTCCAGAGCAGGCGGGCGAGCGCAAAGCCCATTGCCGTGAATATGGAAAGATAGGCCGGCAGGCCCAGCACAGCGAACGGTGTCAGCCAGGCGAATACATCGGCATCGACGAAGAAGGCGTAGCCGATCCAGTAGAGGCCGGGCACGAAATAGCCGAGCCCGAACCAGTAGCCGGTCAGCGCCGCGGCGGGGACGCCGCGATATCGTCCGGCGCCGGCGCCGTCGATCAGCCAGACCAGCACGGGGAAGGTGATGAACAGCACCGGGAAGGCGTTGAACGGCGCCAGCGCCAGCACCGAGAGCGCACCGGCAGCCATCGCGACGAGCGCGCGCTTCCATCCCCAGGTCAGGATGATGGCAAGCGCGATCTGGCGAAATCGCTGGAAAGGGCTCACTGCGGACTGGTCCCGTCGCTTGGCGGCGGGGTGGGCGTGTCGCTGGCTGTCGGCGGGCTGCCATCCGGCGCAGCCTCGCGGCGCCGGCTCTCGCGCTGGGTGCGCGGCGCGGGACGCTCCTTTCGCGTCGAGATCCGCAGTCGCTTGACCCGGCGCGGATCGGCATCGAGCACCTCGATCTCGTAATGGCCGGGGCCCGAGATCACCTCGCCACGCACCGGCAGGCGCCCGACGAAGCTGACGAGATAACCGCCCAGCGTCTCCACTTCCTCGCCGGCCTCCCCGGTGACGAAATCCTCGCCGATCACGGTGCGGACGTCGTCGAGGCTGGCGCGGGCGTCGGCGATGAAGGCGTTGTCGGGCAGCCGCACGATCGAGGGCGGCTCGTCGCTGTCATGCTCGTCGTCGATCTCGCCGACGATCTGCTCGACGATGTCCTCGAGCGAGACCAGGCCGTCGCTGCCGCCATATTCGTCGACCACCAGTGCCAGATGGATGCGGGTGGCCTGCATCTGCGCGAGCAGGTCGATCGCCCGCATCGACGGCGGCACGTAGAGCAACTTGCGGATGATGCGCGCTTCTTCGAGCGGCAGCGCGAGATCGACCGTACGCAGATCGAGCCCGGCCGGCAGCGGCTTCTTGCGCTTGGTTTTCGTGACCCCCGACACGCGCGCACGCGCGGTCATGAAGGCGAGCAGATCGCGGATATGGACGATGCCGACGGGATCGTCGAGCGTCTCGTTGTAGACCACAAGGCGCGAATGGCCGGCGCTCTCGAAGCGGTCCATCAACTCGCCGAGCGGGATGTCGCGCTTCACCGCGATGATGTCGGCGCGATGCACCATGACATCGGCGATGCGACGCTCGTGCAGGCCGAGGATGTTGCGCAGCATGGTGCGCTCGACCGTCGAGAAGCCGGTGTCGTCCGGCGTCGTGGCGTCGAGCACGACCTGGAGGTCGTCGCGCACCGAACCCGCCTTCCAGCCGAACAGGCTGCGAATGGCACGCAGCAGCCAGCCTTCCGCGGTCGGGCGCATCACCTCGCCGGGCGTTACCACGACCGGCAAATTGGCCGTAGTGCGCGGATTGTCTTGAATCGGGTCGGAATCCGGCATCTCAATGCGTCCCTGGGCGGTCGGCATAGGGGTCGGGAATGCCGAGATGAGCCAGGATCTCTCGTTCGAGCGCTTCCATTTCCTCGGCGTCGTCTTCATTTTCGTGGTCGTAGCCGACCAGATGTAGGAAACCGTGCACGGCGAGATGGCTCAAATGATGATCGAACGGCTTTTGTTCCTCGTCCGCCTCACGCCGCATGGTCTCGTAGGCGATCGCGATGTCGCCGAGCATGCGCGGGGCATCGCCCGGTTTCCAGTCGCCTTCCGGCTGCAGCGCGGGAAACGACAGCACGTTGGTCGGCTTGTCGATGCCGCGCCAGTTGCTGTTCAGCGTGCGGATGCCGGCATCATCGGTCAGCATCACCGCCACTTCCGCCTCCGCAACGTCTTCGTCGACATTCTCGGCGGCGGCCGCCACGGCGCGCTGGATCACGGCTTCGGATTCGGGCTCCCGCTGCCAGCAATCGGCGACGACGAGGACCTCGGTGATGGGAAGGTTGGAGTGTGACATTGTCCTTGTTCGGAACGAAGGGGCGGCTAGTCCACGCCCATATGGTCCGGTTGCTGTCTCGTCAGGATTTACCGGCGGCCGGCCGCTGCGGTGCCCCTTCGTAGGCGGAGACGATCCGCGCCACGAGTTCGTGGCGGATCACGTCTTCGGCCTTGAAATGAACTTGCGCAATGCCTTCGACGCCGCTCAGCAGGCGCGTCGCCTCGGCGAGGCCCGAGGTCTGGCCATTCGGCAAGTCGATCTGCGAGGGATCGCCGGTGACGATCATGCGGCTGTTCTCGCCGAGACGGGTCAAAAACATCTTCATCTGCATCGACGTGGTGTTCTGCGCCTCGTCCAGGATGATGGCCGCGTTGGTCAGCGTGCGACCGCGCATAAAGGCAAGCGGCGCGATCTCGATCTCGCCGGTCTGCAGCGCGCGCTCGACAATGCGCGCGTCCATCAGGTCATAGAGCGCGTCGTAGATCGGGCGAAGATAAGGATCGACCTTTTCGCGGAGATCGCCGGGCAGAAAGCCGAGCCGCTCGCCGGCTTCCACCGCCGGGCGGGACAGGATGATCTTGTCGACTTCCTTGCGCTCGAACAGTTGCGCGGCATGGGCGACCGCGAGCCAGGTCTTGCCGGTGCCGGCGGGGCCGATGCCGAACACCAACTCGTGGCGCTTCAGCGCGCGGATGTAGGAATCCTGCGCCGCCGTGCGCGCGCGCACCGGGCGCTTGCGCAAATTGATACTGTCGAAGGTGGATTTGGCCGACTTGGCGTCGAACTCGAATAGCGAGCCCTGCGCGATCACGGCACGGATCGCGCCCTCGACCTCGCCCTGGTCGAGATCCTGCCCCTTCACGGCCTGGGCATAGAGTGTCTCCAGCACGCGGCGCGCGGCATCGCAGCCGTCGCGCGAGCCGCCGATGGTGATGTGGTTGCCCTTGGAATCGACGACGACGCCGAGCCGCCGTTCGATCTGTGCCAGATGCTGGCCGTAAGGGCCGACCAGCGCGGATGCGGCGCGGTTGTCGTCGAAGTCGATGACGACCTGGGTCTCGGGTGGAACCTGCATGTCGCGGTCAAATTTGCGGCTAGGAGCGATGGAAGAAGACGAATCCGATGCGCTTTTGGGCAAGGGTTCAGGCTCCAGTGGCGATGGGCGATAAAGCGGGCTCGTGCGCCATGGCGAGCTCACCGAGGAAGCTGTAGCGTTCGAGGCTGTCGATCCGGACCGGCAGGATTTGTCCGATGATGTCGGGCGAGGCCATCACATGCGCGGGCTGGAGGAAGGCGGTGCGGCCGACGATCTGGCCGTCCTTGCGGGCCGGACGCTCGAACAGCACATCGACCGTTGAGCCAATCGCAGCCTTGTTGAAGGCCGATTGCTGGCTGTCGATCAGTTCCTGGAGCCGCTCCAATCGCTGGTCCATCTCGGAGGGGGACACCGTCTCCTGCATGTCCGCGGCCGGCGTTCCCGGCCGGGCGGAGTATTTGAACGAATACGCCGCAGCGTAGCCGATTTGCGTGACAAGCGCGAGGGTGGCGAGAAAATCTTGCTCGCTCTCGTCCGGGAAGCCGACGATAAAATCTGATGAGAAAGCAATGTCTTGGCGTGCGGACCGGAAACGGTCGACGACACGCCGATAATCATCGGCGGTATGTTTCCGGTTCATGGCGGCCAGAATCCGGTCCGAGCCCGACTGCACCGGCAGGTGCACGAACGGCATCAAGGCATCGAGATCGCGATGGGCTGCAATCAAACTGTCGTCGACATCGCGCGGATGGCTGGTCGAATAGCGCAGCCGCGCGACGCCCGGAAGCGCCGCGAGGTGCTCCAGCAGCCTGCCGAGCGGCCAGCTTTTTCCGTCCGGCCCCTCGCCGTGATAGGCGTTGACGTTCTGTCCGATCAACGTGAGCTCGCGCACGCCGTTCTCAGTGAGCCGCTTCACATCGTCGACGATCTTTGCCACCGGCCGCGAGACTTCCGAGCCACGCGTGTAAGGCACGACGCAGAAGGTGCAGAACTTGTCGCAGCCTTCCTGCACTGTGACGAAAGCGGAAATGCCGCGGGCGCGGATCGCGCCGGGCTTGGGCTGGGCGAGGAAGCCGAACTTGTCCTGGGCAGGGAATTCGGTCTCGATGGCGCGGCCCTCATGGCCGGCGCGCTTCAACAGCTGCGGCAAATGATGATAGCTCTGCGGTCCCACCACGACGTCGACCGCGGGTGCACGGCGCACGATCTCCTCGCCCTCGGCCTGTGCCACGCAGCCTGCGACCGCGATCTGCATGGTGCGCCCGTCGCGCGCGGCGGCGTCCTTGGCGACGCGCAGGCGGCCGAGCTCCGAATAGACCTTTTCCGAGGCCTTCTCGCGGATATGGCAGGTGTTGAGGATGACGAGGTCGGCGTCATCAGCGCTGGCCGTCTCCACGAATCCTTCCGGGGCCAGCGTGTCCACCATGCGCTGGGCATCGTAGACGTTCATCTGGCAGCCATATGATTTGATGTGCAGCTTGCGCGGCGGCGTCATGGAATCCGGAATTGAGGTGGGAGGACTGCCCTCAGATATAGGCTGGAGCCGCGAAAATCCAGCGATTGGGGGTCTTTTCGGTCGTCATTCCGGGGCGCGACGCAGTCGCGAACCCGGAATCCAGAGGTTTTGGCACGAGATTCCGGGTTCGATGCTGGCGCATCGCCCGGAATGACGCCGAGAGGCGGGATTCAGCCCGCCAGGGTATCCGCCGCGACCCGCCGGACCAGTTCCGGCAATTGCCGCATATCGTCGAACGTCAATCCGGCCCCGGCGGCCCGTAGTCTTTCAGCGTGGCCCGGCGGGCAATGGCTGCCACCGTGAAAGCCCAGCACGGTCATCCCGGCGGCATGCGCGCCGGTCACCCCGGGGACGCTGTCCTCGATCACGAGGCACCGCTCCGGCGCGACATTCATCTGCGCGGCGGCGAAGAGAAAGAGATCGGGCGCGGGCTTGCCGCGCGCGACCTGGCTCGCGGAAAAGATGTTGGGAGCAAGCAAATCGTAGAGACCGGCGCAGGTCAGGCCGTGGTGGATCTTCTCCGGCGTGCCGCTCGACGCAACGCATTTGGGCAAATCGATTGCGCCAATCGCTGCGGCCACATGGGTGATCGGCTGCAAATCGCTGGCATAGAATTGCAGCGTCGCCGCATTCACTTGGCTCTCGAGATCATCGGGAAGATTGCGGCCAATCTCCTGCTCGACCATTCGCCGTGCATCTTTCTCGGATACGCCGAGAAAGCGGACCAGCACCTGTTCCGATGTGATCGGATAGCCGTGCCTGGACAGCACATCCGCATGCGCGCGACAGGAGATCACCTCGCTGTCCACGAGCACGCCGTCGCAATCGAAGATGACGAGATCGACGGGCACTTAATTCGTGGGTTTGTCGTCGTCGAGCGGGACGCAATAGAGTTCGAGCCGATGATCGACCAGCTTGTAACCGAGCTTGCGGGCGATCTCTGCCTGGAGCTTCTCGATCTCCTCGGAGGTGAACTCGATCACCTTGCCGTCGCGCAGGTTGATGAGGTGGTCGTGATGGCTGTCGCGCATCTGCTCATAGCGCGCGCGCCCTTCGCGGAAATCATGGCGCTCGATGATGCCTGCATCCTCGAACAGTTTGACGGTACGATACACGGTCGAGATCGAGATCTTGTCGTCGACGGCGACACAGCGGCGGTACAGTTCCTCGACATCGGGATGATCGACCGCCTCCGCGAGCACGCGGGCGATGACACGGCGCTGCTCGGTCATGCGCATGCCGGTGGCGGCACAGCGCGCCTCGATGCCGGACGCCTTGGAAGCGGGGGAAGGTTTAAGACCAGTCATGTGATGTCCGCCTGACGGGGCGCTTTCTGCCATCAATGTTACGACAAGTCACGTCGCATCAGAAGTGCGTTCAATTGTTCCCCGTTCGGCTGCTTATAGTAGCGTTCGCGGCGTCCGACCACCATGAATCCGGCTCGATCGTAGAGCCGCCGCGCCGGCTGGTTATTTTCCTCGACCTCGAGAAATATTGTGCGCACGCCGCGCCCTGCCAGGTGGCCGAGATGGGTCATCAGCAGCGTGCGAGAGAGGCCGCGGCCGCGATGGGCCTGGTCGACCGCAATCGAGAGGATCTCCGCTTCGTCCGCGCCGATCCGCGACACCGCGAAGCCCACGGTGTTGCGGCCGACGCGCAACCGGTGCACCAGCGTGTTGCGCTCGCTGAGCATGCTCTCGAACTCGCCTTCGCCCCAACCGCGTGCGAAGGAGGCGCCGTGGAGCTGCGCGAGCCGTGCGACGTCACGTGCGAGAGCCGGCTCGACGACGGCCGTGCCGCCGCGCCACCATTCCGAGAACCATCTCATCATGAGCTTGCGGCTTGTGCTGCAAGCGGCAGTTGTGCGGACGGCTTTGCGTCGGGCGCCCGCAGATAGAACGGCCGCGCCGGATTTGTCGCGGGATCGGCCGCGGCGCCAAGCCATGCGACCCAGCCGATGTCGGGCGCGGGCTGCGCGTCGACCGCGATCGGCTGCGGCATATCTTTCGGCCAGCGCTCGGCGAGGATCTTCGCGGCATTGCCGACCAGATGCGGCGCGCCGAATTGCGAAGCCGCGATCGCCTCGTCGATGGGAGCGACGCCCGGCCGTACCAGCTGGCTGCCGTCACCGGCCACGATCTGGAAATAGACGTGGTCGTGCCGCGCGTCGATCGCCGAGATCACCGGCGCCGCCCCGCTTTGGCCGACGACGGCGGCGGCATAGGCCGACAAGGTGGTCAGGCCGACGGCGGGCCGCTTCGCGGCAAGCGCAAGGCCGCGGGCCGCCGAAATGCCGACGCGCAGGCCGGTGAAACTTCCGGGGCCCATGGTGACCGCGATGCGATCAAGCGCGGTGAAGGCGAGATTGGCTGATAGCATCACGCGCGCGATCATCGGCATCAGCGCTTCGGCGTGGCCGCGCTTCATCAGAAGCTGCTCCTGCGCGAGGAGCTGGCCGGAATCGGTGTCGAGAACGGCAACCGCGCACGCTTCCAGCGCGGTATCGATGGCGAGGATCAGCATGGAACGATCATAGCATCATCCCGGTGGTCATGGCCGGGCTTGACCCGGCCATCCACGACTTTGCGCCCCAAGAACGTGGATGCCCGGGACAAGCCCGGGCATGACGGAGTCCAATTGATGGGTCGCGCGTGCAATTTACATCGGCCGCACTTCGACCACGTCGGGGACGAAGTGCTTGAGCAGGTTCTGGATGCCGTGCTGGAGCGTTGCGGTCGATGACGGGCAGCCGGCACAGGAGCCCTTCATGTTGAGATAGACGATGCCGTCCTTGAAGCCGCGGAAAGTGATGTCGCCGCCGTCATTGGCGACCGCCGGCCGCACGCGGGTCTCGATCAGATCCTTGATCATGTCGACCGTCTCGGCATCGGCCTCGTCGAAGAATTCGTCCTCGTCATCGAGATCGACATCGCTCGCGGCCGCACCGTCGGCGAGCAGCGGCGCGCCGGACATGTAGTGCTCCATGATGGCGCCGAGGATCGCGGGCTTGAGCTGTTGCCATTCACCGTCCGCCTTGGTCACGGTGATGAAGTCCGATCCGTAGAACACGCCGGTGACGCCGGGGACTTCGAACAGCTTTTCGGCGAGCGGCGAGCGCGCGGCCGATTCGCGGTTGGCAAATTCCATCGGTCCGCCGTCGACCACGACGCGGCCGGGAATGAACTTCAGCGTGGCGGGATTGGGAGTGGCTTCGGTTTGAATGAACATGGTTTTCTCCAGACGTCGCCGGTTCAAGGCCGGCGCGTGCTCTATCCACTAGCAGATGGCGACGGCGAACGCACGGTCAAGGGGTAAGCTGGCCGTTCACCTGTTATATCAGCGGGTTAGGGTGCCCGCTTCTCCCTCTGCCGGCCAACGAGGCGAGACGAACGAGCAACCGTCTAGGACAGCGAATCCACGCTTTGGTCGCTTAGTGCGCCGGAAATGACCGTCACCGGCACCGGGAACGTGCCCAGCGCGTGCGCGAGCAGGTTGACCAACGGCCCCGGGCCCTCCGCGCCGGGGTTCGCGGCGAGCACCAGCATGGCGATGTCGGGGTCCTCGTCGATCACCGCCAGCAGCTGTTCCATGGCGCCGCCTTCGCGGATCACCCGTTCCGGCGTGATCGCGGCGATGCCGTTGGCGCGGCCGGCGGCACGGTCGAGCGCGGCTTCTGCCGCCTCTTGCGCTTCAGCGCGCATGATGTCGGCGACCCCCAGCCATTCCTGGCTCTGCTGTTCGGGCTCGATGATGCGGAGCATCACCACGCCGCCGCCGGCGCGGATCGCCCAGCGGCTGGCATAGTAGACCGCGCGATCCCATTCGGCGGTGTCGTCGACGATGACGAGGCATTTGGGCTTGTGACCCGGCTCGAAGCAAAGTCGCTTGCTGGTCATGCATGTCCCGGAATGTGCACGGCTGACATGCTGCCACACTCCGTCGTGCTTGGGGAGAGCAGAAGCGGCCGGCGCGGTGGCGTCGGCCGCGTTTGCGCGAACGCGCCTTAGCGCGGGCGAATGAAGCCGACGATGTCCTTCGAGAGCTTCATGGTCTCGTCGGCGATCGCGCGGGCCCGGTCGGCGCCGTCGTTCAGGATCGCGTCGATATGGCCGGGGTCGGCGACGAGGCGCTTCATCTCGCCGGCGATCGGCGCGAGTTTGGTGACGCACAGCTCCACCAGCGCATTCTTGAAGCTGGAGAACTGGCCGCCGCCGAAATCCCTGAGCACGTCGGCCTTGGAGCGGCCCGAGAGGGCTGCGTAGATGCCGACGAGATTGTCGGCCTCGGGGCGCGCTTCCAGACCCTTCTCCTCGGTCGGCAGCGGCTCGGGGTCCGTCTTGGCCTTGCGCACCTTCTGCGCGATGGTGTCGGCGTCGTCGGTCAAATTGATGCGCGAATTATCGGACGCGTCCGACTTCGACATCTTCTTGGTGCCGTCGCGCAAGCTCATCACGCGCGTCGCCGGGCCCGTGATCAGGGGCTCCGGCAGCGGGAAGAACAGACCGTCATTGGCGCCGAGGTTGCGGATCGAGTCGCCGAAGTCGTTGTTGAACTTCTGCGCGATGTCGCGCGAGAGCTCGAGATGCTGCTTCTGGTCCTCGCCGACCGGCACGTGGGTGGCGCGGTAGAGCAGAATGTCGGCCGCCATCAGCACGGGATAGTCGAACAGCCCGACGGATGCGTTCTCGCGGTCCTTGCCGGCCTTCTCCTTGAACTGGGTCATGCGACCCAGCCAGCCCATGCGCGCGACGCAGTTGAAGATCCAGGCGAGCTCGGCATGGCCCGAGACCTGGCTCTGGTTGAACACGATGTGCTTCTTGGGATCGATGCCGCTGGCGATGAACGCCGCGGTCACCTCGCGGGTGTTGCGCGCGAGCTCGACCGGTCCGCCCCAGACGTCCACGCCCTGCGTGATCGCGTGCATGTCGACGACGCAATAGATGCAGTTGTGGGTTTCCTGCATCTTCACGAAGTTGACGATCGCGCCTAGATAATTGCCGAGGTGCAGATTGCCCGTCGGCTGGACGCCCGAAAAAACCCGTTCAACGAATGGCATGGTTAGCTGTCCTAGCAAGCTTTCCTGGAGACAATCGGGCGTCGTTTCCAACAGCGGCGCTGCCTCGTCAAGGGTATTTCGCTAACCTCAGGCGCCGGGATCGGGCCGGGCGGGGCGCTTCAAGGCACCGGCCGCCTCGCGCCAGGACGCGACGCCGAGGATTTGCAGGAGCAAGCCATAGACGACGATTCCGGCGCCGATCTGTGAGCCCAGCGCAATGAAGCGGATGAGCCCATGGGCCTCCGAAGGCAAGAGGCCCGCGGTCAGCCAGAGCAGGGCGCCCATGGCGAGCGCGGCGAGCACGATTCGCGGCAGCCGTTTGCGGGCGGCGGCATCGACCGAGAAGCCGAATTCACTGCTGCCTTTCCGGAGCAGCGAGATCGCACTGCTCCAGGCGCCGGCGGCAATGCTGGCGGCGATCCCGCTTGCGCCGAGGAAGTGACTGAGCAGGATCGCGAGCGCGACCGCGACTACGAACCCCTTCGCTGTCGCCAGCAGCGGCGTCATGGTGTCGCTACGGGCAAAATAGGCCGGGGACAGCGCCTTGATCAGCACGTGAGCCGGCAGTCCCAGCGCCAGCCACATCAGGGCGTGCGCCGTGGCCGCGCTGTCCTCCGCGCCAAAGGCACCGTGTTCGAACAGCAGCCGCACGATCGGCTCGGCGAGTACGATCAGGCCGAACGTCGCCGGCAGCGCCAGCCCGGTCGCGAGTTCCAGTGCGCGCGATTCCGCATGCGCAACCGCATTACGATCGCCGCTCCTCACCGCGCGCGTCAGCTCCGGCACCAGCACCGTACCCATGGCGACCCCGACAATGCCAAGCGGCAGCTCGATCAGACGGTTGGCGAAATAGAGCCAGGAGACCGCGGCGGGCGTGGCGGAGGCGATGATCGCGCCGGCCACCATCAGCCATTGCGGGCCGGAGCTTGCGATCATGCCCGGGATCGCCTTGGCGAAGAAGCCGCGCATGTCCTTGTCGAAGCTCACGCGCAGCGGTGTCGCCAGACGCGCGCTTCGCTGCGACAGCAGCATCAGGAGCTGCAACAGGCCGGCGATGCCGACTGTAGCCGCCAGCATCCACGCAGCGACGGTTGCATCGGCGTGCCACAGCAGGAGTGCTGCGATGGCGGCGATCAGGGCGATGTTGAACAGCAGCGGCGAGAACGCGGTGAGTGCAAAGCGACCCTGCGCGTTGAGCAGGCCCATCAGCACCGTGACGGGTCCCGCGAAGGCGAGATAAGGCAGCATCAGCCGCGCATTCTGGACGGCGAGCTCGAGCGATGCGCTGCCGACGAAGCCCGGCGCGATGATCATGATGATCAGCGGCATCAAAAGTGCAATCACGATCGAGATTGCGATCAGGCCCGCGCTGACCGTACCGAGCACGCGTCCCGCGAACGCCGCCGCAGCCGCCTCGCCATTGCTGTCACGAACGCGCAGCCAGGCCGGGATCAACGCCGCATTCAGCGCCCCCTCGCTGAGCAGGCGCCGCACCACATTGACGAGCTGAAATGCCGCCAGAAACGCGTCCGCCACGGCGCCGGTGCCGAGCAGCGCCGCGATCAGGGAATCGCGTGCAAAGCCCAGCAGCCGTGAAGCCAGTGTCCCCGTCGAGACGGTCAGGAAGGAGCGGATCATCGGAACTGCATAATACCGTTGCTTGCCCGCGAAGGGCCGGTCGTGATAGGCCGCGAGCCAGATTTCAGACCGACAGGAAGCGGATTTCCGCGGGTATCGCAATCCGCCAAACAGGATCAAGGTGAATGGCTGACGTGAAATATGACGTTCTCGGCATCGGCAACGCGCTGTTCGACGTGCTGGTCAAGACCGATGAAGCCTTCTTGGGCAAGCACGGCATGACCAAGGGCAGCATGTCCCTGATCGACGAGGCGCGGGCCGCCGCCATCTACAAGGACATGGGCCCGGCGACGGAAGTTTCCGGCGGTTCGGCTGCAAACACCATCGTCGGCATCGGCAGCCTCGGGGCGCGCGCCGCCTATGTCGGCAAGGTCAAGGACGACCAGATCGGGAAGCTCTACGTCCACGACATCCGCGCGGCCGGCGTGGCCTTCAACACGCCCGCGGCGAAGGACGGCCCTGCGACCGGCTGCTCCTACATCCTGGTGACGGATGACGGCGAGCGCACCATGAACACCTATCTCGGTGCCGCGCAGGATTTGTCGCCCACCGACATCGACCCGGCCGAGATCGCCGCGGCCGGCATCGTCTACCTCGAGGGCTATCTCTGGGACCCCAAGAACGCCAAGGACGCCTTCGTCAAGGCGGCCAAGATCGCCCATGATGCCAAGCGCAAGGTGGCGCTGACATTGTCGGATTCCTTCTGCGTCGATCGTTACCGCGACGAGTTCCTGGGACTGATGCGCAACGGCACCGTCGATATCGTGTTCGCCAACGAGTCCGAGCTGCATTCGCTCTACCAGACCTCGGATTTCGACACCGCGCTCAAGCAGCTGCGCAATGACGTCAATCTCGGCGTGGTCACCCGCAGCGAGAAGGGTTGCGTGGTGGTGACGCCAACTGACGCAGTCGCAGCGCCGGCGTCTCCGATCGCGAAACTCGTGGACACCACCGGCGCCGGCGACCTCTTTGCTGCCGGCTTCCTGTACGGTCTGGCGCGCAACCTGCCTTACAAGCAATGTGGCGAACTCGGCGCGCTCGCAGCCGCCGAAGTGATCCAGCACGTCGGCGCGCGTCCGCAGGTGTCGCTGAAGGAGCTCGCCGGGCAGCGCGGCCTGACCGTGTAACGCGGACTCTCTCCCCCATCATTGCGAGGAGCGCAGCGACGAAGCAATCCAGACTGCCTCTGCGGAAAGATTCTGGATTGCTTCGCTGCGCTCGCAATGACGATTGGGTTGGCAACCTACGCAGTCTTTGCGGCTTTCAGCCCAAGCCGTTGCTCCACGTCATCGCGCATCAGGAATTTCTGGATCTTTCCGGTCACGGTCATCGGAAACTCGTCGACGAATTCCACGTAACGCGGGATCTTGTTGTGGGCGATCTGGCCATCGCAGAAGGCGCGCACCTCTTCCAGCGTCAGCGTTTCGCCGGACCTGACCCGGATCCAGGCGCAGAGCTCCTCGCCGTAGCGGGTATCCGCAACGCCAAAGATCTGCACGTCCTGAATCTTGGGATGGCGGTAGAGAAATTCCTCGATCTCGCGTGGATAGAGGTTCTCGCCGCCGCGGATCACCATGTCCTTGATGCGGCCGACGATGTTGCAATAACCCTGGTCGTCGATGATGGCGATGTCGCCGGTATGCATCCAGCCGTTGGCGTCGAGCACGTCCGCGGTCTTCTCGGTCTCCTCCCAGTAGCCCAGCATCACGCTGTAGCCGCGGGTGCAGAGCTCGCCCCGTTCGCCGCGCTTGACGATCTTGCCGTCGAGATCGACGACCTTGACCTCGACATGCGGATGGATTCGCCCGACCGTCGAGACGCGGCGATCGAGCGGATCGTCGACGGCGCTCTGGAAGCTGACCGGGCTCGTCTCGGTCATGCCATAGGCGATCGTGACCTCGCCCATGTTCATCTCGCTATTGACGCGCTTCATCACCTCGATCGGGCAGGGTGCACCGGCCATGATGCCGGTGCGCAGCGATGTCAGATCGAAGCTTGAGAATTCGCCGTGATCGAGTTCGGCAATGAACATCGTCGGCACACCGTACAGCGCGGTGCATTTTTCCTGCTCGATCGTCCGCAGTGTCGCGAGCGGATCAAACCCCTCGCCGGGATAGACCATGGTTGCGCCGAGCGTGACGGAGGCGAGATTGCCCATCACCATGCCGAAGCAATGATAGAGTGGCACCGGAATGCAGATGCGGTCCGCTTCGGTCAGGCGCATGGCGCGGCCGACGAAATAGCCGTTGTTGAGAATGTTGTGGTGGGTCAGCGTCACGCCCTTGGGCGATCCCGTCGTTCCGCTGGTGAACTGGATGTTGACGGCATCGTCGAATTGCAGGGCGGCACTGAGCGCGGCGAGCTGCTCGCGGTGCAGGGTTCCACCCATGCCGGCGACCTCGTCGAACGGGATCGTGCCCGGGCAGGCGGGGCCGCCGATCTGGATCACGATGCGCAGGGCCGGCAACCGCGCCGCCTGCAATTGCCCAGGCTTTGCGCTCGCAAGCTCCGGCAACAGCGTGTTGAGCATGTCCATGTAGTTGCTGGTCTTGAACGCCGTCGCGGTGACGATGGCACTACATCCGACCTTGTGCAGCGCGAATTCCAGCTCGCTTAGCCGGTAGGCCGGATTGATCGTCACCAGGATGAGACCCGCCTTGGCGGCGGCGAACTGGGTCAACGCCCATTCCGGCCGGTTCAGCGACCAGATGCCGATCCGTTCGCCGCGTTCGAGGCCGAGTGCGACAAATCCGGCGGCGAGCGCGTCGACCCGCTCGGCGAACTCCTTCCATGTCCATCTCACGCCGTGGCTGGGCGAGACCAGCGCCTCGCGATCGCCCCAGCGTCGCGCGGCCCGATCGAGGCTGCGCCCGATCGTGTCGCCGAGCAGCGGCGTGTCGGAGATGCCGCAAACGTAACTGTCGGCTTTGTCTGCCAAGATCATGTCCTCCAGCCAGAGGCGTGGACGGCCGGGACAACAAGCCCGGCCGTGACGCGTCGTGAGAGTTTGGCCGCCTTACGCCGCCTTCTGCCCGCTGCCGGCATCAAGCCCGGCATAGACGCCGCGCTCGAAGCCGGCAAAAGCCTCGAGACACTTTGCGTCGGCGAATGGCAGCAGCTGCATCAGGATCACGCCGGTGACGTCGCGCGCCGGGTCGATCCAGTAATAGGTGTTGGCGAGGCCCGCCCAGGCGAGGCTGCCCGCGCTGCGGCCCTCGGCGGTCTTGGCGGTGTTGATCATGAAGCTGAGGCCCCACTTCTTCACCTGTTCCGGGTAGAGATCGACGTCATTGGTGTACATCGGCGCTGCCGTGGTCATCTTGCCCATGGCGAGGTCGCCGATGTGGTTCTGCCCCATCGTCGCGACGGTCTCGGCCTTCAGCACCTGATTGCCGTTGCCGCGGCCCTTGTTCAGGATCATCTGGGTGAACCTGATGTAGTCGGCTGCGGTCGAATAGAGGCCGCCGCCACCCATGTGGAATTCGGGCTCCTGCTCGAGCTCGAACGGGATCGCGGCGAGTTGGCCATCCTCGCCGCGCGCATGCATGCCGACCAGGCGCTTGCGCATGTCGTCGGTGATCTTGAAAGCGGTATCGCTCATGCCGAGCGGTGCGAACAGATTGTCGCGCAGATAGGCATCGAGGCGCTTGCCGCTGACGGCTTCCACCGCCTTGCCGACGAAATCGATATTAGTGCCGTATTCCCAGCGCGTGCCGGGGTCGGTCATGATCGGCGTCTTCAACGCCGCGTTCTGGCAGGTGGTGATGGCGGGGATGCCGTTCTTGTCCAGATAGACCGCGAGATCGCCGTTCCACATGTTGTAGCAGAAGCCTGCCGTGTGGGTCATGAGTTGGCGCAGCGTGATCGGCCCCTTGGCCGGCCGCAGCTTGGCCTCGCCCTTGGCATCGAAACCTTCGAGCACCTGCGGCTTGGCGAGATCGGGCAACACGTCGCCGATCGGCGCATCCAGCGACAGCTTGCCTCGCTCGACGAGCTGCATCGCGCCCGCCGATGTCACCGCCTTCGTCATCGATGCGATCCAGAACACGCTGTCGGCGGTCATCGCATCCGGCTTGGACAGGTCGCGCTTGCCGAACGCGCCCTGATACAGCACGTCGGTACCGCTGGCAGCAATGGCAACGACGCCCGGAATCTCCCTGGCTTCGCTCTTCTGGCGCAGAATCTGGTCGATCTCAGCTTTGCCTTGCATACGCGTTTCCTCCGGTTTGATTATTGTTGGAAGCGATCGATTGTCCTCCCGCGTGCGCCGCGCGGCAAGCACATCCACATACCTGCCGCGGTCGCGATGTCGTGACTTGACGGTCCGTCACCCACGCAGGACGACAATAGACCGAACCGCAACACGCAGTCACAATCTTCGGTGGATGGCCGCAACGAGCCGTGACCTTGGATGGGCCTGGGCGAAATGTTTCGAAAGTTTTCGAGCACTTGAAACATTTTGTGAGTTGTGGCGTTCAGCACCGGGCCCAATCGCGGGCCAACGTTAAGACTTGATGCAAATTTGGCGGCCGCCCACCGGCCGCGAGGGGGACCTCAGATGATTTCGACCTGGAGTGAATGGAAGCGCTATCCCCGTCCCGGACGGGGCGAGAACCTGGAAGCGCCGATCGCGCCCGGTATCTACGAGGTCCGCATCGCCGGCACCGGCGCGCTCTATTCGTTCGGCGCGGTCGACAATCTGGCGCAGGCGCTTGCATTGCTGCCGGTCGGTTCAAAGTCCTGGTTCGGCCGCCGCAACGCCTCCGACGTCCCCGATCTCGAATACCGGACCTGCGCGACCTCTTCGAAGGCGGACGCCAAGGCCGCCGCCGAGCGCATGATCGGGCGGCGCGAGACCTATCTGAGCGGCGCGGCGTAAGGACGCGCCGCTCCCAGCCTGGCTCCCAGCAGATGTGCGTTGCGGGACGGTGCATTGCGCGCCGCTTTTCCCTATATTCCGGCCGAACCGGAACAGCCCGCAAAAGCCTTTGGGAGTAACGCCATGACCCCGACCGCCACCGCTCGTGCCCAGCACGCCACGTCCAATCTGCGCGACCGATTGAAGGACCCGTCGCTTCTGAAGGAGGCCTGCTACATCGACGGCGCCTGGGTCGGCTCGCCGGTCTTCGCCGTCAACAATCCCGCGACCGGCGTCGAGCTTGCAAAGGTTCCGCAGCTCTCCGTAGATGATGCCACTAGGGCGGTCGAAGCGGCCGAACGCGCGTTCCCGGCCTGGGCCAAGCACACCGCCAAGCAGCGCTCCAATATTTTGCGCAAATGGTTCGAGCTGATCATCGCCAATCGCGAGGACCTCGCGCTGATCCTCACCTCCGAGCAGGGCAAGCCGCTCGCCGAAGCGCTCGGCGAGGTCGACATCGGCGCCGCCTATATCGAGTTTTTCGCCGAGCAAGCCCGCCGCGTCTATGGCGAGACCATCCCGACCCAGCGGCCCGATGCGCGCCTGCTTGCGATCAAGCAGCCGATCGGTGTCTGCGGCGCCATCACACCGTGGAATTTCCCGAACTCGATGATCACCCGAAAGGTCTCGCCGGCGCTGGCCGCGGGCTGCACCGTGGTGCTGAAGCCCGCCAACGAGACGCCACTCTCGGCTTTGGCGCTGGCCGTGCTCGCCGAGAAGGCCGGCATCCCCAAGGGCGTGCTCAACATCATCACCGGCGATGCAGCGCCGATCGGCAAGGTGCTGTGCGAGCATCCGGCCGTGCGTTTCGTCGGCTTTACCGGCTCGACCGCGGTCGGCAAAATTCTCTACCGGCAGGCCTCTGTTGGTGTGAAGCGGCTCGGCCTCGAGCTCGGCGGCAACGCGCCGTTCGTGGTGTTCGACGACGCCGATATCGATGCGGCGGTCGAAGGCGCAATTGTCTCGAAATACCGCAACATGGGCCAGACCTGTGTCTGCGCCAACCGCCTCTACGCCCAGGACAAGATCTACGACGAGTTCGTGCAGAAGCTGTCGAAGAAGGTCGCGGCGATGAAGATCGGCGATGGCACGGAAACCGGCGTCACGCAGGGTCCGCTGATCAATTTGAAAGCGGTCGACAAGGTCGAGCGCCACATCGCCGATGCCGTCAAGCGCGGCGCCAAGGTCGTCACCGGCGGCAAGCGCAGCGAACTCGGGCGCTCGTTCTTCGAGCCGACGGTGCTCTCCGACGTCAAGCCGGACTCGCTGGTGGCGCAGGAGGAAACCTTCGGCCCGCTCGCACCGGTGATCCGCTTCAAGGACGAGGCCGACGTCATCGCGATGTGCAACGCCTCGCCGTTCGGTCTCGCCTCCTACTTCTACTCCCGCGATCTCGGCCGCGTCTGGCGAGTCGCCGAAGCGCTGGAATCCGGCATGGTCGGCGTCAACACCGGCCTGATCACCACCGAAGTCGCCCCCTTCGGCGGCGTCAAGGAGAGCGGCCTCGGCCGCGAAGGCTCGCATCACGGCATGGAAGAATATGTCGAGATCAAATACGTGATGATGGCGGGGGTGTAGGGCTCGCCATCATTCGCGGATGTGATGAACGCAATGCCCCCTCCAGGGTCGTCCTGGCGAAAGCCAGGACCCGTTACCCCAGCGAGGCGTTTGGCGAAGATTGGTGGTCCGGTACTTCCACCGCCTGCGAGAGATAGATTCCGCGGTATGGGTCCTGGCTTTCGCCAGGACGACATCCAATGTGTGGTGCGCTAATTACTCAACGGCGTTCGCTACCGCCTCAACACCGCAATCGTGCGATTCGCAAAGGTCAGCCGCTCCGCCATCACGGACACGAAATAGGTCAGCAGCTTGTGGCTGAGCGCGGGATCCTCGGTCTTGATGGCGTCGAACTGGTGCGTATTCAGCACGTAGAGCACGCTGTCGACTTCGGCCTGGATGGTGGCGCTACGCGGTGTCCGTGACACCAGCCCCATCTCGCCGATCGTGGTGTAACGGCCGAGGCTGCGCACGCGCGTGGTGCGGTCGTCGTCGGCCGGAATCATGATGCCGACGCGCCCGTCGAGAATGAAATGCATGGAATCGGCGGGATCGCCGGCCTGCACGATGACCTCGCCGGCTTCGACCTCGATGCGCTGGCAGCGGCGGATCAGCTCGTCGGCGCCATCCTCGCTGCCGAGCATTCGCGTGAACCAGTCGCGCAGGCTGGCTTCTTCCTGCGCCAGCTCCTGATGCTGCGAGATGAGCTCGTTTTCGCACCATTCCAGCGCGTGATCGAGCTCGGGAATGATGGTGACGCCCTCGCCGACGAAGTCGCTGGAGCGCAGCACCTTCTCGGCCGCAGCCGACAGATGCACCAGGATCAGCTCGACGCCCAGTTCGCCAGCGCTGCGCTTGATCTGGGCAAAGCTATACGCGGCCGATGAATCGACGCCGGTGACGAGCTTGAAGTCGAACAGCAGATAGCGGCATTCGGGGCGTTCCTGCAGCAGCCGCTTGACGTGCTGATAGAGCCGGTTGGCCGAGCCGAAGAACAGATAGCTCTGGAGATTGAGGCCTTGGATCTTGCCGCCATGGGCCAGCAGCACGTCCTGGTCGTCGCGCGAGCGGTCGAGCGAGGAGCGGTACTCCGAGCCGTCGAAACTGTATTTGATCGACTCGACCCGCGCGGCGCTGAACGCAAACGTCGCGCAGCCGATGATGACGCCGATCAGGATGCCCGGAACGAAACCCCAGGCGACGATGATCGCGATGATGGCGATCAGCGACAGATATTCCAGCTTCGACAGCCGCTTGCGCGACTCGATGATCCATTTGTGCAACTGGTCGGCGCCGAGATAGAGCAACAAGCCGCCGAGCACGAATTTGGGGATGAAGCCGAGCAGCTCGGGCGCGACAGCGAGCATCAGAAGTGACAGCGCCGCGACGGTGAGGCCGGACAGACGCCCGCGGCCGCCGCTGGAAAAATTCAGCATCGAGCGGCTGGTGGAGCTGCAGCCTGGGTAGCCGCCCAGCATGCCGGTCAGGATGTTGGCGGCGCCGGTGACGTTCAGCTCACACTCCAGATTGGCTTCGCGATGCGTGGCCACCTCGATGCCGGTGGTGTTGAACAGCGTGCTCGAGGCCGTGACGAAGATGACGGCGACGACATTGCCAAGCAGGTCCGGGATGGCAAACCAGGGATACCGTGCGAGATCGTCGGTATGCCAGGGCAGCATGAAGGCCGCTTGCGGCGGGGGCTGAAAGGTCCAGCCCAATGTGCGCGCGTCATCGAAGGAAACGCCGGTGACCCAGAACGCCAGATGCGCGGTGAGCATGCCCGCGACCAGGATGATCGGCAGTCCGAACGGGCTGCGCGAGCGGTGCCAGGTGAGATACAGCACCAGCGCCATCACGCAGGCGGCACCGAGCTCCAGCAAGATGGTGCGGTTGGCGAAGTGCGACAGTGTCGCGAATTGCAGCGGATGGTCGGTGATCACCCGGACCGCACCCATGACGATGAGAAGTCCGGTTGCGCCGAGGAAGCCGCCGACCACGGGATAAGGCACGTAGCGGATGGCGCGGCCAAGCCGCGTCAGGCCTAGTCCACACAGCACCAATCCTGTCAGCATGGTCGACAGGCCGAGCGTGATCAGGATCGGCGACAGCAACGGTGCCGACAGGTTCGCCGTCTCGATGCGTTCGACCACCGAGGCGGCCAGGATACCCGTCACCGCGGCGGTCGAGCTGTCGGGGGCTGCAATCGCGAAGGGCAGGGAGCTGCCGAGCCCGATGACGGCCGCAAGCACCGCGGAGCTGACGAAAGTTGCCGTGATGCCGTAGGACAGATAGGGCGACAGCGGCCCCGCGAAGATCAGCAGCGAGTAGGACAGTCCGAACGTGACGGTCAAGACGCTGGCGGCGCTCCCGCCCAATATATCGTTCAGCGCGCGCTTGAGGGCCGGATTAAGTCCGGTCGACGGAGTGAAGCCAATTGCTGGATCTGTCACGCCGTGACACTCGCTCGTGAATATTCCCCTCCGAGAGGTAGACGACTCGGACGGTAGCGCAACAAGTTTCTTTCAAATGTGGAGTACCCGACAGTTTCGGGAGCATTCGGTGAGGATGCGGTCCACGGCGTGCGAACGGCTAATCATGCGCAGCAGGCGGATGGAGAGTCACCGAGCAGGCACACATACTCGGTGTCGTCCCGGCGAAGGCCGGGACCCATACCCCCAGGGAGATGTGTGGCGAAGATCGATTGTTCGGGATTAGAACCGTCAGCGATCGATAGACCTCGCGGTATGGGTCCCGGCCTTCGCCGGGACGACGATAGCGCCTGCGCTAGATCTTCAGCTCGCTTCCCGTCACGCGGCGATACGCTTCCAGATACCGCTTGCTGGTTGCGTCCACCACGCTTGCCGGCAAAGGCGGCGGCGGGGCGTCGCCGTTCCAGCGGCCCGCGCGGCGTTCGACGTCGAGATAGTCCCGCAAGGGCTGCTTGTCGAAGCTCGCCTGCGGCTGGCCCGGCTTGTAGGCGTCGACGGCCCAGAAGCGCGAGGAGTCCGGCGTCATGACTTCGTCGATCAGGATGATGCGGCCGTCCTTGTCACGGCCGAATTCGAACTTGGTGTCGGCGATGATGATGCCCTGCTCGCGGGCGAGTTCCTCGCCGAGCGTGTAGATCGCGCGGGTCATGCTCTCGAGCGTGTAGGCCGTCTCGTCGCCGACGACCTCGCGCATCTTCGCGATGGTGATGTTCTCGTCATGGCCGGTCTCGGCCTTGGTCGCCGGGCTGAAGATCGAAGGCTCCAGCTTCTCGCTCTCGACGAGGCCCGCCTTCAGCTTTTCGCCGGCCAGCGTGCCGCTTGCTGCATATTCCTTCCAGGCCGAGCCCGAGAGATAGCCGCGGATCACGCATTCGATCGGAAACACCGTGGTCCGGCGGCAGAGCATGGCGCGGCCGAGAATTTCGGCGCGATGCGGTTTCAAGGCCGGCACGGCGGCGATGATCTCGTCGGTGTCGGCGCTGATCATGTGATGCGGCACCACGCCTTCGAGCTCGTTGAACCAGAACGCGCTGATTTGCGTCAGCACCGCGCCCTTCATCGGGATGGTCTCGCCCATCACGACGTCGAAGGCGCTGATGCGGTCGGTGGTGACGAGCAGCAGGCGGTCGTCATCGACGGCGTAGATATCGCGCACCTTGCCGCGCCCGATCTTGGGCAGCGGCAGGTCGCTGGAGAGCATGGCGGTCATCGGCAGAACTTTCGGAGCAAGGCCTTGCGACAGGAAAATCCGGCCGCACCTGATCGCGCGACCGGAAACCGGGATAGCCTATTCCGGCAGCGGAATGAACTCATGTTCCTGCGGAACTGCCGCGAAGCGGCCGGTTTTCCAGTCCTGCTTGGCCTGCTCGATCCGCTCCTTGCTGGAGGACACGAAATTCCACCAGATGTGGCGCGGGCCCTCCAGGGCGTCGCCGCCCAGAAACATCATCCGCGTGGCTTTGAGCGCGTTCACCGTGATGCGGTCGCCCGGACGGAAGATCAGCAGCCGCGGCCCCTCGTAGCGCTCGTTCGCGATCTCGACCTCGCCGTCGACGACGTAGATGGCGCGCTCCTCATGATCAGGATCGAGCGGCACGGTCGCGCCCGCGACCGCCGTGACCTCGGTATAGAACCATGGCGAAACCATCGACACAGGCGAGGTGATGCCGAAAGCCGAGCCCGCGATCACCTTCGCGGTGAAGTCGCGTTCGGAGACCATCGGCAGGTCCCCCGCGCCGTAGTGCTGGAACGACGGGGCGATCTCTTCCGATCCGGCCGGCAGCGCGATCCAGCTTTGCAGGCCCAGCATTTTCTGCCCCGAGGCGCGTTGTACATCCGGCGTGCGCTCGGAATGTGCGATGCCGCGGCCGGCTGTCATCAAGTTCATCGCGCCGGGCTGGATTTCCTGGATGTTGCCCTCACTGTCGCGATGCATGATCGCGCCGTCAAAGAGATAGGTGACCGTGGCAAGCCCGATATGTGGATGCGGCCGGACGTCCATGCCCTTGCCGGAGACGAATTGCACAGGCCCGAAATGGTCGAAGAAGATGAAGGGACCGACCATCTGCCGCTTGCCGTGCGGCAATGCGCGCCGCACCGCGAAGCCATCGCCGAGATCGCGCGTGCGCGGCACGATGACGAGATCGAGCGCATCGCAGGACATGGGATCGCCGAGCACGGGATCGTTCGAGGGTTGCCAACTCATGATGGACTCCTTTTGGCTTTCTTGGTCCCGACGCTAGCAGAAATTTACACCGCCGTCGCGACAAAGCCGGGTTCAGACGTTGTGACGGCAGCAGTGCCGCATGCACGACTGTCATCGTCCGCGAAAGCGGGCGATCCAGTACGCCGCGGCCCATCAGCTCGATTACAACCCTCTCGGAGTACTGGATCGTCCGGTCAAGCCGGACGATGACAGCTGTGGTGCGGATGGTGCTTGAAAAAATCAACCCGACGGACGATGTTCGGCTCGCCCATACCGATGGCCACAGCATCTGATGACATCAGCCGCCCTTGAACTCGCATTCCGCGCCGCTTCTGTGGCGTTGCTATTAGTGCTGGCGGCATCGCTTGTCAGCGATTTCCGCAATGTGCTGGCAGCCCGGCTCGGTGCGGCCTTGGCACTCGGCTCGGCCGCGCATGCCGCGAGCTATTCCGTCGGCATATCGCCGCTGGTCCCGACATGGCATGCGCCGCTGATCGCGGTGTCGACCGGCAATATCGTGGTGTTCTGGCTGTTCACGCGCGCTCTGTTCGACGACGAGTTTTGCCTGCGCAGGTGGCACGGATTGACCTGGGGGTTGGTGACAGCGTTCAGCTTCGTCAGCTGTCTCTGGATCGCGCCCGGCGGACATGTCCGGCTCGCCGTCACCGCGGTGAACCTGATCGTGCTCGGCTTCATTGCGCTCGCGATCATGCAGACGATCGGCTCATGGTCGGCCGATCTGGTCGAGCGCCGCCGCCGTGTTCGCATCTTCATCGTCTGTGCTGCCGCGCTCTATGGCGGACTGAACGCGCTGCTCCAGATCCTCGTGGTCGGCAGCGACGTCGGCGATGTCGCCAACACCGTCAATACCGGCGTGCTCGCCAGCATCGTCGCGGCCATCGCCTATGCGATCATGCGCGTGGACGGCGCCGACCTGTTTCCAGCCGCCACGGACGCTGCGCCGGCGATCGCGGCGAGCCAGCCTGTTGGCGAGGACGCCGCCGACCAAAAGCTCATCGACGCCCTGATGCGGCTGATGGCGGACGAGCGGATCTATCGCCAGGAGAACATCAGCATCGGCGTGCTGGCGGGCCGGCTGAAAATTCCCGAATACCGGCTGCGGCGGCTGATCAACCAGAGGCTCGGCTACCGCAATTTCAATGTGTTCCTGAACAACCACCGGATCGAGGAGGCCAAGGCCGCGCTGGCCGATCCCGCCCAAGCCGAGGTCCCCGTCATCACCATCGCGATGGATTCCGGCTTCCAGTCGCTCGGCCCCTTCAACCGCGCCTTCAAGGCCGTGACCGGCGTGACGCCGACGGAATATCGGCGGCTCAAGGTGAATGCTGTCTAATCTTTAGTGTACTGAAATATCTAGGTTATTTTGGAATCGGCGAGCGTCTCGCGGTTTTCAGCTATGCCGTTTTCCAGCTCCGGCGAGCGGGCATCGCGTGAATGCCGTCTCGTCTCCGGCACACGCCTCAAGCCGGAGCAAGCCCGTGACCCGCCGCCGCAAGATTGTCCTTCTCACCACCACCGTCGCCTTTGCCGGCCTCGCGCTCGGCGCGGTTCGCGCCCATGACGTGCCCAAGGTCGCCACCGGCTTCATCGCCGACGTGCTCTGCTCGGAGACGTTTGTCTCCGGCCTCGATGTCAGGCGTAATTTGACCGAGACCATTGATGCGATGCCGGGTGCCGGTTTGCTCACCTGGGCGATGGGCTATCAGGTCGATCGCGCGCGCAAGGACGTTACGGTGACGCTGTTCGGCATTGGCCGCAGCCATGCCGTCTATCGCGAGGGCCTCGGCTGCACGCTCGAGCACGGCACTGGTATCGCCGACGTCAGGCTGCCGCCTGATGACCGGCAGCCGGTGTTGCTGCCCGAGATTGCCGGCCCCGCGGTCGTGCCGCCGCAAAGCCCGGAGTTGTCAGCCGCGCTCGATCGTGCCTTCGCCGAGCCGACGTCGCCGCCATTCCGCCGCACCCGCGCGATCGTCGTCATGAAATCGGGCCGCATCATCGCGGAGCGCTATGCGGACGGCATCGGACCGGAGACGCCGCTGCTCGGCTTCTCCATGACGAAGTCCGTGATCTCGGCTCTCACCGGCATCCTCGTGCGCCAGGGCAGACTGAAGCTCGACGGGCCCGCACCGGTCGCCGCCTGGACAAATCGGGACGATCCGCGTCACGCCATCACCGTCGATCAATTGCTACGCCACACCGCGGGCCTGGCGCTCGGCAGCTCGCTTCAGGCCTCGCTCGGCTCCGCCTTCGAGCCGGTCAATCGCATGAAATTCATCGAAGGCGACATGGTCACCTATGCCGCGAGCATGCCGCTTGCGACCGCGCCGGGCACCGTGTGGAATTATCACGACGGCAACACCATCATGCTCGCGCATCTGATTTGCAACGCTGCCGGCGGCAATCCCGAAGGAGCGCTTGCCTTCGCGCGCCGCGAATTGTTCGCGCCGCTCGGCATGCGCCACGTCACGCTCCAGCTCGACGGCGCCGGCACGATCAAGGGGTCGAGCGAGATGCTCGCATCCGCGCGCGACTGGGCGCGCTTCGGGCAGCTTTATCTCAACGACGGCGTCGCCGGCGGCAGGCGCATCCTGCCCGAGGGCTGGGTGAATTACTCGGCGTCGGCGACGCCCAATGCCTGGGTCGGTATCGGCGCCGGCTTCTGGACCAACCAGGGCGACAGTTTTGGCGCGACCTTCCGCGTCAAGCACGGCTGGCCGCGCGATGCCTTCTTCGCCAAGGGCACGATCGGGCAATACACGATCGTGATTCCGTCGGAGCGTCTGGTGATCGTGCGTTTAGGCCGTTCCCCGAACGCACCGCCGGAAGCGGACGGTGTGTTCGATCTGGTGCGCGACGTGGTTGCGGCTACGCGCGAAAGGGAAAGTTGGCGCGGGTGAATTGAGGTGCTCTCTTCCCTTCTCCCCTTGTGGGAGAAGGTGGCGCGAAGCGCCGGATGAGGGGTATGCTTCTGCGAATGCAATTGTGAGAGGTGTGCTCGCGGAGAGAACCCCTCACCCGTCTCGCCGCTGCGCGGCGAGCCACCCTCTCCCACAAGGGGCGAGGGTGCACCGCTCGTGTAGCGCAATTCTACTAACGCCCCAGCTCCGTCGCCTTCGCCACGCGATCGAACCGCTCCAGCGTCATGATCGCGTCCGCGAATTTCTCCGCGCGCGCATTCAACACCGGGCGGGCGAGCGTCAAGAACTTCTGCTGCATCGCCTGCGCATCCGGGAACGAGGTTGGCTCTCCCGATGGATCGGCGTAGAGGCGCTCATGCACGCCGTCGTCGGTGGTGATACTCACGCGCGCGCCAAAGGGATGGCTGCGGCCGATTTCGAGCCGATCGTCCTGCACCACGTCGAACTTGTCAGCGAGCGCGTCGATGGCGGCGTCACCCAGGCGGTTGTAGTCGTCCCAGCCAAATGAGCCCTGGTCGAGCGCGAGCGCGCCGGTGAAGAACATCGAGAACTGACCGCCGACGATCGAGGTCGGGTGGCGCTTGGTCGCGGCGTCGCCGGTCAAGGTGATGCCGTTGCGATGCAGTCCGATCTCGACGCGCTTGACCTGATCGGGCGTCAGATTGTGCTCGCGCCGCATCGCGATCAGCGCGTCGATCGCGGCGTGGGTATAGCGGCAGCTCGGATACGGTTTCACGCCGATCTTCATGGTTTCGTAAGTCTTGCCGAGCTCGGCGACCGCCTTGTCGGGATGCGCATCGTCGGTGTAGCCGGTGAGCAGGCCGTGCTTGCCCTCGACCGATTCCGTCGCGCCGACGAAATCGTTGCGCGCCAGCGTCGCGGCGATCACGCCATTCATCGCGGCGGCGCCGACCTGGTAGCGCTTGTTCCAGGCGCCGTTGACCAGGAATTGCAGCGAGCCCGCGGCTTGGCTGCCGGCGACGCCGAAGGCGGCGATGAGCTGTTGCTCGGACAGGCCAAACAGTTTGCCGGCGGCCGCTGCTGCGCCATAGGTGCCGGCGGTGGCGGTGGGGTGAAAGCCGCGGGCATAATGCGAGGTCGGGTCGAGCGCGTTGCCGAGCCGGCAGCAGACCTCATAGCCCGCAACGATCGCGGTCAGCACGTCGCGGCCCGACGCGCCGACCATCTCGCCGATGGCGAAGGCGGCCGGAACCACCGGCGCGCTCGGATGCAACGAGGAGTCCGCATGGGTGTCGTCGAAGTCGAGGGAATGGCCGAGCGCGCCGTTGAGCAGCGCCGCGACTGCCGGCGTCCAGGTCTTGCTGTCGCCGAACACGGTGGATTCGCCTTTGGTGTCGAGCGCGAGCGCCTCCAGCATCTTCAGGATCGAGGGGGTCGATTCCGCTTCGCTGCGGGCCCGGATCGCGCTGCCAAGGAAGTCCAGCGTCAGCACTTTTGCGCGATCCAGCACTTCCGCCGGAATATCCTGGAATTTCAGGTTGGCGACATAGGCGGCGAGCGTTGCGGTTTCGTGAGCCATCGTGTTTCCTCGTTTTGGCGCGCAAGTTAGGCGGGCTGATTTGGCCTTTCAAGCGGCCTCGGGGCCGCGGGCATCAGCTATGCTTTTGGCTGGCTTTACCAGAGTTGGACCGGGATACGCGACCATGGCATTCGCAGGAGAGCTGTTCGACCGGGTCTGGTCGCGAAAGACCCAATTGGGGTTGGCGATCCGGGTCACGGTGGCGGCCACCGGCGCCTACGCGCTCGCCACCGCGCTGCATCTCTTGTTGCCGCTCTGGGCCGTCCTCACCTCCATCATCGTGACCCAGATGAGCGTCGGGCGCTCGCTGAAGGCGACGCGCGACTACATGCTCGGCACCATCGGCGGCGCCATCTATGGCGGCGCTATCGCGATCCTGATCCCCTATTCCGGCGAACTGGGACTGCTGGGTCTACTGGTGCTGGCCGTGGCGCCGCTTGCCTTTGTCGCATCCATTTATCCAAATCTGAGCTCTGCAACGGTGACGGCCGTGATCGTGCTCGTGCTTCCGTCGATGCATCATGCCGATCCCATGGCCTCGGCGATCGATCGCGTCAGCGAAGTCGCGGTCGGCGCCATCACTGGGTTGCTGGTCTCCTTCCTGGTGCTGCCATCGCGCGCGGTGCGGCAAATCCGCGCCAGCGCGGCGAAGCTGCTCGAACTGATCGCGGAGGCCTTCACCGAATTGCTCGCGGGCCTGACGCGCGGCCGGGACAACGACGCGCTGCATCGGATTCAGGACGGTATCGGCACCGCGATGGTCGGCATGAATACCATCGGCGCCGAAGCCGAGCGCGAGCGCTCTGCGCGATTGTCGAGCGGGCCGGACACCGGCCCGTTGTTGCGCACGATCTTGCGGCTGCGCCATGACGTCGTGATGATCGGCCGCTCGACCGTGGTGCCGTTGCCGGCCGAGGTGCAGACGCGGCTTGCCGCGCCGCTGACGGAAGTCTCTACCGTGATAGCGCGCTTCCTGGGTTCGGCCGCCGCGGCCTTGCGCGAAGGCGCCGGCGCTCCGCCGATCCACCCTGTGCATGTCGCGCTCCAGCATTATGCCGAGGCGGTCGCCGCCGTGCGCCAGGACGGCCTGATCCGGGGCCAGCCCAGCGATACCGCCGAGCGCTTCTTCGCGCTCGGGTTTTCCCTGGAGCAGATGCACCAGAATCTCTGCGATCTCGATCGCGTCGTCGGCGAATGGTCGGAGGCCGCGGCCGACAAGCCCGCGCGCGTGGCGGAGTGAGCTAACGCCGAATCAAGCCCTTGCCTTCCATGCGCCAGACCAGCAAATCGATGCGGTCCTGGCCGAAGAACGGCTCGTTGTCGAACACGAAGGTCGGTACGCCCCAATGGCCGGAGCCGGCATGGTCCTTCTCGTTCTCCGTGATCACCTGCTCGTAGCGATCCGGGTCTGCGGTGATCGCGGCATCCATTTCGGCGAGATCAAAGCCTGCCTTGTCGGCGGCGCGCGCGAGATGATCGCCCTCATTCCAGCCCGCCACCGAGCCGTCCCACAGCACGCGGGCGATCGCATCAGTGAATGCGAGCGAGCGTCCCTCGAGCTGCGCCATGGCACCAAGCCGGGTCAGGCGGTGGATGTAGGGCTGCTCCGCCGCGACGTCGAACGTCACCTTGTCCTGCACGATCGGATCCGGCCTCGGAAAGCGGAACGGAATGCCCTCGTGCTGCGCCACGCGCGTGCTGTCGAGCACCACATAGCGAATGAAGTTCGGACTGGCCTTCTTGAAAAACCCGGGCACACGGACTGCCAGCGGATAGACCGGCCGCAAATTCACCGCCAGATCGTAGTCTTCGACGAGCTTTAGCGTCTTGGGGAGCGCCAGATAGCTGAACGGGCTGCGAAAGGAGTAGAAGAGGTCGACCGAGAGCGTCATCGCGCCGGCTCTGCGATCCGGCTCATCATGCCGCGGACCACGAGCTTGTGGAAGGGCATAATAACCGCAAGGTAGGTGCGGCCGAGCAGATTATGCGTCCGCACCAGGGTAGTCGAGGTGACCTGCCGTCCCGTCGCTTCGCCTGTCACATCGACCACGAGCCGAAAATCGAGGTGGGAATCGTCGAAGCCGGCGACCAGCCGTTCCGGCGTTTCGCTGAGCACCGGAAACGGGCCGATCAAACCGCCCGGCGCCGGCGCGCCCTCGCCCGATGTCTTCAGACCGAATGGCGCCACCAGAATATTGCGCAGGCGCATCAGTGCATCGATCCAGCGCAGTCTGTGCAACACCATCCTGGTGCAGGCCTCGCGGGCATTCACCGGTGCTGTGCCGATCTCCACGCGAAAGGCGTCGATGAAATGCGCACCGGCAAGCAGCGTGCCGGCATCGACATTGGGAGTGACTTCGCGGACGGTTCCGTTCATCACGCCAGTTTGCGCGTCAGCATCCGGAAGCGCAAGATCAGAAGCCCGGCATAGACGAACGATCCGATCGACAATCCGATCCAGACACCGACCGCGCCGAGATCGGCGTGAAAGGCAAGCCACCAGGCGATCGGAAAGCCCACGCACCAATAGCCGATCGCGGCGAATACCAATGTCATCCTGGTGTCATTGATGCCGCGCAGCGCGCCGCCCATGATGGTCTGGATAGCATCGGCGATGAAGAAGGTCGCGCCGACCAGCAGCAGCTTCGCTGTCAGCTCGACGCTCGCCATGCTCGCCTCGCCGCTGCCGAAGAACAGCCGTCCGAGCTGATAGCGGCCGAAGATGATCGCGACGGTCAGGGCCGAGACGAACGCGATCCCGATCATGGCCGCGACGAGACCTGCGCGCTTCACCGCTGTCGGGTCACCGCGGCCGAAGGCATGGCCGACCCGCACGGTGGCCGCCATGCCGATGCCGAGCGGGACCATGAACAGCACGGCGGTGACCTGGAGCGCGATCTGATGCGCCGCGAGCGCCGTGGTCGAGATCAACCCCATCAGCAGCGCCGCCGAAGAGAACAGGCCGTATTCCAGCAGCAGCGAGAACGAGATCGGGGCGCCGATCGCGATCAGTTTTCGCATCAGAGGCCAGTCGATCCGCCAGAAATGGGCAAGCGGACGATAGTCCGCGAACGGCGTGCGCAGGCCCGCAATGGCGAGCGTGGCGACGAACGTGCCGAGATTGACCAGCGTTGTCGCAAGCCCCGCGCCGAACAGGCCGAGCTCCGGCAGGCCGAACAGGCCATGGATCAGGACGTAGACCAGCGCGGCATTGACGGGGATCGCCGCGAGCGTGATCCACAGCGGGGCCTGCGGCCGGTTCACCGCGCTCATCATGCTGCGTAGCGCGATGAAGCCGAGCGCCGGCGCGATGCCCCAAGCCAGCCCGTTTAGATAGCGCTGGGCGAGCGCGGCCGAGTGCGGCGCCTGACCGAGTGCGACCAGGATGTGCTCGCCATAGAGCGGCGAGGCCATCATCGGCAGCGAGATCAGCAACGCGACCCACAAGCCGACGCGCAACGAGCGGCGGATACGTCTGACATCGCCGGCGCCAAAGGCCTGCGCGACGAGCGGCGACACCGCAGCCATCAATCCGAGCCCGAACGTGAAGCTGACGAAATAGACCGTATGCGCCAGCGCTGCCGCGGCGACGGCGCTCTCGCCGAGCCGCCCGATCAGCGCGAGATCGGTCGTGATCATCGCGATCTGCCCGAGCTGCGTCAGCATCATCGGCACGGCCAGCCGCAGCGTCTCGACGAATTCGTCGGCGAGAGGATTTAGCGGCACGCCGGCTTGCGGCTGCGTACGGGGTTGGATGGTGTCGAGCATGGCCGGGTCAATAGCACAGCCGGGCGACGAAAACATGGCTTCCGCTTCTTCCCCTCTCCCCTTGCGGGAGAGGGTGGCTTGCCGCGTAGCGGCGAGACGGGTGAGGGGTTGTCTCCGCGAGTCCATCTCTTGCGATGTGAATTTGCGGAGAGAACCCCTCATCCGGCGCTTCGCGCCACCTTCTCCCGCAAGGGGAGAAGGAAAAAGCGCCTCAGCCCTTCCGTTCGGGCACGCGCCTGATCTTCGCGCCGAGCGCATTCAGCCGTTCGTCGATGCGTTCGTAGCCGCGCTCGATCTGGTCGGCGTTGTTGATCGTGGAGGTGCCCTCGGCGCAGACGGCCGCGAGTAGCATGGCCATGCCGGCGCGAATGTCGGGTGAGGTCATCGTCGCGCCGTGCAGCCGGCTGGGGCCTGCGATGATGGCGCGATGCGGGTCGCACAGCACGATGCGCGCGCCCATCGCGATCAGCTTGTCGACGAAGAACATCCGCGATTCGAACATCTTCTCGAACATCAGGATCACGCCCTCGCATTGCGTGGCGGTGACGATCGCGATCGACATCAGATCGGCCGGGAAGGCCGGCCAGGGCTGGTCTTCCAGCTTCGGCACGTGGCCGCCAAAATCGTCCTGGATCTTCAGCGTCTGGTTCGAGGGCACGATGAGATCGTCGCCCTCGATGCGGCAGACGATGCCGAGCCGCTCGAACCCCATCCGGATCGAGCGCAGATGCTCGACGCCCGCGCGCGTGATGCGAAGCGGCGAACGCGTCACGGCCGCAAGCCCGATCAGCGAGCCGACCTCGATATGGTCGGGCTGGATCCGGTAGGTCGCACCGCCCAGCGTCGCCGGACCGTGCACGATCATGGTGTTGGTGCCGATGCCCTCGATCCCAGCGCCGAGCGCGACCAGGAAATTGGCGAGGTCCTGCACATGCGGCTCGGACGCGGCGTTGCGCAAATACGTGGTGCCTTCGGCGGCGACGGCCGCGACCAGCGCGTTCTCGGTCGCGGTCACGCTGGGCTCGTCCAGGAACACGTCGGCGCCGGTCAGTTTCGAAGCGCGGAATTCGAGTCGGTCGGTCGCGGTGACCTTAGCCCCCAATTGCTCGAGCGCCAGCACATGCGTGTCGAGCCTTCGGCGGCCGATGACGTCGCCGCCGGGCGGCGGCAGCATCACTTCACCGCAGCGGGCGAGCAGGGGACCGGCGAGCAGGATCGAGGCGCGGATGCGGACGCACAGCTCAGGATCGAGATCGGCGGCGCGGATGCTCTTGGCGTGAATATGAAGCGTGTTGCGAGCCGTCCATTCCGCCGCCGCGCCGACCGAGCGGATCAGTTCGACCAGCGTCTCGGTGTCGCGGATCCGCGGCACGTTTTCCAGCGTCACCGGATGCTCGGTGAGCAGGGCTGCGGCGATGATCGGCAGCGCCGAATTCTTGTTGCCGGACGGCTCGATCGAGCCCGAGAGCCGGTGACCGCCCTCGACGATGTACTGGATGGGCGCCACGGGGTTCTCGCTGTCCTGTTGGTGGGGCGGGTTTCGAGGCGGAAACTACAGAGAATTGAGCGCGGTAGCAATTGCGCCGGCCGCGGCTCGAGCCTGCCCGAAGGGCCTTAAAACAGCCCGATGATATTCGCCACCACATAGAGGATCGCGATCAGAATCAGCGCGCCGATCACGACAAAGGAGATTTCGATCGCGACGGCGCCGGTGCCGAGCGTGGCCGCCACGGCCGCGAGGAGCCGTTCCTCCCGAAAAATGAGCGCAAGGACCGAGAGCAGGATCGCGAGCAGGCCGAGCGAGATCGCGGTGACCGAGGAGGCTTCGCTCCAGCTTCGTCCAGCCGATTTCTCGACCTTCGGAGCCTGATACTCCATGCCCTTCATCCGCGCGATCACGCGGTCCTTGATGCGGTGTCCGGTGTCGACGATGACCTGATCCGCCGGTGGTGGCGGAAACACGAGCGGCACCACCCAATGCGGCAACACCGCCGCCATCAGCGCCAGCATGCCGACAATGCTGCCGATGATGCCCAGACGGCGAGATGGCACAGCGGAACTGGTTGCTACGGAGCTGGTCATGGCGTGGCGCTTCCCGGCCGGAACAGGTCTCGCGGGTTCATGCCACTTCGTCGCGATCGCGGGTGGTGAGGTTCAGGGGGAGCCGAGCACAAGCTCCTGACGGCTCGGCCTCGTGGTTCGAGACGCGCCGCAGGCGGCGCTCCTCACCATGAGGGTTTAGAGTTTCGCGCGAAGCGAGACCTCATCCTGAGGAGCCCGCCAAAGCGGGCGCGCGAAGGATGGGCCGCAACAAGATCGCCGGTACGACCGATCTCAGATATCGATCGTCGCGCTCAGCGAATGTTCCTGGATGAAGTCGCGGCGCGGTTCGACCACGTCGCCCATCAGCTTGGTGAAGATGTCGTCGGCCTCGTCGACCTCCTTGACCTTCACCTGGAGCAGCGATCGCGCATTGATATCCAGCGTCGTTTCCCAGAGCTGTTCCGGGTTCATCTCGCCCAGACCTTTGTAGCGCTGCAGCGTGACGCCCTTGCGGCCGGCGTCGGTGACGGCCTCGAACAGATCGACCGGCCCGTAGACCATATGCTCGACGTCCTTGCGCCGCAGCTTGCCGGGGCGGGCATAAACGTCCTGGAGCTTCACCGTGTACTCGTCGAGCTTGCGGGCTTCGACCGAGCCCAGGAAGGCATCGTCGATGAGGGCGACTTCCTTGACGCCGCGCACCGTGCGCTCGAACTGGAAACCCTGGCCTTCCGCATATTGACCGATCCAGCCGCGCTCGACCTCGTCGGCGAGTGTGTCGAGCCGGGCGGCGATGTATTGCGCGGCGGCGGCTGCTTTCTCCGGATCGCCGTAGATCGCCTTGTTGAGCACGCCGGTGATGGCGGCCTGCTCGATCACCTTGCGATTATAGCGGGTGTGCAGGCTGCGCAGGATACCGCGGACGGCGCGGGCGTCGTCGACTAGCGAGCGCAGGTCGCGGCCGGTGCGATCGCCGCCGCTGCCGGGAATATAGAGGCAATCGTCTAGCCCGGTGTCGATCAGATAATCTTCCAGCGCCCGCTCGTCCTTCAAATATTGCTCGGACTTGCCGCGGTTGACCTTATAGAGCGGCGGCTGGGCGATGTAGAGGTAGCCGCCGTCGATGATCTCGCGCATTTGCCGGTAGAAGAAAGTGAGCAGCAGCGTGCGGATGTGGGCGCCGTCGACGTCGGCGTCCGTCATCACGATGATCTTGTGATAGCGCAGCTTCTCGATCGAGAACTCGTCGCTGATGCCGGTGCCGAGCGCGGTGATCAGCGTGCCGATCTGCTCGCTGCCCAGCATCTTGTCGGGACGCACGCGTTCGACATTGAGGATCTTGCCGCGCAACGGCAGCACAGCCTGGAATTCGCGGTTGCGGCCCTGCTTGGCGCTGCCACCTGCCGAGTCACCCTCGACGATGAAGAGCTCGGATTTCGCCGGGTCCTTCTCCTGGCAATCGGCAAGCTTGCCGGGCAGCGAGGAGACCGAGAGCGGGCTCTTGCGCGTCAGCTCGCGCGCCTTTCGCGCGGCTTCGCGGGCGGCTGCCGCCTGGATCACCTTGCCGACGATCATCTTGGCTTCGGAAGGATGCTCCTCGAACCAGGCCTGCAGCGCCTCGTTGAGCACGTTCTCGACCACGGGGCGCACTTCCGAGGACACCAGCTTGTCCTTGGTCTGCGACGAGAATTTAGGGTCCGGCACCTTCACCGAAAGAACGGCGGTGAGGCCTTCGCGGCAATCGTCGCCGGTGA
Organism: Bradyrhizobium sp. F1.13.3; assembly: GCF_040548265.1. Classification (NCBI taxonomy): domain Bacteria; kingdom Pseudomonadati; phylum Pseudomonadota; class Alphaproteobacteria; order Hyphomicrobiales; family Nitrobacteraceae; genus Bradyrhizobium; species Bradyrhizobium sp. F1.13.3. The sequence continues at coordinate 592,883 of NZ_JBEPRI010000002.1, read as the reverse complement.
GCGCGATCTTTTCCTTTTTCGCGTTGGCCTCCGCATAGCCGTTGACCTGGCGCGTCAGCGCACCGCGGAAGCCGGCGAGATGGGTCCCGCCGTCGCGCTGCGGGATGTTGTTGGTGAAGCACAGCACGTTCTCGTGGTAGCTGTCGTTCCACCACAACGCGGCCTCGACGCCGATGCCGTTGGCTTCCGCGCGCACCATGATCGGCGCCGGCACGATCGCCTTCTTGTTGCGGTCGAGATATTTGACGAATTCCTCGACGCCGCCGGAATAGTGCATCTCCTCGCGCTTCTCGACGGCGTGACGCATGTCGGAGAGGGCGATGTTGACGCCGGAGTTGAGGAAGGCGAGCTCGCGCAGCCGGTGCTCCAGCGTGGCGAAATCATACTCGATGTTCTTGAAGGTTTCGGTCGAGGCCTGGAACGTCACCTCGGTGCCGCGCCTGCCGGGCGCGTCGCCGACCACCTTGAGCGGCGCGACCGCATCGCCATGGGCGAATTCGATGTAGTGTTCCTTGTTGTCGCGCCAGATGCGCAAGCCGAGCTTGCTCGACAGCGCGTTGACGACGGAGACGCCGACGCCGTGCAGGCCGCCGGAAACCTTGTAGGAATTCTGGTCGAACTTACCGCCGGCATGGAGCTGGGTCATGATGACCTCGGCTGCCGAGATGCCTTCGCCCTTGTGGATGTCGACGGGAATGCCGCGGCCGTCGTCGCGCACGGTGACGGAATTGTCGGCATTGAGTACGACGTCCACGCGCGTAGCATGACCCGCGAGCGCCTCGTCGATCGCGTTGTCCACGACCTCGTAGACCATGTGATGCAGGCCCGAGCCGTCATCGGTGTCGCCGATATACATGCCGGGGCGCTTGCGAACGGCGTCGAGACCCTTCAGCACGCGGATCGATTCCGCCCCGTAATCGCTCGGATTTGAGGGTTCGTTTTCGGCAGGCGTCTGCCGAGCAGGTTCTGTCATGAGAGGCCTTCGAGATGTCGCCCGAATCAGCGGCGCAAAAGGCGCTGATATGCAGGCTATTTGTGCCACGAAAGACGGATTGCGCCTAGCGCAAAGTATCTCCCGGCAAGTCTTTGATGAGATAGGGTTTTTGAGCCTATTTTCAAGCCTCACGATGGCCGATTCCGGCCGCTGCAAAAAGCCTGATTCTAGGCCCTGTTTTTAGCCCTCAGAGACGTGGATTTTGCGGGGCGGAGAAGCGATCTGAGAGGGCCGTGGCGCCCCGGAACCGGCCAGCGGGTTCAGTAGATCTGATCCGGCTTCTGATCGTCGTCATCCCACCTGAGGGACCAAGCTTCGCCCGCAGCCAGGGTGATGGTGTCGGTACGCGACAGATGGCCGGACACGCGCAGCTCGTAGGAATAGGTGCCAGGCGGCAGATCCAGCGTTTGTGGGTGATTTGCGCCGCCCGCGATCTTGACGGTCCTATCGTTGATCGTGAGCGAAGCCACGTCAGGTACAAGATAGCCGAATATCAGCCGCGCTTGTCCGGCTATCGGTAGGAAGTTGGCCTTGGCCGCGGCCTCGGTATTCCGCTGCACAAGCTCGACCGTGGTCTCGTCCTTGGCACGGGCCAGCTTCAGGGTGGCCGGCCCCTTTGGGGAGACGAAGGCGAGTTGAGCGTGATCGGCGGCGACCATCGTGCCGTGCGGCTTTTCCTCCCAGCCGCGCTTTGCGAGCTCCGTGCGGTAGAAGGCCAGCACATCGCTGAGCTCGGCTTGCACATGGGTTTCGTATCCGACACGCAGCGGGACTTCAATGCCGGTCGCACGGGTGGTTTTGGAGGCGAAGAAGTTGTGTTGCTTCGGCACCGGCATGTCGGCGCCGGGATCCGCCGGTGTGAGTGCGGCCGAAGTTTGCGGCCATGGATGTGGTATCCATCCGCCCGCGCTTGCGGCGGCCAGACCGCCTGCGAGAAGCACGACGCCGCACAGCGGCAGCAAGCGGCGTGCCGGCCCTCTCATCATGCGCCTTACGGTCGCCATCTCCGTTCTCCGCATCAGCGCCCCTGGCTCAATACATCTGCAGCGGCAGCACGTCTCCGCTTGGTCCCACCAGGAGGCCCCAGGCATCGCCGGCGGCTACGGTGAGCGTCTCGGTGCGAGCAGGACGTCCGGGCAGGCGCAGCGCGTACTGGTACTTGCCGGGCGGCAGATCGAGCATCGGGCCTTTTGGCGACTGCGGACCGCCGGCGCCGGCCGCGATCTTCACGGTCTGATTGTTGATCGTCAGCGATGCTTCCTTCGGCCCCATATTGCCGAGCATCAATCTCGCCTGTCCCGCCTTCGGCATGATGTCGGCCTTGGCCGCGGCCTGCGGATTTCGCTGCATCAGGCTGACCGTCGTCTCGTCCCTGGCGCGGCCGAGCTTCAGCACGGCCGGTCCCTCCGGCGAGGTGAACGCGAGCTCAGCCCGCTCGGCCGTCACGATCGCGCCGTCGGTCTTTTCCTGCCAACCCCGCTTGGTCAGCTCCGCGCGATAGAACGCGAGGACCTCGCCAAGCTCGGCGGGGACGCTGGCTTCGAGCTCGGTCCGGAACGACTGGTCGCTGCCGGGGAATTTCGTGGAGCTTAATCCGGTCGAACTGCGCTGTGTCGGCACCGGCAGGGCGGAATCGGAATCGGGCGTGAGCGGCTCCCTCGATTTGGTCTGGACCGCCTTAGCCTGCGTCGATTTGGCCTCGACGGGCTTCGCCGCGGCGACGACCAGACCGGAGCCGTTGGCGCTGACGTTCACCTTCGGCCCCATCTGCATCACGGTCATCGAAATCGACTTGCCGCTCTTGGAGAATTCCATCATCGCCATGTTGGGCTGGTTGATGACGGAGGGCTGCTCTTTCCAGCCCGCTGGCTTGAGCGATGCGCGATAGAACGCGGTGAGCGCCTTCACGCTCGAGGTCGAGGAGAATTCGAGCCTGCCGTCCTCGCCCTCGAAGTTCACGCCTTCGGCGTTTTCGGGCAGCGGCACCGGAGTCTTGCTGTCGGCGAGCGCATTCAGCGGCGCGTCAGACAATGCGGCCGCCTGCACCTTGCGCCTTGCTTCGTCGGCGGTGATCAGCTGCTTGGCCGCACCTAACGCGTCCCCAAGGAACTTTTCGTCCGCCTCTTTCTTCGCCTTTGCACGGGCGGCAAGCGCGGATCCCTTCACCTGCACGGTGAGGCTGACCATGGTGAAATCGTATTTGCGGCCGAGCCGCAGCACGCCGGTTTCCTCCGCCGAAGAGATCTTGATCGCGACCTCGTCGCCGGGCGCGAGTGGCGCGCTGCCGTCCTCCTGCCAGCCGCGCGCGGCAAGCTCGCGGTGATAGAAGGCGAGCACGGCGGGCAGCTCGGCCATCGCGGCGGCCGACATCTCGCGCTTGTCGGAGCTTGCGCTGCCGAGGCCCCTGGCCGTCTTGGTCGGGCTCGGCCGCGGCAGGCCGGCCAGATCGCTATCGGCCTTGAGCTCGCTGGGTAGGGCGAAGGGCGCGACCCGGATATGGACATTGGTGCGGCCATCGTCGCGGCGCGTCAGCGTCAGCATTACAGGCTTCTGCTGATAGAAGCCGGTCTCCTTGCTATCGGCGTGCGCGTAGAACGCGCGCAGGCCGTTGGGAGCGGTTTCATCCAGGCTGGTCGTCCAGCGCGCAGCGGTTTCCGGCGTGAGCTTCTGCCAGCCGATCGCAGCCATCTGGCTGGCATAGAAACCCGACGTTGCATCGAGCGGCGTCGGCGCGACGCAGCCGAGATAGGGTCGGGTCCCGTCGAACACGATGTCGCTTGCGCCTTCCGGAAACGGCACGTTCCCGTAGATCCGGTCGGTCGTGTAGTAAACCACGGACTGGTCGGGCCGGCCGGGCGCCTGCGTGAAATGAACGGAAAGGCCCTGTCGTCCCTTCCTGAACTTCAGCAGGGTGCTTTTCTCCTCAAGCGGCATCACATAGGACACCCAGCCGTTGGCGCTCAGGAGCTTTTGGATCGCGGGCAGTGTCACGGCCTGCGGCGTCGGTACGCGATATTCGACGCGATAGGGATCGGGGCGCGAGGTGTCTTCCACCGCACCTTCGAGCTGCGGCAGCGCGTGGACGTCGACGACGCCCTCGTCGGCGCCGGCTGCGATCGAGCAGCTCGCCATCAGGAAGAGACCGCATGCAAGCAGCCGCCATCGTGCCGGGACTTGCATCCCGCGCGGGATCATCGCCATCGTTACGTCTCCAGGATGCGGCGCGTCGCCTGGGCGCGCGCGATTGCAACGGCTGCGACACCGTCGGCGAGCCTCAGACGAGAAGTCGCGGCAGGAACCGGGCAGGTTCAAACATCCCGGACCAGTCAATACAGCTGGAGCGGCGACCATGCCTCGCCGTCGCGCCCGACGGTGAGCTCCCAGGCGTCGCCGGCCGCGACGGTGAGGATGTGGGTCCGAGCCGGACGGCCGGGCACGCCCAGGTCGTAGGAATATTTGCCGGGCGCCAGATCCAGCGAGACGGCGTCAGCGCCGGCGGCGCGCTTGATGGTCCGCGCGTTGATCCCGAGCACGGCTTCCGTCTCGCCGATGTTGCTGAACACCAGCTTCGCCTGGCCCGGTTCGGGTATGACATTCGCCCGGGTTGCAGTATCCGAGTTCTTCTGGACGAGATGGACCAAGGTGCTGCTGTCCTTGCGGCCGAGCTCCAGCATGGCCGGCCCGAGCGGAGAGACGAACGCGAGTTGCACGTGATCGGCGGAGACGACGGCGCCATCGAGCTGCTCCTGCCAGCCGAGCTTTGCGAGCTCCCTGCGGTAGAAGGCGAGAACGTCGCTGAGCCCGGCGGGCACGGTGGCTTCGAGCTTGACGCGAAGCGGCGCTTCGACGCCCCGCATCAGGGTGGTGTGGATCCCTCTAAAGCTGTAGCGGGTCGGTGCGGGCAGCCTGGCATCGGGATCCGGCGTGAGTTCGGCCGAAAACAGCGGCTGCGGCATCCAGGCGCCGGCGCTCGCCGCGAGCATGCACGTCGCGAGCAAGACGATGCCGCACGCAAACGCCCACCATCGTGCCGAAGCCTGCGCCCCGGACCTTGCCGTCCGCATCTCACTCTCCAGGGGTCTCGCGCGTCCAGGGTATCGCGCGTGATGTCATTGCGCGATTGCAAAACGGCTGCGACACCGTCGCCGCCGCCTCCGGCAACTAGTCGCGGCGGAAATGGGGCTGGTTCAACGGCGGCGACTAGCGCCGGGCCGATACCTGTCCGCTTTCGACGTCAAAGATCTCGCCCCCAGCGCCGATCTCGGCGAAGGCGGCGGGGTCTGCGCCGGTCAACCACACCTGCGCGCCGAGTTTGCGCAACTCGTCGAACAGCGCCGCGCGCCTATTAGGATCGAGATGCGCGACGACCTCGTCGAGCAGCAGCAGCGGCACGATGCCGGTCATCTCGGCGACCAGGCTCGCATGCGCCAGCACCAGCCCGATCAGCAGCGCCTTCTGCTCGCCGGTCGAGGCATCGCGCGCCGGCATGCTTTTCGGCGCGTAGATCACCTGCAGATCGGTGAGATGCGGACCATCCGTGGTGCGGCCGGCGATGGCGTCACGCGGACGGTTGTCGCGCAGGATCTGGCGGTAGCGGTCCTCGACCGAGGTCGCGGTCTCCGTCAGCAGCGCGTTCTCCATCCAGCCGTCGAGCGCGATCTGCGCCGAGGGGAAGGCGGAGGCCTGCGCGCGCGCGTTCAGCATGCCGGTGAGACGCGCCGCGGTCTGGCCGCGGGTTGCGGCGACCGCGACCGCGAGCTCCGCGGTCTCGCGCTCGATCGCGTCACACCAATGGTCGTCGTAATTGCGCGTCTCGAGCAGGCGGTTGCGCGAGCGCAGGGAGCGTTCGAGCGCGGAGATGCGGCTGGAATGGTCGCTGTCGATGGCAAGCACCAGGCGGTCGAAGAAGCGCCGCCGCTCGGATGCCGCTCCCATGAATAGCCCGTCCATCGCCGGCGTCAGCCACACCATGCGGATGTGGTCGCCGAACGACGCCGCCGAATTGACCGGTTCGCGGTCGATCCGGCAGCGCCGGCTGACCGGGCTATCTGCGCGCGGCGGATCGATGCCGGTGCCGAGCGTGGCGAGGCCCAGCGCGCCCTCGACCTGTGCCGACACCGCCCAGGAGCCGTCGCCCTGGTTGTCGGCGACGTCGTCCAGCGTCGCGCGCCGCAGGCCGCGTCCCGGCGACAGGAACGAGATCGCCTCGATGCAATTGGTCTTGCCCGCTCCGTTCGGCCCGACCAGCGCCACCAAGTCAGCCGCCGCCTCGAGCCCCGCCGCCCGGTAATTACGAAAATGCGTCAGCGTCAGGCGATGAATGCGGGAGGGGGTCATCAGGTCTTCGTCATGGCCGCGATTCTTCCCCTCTCCCCTTGTGGGAGAGGGTGGCGCCTCACGAAGTGAGGCGACGGGTGAGGGGTATGTTACCGCAGGGCGAGCTTTGCAAGAACGTCGTCCAATACAGAGGTGGGCCGCTGCAACACGTCATTGTTCCAGTAGCGCGCGATGACAAAGCCTTCAGCGGAGAGAGCCGCATCACGCGCTGCATCGCTTCGTGACTCTGCGTGCTGACTGCCGTCGATCTCGATCACGAGGCGCTTCTCGAAGCAGACGAAGTCGAGAATGTAGCTTTTGAACGGAACTTGTCGGCGAAGCTTGTAGGCGGACAATCGACGATCCCTGAGCAGGCGCCACATTGCGGCTTCCGCATCCGTCGGCTCATGCCGCATGTTCTTCGCGAATTGGCGGAGACGCTTGGGGACCGGCCGATGGGATGGCTCCTGCGGCACTAACCCCTCACCCGACTGAGTTGGCATCTGCCAGCCGAGCAGCCCTCTCCCACAAGGGGAGAGGGCGCAGCAACGGGCATCGCGCTTGTTTCGAGAAGAGTAGCTGCCGCTTCACGAAGCGAAGCCGGGTGAGGGGTTGCCTCCACATAGATGGTATCGCGAGAGGACTCCTCACACCCGCATCGGCATCAGCACGTACAGCGCGCTCTTGTCGTCGCGGTCTTGCACCAGGGTGGGCGAGCCGGGGTCGGCGAGCCGGAGCGTTGCGACGTCGCCTTCGATCTGGGCGGCGATGTCGAGTAGGTAGCGGGAGTTGAAGCCGATATCGAGGGCGTCGGAAGCGTATTCGACTTCGAGCTCTTCGGTCGCGCTGCCGGAATCCGGATTGGTCACCGACAGCACCAGCTTGCCCGGCGACAGCGAGAGTTTCACGGCGCGCCCACGCTCGCTGGAAATCGTCGAGACGCGGTCGACCGCGTTCTCGAAATCCTTCTTGTCGACGACGAGTTCCTTGTCGTTGCCTTGGGGGATGACGCGGCCGTAATCGGGGAAGGTGCCGTCGATCAGCTTCGAGGTCAGCACCACATTGCCGATGGTGAAGCGGATCTTGGCCTGCGACAGCTCGATCGTGACCTCGGCCTCGTTGTCCTCGATCAGGCGCTGCACCTCGCCGACGGTCTTGCGCGGCACGATCACGCCGGGCATGCCCTCGGCGCCCTTGGGCTGGACCAGGTCGAGCTGGGCGAGGCGGTGGCCGTCGGTGGCGACGCCGCGCAAAGTGGCGGCTTTGGCCGAGCCTGCGGCATGCAGATAGATGCCGTTAAGATAATAGCGGGTCTCCTCCGTGGAGATCGCGAACTGGGTGCGGTCGATCAGCCGCTTGACGTCCTTGGCGGCGAGGCTGAACGAATGCGACATGTCGCCAGCGGCGAGATCCGGAAAATCGTTCTCCGGCAGGGTCTGCAGCGTGAAGCGGGAGCGGCCGGCGCGGATCGCCAGCACGGCGCGGTCGCCGTCGGCCTCGAGCACGATCTGCGAACCGTCCGGCAGCTTGCGCACGATATCGTAGAACATGTGCGCCGGCACGGTGGTGGAGCCCGCGGTCGCGGTTTCCGCCGCGAGCGTTTCGGTGACCTCGAGGTCGAGGTCGGTCGCCTTCAGCGACAATTTCGCGTTCTCGGCCCTAACAAGCACGTTGCCGAGGATCGGAATCGTGTTGCGGCGCTCGACCACGCGGTGGACGTGGCCCAGCGACTTCAGGAGTTGCGCGCGTTCGACCGTAACCTTCATTGCACTACTCGCCCGATCCCCAAGGAAACACAAATCTGGAAAAGCCGGGCGGCGGGACGCGCGCCACGGCACCGAAGACCCCGGAAGGCCGGATCATCCAGCCGATATGACCAAAGCCGTCAGGGTCGCGCAAGGTGGCGCGGATGGCCCCCGGATTCAAGGGATCGGGAGGCAGTTCCCCACGATTTACCGATGTTTCCGCAACGCGCTGAACGCCTCGCCGGGCATGACGACCTCCGATGCAGCTTGGGATGGGGCCGGAAGCAAATAGGCGTTTATTCCTGAAGCTGGCGCTTGAGCGATTCGACCTCGTCCGACAGCGCCGTGTCCTTGGAAACCAGGGCCTCGATCTTGCGCACGGCGTGCAGCACCGTGGTGTGGTCGCGCCCGCCGAAGCGGCGGCCGATTTCCGGCAGCGATCGCAGGGTCAGCGTCTTGGCGAGATACATCGCCACCTGGCGCGGACGGACCACGTTGGCGGTCCGGCGCGAGGACAAGAGGTCGGAGCGGCTGACATTATACTGCCGTGCCACCACGCGCTGGATGTCCTCGATCTTGATCCGCTTCGGCTCCTGCGGCCGGATCAGGTCGCGCACCTCGTGCTCCGCCATCTCCAGCGTCACCGGCCGGCTGTTGAGCTTCGAATGTGCGAGCAGGCGGTTGATCGCGCCTTCGAGATCGCGGCCGTTGTGGGTGATGGCGCGGGCCAGATAGGTCAGCACCTCCTCCGGCACCTCGAAGGTCGCATGATGGGCGCGGGCCGCGGCGACGCGCGACTTGAGAATGCCGTGTCGCAGCTCCTCGCCGAGCGAGGCCATCTCGACCACGAGGCCGCCGGCCAGCCGCGAGCGCACGCGGTCGTCGAGGCTTTCGAGATCGGACGGCGGACGGTCGGCCGCGATCACGACCTGGCGGCCGGCATCGATCAGCGCGTTCAGCGTGTGGCAGAACTCGGCCTGGGTCGACTTGCCCTGCAGGAACTGGAGATCGTCGATCACGAGCACGTCGATGCCGCGCAACGCTTCCTTGAAGGCGAGCGCCGTCTGCGTCTTCAGCGCGGCGACGAAGCCGTACATGAATTTCTCGGCGGTGAGATAAAGCACCTTGCGCTCGTTGCCGGAATTGCCGGCCCAGGTCACCGCCTGCAGGAGATGCGTCTTGCCGAGGCCGACACCCGCATGGATATAGAGCGGATTGAACATGACGGGATCGCCGCGACGACCCTCGGCGACCTGACGCGCAGCCGCATGCGCCAGCGTGTTGGAGCGACCGACGACGAAGCTCGCAAATGTCAGGCGCGGATCGAGCGGCGAGCCGCCGAGCGCATCATGATTGGCCGAGACCGGCGCGGTCGCGGTCGAACGCAGCTCCGGCGCAGGCGAGCGGCGCGTTTCGATCGGCGCGGGCGCTTCCTTCTGCTGAACCACGGGGCGCACGGCCGAGCGCACGGTGAGATCGATGCGATGCACTTCGGGCATCTCGGCCTGCCAGCACGACAGCACGCGCTCGGCATAATGGGCCTGGATCCAGCTCTTCAGGAAGCGGGTCGGCACCGACAGACGCACGCTCTCGTCCTGGACGCCTTCCAGATCCATGCGCGCAAACCAGCTCGTATAGACGTCCTCGCCAACGTTCGAGCGCAGCCGACTCTTCACGCGTGACCAGCGATCCTGTTCCGGGGTTGTCATCATTTGAGAACTTTTCTTGAGAGATAAGGTTGCGTGGTGAGCGCCATGCAGAGTTCCTGCCAGGGATGCCTGCCCAGGGATATTTGCAATGGCGGGACCTCAAGCGATTTCACCTGCAGGCATGGCTCGACCGTTCGGCGGAAACGCCGCGTCCGATCAGCAATGTCTAGAGATGGAGGGGTCGCGAGGTCAGCGCGTACTCGGCGCTCCGTGACACTCGGGAGGCTTGGTGTCCGACGGATCTAAAACGGCATCGCTGGAAGTCGAAATGCTGGAAGTCGAAATGTGTTTCAATACCGCGTTGAGTTCGTAAGACATGATACCTCCCCGTCCTGCCGTAATTGCTCACGACAAGGTCCTGCGTGTCTAAACGACACCCGCGTCTTAGTCGGATGCCTGCCCGTGTACTCGTCGTCCGCTCGGCTTCGCCATCATGCCTGTCGGGGCAGCTTTCAAGATGTCTCTTAAGCGCAAGAGATAGATCCCGCTTGGAGACATTCAGACAAAGAGCTACCGTCCCACATTGCTGTGGGTTTTGATCCGACAATCGCTTGTTGAAGCGCCGCCTACGTGCACATCGCCGCCGATTTGCACGCTCGCCCCGTTTCCGATACCGCGCTGGTCTCAAGATCGTGGGCGCCGCTGACCTCTTAAGGAATACACTATGCGGAAAGACTCGCAACGGAATTGATTCACACTTGAGGCATCAAAAATCTTGATCTGCGTTAACGCCACGCAGACTTGTGCACAGGCTTCAGAGCAAGTTTTTGGAATCGTGCTCAGAATCGAAGACGCCACGTTTGATGTGACAATTCTCCGCCACCGCCAAAAATTTTTTACAAAAGCGTCACGCGCGCGACGCGCGGGTGAATTTTCCAAATGCTTGGCGTCACTATGTCGATAAGTTGTTAGCGAGCCATCGTTTTTTGAGTCTCGTTTCACAGGGTAACTCCATCGCGTGACGCGATCCGGGGAAACTACGGTGTGCAGAACTCGCAGGCACACGAATTCAACTTGCGCCCGCCTCGCAGGGGCTTTTTGCACCGCGGTGGAAGTTTCCGCTGTTGCAAAACCATTCGCAGGTAAAACTACGGACGCATCATGGTGCAAACGCCGCAATCCTCCGATCGAAGGTCGTTCGAGGCGTGACTGCTTGCGTGACTATGACGGGCAACAAAAAAGCCCGGCGCGATGCCGGGCTGTTTGACGGGTGTGATGTGCGATGTGATCGCCCGATCGAATGACTCGACCGGACGGCGTGCCAGAACGCTCGCGAGTTTACTTGGCGAGCTTGGCGATCTGCGCGGTGAGCCGCGAGACTTTGCGGCTGGCATTGTTCTTGTGAATGATGTTTCGCTGCGCGGCGCGCATCAAAGCGGGCTCGGCATTCGCCAGCGCCGTCACGGCAGCGGCGCGGTCGCCGGTCTTGATGGCTTCTTCGACGTTACGCACGGCACCGCGCATCTGGGTGCGGCGCGACTTGTTGACGGCGGTGCGGCGGGCGATCTTGCGCGTCGCTTTCTTGGCGGAAGTGGTATTGGCCATGGTCTCAATGTCCTTTGCGGGTACCGGTCGCGTCTTGGTCGGGTAGCGCCGGCTTGCTTGACCGCGTAATCGACGCTCGGATTTAAGGTGTTCGGTTGCTAGGCCGTTCCCGGAACATGAGCGACAGCCTTTCGGCCGTCTCTGAGGCCCAAAGAGCCTGCATCTGCTCAAAGAACAGCGGCGGCAGGATTGCGCCCGCCGCCAGTTGGCGCCCTTATAGAGAGGGTCTTGGGCACCGTCAACGCTTTCCCGGGCTGGACAAGCAGCCCCTTAGGGCGCGGATGAGTGCCGTAACGCCCTGAAGAGGTTGAATTTCTGCCGTCTCCCTTGTATTGGCTGGCGGCGTTCCGAGGGTCGTCCGATCGGACGACCATAGAGGGTGAGGCATGATCCGCGGCTTTTTCCGACTGATTGGGCTGTTGCTGCTCGCCGGCGGGTTCATCTTCATGGTCTACGACGGCGCCCGCTGGGTGGCCGACCAGACCCTGCGGTTCACTCGCTTCGGCCAGTTCTGGAACGACATCAATCAGGCCAGCCAGACGGCATTCCGGACCTGGGTCGAGGCCAAGGCGCCCTGGCTCTGGACCTCGGTGATCCGCCTGGTGCTGGATCAGCCGGTTTTCGCCGTCCTCGGCATTCTCGGCATCCTCCTGATGATCCTGTTCCGCCCGCGCAAGCCGCTGATCGGCTATTCCCGGGATTGAGCTTTCAATCCGCGCGACTCGAACCGGCGCGCGGGCGGCGTAACAGGGCTGCCCCTTTGCGCGTAAAGACCTATATTCCCAACTGATCACGAGCACGCCGCCTGAGCGCTTGGCTCATCGCCTTGGCTCAATAGCTTGTCCCAGGCGACCGACAGCTCGTTCTTGGAGATCCGTCCATGCTGTTCATGCGCAAGACCACCGCATTGCCGAGCGCCACGGAAGCGCTGCCGGGCCGTGCGCAAGCCATTCCGACCGCGACCATCCATTTTGTCAACGGCGCGAAGTTGCAGCCGCCTTATCCCGCCGGTCTCGAGCAGGCGGTGTTTGGGCTCGGCTGCTTCTGGGGCGCCGAGCGCAAGTTCTGGGAGCTCGGCGACGGCGTCTACGCCACCGCCGTCGGCTATGCCGGCGGCCACACGCCGAACCCGACTTATGAAGAGACCTGCTCGGGCCGCACCGGTCACACCGAAGTGGTGCTGGTCGTGTTCGATCCGACCAAGGTGTCGTACGAGAAGCTGTTGAAGACGTTCTGGGAGAGCCACAACCCGACGCAGGGCATGCGTCAGGGCAACGACGTCGGCACGCAGTATCGAAGCGCGATCTACACCTATTCAGACGCGCAGAAGAAAGCGGCCGATCAATCGAAGGCGCTCTATCAGAAGGCGCTTGCTGCAAAAGGTCTCGGCACCATCACCACCGAGATCGCACCCGCCGGCGAATTCTACTTTGCCGAGGACTATCATCAGCAATATCTGGCCAAGAATCCCGCCGGCTATTGCGGCCTGGGCGGCACCGGCGTCTCCTGCCCGATCGGAGTGGGCGTGAGCGCGTAAGTCTAACCACGAACTCGCTGCACCTCTCCCGCTTGCGGGAGAGGTCGATGCGCCTCGGGTGATGCGAAGCATCGTCCCGAGCGCGGCGGGTGAGGGCTCTTTCCTCTAGGGAACTGTCTCGTCGTGGAGGCACCCTCTCCCCAACCCTCTCCCGCAAGCGGGAGAGGGAGCGCACTGCACCCCTAGCCGCATCGCTGTGCTCATCCCGCCCCCTCAACGCTTTATTAACCATAACCGGTGCATCACTGGATCTGTCTCGTTTCGAGGGATAGGTCCGGTGCCGGTTGCACGCGCGTTTCGATGGTCGATTTCGGCAGTGTCTCTGGCAGCGTCCGCCGCGCTTGCCCTTGGCGGCTGCATGCAGACCGCCGGCCCCGTCGCGGTGATGCAGCCGCGCGCCGATCTCGACTCCATGGCCTATGGCCAGCCCTATTACGCGCCACAGCCGGTCGCGGTCGCCGACGGTGGCGGCGCCATCGGGGCGTTGCGCAATTCCTTTGCCTCTTCGCCTGCACCCATGCCGGTCGGTTATGCCGCACCGATGGCGGCGCCGGTCCGCTACGATTCCTCCTACCATCTCGACGCCGGCGACAGGCTGCGCGTCGTGGTCTATGGCCAGGAAGGTCTCACCAACAGCTACGCGATCGACGCCGGCGGCTCCATCACGATGCCGCTGATCGGCGGCGTGCCGGCACGCGGCCGCACTCCGGCGGGACTTGCGGGCGAGATCGCCGCGCGCCTGCGCAATGGCTACATCCGCGAACCTTCGGTCGCCGTCGAGATCGAGGCCTATCGCCCGTTCTTCATTCTCGGCGAAGTCTCCGCGCCCGGCCAGTATCCCTACGTGCCGAACATGACGGTCGAAAGCGCCGTCGCGATCGCCGGCGGCTTCTCGCCCCGCGCCAAGCGCGACGTGGTCACCGTCACGCATACCGAAGCCGGCGGAGCCATGCGCGCCGTGGTGCCGCTCGGCACCCCCTTGAGCCCCGGCGACACCGTGTTCGTCGGCGAGCGCTGGTTCTAGAGCGTTTTCGAGCGAAGTGGATACCGGTTCGCGTTAAGAAAACGCGTCAAAAATGAATCTAGAGCTTCGGCTCTGATGCAATCAGAACCGAAGCTCTAGCTCACCTTCTGAAATCCAGCCGCCCGTTCGGAAAACATCCGTCGATGCGCGCGGCATCGACCACGCGCCCGATCCATGGCCGCGTGATCGCGGGATTGGTTAGGTTGATGTATTTCCCCACCAGGCGCGCGCCCTCGCGCGCAGCATCGATCAGCCCGTGCCGTCGGCCGTGATCCCAATCGAAGCGCAGATAGATGCGTCCGCCTGCGACCCGCACCTCCGCGCGCCCGTCTTTCCACGTCTCCGGCGTATCGCCGGCGATGGTCGGATCGGCGCCGCCATTCCAGCGGCTGGCCCACGGGCCTTCCAGAGGATCGGACAGCGCCTGAATGTCTGCCCAATGCGCCGCGTTGTCGTCGGCCGCATCGCCCGAAAGTAAGGCGGTTGCGGCATAGTCCATGACGTCGCGATCATCAGGCGCGGGCACGTCCATGGTGCCGAACGGATTGCGGATGACGATGTTCGTATTGGCCTGCTGCATGACGATCTCCCGGCGTACGATGGCTTGATCAGCCAGCTCTATCGCCGGGCAGCAGGATGCAGCCACCCGATTCCTGCTCGCCATTGCGCGCCTGCGCCTGTCGGCGCATCCCGGAATGACAGCGAAGCCGCGCGCTACGATTTCAAATGCCTGGCGAAAAATTCCATGCTGCGCGGCCAGGCGATGTCGGCGCTCGCCTTGTCGTAGCTCGCCCGCTCATCGCAATGGAAGCCGTGCTGGGCGCCCGGATAGACGAAGACCTCGACGTCCGGCCGCTTCGTCTTGATGGTCTCGACGTCGGTCAGGGGAATGCCGGCATCCTTCTCGCCAAAATGCAGCTGCGTCGGCGCTTTTGGTGTCTCGTCAGCAAAGCGCACGACGGCGCCGCCGTAATAGCCGATAGCGGCATTCAGGCCCGACAGCCGCGTCGCCGCGACAAAGGCGACGCTACCGCCCAGGCAAAAGCCGATGATGCCAACCGGACCGACGCTCTTCACCGCATCGATCGCCGCCTGCGTATCGCGCAGCATCGCGTCCCAATCCGGACTGGCGACGAACTTGCGCGCTTCCGCGATCTCGTCAGGCGTGTAGCCGGACTGGAAGCCCGGCGAGGTCCGGTCGAAGATCGACGGCGCGATCGCGACATAGCCTTCCCCGGCGAGGCGATCGCAGACCGAGCGGATGTGATGGTTGACCCCGAAAATTTCCTGGATCACCACCACCGCGCCCTTCGCCGTGCCCGCGGGGTCAGCGCGATAGGCACTGAGCTGGAAATTATCGGAGGCCGTCAGCTTGATGTCTTGTCCCACGCGGGTTGTCCTTTTTGGGTTAGTCTTCGATTGCGGGTTCCGCTCGTTCCACAAACTCGTCATGCCCGGGCTCGTCCCGGGCATCCACGTTCTTGGTGAGGCAGGAAAGACCGTGGATGGCCGGGACAAGCCCGGCCATGACGATGTGGCAGCTTCAACGCATGATGGCGCAGAGAGGATTGCTCTGCGTCATGAAAAGCCACTCTCACTCCCACATCCAGTTCTCGCCGTAATCCTCCTTCCATCCCGCCAACCGGCCATGACGAAACTGCAGGAACAGGCGGTGACGGTTGGAGATCAGTCCGCTGCCGCCGATATTGCGAAGCGCGAGATAGATCTCGTTGCCGGGGCGGCCCCTCACATATTGCAGGGGTTGGCCGAGGGCGCGCGCGGTTTGCCCGGCATCCATGCCGAAGGCGAGCGGGGTGTTGTTCGACAAGGTCGCGACGAAGGGCAGGCGGGGCGGTGTCCCGCCGAATTGCTCGGCCTGCGCGGATACTGACAGCAACACCGCGCCCGCAGCCAACATCGCTCGCTTCATTGCCAGTGTTCCTGTCCGATCTATTCCGGCAAGTTCTTCAGGAAAGGCAGCACCGCGTCAACAAAAGCCTGCGGCTGATCGATGTTGACGGCGTGCCCGGCGGCGGGGATCACGGCCTTTTGTGCGCCGGGAATTTTCGCGGCCATATAGTCGGACGCGGCGAGAAACGGCGTGTCGTCGGCGCCGACCACGATCAGGCTGGGCACCTTGATCTCCGGTAGCAGCTCGATCACCTTCGCATCGCGCTGGGTCAGCATGCCGCGTGCGGCGAGCGCCAATCCCCTGGCACTGCGATGGTTCGCGGTGGCGCGCTCGCGCGTCGCCGCCTTCAGCACGTCGAGCCCTTCGCGATCGAGCTTGTCGGCAGTGGCGAGCGCCCGCGCATTCCAGGCCTCGCGTGCGTCATCTTTCTTGAAGCCCGGGCCGGTGTCGATAATCAGCAGCGCGCGGACGCGCTTTGGATGCGCGCGAGCGAAGGCGAGCGACATGTAGCCGCCGAGCGACAGTCCGCCGATGATGGCGCGCTCAGTGCCGACCGCATCGAGGATCGCCGCCATGTCGCCGACCGTGAGCGCTTCGCTGTAAGCGGCGGCATCGGCGGGATAGTCAGACTGGCCGTGACCGCGCATGTCCCACAAGATCAGCTTGTGATCCCTGGCAAGCGCCTCGACCTGCCCATGCCACATCGCCGAGGTCGAGGAGTAGCCGTGGGTGAGCAGCAGCGGCGGACCTTCGCCATGAACCTCGTAGTAGATTCCGACGCCGTCCCGATCGATCCCAGGCATTGCTTCCACCTTGTCATCTTGTTTCTTCGCTCATCCTAACGCGGTCGGTTACTCGGAGGAAACCGCCGTGACGCGATGGCCTGCATGCTTGGTGTGCACTCTGTTGCGTTCAGCCGCTGCATCACCGCCGGTCTCGCAACGCACAAGAAGCGCGCGCCGCGTTTGTTTCGATCGATTCCAAATTGCATTTGCCTCCGCGCCTGAACGCGATCATTCTTGCGGGCAAGGCTGGCGCCGGCCCGGTGGGCGTCCGCTACTCAAGTTGCCGCCGTAAGCGGCTTCATGCACCGGCAGGGGAAGACGCCTATGCCAACTCTCACCATCAACGGGCGGAGTCTGTCCGTGGATGCGGCGAATGACACGCCGCTCCTCTGGGCGATCCGCGAGCAATTGCAGATGACCGGCACCAAGTTCGGCTGCGGTGCCGGCCTGTGCGGGGCCTGCACCGTGCACGTCAACGGCGAAGCCGTGCGTTCGTGCCAGACCATGATCAGCGATGTCGCCGGCAAGAAGATCACCACCATCGAAGGCCTCGCTGCCAAGGGCGACCATCCCTTGCAGAAGGCATGGATCGCCGAGCAGGTTCCGCAATGCGGCTACTGCCAATCCGGGCAGATCATGCAGGCGGCATCGCTGCTGGCGAAGAATCCGAACCCGACCAAGGAAGAGGTCGTGGCGCATATGGACGGCAATCTCTGCCGTTGCATGACCTATTCGCGGATCCAGAAGGCAATCATGCGCGCCGCAACCGAGATGCGCACCGCATCCGCCTCCGGCAACGAGCGGAGGCCCACATGAATAAGCACATCAAGACCGTCACAGCCGAAACGACTGATCTTAGCCGCCGCTCCTTCCTGGTCGGCACCGCCGCCACCGGCCTCGTGCTCGGCTATGCCGGCGTGCCTGGCATCGGTGAGGCGCTTGCCGCGCCTTCGGCCTTCGAGCCGAGCGTGTGGTATGCGATCGCGCCCGATGGTCTCGTCACCGTCACCTGCGGCAAGGCCGACATGGGACAGCACATCGCCTCCACCATGGCGCAGATCGTCGCCGAAGAGTTAGGAGCCAAATGGAGCGACATGCGCGTTCAGCTTGCCTCCAACGATCCGAAGTTCAATGACCCCGTGTTGGGCGCACAGATCACCGGCGGCAGCTGGTCGACCATGATGAACTTCGACGCCATGAGCCGGGCTGGCGCAGCCGGGCGGATGGCGTTGAGCGAAGGTGCGGCTGCCGCGATGGGCGTGCCGGCGTCGGAACTCGTGGTGCGCGATTCCATGATCTCGCATCCGAAGTCGAAGAAGCAGATGTCGTTCGCCGATGTCGTCAAGAGCGGCAAGGCGACCAAAACCTTTACGCCGGACGAGCTCAAGGCGATCAAGCTGAAGACGCCGGATCAATACACCATGATCGGCGTGTCGGTGCCGCAGCTCGACATTCCCTCCAAGACCAACGGCACGGCCAAATACGGCATCGACGTAATGCTGCCGGGCATGGCCTATGGCGCGGTGGTGACGCCGCCGGTGCGCTTCGGCGCCACGGTGAAATCGGTCGACGACAGCGCCGCCAAGAAGGTGCCGGGCTTCATCAAGGCCGTCACCCTCGACGACAAGACCGGAACAACCTCGGGCTGGGTCGTCGCGGTCGCCAGCACCTATGCCAACGCCAAGAAGGCGGCGCAGACGCTCAAGATCGCCTATGACGGCGGCCCGAACGCGAAAGTGTCGAGCCAGTCGCTGCTCGACGAGGCCAAGCGGCTTCAGAAGCTGGAGGATTCCGGGCAATTCTTCGTCAAGGACGGCGATCCCGCGGCGGCGTTCGGCACGGCGACCAAGGTGCTGGAGGCGGAGTACACCACCAGCATCAACATCCACGCGCCGATGGAGCCGATGAACGCGACTGCGGAGTTCAAGGGCGACATCCTGCACATCTATTCCGGCAACCAGTTCGCGACGCGCTCCGGCGCGATCGCGGCAGGTGCGGCCGGGATCGATCCGAAGTTCGTCGTCATGCACCAGATGTGGCTCGGCGGCGGCTTTGGCCGCAGGCTCGATGCCGACATGATGATTCCGGCGGTGCAGGCGGCGAAGGCCATCGGCAAGCCGGTGAAGGTGATCTACACGCGCGAGAACGACATGACGATGGATTTCTCGCGTCCGCTCACCTATCAAAAAGTAAAGGCGGGCGTGGACGGCGACGGCAAGCTCGTCGCGCTCAGCCACGACGTGGTTTCGGCCTGGCCGACGGCTCGCTGGGGAATCCCCGATTTCCTGACGCCCTCGGTGGACAAGAAGGGTCCGCTCGATTCCTTCACGGTGAACGGGGCCGACTTCTTCTACACCGTGCCCAACCATCATGTGCGCGCGATCAAGAACGAGATGGCGCACAACGCCACGCCGTCTGGCCAGCTCCGCTCGGTGGCACCGGGCTGGACCTTCTGGGCGGTCGAAAGCATGATCGACGAGATCGCGGCTGCGGCGGGCAAGGACCCCGCGCAGTTCCGCATCTCGCTGCTCGACGGCGCCGGCAAGAACGACGGCGGCGCGCAGCGGCTCCGCAATACGCTGCTCGCCGCAATGGGCCTTGCCGGCTACGGCAGCAAGAAGCTGCCGAAGGGTGAAGGCATGGGCGTGGCCTGCGTCTCGTCGCAGGAACGCGCGACCGCAAGCTGGACGGCCTGCGTTGCCCATGTCGCTGTGGCGTCGTCGGGCGAGGTGACCGTGAAGAAGCTCACGGTCGCAACCGACGTCGGCACGCAGGTGCATCCCGACAACATCCGCGCTCAGGTCGAGGGTGCGGCGCTGTGGGGCCTGTCGCTGGCGATGTACGAGAAGGCGACCCTGAAGGACGGTGGCATCGAGCAGACCAATTTCGACAGCTACACGCCCTTGCGCATGAGCCAGGTGCCCGAGGTTGCGATCGCCGTGATCGCCAATGGCGAGAAGGCCACCGGCGTCGGCGAACCCGCGGTGACGGTGATCGCACCCGCGATCGGCAACGCCATCTTCAACGCCTCAGGCGCCCGCGTCCGGGCCCTGCCGATAACGGCCGAAGCCGTGAAGGGCGCAATGAAGGCGTAAGGCCGGTTGCGATTGTGACCTGACATGATCCGCCGGGGGGCAGCCTCCGGCGGATTCGTTTGAGCGTGATACACCGCATCCGCATATTCGCTGTCATGCTCCGCGACCCGGCTACGCCAAGGCTTCGCCGGGGTTCAGGTCCAGGGACGCCGAAGCTTTAGCGAAGGCGGCAAGCGGGGCATCCAGTACGCCGCGGCTTCTCGGTTCTAGTCGCGCCGTCTCGGCGTACTGGATCGCCCGGTCGGGCCGGGCGATGACGGCGGTGGGCGGGACGACCGTGCCCAAAATTTCCCTTTGTTATCAATGACCATTCTACTGTGCATGGGGTTGTTTTCGAGGTTTTGATTAGAGGCCACGGGAACCGAACTCCGTAAAATTGTCCACGATTCCGCAGGGTTCCATTGAGCACGCCTCTTAAGGGCCGGAGAACCTGATCCGGCTTAGGCTTTGGCCCGAAACACGCCCGTGCTCTTGGGGAAGCCATGAACGCCTCAGCCAAACCAGCCGCCAAACGCCGGCTTCTGCTCGCCTCCGACCGGAGCGACGAGAGCACCGAGCTCGCCAGCATCCTCAAGGCGGTCGGCGACGTTGCCACGGTGACGACGCAGGAGCTCCCCGAGCAGCCCTCGCGCGATCTCTCCGGCCTCGTGGTCGACATCAATTTGCGCTCGCCCGAGAGCGTGCAGCGGGTGCGCAACAAGCTGCGCGGCGACGCCTATCGCGCGATGCCTCGTCTGTTCGTGCTTGCGGACGCCCTGCATCACGGCACCATGCAAGCCTGGGCGCTGGGCGCCACCGACACCATCTCGCGGCCGCTTCAGCCCGAGGACATCCTGCAGCGCATCCGTGCGGCCTTCCCCGACACCGCCGTCTATGACGCGACCGATCGCGGCAAGACGCTCAACCGCGGCGTCGAGGCCGCGCACGCGGTGCTGAAGAAGATGTTCGAGAAGCTGCCGCTCGGCGTGCCCCTGACCTTCGACGATGTCATCGCCGCCGAGAGCAAGATCCTGAAGGCGATCAAGCACTCCTCGCTGCGCGAGTGGCTCACCACGGTGGGCTGCCACCATGTCGGCAGCTACCGCCACTGCCTGTTCGTGACCGGATTTGCGGTCTCCTTCGCCCAGCATCTCGGCATGCGCGAGGACGACCAGCGCCGGCTGACCCGTGCCGCGCTGCTGCACGACGTCGGCAAGGCCTTCGTCCCCTCCGCGTTGCTCGACAAGCCGGGCAAGCTCACCGACGAGGAGATGGCCGAAATCCGCCAGCATCCGCGCCGCGGCTATGACGCGCTCGCAGCGCAAGGCGGCTTCCCGCCGGAGATGCTGGACGTCGTGCTGCATCACCACGAATTCCTCGACGGCTCCGGCTATCCCAACAATCTCTCGTCGAACCAGATCAGCGATATCGTGCGGGTCACGACGATCGTAGACATCTACGCGGCACTCGTGGAGAAGCGCGCCTATCGCATGCCCTTCACCCACGCGCGAGCGTTTGCGATGATGGAAGGCATGGGCGGCAAGCTGGACCAGCAGCTGTTGCAGGCGTTCCGCCCGGTGGCGCTGGGATCGTTCTGAACTCGGTGTCGTAGCCGTAGGGTGGGTTAGCGTAACCCACCATGCTTCCGCATTTGCCGGACGAACTTGGTGGGTTACGCCTTCGGCTAACCCACCCTACTTTACGCCTCACCCCACCATCTTCCTCAACTCCGCCTTCGCCACCTTCTCCAGCGTCGAGCGCGGCATGTCGTCGACGAAACGGATCTCGCGCGGCACCTTGAAGTCGGCGAGGCCGGCGCGGCAGGCGGCCATCACCGCCTCGTGCAGATCGGGCCGCGCACCCGCGACGCCGCCCTGCGGAATGATGAAGACGACCGGCACCTCGTCCAGCATCGGGTGCGTCTTCGCCACCACGGCGGCCTCGCGCACGCCGGGGACGACTGCGACCACCTGCTCGATCTCGGACGCGGCGACGTTCTCGCCGCCGACCTTGAGCATGTCCTTGCTGCGGTCCCCGAAGCGGATGTAGCCGTTCTCCAGCCGCACCACGCGATCACCGGTGAGAAAGAAGCCGTGCTCGTCGAAGCTTTCGCGGGTCGCCTTCTCATTGTGCAGATATTCGGCGAACAGCGACAGGCCGACGATGCCCTTGATCGAGAGGTTGCCGGTGTCGCCGACCTCGGTCGGCCTGCCGTCGTCGTCGGTGATGCGGATCTGATATTCGCTCGCGGCGCGGCCGATCGACATCGGAATGTTGGGCTGGTCGATCTCGCCGACGATGCCGTGGGTGATGGTCTCGGTCATGCCCCACCAGCCGATCATCTTGACGCCGAAGGCGGCGAAGGCCGGCGGTTCGTTGATCGCGGTGCCCCACAGACGGAATTTGTGATCGCGCGGGATTTCCTGCTCGAGCAGCGCCTTCATGCAGAACGGGATCGTCGAGGTCCAGGTCGAGCCGTGCTCGCGCGCGGCGCGCCAGAACCGGCTGGCGGAAAAGCGCGGCTGGATCACGCAGGTGGCACCGACCCAAAGCGTCGCCAGCATCGAATAGGCCAGCGCGTTCGTATGGAACAGCGGCAGATAGGTCTGATGCACGTCGCTTGCGTGCAGGTCCTCGTGCGCGGCGTTGATCTTGGCGCCCCACAGCGCGTTGGCGTGGGTCCACAGCACCGCCTTGGGGCGCGATGTCGTGCCCGAGGTATATTGCACGCTGCACGGCGCGAGCGGATCGGTCGCGCGCCTGGGACGGTCGGCACTGTCGGCGAACAACTCCTCAAAGCTGTCGCTGCGCGAAACCGGTTTTGCGGGCGCCGCGCCCGAATCATGCGAGGTCACCGCCATCCAGCGGATGTTGCGGCAGTTCTGTGCGACGATCTCGGCATAGGCCGGCTGCGTGATCGCGGCGACCGCGCCGCAATGATCGGCAAAATAGTCGAGCTCGGCCGGTGCCGAGCGTGTGTTGGTGGTCACCGCGATCGCGCCCAACTCGACACACGCGAACCAGGCCAGCAGCGCCTCGATGCAATTGTCGAGGTGAATGAGCACATACTCGCCCGGCTTGACGCCGCGCTTCGCCAGTCCCGCCGCGAGCGCCCCGACCCGCTCGTGAAACTCGCCATAGCTCCAGCGCCGCGCGGGCGCGTCGAACGGCGCCCAGATCAGGAATGGATGCGAGCTGCGCACCTCAGCCCGCATCTTCAGCAGCCAGGGCACGTCGAGCCCGTCGAACGGGCCCACGATTCCGGCGGCGGTTTGTTGAACTGGCATGGCTCCTCCCGTGCAGCCTGCATCTTGCCGGCGGCTGCGTTTTCTTTATTGCGTCTTCCTGCTCTCTCCGCCGTCATTGCGAGCGTAGCGAAGCAATCCAGAATCCCTCCCCGGAGACAGTCTGGATTGCTTCGTCGCAAGGGCTCCTCACAATGACGGTGCGTGGGGCGGGCGACTTGGCCTTACCGGCCGTCAGTCCTCATAAGACGAAATCTCGATCAGGCTGCCATCCGGATCCCTGCAATAGACCGAGCGCAGGGTGCCGCGGGCGCCCTGCTTGGGAACCGGGCCCTCTTCGATCGCGACGCCATGTGCCTTCAAATGCGCCACCACCTCGTCGGGGCTGGCGGAGGTGAGGAAGCACAGATCCTCGCTGCCGGCGGTCTGGTGGTCCGCGGTGAACCACTCCACCTTGTCGGCATCGCGAGGCCGGACGTTGATCTTCTGGTTACCGAATTGTAGCGAAGTCCGCGGCGCTTTGCCGCCGCCGGGGTCGAACACCTTGACTTCCATGCCGAGAATCTTGCCGTACCACGCGGCGGTCACTGCGACGTCCGCGACGTTGATCACGAGATGATCGAGGGCTTCGACCTTGACCGCCATGCCTTATCCTTTCGTCGCGATGCGCCCCGTGCACTTTCCGCCTGCGGCAAGCTTTGTTACAAGCGCGCCGACGCCATTTTCAAGCTATCTGGCTTCAAGAACAACACTTGGGAGAACCCTTGAGATGATCACTCGCCGTACCGCGCTGAGCCTGCTCGCCGCCAGTCCGCTTGCAGCCAGCCCGCTGTCGAAGGCGCTTGCCGCCGACTACCCGACCCACCCGGTGAAATGGGTGGTCGGTTATCCGCCGGGCGGGGCCACCGACATCCTGGCGCGGCTGATCGGTCAGCGGCTGTCGGAGAAGTTCGGCCAGCAATTCGTGATCGAGAACAAGCCGGGTGCCGGCAACAATATCGCCACCGAATCGGTCGTCAACGCCGAGCCCGACGGCTACACGCTGCAACTGGTCAATCCGGCCAACTACATCAACGCCTCGCTCTACACCAATCTGAAGTTCAACTTCGTGCGCGACATCGCGCCGGTCGCCTCGTTCCAGCGCGTGCCGAACGTGATGACCGTCAACAAGGACGTGCCGGCCAAGACCGTCGCCGAATTCATCGAATACGTGAAGGCGAATCCCGGCAAGGTCAACATGGCCTCCTCCGGCAACGGCACCTCGGTGCATCTGTCCGGCGAGATGTTCATGGCGCTGACGGGCTGCAAGATGCAGCACGTGCCCTATCGCGGCGCCGCGCCCGCGATCACCGACATGCTCGGCGGCCAGGTGCAGGTGATCTTCGACAACATGCCCTCGATCATCCAGCACATCCGGTCCGGGGCGCTCCGCGCCATCGGCGTCACCACGGCGGAGCGCTCGCCGCAGCTGCCCGACGTGCCGGCGATCGGCGAGACGGTGAAGGGCTACGAGGCGAGCGCGCTGTTCGGCATGGGGGCGCCGAAGAACACGCCCAAGGAGATCATCGCCAAGCTCAACAGCGAGATCAACACGCTCATAAAGGAGCCGGACATGGCCAAGCGCCTGGTCGAACTCGGCGGCGAGCCGCGGGCGCAGACGCCCGAGGCGTTCGGCGAGGAGATCAAGGCCGAGACCGAGAAATGGAAGAAGGTCGTCGAGTTCGCCGGCCTCAAGGTCGAGTAGCGATCTTGTGATGTCCGTGATCGAAGCCCTGCCCGTTCGGCAGGGCTTTTTTCTTGCGTATCAAGGTTTCTTGCACGCCAACGCCGTCGATCTGGAATAAAACGGCGTGACGAAACCTGATGCTATATGGCGCGTATCTCGCGCTGTGAGGATAGGAGTTGGGATCATGCGCAAGACGCAATTGGCACTGCTGGGCCTCGGCGCCACACTCCTTGCCGGCTTCTCCGCCGTCACGCCCGCAGCGGCGCGCGACTATCCCTGGTGTGCCCAGGGCGGTGAGTATGACTATCCGGGCGAATGCTCCTACAGCACCTATGAACAATGTCAGGCTAGCGTGTCCGGCCGACTGCTGTACTGCGATCGCAATCCCCGCTTTGCCTACAGCCAGGTTTCGCCGGCGCAACCGCGGCCGCACCGGCGACCGCGGCCCGTCGCGCCGTACTAGCGAGCTGGCTGATTTCAGCCCGGACAGAGCGCTTCGTATAGGCCCAACCGCTCCATCCGGCCTGCGTTGCGGCTACCGCTTCGCGTCGGCCTGCTCGATCCCGTTGCACGAGATCAGCATCGTATAGGGCCGCGCGTTGCCCGCGATGTCGGTGGTCTTGATCTCGCCCTTCGGCTCGGCAGTCTGGTAGGGCACCACGGAGTTGTCGAGGAAATCGCGCAGCGCGCCGGTCTTGATCGCGAAATTGATGTTCTCGGGGATGTTGCCGGTCGCGGCCGCGACCCGTAATCCGTCCAGCTTTCCCGTAACGACGCCGACGATCTGCCCGGTCGTGTCGAACAGCGGGCCGCCGCTATTGCCGGGCTGCACCGGCGCACCGATTTGCAGGAAACGCGAATCGTTCCGCATGCCGCTGAGCGAGCTGACGATGCCGGTCGTCACGGTGAAGTCCGAAGTCAGCAGCCCATGGAAGGGAAAGCCGATCGCGACGACGGAATCGCCGGAGCGGATCGAGCGGTCGCGGATCCGGGCGAACTCCTTGAACGTGGTCGTCGACGGCGCCTGCAGCAACGCGAGGTCGTTGTTGGCGTCGCTCGACACCACGCGCAACACCATTCCGGCTTCACCCGTGAGATTGCCCTTGATGTCGCCGACGCAGCCATTGATCACATGGTTATTGGTGACGACGTGCCCGCTGGCACTCACGACAAAGCCGGTACCGCTTTTGGCTCTGGCGGGCTTGCTCGCCGACGGGGATGCCTGTTTGTCGGGCGCGGCCTGCGGCTTTGCCGCAACCTTCGTAAAGTCTCCAGCCCTGCTCAGCCCGTCGGCTTTGACCTTGGTGACGCAATTGGCCAACGCCGCGATCACGGGCCCGGCTGAGGTCAGGTCGAAGTTCAGGACGGTGCGGCCGCTCGTCGCCACCATCAGGCTCGCCTTCTGAAACGTTCGTACCACGTTGGCAGGCATGACGGAGCTGAGCATGTTCGTCTGGTTGGCCGTGGCGAACAGTCTGGCCTGCTCCTGTCCGTCAAAGATGACGTCGATCGCGGCGTTCTCGCCCTTGGTGAAGCGGTAGCTGGGACTCGCAAAGCTCAATATCCACGAGCCCCCAGAATTCTGGCCGACGACGAGGATGACGCCGTTGGCATAAGGCGCCGTCGCGGCACAATGCGAGAAGGCTCCCGTTTCGTCATTGCTGAACGCGCCGCCGACCCAGTTGCCGATTTTTACGCTGCCGAATGGCCCGGCCGCGTGCGCTGCGGTAACGACGCCAAGCTGCAATAAAGACGCAACGATGAATGACTTAAGCCACATACTTTCCCCCAGAGCGCATTCGCGCGCATCTTATCTGTGGCAGGAGGTGACGCGCAACCGGCAGTTGTCCGGCGAGGGACCAGTGTTGAGAGGCGACGTTCGGGCTTGCCTTTACTTTGCGATCCGATATACTTTGCAATACAAAGTAACGGGGCCGATATTCCCGGCAAGCATGGGCGGAGCGAGGTTTTGGCGTTGCCAATGCGCGATCTCGACAAGGCACTGGCCGACATCGTGGCGATCCGCAGCCAGATTGCGGCCGGCACGGCATTCCGCGGCTACGGCCCGGCGACGATGGCCGCGACCGGCGCGGTCGCGCTTCTCACCGCGATCCTGCAATTCTGGTTGCTCGATGATCCCACCGGCGAGCCGCTCGGTTTCTTCTTCGGGTGGTTCATAGCCGCCGCGCTCTCCGGCCTGATCATCGGCGTCGAGATGCGCGCACGTTCGCGCCGCCATCATTCAGGCCTCGCCGATGCAATGATCCACCAGGCAGTCGAGCAGTTCCTGCCCGCAGGCGTTGCCGGTGTGCTGCTTGCAGTGGTGATGTGGAAGTTCGCGGGCGAAACGCTGTGGCTGCTGCCCGGCCTGTGGCAGATCCTGGTGTCGCTCGGCATTTTCGCCTCCGTCCGCTCGCTGCCACGCACCGTTGCGCTCGCCGGCGCCTGGTACTTCATGTCCGGCTTCGCGGTGGTCGTGCTCGCGAGCCAAACCCACACGCTGTCGCCATGGACCATGGGCCTGCCTTTCTTGATCGGGCAGTCGGTGATGGCAGGCATTCTTTATTTCGCATCCGGAGACCATGATGTCGAAGACTGACAGCGCACCCTTCTCTTATGAAGGACTGGACCGCGTGATCCACGAAAAGGCGAGGCTCGGACTTCTGACCTCGCTGATGGCGCATCCGAAGGGTCTGGCGTTCGCCGATCTCAAGCAGCTCTGCGGCCTCACCGACGGCAAT
The DNA here is from genome assembly GCF_040548265.1 of Bradyrhizobium sp. F1.13.3. Lineage (NCBI taxonomy): Bacteria > Pseudomonadati > Pseudomonadota > Alphaproteobacteria > Hyphomicrobiales > Nitrobacteraceae > Bradyrhizobium > Bradyrhizobium sp. F1.13.3. The sequence continues at coordinate 565,530 of NZ_JBEPRI010000002.1, read as the reverse complement.
CTCAGCCGGCATCTCGCCGTGCTCCAGGAAGCCGGCCTCGTCGAGGTGACCAAGGGCTATGAGGGCAATCGCCCGCACACGACCTGCCGCCTGACCAAGGCCGGCCGCCGCCGCTTCCTCGATTATCTCGCCGTGCTCGAACGCCTGGTGCGCGACGCCGCCAAGGCCGCCGGCCGCGAGACGGCGCCGTTCGGCCGTCTCGGTATCGTCTCGACCTGATCCTCTTCCCTTTTTTGACCGGAGACTTTGCAATGCAAAGTGACCTTGCGTCCCGCAACGAGAAGCTTCACGTCGGCATCATCATGGACGGTAACGGCAGATGGGCGACGCGGCGCGGCCTGTCGCGCGTGCGCGGCCACGAGGCCGGCGTCGAGGCGATCCGCCGCATCGTCGAAGCCGCGCCCAAGCAGGGCATCGGCACGCTGACGCTCTACGCCTTCTCGACTGACAATTGGCGAAGGCCGAAGGCCGAGGTCGGCGCGCTGATGACGCTTCTGCGCTTCTATCTCGCCAACGAGGTGCAGAGCCTGGTCAAGAACGGCGTGCGCCTCACCGTGATCGGCCGCCGCGACCGCCTGCCCGACGGCATTGCCAATGCGATCGCGCGAGCGGAAGGCGCCACCGCGGAGGGCAGCACGCTTCATCTGCGCATCGCCGTCGATTATTCCGCGCGCGATGCCATCCTCAACGCGGCCGCGAAGGCGGCGGCGCTGACGAGTCTCACCCGCGAGGCGTTCTCGCAGCTCGTCACCGGAGAAGCTGGTTTGCGCGACGTCGACCTCATCATCCGCACCTCGGGTGAGAAACGGCTGTCGGACTTCCTGCTCTGGGAAGGTGCCTATGCCGAGCTGCACTTCACCGAGCGGATGTGGCCCGAATTCGACGCGGGCGATCTCGCCGCGGCCCTGGCCTCCTTCCACGGCCGCGAGCGCCGCTTCGGCGGCCTGCAGGCGATCGTGCCGGAGGAGGTGCCGTCACTCTCTCGCGTGTGACGCCCGGCACTGAGGAGCGAACTGTTCGTTTTCGGCCGCAAGATTGGCGGCAATGTCCAAGCGGTCAGCGCGCGGTCTCGGTTAGGTGTGCATTCGATGCAACCTGCCGAGAGCCTCGCGCATGTCACAGTTATTGCTGGATGCCGTTGTCGAGTCGGTCGAAGGAGGCGCGGTCCGTATCAGGCCGGCCAGCGCGTCCGATGTCGAGAGCCTCTCGATCTATTTCACGGGCCTCTCCACGACATCGCGCAACAAGCGTTTCATGGGTGCGCGGGCGGACTTTGCCGTGGTCGCGGCCGAATGCGTCGCCAGGACCAGCCATCCCGATCAGTTCACCCTGCTCGCCGAGATCAGGCAGGAAGGGCGAGGCACGATCATCGGCGAAACCAGATACGCCTACGATGCGGCTGCACGGCATGGTGATTTCGCCATCTCGGTTGCCGATGGCTTTCAGCGCAAGGGCGTCGGCCTCCGGATGATGACGGCCTTGGAGAGGCACGCGAGCGATCTCGGTCACGAGATGATTGCAGCAGAGACCGCGCGCGTGAACGCCGAGATGCGCGGCCTTGCGAAGAAGGCGGGGTTCGAGGATACCGGTCTGGGAGACTGGCAGTCGGTCCACCTGGCGAAGCGTTTGTCGCGGCTGCGGGGCTTGCCACAAATTTGAGCAAGCGCGCGACGCCGATCGTGCCCTACTATCTCCCTGCGGCGGGAGCTTTGGTCGGATGCGCGCAGTTCTGGATTATTGCACCGGTGGGACAGAGCGGCAGGTTGTGGCCGGCACGATTATCGTCGCCGAGGGCGGCACCACCGGCCATCTTTATGTGCTGATGCAGGGCAAGCTCGAAGTGCTCAAGGGCGAGATGGTGGTCGCCACCGTGGTCGAGCCCGGTGCGGTGCTGGGCGAAATGTCGGTGCTGCTGGGACAGCCGCACACTGCGACCGTACGGGCCTGCTCCGACTCCATCGTTTACGAATTCGAGGATGCCGCCTCGTTCCTCAAGCAGGAGGCGGGCGTGGCGCTTCTGATCGCCAAGATGCTGGCGCAGCGGCTCAATGTCGCCAACACCTATCTCGCCGATCTCAAGCAGCAATATGCCGGCCACGGCACGCATCTGGCCATGGTCGGCGAGGTGCTCCAGAGCATGATCAACCTGCCGCCGCTCGAGGTCTCGCCAGGCTCGGATCGGCAATCCGATCCAAGAATGTGAGCCAGTCGGGCGGCGCCTCGATCGGAGCGGCGGGCCGCTTCAGCGGCGCGCCAAGATCGATCGATTGCGCCTCACCGGCCGCAAGCCAGAACGCCCTGTCCGCATCGAGGTCCAGCACGATATATGTCGGCGGACGGCCGGGTTGCAGGCCGGTGTTGAAGACCCAGGTCTGGCCGAGCCGGTCGAACCACGAGCCATCGGTAATGAACGGCGACTGATGCACATGGCCCGAGATCACCATCGAGGGCTGGTACTGCATGATCCATTGCACCAGCTCGACGTCGCCGAAAAAACGCTTGCCGCCCCAGCTCGTCGGTGAATCCGCCGGCGGCGCATGATGGATCCAGATCCAGCGCTGCGGCCGGCCGGCCGCGGCGGCGGCGAGCTGCGCGACGAGGCGCTGCTTGACCAGCGGCCCATCCCACCATGGGCACACCGTGAACAGCGTGTCGCCGACGGTGAGGCTGTCACCGTCGCAGGCAACGCCCAACTCGCGCACCTCCGAGATCCAGCGCGAGATCTTTTCGCCTTCCGCATTGCGCTCGTCGAGATCGTGATTGCCCGAGCAGAGGATCACGCTTGTCTTCGCGGCGAGCAGGGCGAGGTATTTCTTCACCACCACGATCTGCGCGCGAAAATCCACCATCGAGCCAATGTCGAGCGCATCGCCGGCGAAGATCACGAGGTCGAATTGCGGAGCGGCGCTGACGAGCCAGTCGAGCTGAGGCAGCGAATAGTGCAGGTCGGCCACGACCAGGCAGCGCATTGGAAATCCACGGGTGAGACGTCAAAAATGTTCGGGATTGCAAAATATCTGAACGCAAGAAGCGGACCAGTGGCATTTCTTGCCAATTCAACGCGGGCAGTATGCTGCGGCCCATCCGCGGGTGCAAGCATCGAAGCGTTGCCGGGCTGGACCGGATCATCGAATTCTGATGTCGTAGCGTATCCTCAACAGCTCGTGCCCCCAACAGCTCGTCTCCCAATGACCTCCTTCAAGACCATTCGTGCTCGCGCCGAAAAACGCAAGGGCGGGCCCAAGGCGCTCGAAAAGCTGATGCCCGAAAAGCCCGACTTGAAGGGCCTCGCCAAACGTGGAGACGACCGCATCCTCGCAGAGATGACGAAGCGTGTGTTTTGCGCCGGCTTTGCCTGGAGCGTGATCGAGAAGAAATGGGACGGGTTTGAAGACGCCTTCCTGCGTTTCCAGCCGGCCAAGCTCACCTTTCAGCCGGAGGATTATTGGGAGGGCCTGCTGCGCGACGCGCGCATCGTGCGCAACGGTGCCAAGATCATGTCAGTGCGCGACAACGCCGCCTTCGTCCAGGAGATCGCAAAAGAGCACGGCAGCTTCGGCAGGTTTTTGGCGAAATGGCCGCCGTCCGACCAGATCGGCCTGCTCGATCTCCTGAGCAAACGTGGCAGCCGGTTAGGAGGGAATACCGGCCAGATGCTGCTGCGGTTCGTCGGCTGGGACGGCTTTGTGACGTCCAGGGACGTCGTGGCGTGCCTGCGCGATGCCGGTCTCGACATTGGCGAAGAGGTCAAGTCGAAGGGCGATCTCGCCAAGGTGCAGGCGCAGTTCAACGCCTGGGCCGAGGAGACCGGGCTGTCCTACACATATCTGTCACGCATCTGCGCGCTGTCTGTCGGCGAGAACAGAAGCGAGTAGCGAATTCGGCTCTTGGAATGTCGAATCATGTGCGTCCTGTGGCGATCTCGTGCCGCAAGCGCGGCAGACGCGACGCGCGATCACGAAATGCATTCCTCAGGAACATTTGTGCGCAGCACCCGTTCGGGACATTGAGCCAGGCGAACATCGGCGCAGGGAACGCCCGCTCTGGCTCAGCTCAATGAAACCGACGTGACAGAAACGGAGCAGCTCATGAAGCTCACATCCGAACAGGTGAAGCAGACCGTCAACCAGCTCGGCGCTCAGGTGCTGCCCGACGAGCATCCCGCCATGCCGCAGCTCAACAGCATGTTCGGCGAGCACACTTTCTTCGTCGATGAGACGGGGCTGAAGGTCGTCGAGCCCACGGCACCGCCCGGCACGGAGCGCCAGAGCGGCGAAGTCGTCAGCCTCGCCGATTGGGGCGATTCCGAGCTGACCCGCCTGATGGCGCACGAGCCCGAGCCGACCGGCGTGATCGTGGTGTTCGAGCACGTGAGGCATTGATCGGCCCGTCGGATCGACCTTCGGTGGCGAGTCTGAAAACCCGCCACCGTACACTCACGGCGAGCGCGCTCTGCGCGCCTGTCGGCGTTCGCCAAAAGCCCGTCAGTTCGGTTCAGATGCCGAGAGTCAGCTGCGGCTCCGCATCGTCCCCGACCTGGAGGGAAGACAGCGAGACCCCCAGCAGCCTGACGCTCTTGGGCAGCGGCATCTCGACTTCGAGCAGGCCGCAAGCCAGGCGCTCCAGATCGTCCCGGCCTGCGACCGGTGAAGGGGCGGACCTGCTGCGCGTGATGATCTCGAAGTCGGCGAATTTGATCTTCAAAGTGACGGTGCGGCCACGGCTGCCCGTCGCCTCGCAGTGGCGCCACACCTTGTCGACGAGCGGCTTGAGCTCGGCGACCAGCGCGTCGAATTCGGTGAGATCGTTTGAAAACGTGGTCTCCGCGCCGATGGACTTGCGGACCCGGTTGGCCCGGACCGGCCGTTCGTCGACACCGCGCGCGATCCAGTAGTAATAGGCGCCCGACTTGCCGAAATTCGCATTCATGAACTCCAGCGTCTGACGACGAATATCGAGACCGGTGAACATGCCGAGCGCGTTCATCTTCGCGCCCGTGGCCGGGCCTATCCCGTGGAATTTTCCGACCGGAAGCGTCTCGACGAAGGCGGGTCCCATCTCCGGTGAGATCACGAATTGACCGTTGGGCTTGCGATGGTCGGAGGCGAGCTTGGCCAGGAACTTGTTGTAGGAGATGCCGGCCGAAGCGTTGAGGCCCGTCTCGGCCTTGATCCTCTCGCGGATCCTAAGTGCGATATCGCGCGCCAGCGGGATGCCTTGCAGATTCTCCGTCACGTCGAGATAGGCCTCGTCGAGCGACAACGGCTCGATGATCGGGGTGTGCTCCGCGAAGATGTCGCGGATCTGCCTAGAGATCGCCTTGTAGACCTCGAAGCGCGGCTTGACGAAGACCAGATCGGGACATTGTCGCTTCGCCGTCACGGATGGCATGGCGGAGCGAACGCCGAACTCGCGGGCCTCATAGCTGGCGGCCGCGACGACGCCACGTTCTGCGGAGCCTCCGACCGCGACCGGCTTTCCGCGCAGCTCCGGATGATCGCGTTGTTCCACGGACGCGTAGAAGGCATCCATGTCGATATGGATGATCTTGCGGACGGGCGAGGCTTCGCCGGTCGCCGTGTCGGATTCGCTCATGGCAGGATGATACAATCGAGCGGCGTGAAGTGCGAGGTGAGGGGTGATTCACAGAGCAATCTCAAGCTTGTGAGTGGCAAGCATGGGCATGCGCTCTAATATGAGCCTGCGGAGGACAGCCCATGCAATACAGCTCCGAACTCATTCGAACGATGCGTCAGGCGCTGGAGGCCGTGATGGCGAGCGTGCCGCCCGATCAATCGGTCTTCGGCCTGAAAGCGGCCGTAGCCGAATGCATCCTGAAGACGGCCGCACACGGTCAGACGTCTTACGACGGACTGGTCACGTCGGCTTCCGACCAGGTCCAGGCGATCATCTCGATGCTGACGTGAGGGTCGGCTCGGTGGAGCAGGCGATGACTCCAGCTTGCATTGGAAGAGACTGGCGCACCCGACACGATTCGAACGTGTGACCTTTGCCTTCGGAGGGCAACGCTCTATCCAGCTGAGCTACGGGTGCTAGTCGAGGTTCATTTAGCCGATTGGCGAGGGGCGGGCAACCGCTTCCGCCGTTTCCGGCTCGGCTGATTTGCGGGCGACGCGGCCAGGAACCGGCACGCCGTCCCGCCCGAGGTCGGCGAGGCAAGGGCGCCTGGCCTCGTAGAAGGCCTGCCAGTGCTTATTGTGCCGATCACCTCGGAGGCGGCGACGCCGGTCAGCCGCACGGCATAGGAATCCGCAACGTCGACCGTCTGGCTGACGTTTTCCCCGGCTTCCCCATCTCAGGCCACCGCCGCCACCGGCAAGGCATGGTTTGGGCCGAACAGCTTTCGCACTTCGCTGGCCGGCTTCGGTCTGCTGAAAAGATAACCCTGCATCTCCGTGCAGCCGAGCGCGCGCAGCATCTCGCGCTGCGCCTCGGTCTCGACGCCTTCCGCGACCGTGGTCATGTTGCTGGCGGCGGCGATGTTCACCACCGCCTGCACGATCACGGGCGCGCCGCTCGCCTCGGCGATATCGGCGACGAAGCAGCGGTCGATCTTGATCTTGTCGAACGGAAAGCGCTTGAGATAGCTGAGCGAGGAGTAACCGGTGCCGAAATCGTCGAGCGCGATGCGCACGCCGATCGCGCGGAGCTGGTGCAGGATCGAGAGCGCCGCCTCGTCGTCGCGGATCAGCACGGCCTCGGTGATCTCGAGTTCGAGCCGGCACGGAGCAAGTCCGGAATCCGCGAGCGCGCCGGCGATCCGCAGCGCCAGCGTCTCGCATTTGAGCTGCACCGGCGAGACGTTGACCGCGACGCGCACATGCGCCGGCCAGGTCGCGGCCTCGTTGCAGGCCATGCGCAGCACCCAGTCGCCGAGCTCGTTGATCAAGCCGGTGTCCTCGGCAATCGGGATGAACTCTGCCGGCGACACCATACCGCGCTCGGGATGCCGCCAGCGCAGCAGCGCCTCGCAGCCCGTGACATCGTTGGTGCGCAGGTCGACCAGCGGCTGATAGTGGATCTCGAAACCGCCGTTCACCAGCGCCTGGCGCAGATCCTGCTCCAGGCTCAGGCGCGCCTTGGCGCTCGCATCCATCTCCGGTTCGAAGAAGCGGTGAGTGCGGCGTCCTTCCGCCTTGGCGCCGTACATCGCGAGATCGGCATTCTTGATGAGCTGGTCGAGATCGGTGCCGTCCTGCGGCGCCATCGCGATGCCGATGCTGGCATCGGTGGAGAGCTGATGGCCGAAGCAGTGATAGGGCCGGCGGATCGCCTCGAAGATCCGCGTCACGAATGATACCACGTCGGCGGATGAACTGATCCCGGTCTGGATCACCGCGAATTCGTCGCCGCCGAGCCGCGCGATCAAGTCGCCCTGTCCAAGGCAGCCGCGGATGCGCGCCGCAATGCCCTTCAACAGCTCGTCGCCGACGTGATGACCGAGCGAATCGTTGATGCCCTTGAACTCGTCGACGTCGACATAGAGCAGCGCGAACTGACTGCCGCCGCCGACCTTCTCCAGTTCACGCTCGATCTGCTCGCGGAACAGCGCCCGGTTCGGCAGGTCGGTGAGCGCATCGTAATGCGCCATATGCGCAATCTTCTCGTCAGCGCGCCGCCGTTCGGTGACATCCTCGACCACATTGATGAGGTAGCGCGGCTCGCCGGATTCGTCGCGGATTCCGATCCGGGTCGAGGTGATGTAGCGCAGCCCCTTGGCCTGGCTCTGCCAGGCATGCTCGTCCTTGAACAAGCCCCCTCCCGCCTTCAGCGCCTTGCTATCGTCGTCGGTGACGATTTTGGCGGAGGCATCCGGGTATATGTCGAAGGGGGTCTTGCCAACGATGTTTTCGCCTGATTGGCCGAATTGCTCTTCGGCGGTCCGGTTGACCAACAGATATCGCCGCGTGTGAGCATCCTTCACCGTGATCTGCGACGGGATGTGGTCGATAATCTCGCGCAGGAACATGTAATTGCGGTCGCGTTCCTGCTCCAGCTTGCGGCGCTCGGTGATGTCTTCGATCGTGGCCACCCATCCGCCCTGCGCGAGCGGGGTGTTGATGACCTGGAAAGCGCGGCCACTCGGCAATTGATGGGTTCTCGTGGAGACCGTGCCCTCGGCGACGATCCTCATGACGTCGGCGCAAAATGCCTCGACATCGCCGTCGAACGCGCCGCGCTCCCTGCGATGATACATCGCCTCGCGGATGTGACAGCCGGGCTTGATGACATCGTGAGAGAGGCCGAACATGTCGGCGTAGCGGCGGTTGCAGGTGACGATGAATCCGGCGGCATCGTACAGGATCAACCCTTGCGACATGTTGTTCAAGGCGGTGTCGAGCCGCCCGCGCTCCGCCTCCAGCCGTTGCTGCGCCTCGCGATTCTGCCGGTTGATCTGGCGAACGATCAGAAACAGGATCAGCGCAATCACCGTGGCCGAAAGCGCGGCGGTGGTGACCATGAAGCCGGTCTGCTGCCGCCAGTCGGCCAGCGCGGCTCTCGTGGTGTTGGTCGCGACGATGACCAGCGGGAAATGCGACAGCGAGGCCCCGGAGCCGAGGCGCTCGTCGCCGTCGATCGGGCCCTTGACGCGCAGGGTGTGCCGGCCACCTTCGGCAAGCATCTTGCGCATCAGCGGCGCGTCCTTGAAGTCCCTGCCGATCAGCTCTTCGACATGCGGGTAGCGCGACAGCATCTTGCCATTGCGGTCGAACAGCGAGATCGCCGTGCCCTCTGCAAGCGCAACGGACGCGAAATAGTTCTGGTAGCTGTCCGGATCGATCCGGCGGACCATCGTGCCGAAGAAGCTGCCGTCCGCGCCGCTCAGCCGACGCGCGACAATCGTGGTCCATTTTCCGATGATGAAGCTGCGGACCGATTCCAGCGCCACCGGTTCGGCCATCGGATTCGATTTGAAGGTCTGAAAGTAGGCGCGCGAGGAGATGTTGATCTTGGGCAGCGGCTGGGCCCGCGACCAGTTGATCAGTTCGCCGTCGGCATCGTAGATCGCGATGTCGCCGAGGTAAGACACCGGGCCGATCTTGCTGCGCAGCATCTGGTTCGTCGCGGGTCCGGACATGCGCTCGCGGAACATCGCGGCCGAACTGATCTCCGGCAGATTCATCTGCCCGATCACATCGGCAGCGACGACGTCGGAGTCTTCGAATTGCTGATCGAAGTGCCGCGCGATCAGCTGCACCGTATTTTCCAGCTCGCGCTCGCGGTTGACCATGGTACGTTCGCGAAATTCGCCGACGGCCATGGCGGTCACGGCGAAGATCCCGGCGACCAGCAACACGCCGCACAGGGTGAGCCACAGCACCGGTCCGCGCCGAATGGCCGCCTCCCAGCCGTGCTTCGCGGCTAGGAACATTCCGGCTGCAATCCCTGCAAAGACCTGGCGCATTCCCCCTCCCTGGAGGGACAGGGATACACCACACAAATGGCGTAAAGCTTAGGAAAGCCAGTTACCTGAGCGTTAATCTCGTTGCGTGATCGCAATCGTGTTCAGCGAGCCGCTGCGCTGCATCATGAATCGCGCGTTAATGCGAGCTGCCCGCACTCTTGTCGCCGCCGAGACTGCGCAGCCGTCCGACCACGCCGGTCGGAAAGAAGTAGACGCTGGCGATGAAGAGCAGCCCGAGCCACAGCAGCCAGCGGTCGGGATGCAACAGTCCCGGCAGCAGCGGCAGGCCGGCTTCCGACGCCGCCTTGGAGGCGACGCCCATCAGCGACTGCAGATAGTTCTGGGCGAGGATGAAGATGCTTGCCCCGATGATTGCGCCGTAGATCGTGCCCATGCCGCCGATCACGACCATCAGCAGAATGTCCAGCATGATCGAGAAGCTGAGCGAGGTATCGGGGCCGGCATAGCGCAGCCACAATGCATTGAGAATGCCGGCGCCGGCGGCGACCAGTGCGGCGATGCAGTTGGCGTAGGTCAGGTGGAAGACGGTGCGGAAGCCGAGCGCCTCGGCGCGGAAGCGGTTTTCGCGGATCGCCTGCAGCACGCGCCCGAACGGCGAGTTCACCACCCGCAGCAAAGCGAGGATCATCAGGGTCGAGACGGCGAACACCAGATAATAGGTCAGGATGCGGCCGTTGACCTCGAATCCGAGCACGTTCTTCGAGATCAGCACCGTGCCGGGCCTGAGCAGCTCGGGCAGCTGAAAGCTGCGTCCGTCTTCGCCGCCGGTCAGCCAGGACAGCTGCGAGGCCAGCACCTGGAAGGCGGATGCGACCGCGAGCGTGATCATGGCAAAGAAGATCGCGGCCACCCGCAGCGAGAACAGTCCGATCGCAAGCGCAAGCAGCGCGGCAAGCGGCAGGCCGACCACGATGCCGGTTGCAACCGCGCCCCAATTCGGGCCCATCCCGTACAGCGCGATCGCGATCGCGTAGCTGCCGATCCCGTAGAACATGGTGTGTGCGAACGACACCGAGCCGGTATAGCCGAGCAGCAAATCGTAGGAGGCGACGAGCGCGGCGAAGACGCAAATCTTGGCCGCAACGTTCAGTGCCTTCGCCCCGGGAAACAGGAACGGCGTCGCCACCAGCGCCAGGATGATGACGACGAGAACGAGCGCGAGCACGCGGCTGCGCGGCGGATCGCCTGACAGGATCATCATCGGCTGGTCACCGCATAGAGGCCGCGCGGCCGCCACATCAGAATGGCGACCATCAGCAGGATATTGGAGACGAGGGCGAGCTTCGGCACCAGGAAGCCGCCGTAATTGGCAATCATCGCCACCAGGATCGCGCCGATGAAGCAGCCGCCGATCGAGCCGAGGCCGCCGATGATGACGACGATGAAGATCAGGACGGTGAGGTCGTCGCTCATGGAGGCGTGGACCTGCTCGCGATACAGCGCCCACATCACGCCGCCGAGGCCGGCCAGCGCCGATCCCGTCATGAACACGCCGAGGAACAGACGGCGGATGCGATAGCCGAGCGCCTCGACCATCTCGCGGTTCTCGACGCCGGCACGGATCAGAAGGCCAAGCTTGGTCCGGTTGAGCACGAGCTGGATCGCGATGAAGACGGCGAGGCCGATCAGCGTCGCCAGCACGCGGTATTTCGCGATCGCGACGTCGCCGAGGATGAAGGAGCCGCGCAGCGACGTCGGCAGCGGTGTCGGGATGATCTGTGGCCCCCACACCGCATAGAGCGTCTGCTCGGCGACGATCAGGCCGCCCGTCGTCATCAGGATCTGTTTCAGATGCTGGCCGTAGACGGGCAGGATCAGCACCCGCTCGACGATCAGGCCGAGCGCGCCGGACACTGCCATCGACAGCAAGGCCGCCGGCGCCAGCACCGCGAGGTTGATCCACAGCGAATCAGCCTGGAGGGAGGCCGCGAACGGCGCCAGCACCAGGGTCGCGACATAGGCCCCGACCGCGATGAAGGCGCCATGGCCGAAATTGAGCACGTCCATCAGGCCGAACACGAGCGTGAGCCCCGAGGCCATGATGAAGATCATCATGCCCATCGCGAGGCTCGCGGCCGTCAGCGTCAGCCAAGTGCTGGGTGAGCCGATCAGCGGGATCATCACGAGGGCGACGGCGATCGGCAGCAGGATCGGCGCGATGTCGCGCTTCGGCTTCGGCAGCGGATCGGTTGCGGCGAGCTCGGTCATTGATGCGTCTCCAGGCTCAGACCGAGCAGTCGCTCCTGCAGCGGCACGTCGGAGGCCAAGGCCGCCATCTCGCCGCGATGAACGATGGTGCCGTTGTCCATCACCAGCACGTCGTCGCCGAGCTCGCGGGCGGCAAAGAAATTCTGCTCGACCATCAGGATGGTGGCGCCCTTGCGCTTGATCTCCTTCAGGCACTCGATCAACGCCATCACGATTGCCGGAGCCAGGCCCTTGGTCGGCTCGTCGATCAGCAGGAGCTTGCGCGGTTCGACGATGGCACGGGCAATCGACAACATCTGCTTCTGTCCGCCCGAGAGACTTCCCGCGCGGGACAGCCAGAACCGGCGCAGCGCGGGGAAGAAGCCGAAAATCCAGTCGAGCTGGGCGTCGTCGAGCGGTCCGTCGCGCGCCGCCAGCACGAGATTTTCCTTCACCGTGAGGTCGGAGAACACCGCCATGCTCTCCGGCACGTAGCCGACGCCGAGCCGCGCGATGTCGGGCGTCGCACGGCTCTCGATGCGCTCGCCGGCGAGACTGATCTCGCCGGAAGAGGCCTTCCAGAGGCCCATGATGGTGCGCAGTGTCGTGGTCTTGCCGGCGCCATTGCGGCCGAGCAGCATCGTGGTCTGCCCCTGCGCGACAGCGAGATCGATACCCTGGAGGATGTGATAGCGGCCGATATGGGTGTGCACCCCGGAGAGCCTCAATAGATCGGTCACGCGGCGCTCCCTGCAACATTCTTGGGCGCGACACCGAGATAGGCCTCCTGCACGATCGGTGACGCGATCACTTCGGCAGGCCTGCCGTCCGCAACAAGCTGCCCGTTATGCAGCACGATGATGCGGTCGGCGAGCGATCGCACCACATCCATCTTGTGCTCGACCAGGAGAATGATCCTGCTCTTGTCCTGCTTAAGCTGCGCGATCAGGTTCAGCACGACCGGCACCTCGTCGATGCTCATGCCTGCGGTCGGCTCGTCGAACATGAACACCTTCGGTTCGAGCGCCATCATCAGCGCGACCTCGAGCTTGCGCTGATCGCCATGCGACAGTGCGGTCGCGGCGACGCCACGGCGGCCGCCAAGCGCGACCTGATCCAGAATAGCATCGGCGCGGGCGATCAGATCGCGGCGGACCATCCATGGCCGCAGCATGTCGTAGTGAGTGCCGTCGGCGGCCTGCACGGCGAGGCGGACGTTTTCCTCCACCGAGAGATTGGGAAAGAGATTGGTGAGCTGGAAGGCGCGCCCCACGCCGGCACGCGTCCGCATCGGCGCGGAATGCTGGGTGATGTCGGTGCTGTCGAACAGGATGCTGCCGCTCGATGCGCGGAGCTGACCGGAGATCAAGTTGAAATAAGTGGTCTTGCCGGCGCCGTTCGGCCCAACGATGGCGGTGAGCTCGCCCGGCCGGAAACTGCAGGTGACGCTGTTGACCGCGACATGGCCGCCGAAGCGGATAGTGAGGTCGCGGGTTTCAAGGGTCAGCGTCATCGGTCTAGCAAATGGTGAGAGAGGAATATTTCCGCGATCGCGCCGCGCTCCCTCTCCCGCTTGCGGGAGAGGGGTGGGGAGAGGGTGTCTCCGCAATCGAGAGCCCCCAAGAGGACAGAGCCCTCTCCCGGCCTCTCCCGCAAGCGGGAGAGGTGAAGAAGCACCTACCGCTTGTTCTTGATCGGAACGTTCATGTCCTCGATCTTCAGCTCGCGCACCGGCTCGAGCACGGCCCAGGCGACATTCGGATCGACCTTGACCTTGAAGTGATACATGCTCTGGAGCGCCTGATGGTCTTCCTTGCGGAACATCATCTTGCCCTTCGGCGTGTCGAACTCCAGGCCTTCCATGGCGCTGATCAGCTTCTCGGTGTCGGTCGATTTCGCCTTGGTGACCGCGGCGACGACGGACATCGCGGCGGCGAAACCGCCCGCGGTGAAGAAGTCCGGCGGTGCATTGAAGCGCTTCTGGTGCTCGGCGACGAACCAGTCATTCACCGGGTTCTTCGGGATCTCGTAGAAATAATAGGTCGCGCCTTCCATGCCGGGCAGGCCCTTGTAGGCGGCGAGCGCCGGCAGGATGTTGCCGCCGGTGGACAGTTCGATGCCGTAGCGCTTCGGATCCATGTCCTGGAGTTTTGCCAGCGGATTGCCGGCGCCGGCCCAGATCACCCAGATCACCTTGCGGCCCGGCTTGTCCTTCAGCGCGTCGAACAGGCGCTGGCCGACCGCCGTGAAGTCCGTGGTCGAAGTCGGGGCATATTCTTCGGCGGCGAGCGTCGCGCCGGTCTTGCCGAGCGCCTCTTTGAAGGCGGCTACGCCGTCGCGGCCGAAGGCGTAGTCCTGCGCCAGCGTCGCGACGGTGACGCCCTGCTTGCCGATCGCGACCGCGTTCGAGATCGCATCCTGCGACGAGTTGCGCGCGGTGCGGAAGATGTAGCGATTCCACTTCTCGCCGGTAATCTGATCCGCGACCGCGGGCTCGACGATCAGGATCTTCTTGTTTTCCTCGGCGACGGGCAGGATCGCGAGCGCCGCGGCCGACGAGGTCGTGCCGATCGCGATGTCGGCCTTGTCGTCCTGATAGGCTTCCGCGAGCGCGGCCTTGGATAGATCCGGCTTGCCCTGGTCGTCCTTGGTGATGACGACGATCTTGCGCCCGTCGAGCGTCATGGTGCCCTTGGTGGCGTATTCAAAACCCATCTGCAGGCCGGTCTCGGTCTGCTTGGCATAGGCCTCGAGCGGGCCGGTCTTGCCATAGATCAGCGCGACCTTGAGATCGTCGGCCTGTGCGGACGTGCCCGCGGCGAGGGCGAGGATGGTTGTTGTTAAGATGAGCGAGCGGCGCACGATGGTCCCTCCTGGTAAATTCTTTGGCCATAGCGATTTGCACAACCGTGCAGACATTGCAATTCCACCTTCCGGCGGGACCACGCGAAGGGCATGTGTGACATTGTCCCGCCCGGCCGCGCCGGATCGCTTCTGCCGAGGAAATCGGCAGATGCAATTGTTGACCTCACCCGTGGAACGGGCTGCTCAAGCTTTGGAAATCAACGATCAAGGCCGGGGCTTACCGCCTGTATCCGTTCGCCCGGGAATAGCCCTGCCGGTTCTGTTGGGTCGAGCGGTTTGTGACGCCGGCGCGTGCTTCGCTGGAGATGGGCGTTGCGAGCTTCAGCTCCTCCAGGAAGATCGGCCGTGAGAAATAATAGCCCTGCGCGTACCGGATTTTGGTCGCAGCCTGGAGGTAGGCGAGCTCCTCGTAGGATTCGATGCCTTCGGCAATCACGGTCATGCCGAGCGCTTCGCTCAGGGATTCGATCGCGCGCAGGATGCCCTGGTTGCGTGGGCGCTTATGGATATCGGTGATGAAGGACCGGTCGATCTTGATCTCGTCCGCGGTGATGTCGGCCAGCGCCGAGAGCGAGGAATAGCCGGTGCCGAAATCGTCGATCGAGATGGCGACGCCGAGCTTGCGGAACATCGGCAGGATCTCGGCCTGGAAATGATTCTTGGCGACGAAGGCGTCTTCCGTCACCTCGATCATGAAGCGCTGCGGAAAGCCGGTGTCGTCGAGCGCCTGGGCGAAGCTGCGCATGAATTCGGGGTTGCCGGCCTGCTTGGCCGCGACGTTGATGCTGATGGTCGCTTCCGCACCGAACGTCTCGTTGATCAGGTCGATCGACTTGACGATCTCGGCGAGCACGAGATGAGTCAGCTCGTCGATCAATCCGAGTTCGGTGGCAAGATTGATGAACGAGCCCGGCGCCTGGATCACGCCCTCGTCGTCGCGCAGCCGTACCAGAGCCTCGATCCCCTTCACGTCCTGCGTGCGGATGTCGACCTTGGACTGGAAGGCGCAGCAGAAGCGTTTCTCGAGGATGGCGAGCCGCAGCGACTGCTCGATCTTCATTCGCGCCAGCGCCTCGCGCTCCATGCTGGAGTCGAAGAAGGCCGCCGATCCCTTGCCGTCATTCTTGATGCGGTACATCGCGATGTCGGCGTTCTGACGCAGTGTCTCGAAGCTACTTCCGTGATCGGGGTAGAGGCTGATGCCGACGGGGGTTGAGGCGAACACTTCCGAATTGTCGATGAAGAACGGCGCCGTCAGCCGCTCCAGCGTCGATTGCATAAATTCGGCGACTTCCTCCTGGCTCTGGATCGGCGACAGCAGCAGCAGGAATTCGTCGCCGGAGATGCGCGACAGCATGTCCGAATCGCGCAAGCCGCGTCCAAGCCGCTTCGACAGCTCGACCAGCAGCGCATCTCCCACCGCGTGGCCGTAATAGTCGTTGATGTGCTTGAAATTGTCGACGTCGAGAAAGGCGAGCGCAAAGCGCTCGCCGACGCGACCCTGCGCGAGCAGGCTGGTGGCGCGATGTTCGATAACGCGCCGCGAGGGCAGGCCGGTCAGCTCGTCGAAATAGGCCGAGCGGAACAGCTGGTCCTCGAAATTCTTCTGCTCAGTGATGTCGGAGGAGGCCGAGATCAGCAGCTCGCGTCCGTCGAGGCGGATCGGACGATGAGTGGTCAGCAGCACCTGGCGTGCGGCTCCGTCGTGGAGCGCTTCCTCGGCGACGACCGCCTGGCCGGAGCTCAGGGCCTGCCGGCAGGCTTCCAGGCGCGATGCGAGATCGCGCGAGGGGCGGCTGCCGTCCATGCCGAGCTGGGCGGCCGCGACATCGTTGACCAGGAGAAGTTCGCCCTGCGCGTCCTGCACGGTCAAGCCGGCAGGCAGCATTCTAACGATTTCCTTGAGGAATCCGAGTTCGGCTTCACTCGCGCCGGAATATTTGTTGTCGTTCATAGAAGTCATGAATCTTGTTGTTTCAGCGCGACTTTGCAATGGCCGCGATCTTGCGCGGTTCCCTCTTAAGTTTGGTTAAGGGGTCCGGAGAATTACGGTGGTGTTTTGCGGCGATGCGACGCGCGCAGCCCATCGTCATTAACAGGGCGTCAACGCGCTCGGCGAAACCGCGAACGACGCGCGCGAACGGGTTTCGTTTGCGCCGTGTCTAACCGTCCTTGGGGATACGGCATTGCATGGTGCAATGGAGTCCGGTCCTGAGATAGGAGACCTCCGTCTTGCCGTCGAAGGCCGACAGCGCCGACTTCAACAGCTTGGTGCCGAAACCTGGCTCGGAGACCTTGTCGACGCTCGGGCCCTCGGTTTCATCCCAGGTCACGGTCAGACGGTCGTCGCTGACGGTCCATGACACCTGCAACAACCCGCGCGGCGCGGAGAACGCGCCATATTTGCCTGCGTTGGTGGCGAGCTCGTGAAACATTAGCGACAGCGTGACCGCAAGCTTCGGCGGCAGGAACAGCCGTTCGCCGTTGAGCGTGAAGCGGACATGGCCATAAGGGCCGAGCTCGGAGATCAGGAGGTCGCGAATGTCGCAGCCGGCCTTGTCGATCCGCGAGATCAAATCGTCGGTCGCGGCAAGCGACCGCAGCCGCGGATCGATCCGGGCCCAGATTTGCGGCTGATCGTGCAGCACCTGATGCAGCACAGCATGCACCGTCGACAGCTTGTTCTTCAGCCGGTGCTGGAGCTCGTCGACCAGCAGCTTGCGGTAGTCTTCTTCCTCGATCAGGCGCCTGGAAATCCGGCGCTGCTCGACGAGGAGCGAGCGATAGTGCTCGACGCCCCAGATGGTGAGCGCGCAGACCGTCCAATACAGCGCCAGCAGGGCGAATCGCGCGTTATCGGCAAAGGCATCGCCGAAATTCACGACGACGCCGAGCACGCCGCCGACCAGCGCCGTGATGATGCCGATGCGGAAGCCGCCGAACGCGGCCGCAAAGAACACGGCCGGGAAATACGGCGTGAAATAGACGTCGGGCCGCACATGGGCGAGAGCCCAGCGCGCCAGCGTCGCAACCAGCAGGCAGGCGACCGCAAACGCAAGGCTCAGGCCGAGCGACGGCGGTGCTGCGCCGTGCCAGCCCTTGCGGAATTCGTCGATCAGCTTCCCCATGCGCAGTCCGGTCGCGATATGCGTTCGACAATCGAGCGGTCGCCAGGAATGTTACGCATGTCGCCGGCCCCAAGCAAAGCTTGCCTTGTCGGAAGTCGGCAGGAATAATGCCTGCTGCGGCGCCGACCGTCGCGGCGCAGTCGTCGATTGGTGTCCGCCATTTGGCGTCAAGGGGTTCGAAAACAGGGACATTCCATGGGCAGGCTGGATGGCAAGGTCGCGGTGATCACGGGCGCGACGAGCGGGATCGGGTTGCGGACTGCTGAAGTCTTCGTTGCCGAAGGTGCCAAAATTGTGATCGCGGGCCGGCGCATACCGGAAGGCGAGGCGCTGGCGAAGCAGCTCGGGCCGAATTGCGTCTTCCGCCAGACGGATGTGACGGTCGAAGCGCAGATGCAGGCGCTGATCGCGCTCGCGGTGGACAAATTCGGCCGCATCGACTGCCTGTTCAACAATGCCGGCGGTCCGGCGCAGACCGGCGGCATCGAAGGCCTCGAGGTCGAGCGCTTCGACGCGGCGATGGCGACCCTGCTGCGCAGCGTCATGCTCGGCATGAAGCACGCCGCGCCCCACATGAAGAAGCAGGGCTTTGGCAGCATCATCAACAATGGCAGCATCGCCGGCCGTCTCGCCGGCTTCTCGTCCTCGATGGTCTATGGTGCGGCCAAGGCGGCGGTGATTCATCTCACCAAATGCGTGGCGATGGAGCTCGGCGAATCCAACGTCCGCGTCAACTCGATCTCGCCTGGCGCCATCGCGACCGGCATTTTCGGCAAGGCGCTCGGGCTTTCGACCGACGCGGCGGAGAAGACGCCGGCGGTGATGCGCGAGGTTTACAAGACTGCGCAGCCGATCCCGCGCGCGGGCCTTCCCGACGACATCGCCCATGCCGCCGTGTTCCTGGCCAGCGACGAGTCCAGCTTCATCAACGGCCATGACCTCGTCATCGACGGCGCGATGACCGGCGGCCGCAACTGGAGCCAGCAGCAGCAGGGCTACGTGGCTCTGCGCAAGGCGTTCGATCAGAGGGCGTAGGCGCCACGGGCGACGAAGCCGTAGGTGGGTTAGCGAAGCGTAACCCACCACTTCTGTCACTGCGGACACCGAGAGGTGGGTTACGCCTTCGGCTAACCCACCCTACGAGAGCGATGCTCACACCGCCTTCACCCGCACCCGCAATCCATCGCGCGGTTTCGGGATCGGCCACATCTGCCAGTCCGGCTTGTAGCCGGGCTCCAGCGATACCTCGATGTTCTGCAAGAAGTGCCGCGCGAAGCATTTGGCTTGCATGTAGGCGAAGTGCAGGCCGAGGCACATATGCGCGCCCCCGCCGAACGGCACCCAGGCGAAGCGGTGACGGTTGCGCTGGGCCTCCTCGGTGAAGCGCAGCGGATCGAATCGATTCGGCTCCGGCCAGATCTCCTTCATGTGGTGCGTATAGAGCGGATTGACGCCGATCGCGGTGCCGGCCGGAATCGAAAAGCCCTTGAAGGTGAAATCGCGCATGGCGCGGCGCGGCATCGAGGGCACCGGCGGCTTGATCCGCAGCGCTTCCTTGAACGCCATCTCCGACAGCGGCATCTTTTCGAGATCGTCGAAGCTGCTCGGCGCATTAGGGGCGAGCCCCAGCGCCATGACCTCCGCGCGAAGCTTGTCCTGCCAGTCGGGATTTGCCGCGAGCTCGCCGATGAACGACGTCAGCGACGAGGTCAACGTGTCGTGCGCCGCCATCATCAGGAAGCTCATGTGGTCGATGATGTCCTGTTCCGAGAGCAGCGCGCCGTCCTCGTGGGTTGCACGGCAGAGCTGCGAGAACAGGTCATCGCCGCCGTGATTGCCGCGTCGCAGCGGAATCTGCTCGCGGAAATAAGTGACGATGCGCTTGCGTCCCCTGACGCCGGCCGCCATCTGCGTGCCGGGCAGCGGTCGGCGGATCGGGGCGACGGCGGCGGCGACCATGTCGACGAAGGCGCGGTTGATCTCGTCGACCTCCGGGCCGATGTCGGCGCCGAGAAAGGACGCGGCGGCGAGATCGAGCGTGAGCTGCTTCATCGCCGGATAAAGCTGCATCTCGCCGGGCTTGGCCTTCCACTGCGCGACGCGGGCGCCGATGCCGCGGTCGAGATCGCTCAGATACGATTTCATCGGGCCGGACTTGAACGCGACCGATAGCGCTTTGCGGTGCAGCCGGTGCTCCTCGAAATCCAGCAGCATCAATCCGCGCGGAAACAGCAGGCCGAGCACCTTGTTCCAGCCATGGGTCGAGGAGAACAGCTTTTGCTGGTCGAACAGCACGAGCTCGTTGGCCTCGGGGCCGAGCAGCACGACATTGGTCTCGCCGAAGAAGTGCGTGCGATAGATCAGGCCGTATTTGGCGCCGTTCGCCTCGATGTGCCCCTTGGGGTCGGCGAGCACCTGGAAGGTCTTGCGGATGATCGGCCAGCCTTCGTCGCCGGGGATATGTGTCAGCTCGTTGCGCTTGGGCGGAGTGAAGCCGAGCACAGGGGCGGCCACATTCTGCATCGACATGTCGATTGCTCCGGTTGGCTGGACCCGGCCAACATAGCACAATCCGGTGACGATGACTCCGCGCTACCGCTTCGCCGCTTCCTTCTGCAAATCCGGGGCGTTGACGGCCGGAATCGCGACGCGGCCGGCGCCGGTCACCTTCAGCGCCTCGGCGGCCTTCTCGTTTTCCATGATCTTGGCCATCACGGCTTGGCCCGCGCGTTCGAAGATCGCTCGGTTCTCGATCACGAATTTTTGCGACTTGCGCAAGCCGTCGATGTAGCCGTTGATCTCGGGCACGACGTAGCGCGCGACAAGGTCCCAGCTCCGCCGCGTGTTTTCCGGATTGGCCCAGTCGTGCACGAAGCCGATGACGGCGCCGACGCCGCCGGACACCTGCATCACGTTCTTGATCATCTTGACGAGGTCGTCGGGCGTGCCGATGACGGAGGCCGCACCGTCGACGAAAGCGGTCTTGTCCACGGCCTCGTCCGGCGAGGCGAACGCCGTCAGGCCCGGCCGTTGCAGCGTGCCGACATTATATTCGTTGTGCCAGCGCATCAGACCGGCGCCGGCCTCGCGGCGGGCCTGCTCGCGGGTCTCGGCGATGTGCCAGGTCAGCAGCACGCGCCAGTTTGCGCGATCGACTTTGGTGCCGTGCTTTTTCGCCGCGTCCTCGGCGAACTGCCATTGCTGCTGCAGCGACATCAGCCCCTGCGTCGTCATCGAACCCAGCGAGATGATGCCGATGCCGTATTTGCCGGCGAGCGTCATGCCGGAGGGCGAGATCTGCGAGGCCACCACGAACGGCATCTCTTCCTGCAACGGCAGGAGCTGCAACGCGGCGTCGTTCATGGTGAACCAGTCGCTCTTCGCGGTGACGCGCTCGCCGTCGAAGAGACGGCGGATCACGCCGATCGCCTCGTCCTGGCGATCGCGCTGCGTCATCGGATCGATGCCGAGCGTATGCGCGTCGGAGGCGAGCGCGCCGGGGCCGGAGCCGAAGATGGCGCGGCCGCCGGTCATGTGGTCGAGCTGCACCATGCGCTGCGCGACGTTGTAGGGATGATGATAGGGCAGCGACACCACGCCGGTGCCGAGCTTGATCCGCTTGGTGCGCTCGCCGGCCGCAGCCAGGAACATCTCCGGCGAGGCGATCATCTCCCAGCCGGAGGAATGATGCTCGCCGCACCAGAACTCGTCATAGCCGAGCGCATCGAGCTGCTCGACCAGATCGAGGTCGCGCCGGAACTGGAGCATCGGATGCTCCCCGATCGGATGATGCGGGGCAAGGAAGGCTCCGAACTTCAGGCGCGCCATGGCATTCTCTCCAGCTTACATTTTTTGTTTGTTTGTGGCGCGAAGCTACGTGCTGAACGCAGCGAGCGCAATCACGCGATGTCCCGCGCGGTGGAATGCAGCCATGCGATGGAGCGCTCTCTCGTGGAAGACGTAAGGCCTCGCGATTCGTGCTCGCAGGTCATCGCGCGTTCGCGTGCCGATGCATCAAACCGTCACAAAGCAGATCGATTCATCGCGCGAGCTGTGAGCGACATCCGGGCACCAAAACGTCCTTCTGGCCGGCCTGCTCCGGCTTCGCCCTGACTTTGCCGTCGAAGCGGTGCAATCGGCGCGCGCAGGAATGCTCGTCTCGCTCGCGCGGTTCCTAACGTTAATCATGATCTGCGCCGCATTCCCGGCGTGGATGCGCCGTTCATCTGCACGAAGTTGAGGCATTGCGGTGAATACGTGCGGATTTCTGCAGCTTTTCTCGCGATTTAGCGCGTCATCGACAGCACACGGTCTTTTTATTTTGCGCTGCAGCAACTATTTGGTTTGGGTGGACGTTGAACGTCGCCTGCCAGGAGCTGCCGTGTCGTTAACCAGAAATGTCGATCTCTTGAGACGTCTGCCAAAGCTGGACGGATTGCGCTTCGCCGAGTTTGGCCGGAGCGCCGATGCGTCCAGTCCGTTGCAAGAGGTCACGGGCTTCGGCGACAATCCCGGCAATCTGCGCCTGTTCGCGTTCGTGCCGCCGCAACTGCAGAAGCCGCGCGCGCTCGTCGTCGTGCTGCACGGCTGCGGCCAGACCGCGGCAAGCTACGACCTCGGCGCCGGATGGTCGACGCTCGCCGAGCACTACGGCTTCGCGCTGCTGATGCCCGAGCAGCAGCGCATCAACAACAGCAACACCTGCTTCAACTGGTTCAATCCGGAAGACACGGCACGGGACAGCGGCGAGGCGTGTTCGATTCGCGAGATGATCGCGCACATGATCGAAACGCATCGCGTCGATCCCCGGCGTATCTTCATCACTGGCTTGTCGGCGGGCGGCGGCATGACGTCGGTGATGCTCGCGACCTACCCTGAAATCTTCGCGGCCGGCGCGGTCATCGCTGGACTGCCCTACGGCATCGCGACCAATCTGCGCGAGGCGCTCGACGGCATGTTTCATTCCCCGGAGCGGCCGGCGCGCGAACTTGGCGATCTGGTGCGTCGGGCCTCGACTCATCGCGGGCCCTGGCCGCGGATCTCGGTGTGGCACGGCAGCGCCGATCGCACAGTCAATCCCGGCAATGCCAACGAGATCGTCAAGCAATGGCTCGACCTGCACGATCTGCCCGAGGCGCCGATGGCGGAAACCGACATCGACGGCTATCCGCGCCAGGCCTGGTGGAACAAGGACGGCGAGACGCTCGTCGAGTCCTACGCCATCACCGACATGGCCCACGGCACGCCGCTCGGCCTGGCCGACAACGACCAGCGCTATGGCGTGGAAGGCGCGTTCCTGATCGAGGCCGGCATCTCCTCGTCCTATCACATCGCAAAATTCTTCGGCCTCACCGGCTGGATTCCGGACGCGGCGAAGAAGGTCGAGCCAAAGCCGACGCCGGCCCGCTCGTCCGCGCCGCATCTCGCACGCTCGATCCGCGCCGCGGTCGCCGAACAGCCGGCCGAGCCGAAGCGCGAGGAGACCCGCGGCTTCGATCTCGGCCAGATCATCACGCGCGCGCTCACGGCCGCGGGATTGATGAAGTAACTCAGGCGGTCGCGCCGATCCATTCGATCGGCATCGCCGTCACCTCGCCGCCGGCGACCTTGCGCGTCATCTCCTGATAGGCCTTGAAGAAGTCGCGCGATTGCAGCGCCTTTTGCGCGGCATCGTCGCTGACGCTGGCGAGATGGAAATAGCTGCCATTGTCGCGGTTCTTCAGGACGCGATAGCCGATCCGTCCTTTCAGTTCCGGATCGCCGTCGATCGCCTTGATGAAGCGGCCGACCTCCTGGTGCCAGGCCTCCGTCGTGCCGTTCTTGAATTCGTACCGGATCATGAAGTGCTTCATGTGACGCTCCCTGTTGGCATTGTGCGTCATCATCTGCGTGCTGGATGCGATCCCGCAAGTATGGACAAAATTGATAGTATGGACTTTTTCGGCGCCGCTCTTATTCTTCATCTCGCACATGGAGGAAGCGACATGGCCAAGGAAAGGACAAAGACAGTTCCAGCGCGCAGCTGCCCGGTCGCGGCCTTTCAGAAGATGATCAGCGGCAAGTACAAGCTGCGCATCGTCTGGGACCTCAAGGACGGTCCGCGCCGCTATGGCGAGATCAGGACCGGCCTGTTGCGCGGCATGGAAGGCAGCGCGGAGATCACCCCGCGCGTGCTGAGTCGCGAGTTGAAGGCGCTGACGGCGAGCGGCCTGATCGATCGCAAGGATTTTGGCGAGGTGCCGCCGAAGGTCGAATATCGCCTCACCCGCAAAGGCAAGAGCTTCGTGCCGGTCGTGGCGGCGATCCGCGACTGGGGCGACCGTAACCTGAGTGCGCCCCAAGTGCTGGCGGACGCCGCCGAGTAGGGCCTACATCTCGCCGGTGATGAACGGATTGGTCATCCGCTCCTGGCCGATGCTCGAGCCGGCGCCATGGCCGCAGATGAAGCCGACATCGTCGCCGAGCGGCAGCAGCTTGGTCTTGATCGAGTCGATCAGCGTCGCGTGACTGCCGCCGGGCAGATCGGTGCGTCCGACCGAGCCGGCGAACAGGACGTCGCCGACATGGGCGAAGCGCAGATCCTTGTTGAAGAACACCACGCTGCCGGGCGAGTGGCCGGGGCAATGATAGATCTCGAACTGGAGATCGCCGATCGCCACGCTGTCGCCTTCATCGAGCCAGCGGTCCGGCTCGAAATTGCGCACCCCCGTCATGCCGAAGCGCGCGCCGCTCTCGACCACGTTGTCGAGCAGGAATTTGTCCGCGAGATGCGGGCCCTCGATCGGCACCTTCAGCGCGTCGCGGAGTTCGTCCGCGCCGCCGACATGGTCGATATGGCCGTGAGTCAGCCAGATCTTCTCCACGGTGACGCCGGTCTGCTTGATGGCATCCAGGATCTTCGGCACGTCGCCGCCGGGATCGATCACCACGGCCTTCTTGGAAGGCTCGTCCCAGATGATGGTGCAATTCTGCTCAAACAGCGTCACGGGAACGATGATCGCGCCCGCTTTCGCGCCGGCTTGGGCCTGTGTCTCGTTTTGCTCGGTCATGGCGCCACAATGCCGATTTTTGCCATGTCGCCAAGCAAAAGATTTGTCCCCATGGCTCGGGAACAGTCGCGGACATCGTCACACAGCTGTCCCAATTCGCCTGCTGTTTTGAACCGGGGCGCTCCTTCCGCGTTCTCCCGCGCGAGAAGCAGTTTTTGGATGGATTTCCCGCATGGCTCAGAGCGGCAGCAATTGGTGGCGCGACGGCATCTTCTATCAGATCTACCCGCGCTCCTTTCAGGATTCAAACGGCGACGGTGTCGGCGATCTCGCCGGCATTTTGCAGCGGCTGCCGTATGTGAAGTCGCTCGGCGTCGACGCGATCTGGTTGTCGCCGATCTTCCCCTCGCCAATGGCCGATTTCGGCTACGACATCTCCGACTATACCGGCATCGAGCCGCTGTTCGGCACGATGGCGGATTTCGATGCGCTTCTTGCCGCCGCGCACGACAATGGCCTCAAGCTGATCCTCGACCTGGTGCCGAACCACACCTCGGACCAGCATCCCTGGTTCGTCGAAAGCCGCTCCTCGCGCGACAATCCCAAACGCGACTGGTACATCTGGCGCGACCCGGGCGGGGGTGGCGGCGTGCCGAACAACTGGCTGTCCGAGTTCGGCGGCAGCGCGTGGCAGTTCGACGAGACGACCGGTCAGTACTACTATCACGCCTTCCTCGCCCAGCAGCCGGACCTCAACTGGCGCAATCCCGATGTCCGCGCGGCGATCTATGACGTGATGCGGTTCTGGCTGGAGAAGGGCGTCGACGGCTTTCGCGTCGACGTGATCTGGCATCTGATCAAGGACGCCGATTTCCGCGACAACCCGCCCAATCCGCATTATGTCGAAAGCCGGCCGCCGAACGAAAAGATACTGACGCAATATTCCACCGACCAGCCGGAGGTGCACGACGTCATCGCCGAGATGCGCCGCGTCACGGATGCCTATGCTGCCCGCGTCCTGATCGGCGAGATCTATCTGCCGCTGCACCGCCTCATGGCCTATTACGGCAACGATCTCACCGGCGCGCAGATGCCGTTCAATTTCGCGCTGCTCTCGACCTTCTGGAGCGCGCGATCGATCGAGAAGATTGTCGAGGATTACGAGAAGGCGCTGCCGAAGGGCGCATGGCCGAACTGGGTGCTCGGCAATCACGATCGCCCGCGCGTCGCAAGCCGCGTCGGGCCGGAGCAGGCCCGAATCGCCGCCATGCTGCTGCTGACGCTGCGCGGCACGCCGACGCTCTATTACGGCGACGAGATCGGCATGCATCAGCTCGCGATCGCCCCCGAGTTCGTGCGCGACCCCTTCGAGAAGAACGTACCCGGCATCGGTGTCGGTCGCGACGGCTGCCGCACGCCGATGCAGTGGGATTCCTCCAACTTCGCCGGCTTCTCGGACGTCAGGCCATGGCTGCCGCTGCCGGAGGATCACATCCACAACAACGTCGTCGATCTCGAAGCCGATTCACGTTCGATCCTCACGCTCTACAAGCGCCTGATCGCGTTGCGGCAGGGGTGTCCGCCGCTGGTTGCGGGCGACTATCATCCGATCGCGGCGCAAGGCGATCTCCTGGTCTATCGCCGCGAGGCCGAGGGCAGGGCGGTGATCGTGGTGCTCAATCTCGGCCCTGAGCCGATCCCGGTCACCACCAGCGCGATCAAGTTTGGCAGCGAGATTCTGCTGTCGACATTCCTGGATCGCGAGGGCGAGCGGCTCGAAGGCGTGCTGGATTTGCGCGGCAACGAGGGCGTGATCATCACGCCGCCATGACCGTCGTCCTGGACAAGCGAAGCGCAGAGATGGGCGACGCACTTTCCTCGTCATTGCGAGCGCAGCGAAGCAATCCAGAATGTTCCCGCGGTGACAGTCTGGATTGCTTCGCTGCGCTCGCAATGACGATCGTGGAAGCGGCGCAACTCCAGCATCTCCACATCACCCCGGATGCTTGTTGCCCCGTATCGTTTTGTCGATATCGCTCCGCTTCAGCAGATAATCCAATCCGCCGACGCGGTACCAGCGATAGCCGTAGGGCTCCAGCACGACACGATGCTGGCCGCGCTTGTCGGCATGGCTGTGGTCTTCCGCGAGCAGATTGATCAGGTGCTTGCCGGCCTCGCCCGGCAGCCCCGCCGAGAACGCGATCTCGCGCGGCTTCTCGTCGAAATTGTGCACGAACAGCACGGAATTGTTGCGCCAGTCGTAACGCATGATGAACACGGCGGGATCGCGCGTCGGAATGACTGTAAAATCGCCCCAGCCGATCTCCGGCACCTCCTTGCGCATGCGGACGATGCGCTCGGTCCAGTTCAGCATGGAGTTGGGATCGCGCCGTTGTTTTGCGACATTGAGGTGCTCGAAACCATAAGGTCCCTCGTCGATGACGGGCAGGGCCGGCTTGTCGCTGGTGGTGAATCCGCCATGCGGCTCGGTCGACCATTGCATCGGCGTCCGCGCGCAATTGCGTTCCGGCAGCGAAAGATCATCGCCCATTGCGATCTCGTCGCCATAGCGGATCACCGGCGTCCCCGGCAGCGTGCACATTAGGCTGTAGGCGAGCTCGAGCCGCCGGCGGTCGCCACCCAGCATCGGTGCCAGGCGACGGCGAATGCCGCGGTCGTAGAGCTGCATGTCCTTGTCGGGACCGAAGCGTTTGAACACGATTTCGCGCTGCGCCTTGGTCAGCCGCCCCAAATCGAGTTCGTCATGATTGCGCAGGAACAGGCCCCATTGCGCCGAGGCGGGCCGCGGCTTGGTCGCCTTCAGCGCTTTCCCCAACGGGCGTGAATCGGACGAGGCCAGCGCATAGAACAGATGCTGGTTGACCTGGAAATTGAACATCATATGCATGCGGTCGGCATCCCGGCCGAAATATTCCATGTCCGTCTTTGGCAGCACGTTGGCCTCGGCGAGAATGATGGCATCGCCCTGCCGCCATTGCAGGAATTCACGAAACGTCCGCAGCATGTCGTATTGCTCGGCCGGCTTTTTCACCTTGGCGCCTTTGGTCGAGATGACGAAAGGCACGGCATCCATGCGAAAGCCTGAGACGCCGAGTTGGATCCAGAAGCCCATGATCTTCAGAATCTCGGCCTGCACGCGCGGGTTCGAGGTGTTGAGATCGGGCTGGAAATCGTAGAAGCGGTGGAAGTACCAGGCGCCGGCTTCCTTGTCGCGCGTCCAGGTCGATTTCTGAACGCCGGGAAACACCATGCCCTGATTGGCGTTGGCTGGCTTCTTGTCGGACCAGACATACCAGTCGCGGTAGGGCGAGTTCTTGTCGCTCCGCGCCGCCTTGAACCAGGGATGCTGGTCGGAGGTGTGGTTGACGACGAGATCGATGATGACGCGAATGCCGCGCTGCTTGCAGCCATGGGTGAACTCGACGAAATCTCCGAGCGTGCCGTAGCGGGCATCGACGCTGTAATAATCCGCGACATCGTAGCCGTCGTCGCGGCCGGGCGAGGTCTGGAACGGCATCAGCCAGATCGTGGTGATGCCGAGGCCGTGCAGATAATCGAGCCGGCGCAGCAAGCCCTTGAAATCGCCGATGCCATCGCCGTTGGCGTCCATATAGGTGCCGACGGACAGGCAATAGATGATGGCGTTCTTGTACCAGAGATCGTCGATCATGCGCGCGCAGCCTCGGTGGTTCCGCCGAGGTGTGGCGGCTGCGTGATAAGTGCGAGGGAGACTTGAGGTTCCCCGCTTTTACTCAGGTGTCGTCCCGGCGAAGGCCGGGACCCATACCGGGTGATTTCTCCGTGAGGCGCGGTGCACGTACCGCGGGCCGCAACCATTAGCCTTCGCTAAACTCCTTTCCGTGATTATGGGTCCCGGCCTTCGCCGGGACGACATTTGAGAATGGAGCAAGGTGTCCGCGTTCGGAGGAATCGGCTATCCTCCCGCCATGGACAATCCCGCCCGCATTGCCCTCGTGCCACCACCCGACCGCCGTCAATCCGAGACGGCGCTGGCGATCGCGCGCGGCACTGCGCGATTGTTGCGCTCGCTCGGCTTCACCTGCATCAGCGAATTGCCGCTGCCCTCGGGGCGGCGCGCCGATCTCGTCGCGCTGAACGAGCGCGGCGAGATCTGGATCGTCGAGATTAAGTCGTCGGTGGAGGATTTGCGTGCCGATCAGAAATGGCACGAATACCGGGCGCATTGCGACCGGCTGTTCTTCGCCTTCACGCAGGACCTGCCTTGCGAGATCTTTCCGCAAGATACCGGCCTGATCATCGCGGACGCCTATGGCGCGCACCTGCAATGCGAGGCGCCCGAGCACAAGCTCGCTGCGGCCACGCGCAAGCAGATGACGGTGCGTTTCGCCATGGCGGCGGCGTTGCGGATCAACCGGCTGGTCGATCCGCAGGGGCATGCGGAGTTTTGGGAATAGGCCGGTCTCGTGTCCCGGACGCGCTGCAACGCTTCAGCGTTGCTGCGCAGAGCCGGGACCCAGCAGGCGACGATTCGAGCTGAGGCATGGGCCCCGCCGGCTCAGCAGCGCATCACTTCGTGCTGCGCAGCGTCCGGGGCACGGAAGGCATGACTATCAGCGCGGCGCGCGCTTGGCCAGGATCCGCTGCAACGTACGCCGATGCATGTTGAGCCGGCGCGCGGTTTCCGAGACGTTTCGGTTGCACATCTCGTAGATGCGCTGGATGTGTTCCCAGCGCACGCGGTCGGCCGACATCGGATTCGCCGGCAATTCGGACTTGTCCGAGCCGGTCGACAGCAGCGCCGCGACGACGTCGTCGGCATCCGCGGGCTTTGAGAGATAATCGACCGCGCCCATCTTCACCGCGGTGACGGCAGTGGCGATGTTGCCATAACCGGTCAGCACGATGGCGCGGGCGTCGGGACGCTTCTTCTTCAGCGCCGAGACCACGTCGAGACCGTTGCCGTCGCCGAGCCGCAGATCGACCACGGCGAATGCCGGCGCCGCCTTGCCGATCTGCGCCAGACCGTCCGAGACGGTGTCGCATGACGTCACCGCAAAGCCGCGCGTTTCCATGGCGCGCGACAGCCGCTCCAGAAACGGCTTGTCGTCCTCCACGATCAGAAGCGAGCGGTCGGTCTGTTCGTTCAGTTCGGCGATGGCGTTCAAGGTGTCGTCCTCTCTCCAGCGCGTCTACATATGGCGGCGCAATCGGGCGGTGCCAAGTGCGCCAATAGTCGATCGGCCCCGTTGTGCGACGCAAGGTCGCGGCCTATCCTATTGTTTCTTCGAAGGTCTCGATAGTCTCAAAACGCTCTCTCGGCCACGTGATCTGGACCACTGCGCCATGATCCGGAAAGGTCCGGTTGGTAAACGAGACCTTGGCGCCGGTGCGCTCCAGCAAGGTGCGCGCGATGAACACGCCGAGTCCGAGGCCGCCGCCTTCGTCCCGGTTGCGCCGCCGCGACAAATAGGGCTCGCCGATCCGGTTCAGGATGTCAGGCGGAATGCCTGGACCATCGTCGGAAATCACGAGCTCGATCGTGTCCTTGTTCCACCACGCATTCACCTCGACGGTGGTGCGGGCGAAATCGACCGCGTTCTCGACGATGTTGCCGACGCCGTAGAGGATCGCCGGATTGCGCGAGCCGACCGGCTCGGCCACGATGGCAACGGCGATGCGCACCTTGATATCGACCCCGAAATCGCGGTGCGGCGCCACCACCTCCTCGATCAGCTCCGACAGCTTCATGCGGTCGAACGGTGCGCCGGTGGAGGAGAGCTGGGTGATCTTGCTCAATATGTCGCGGCAACGCTGCGTCTGCTCGCGCAGGGTCTTCAGGTCGGCGGCAAAATTGGGCTCCTTCACTGTCTTCTCCAGCTCGCGCGAGATCAGGAAGATCGTCGCGAGCGGCGTGCCGAGCTCGTGCGCTGCGGCGGCGGCCAGGCCGTCGAGCTGGGTCAGATGCTGCTCGCGCGTCAGCACCAACTCGGTCGCGGCCAGCGCGTCGGCGAGCTTGCGCGCCTCCTCGGTGACCTGGAACGAGTAGAGGCTGGTGACGCCGATCGCGAGCGCGATCGAGAGCCAGACGCCGACGAGATAGATCGGCGGCAGCACCAGCGGATCGTCGGAATCCCAGGGCAGCGGCAGATGGAAGAAGAACAGGACCGAGGCGCAGGCGACAGCGAGCACGCCGAGGCCGAAGGTGAAGCGGGCCGGCAGCGCGGTCGCCGAGATCAGCACGGGTGCGAGGAACAGGAACGAGAACGGGTTCTGGAGTCCGCCGGTGAAAAACAGGAGACCGGCCAGCTCCACGATGTTGAGCGCGAGCAGTCCGGCCGCCTGCATCGGCTCCAGCCGCTGCAGCGGATTGGACACGGTCTGGAGCCCCAGATTGAGCGCCGCCGACAGCGCGATGATGCTGACGCAGGGGACGATCTCGACGTTGAATTCCAGCCCCTGCGCCACGATGAAGATCGCGGCGAGCTGGCCCAGCACCGCGAGCCAGCGCAGCCGCAGGATGGTATCCAGGCGGATATGCCGCTGCGCGGGGCGAAAGTCGGAAGCGGCAAGTTCGGTCATTTCGGCCAATGGGGCGGTGCCTTCTCGATCACAAGCGCGCGGCTCACGGAACCACCGGATTACAAGCCTTGCGCTCTCCGCTGCAATAGCAGAAGAACGCCCAGCATGACCGAGAATGACAAAGCTTCAAGCTGGCCGACTGTCGCGGATCGCAGCCTCTCCGCGGCAATCGCGGTCGATCACCTCGTCAAGGTGTACAAGCAGACCCGCGCCGTCGACGACATCTCCTTTTCGCTTCCGCGCGGCAGCATCACGGGGCTGCTGGGCGGCAACGGCGCCGGCAAGACCACGACCATCGCGACGATCATGGGCCTCGTGCTGCCGACCTCCGGCCGCGTGCAGGTGCTCGGGCATCGAATGCCGGAGGAAAGTGCTTCCGTGCTGGGGCGGATGAATTTCGAGAGTCCCTATGTCGACATGCCGATGCGGCTCACGGTGCGTCAGAACCTCACCGTGTTCGGCAAGCTCTATGCGGTGAAGAACCTCTCCGAGCGCATCGCTGAGCTCGCCGACGATCTCGATCTCACCGAGTTCATCGACCGCGCTAACGGCAAGCTCTCCGCAGGACAAAAGACGCGCGTTGCGCTTGCCAAGGCGCTGATCAACCAGCCCGAGCTGCTGTTGCTGGACGAGCCGACCGCCTCGCTCGATCCCGACACCGCCGACTGGGTTCGGGGTCATCTGGAGCGTTATCGCAAGGCGAACAACGCCACCATCCTCCTGGCCTCGCACAACATGCTCGAAGTCGAGCGGCTCTGCGACCGCGTCATCATCATGAAGCGCGGCCGCATCGAGGACGACGATACGCCCGAAGCCATCATGGCGCGCTACAACCGCACCACGCTGGAAGAGGTGTTTCTGGACGTCGCGCGCGGCCGGGTGAACGGCGCGCAGGAGGACGCACGATGAGTGACTGCATTCGTAGCCCGGATGGAGCGCAGCGTAATCCGGGATTCGCGCATCTGGCCCGACCGGCCCCGGATTGCGCTACGCTCCATCCGGGCTACGGGAGGCCGCCATGAGCGAGCTCACCGTTCACCGCGGCATCTCCCTGCATCGCATCGGCGCGATGATCCTGCGCTATTGGTACCTCTTGCTGTCGTCCTGGCCGCGGCTGCTCGAGCTGCTCTACTGGCCGGCGCTGCAAGTCATCACCTGGGGCTTTCTTCAGCTTTATATCGCGCAGAATGCAAACTTCTTCGCGCGTGCCGGCGGCACGCTGATCGGCGCCGTCATCCTCTGGGACATCCTGTTTCGCGGGCAGCTCGGCTTTTCGATCTCGTTCCTGGAAGAGATGTGGGCGCGCAACCTCGGCAATCTCATGATGAGCCCGTTGAAGCCGATCGAATTTCTGCTGTCGCTGATGATCATGAGCCTGATCCGGCTCGCGATCGGCGTCATCCCGATGACGCTGCTCGCGTTGTTCCTGTTTCACTTCAACGTTTATGCGCTCGGCGTGCCGCTGATTGCGTTCTTCTGCAATCTGATCTTCACGAGCTGGTCGGTCGGCATCTTCGTTTCCGGCCTGGTGCTGCGAAACGGCCTCGGCGCCGAGAGCATCGTCTGGACCTTGATGTTCGGCATCATGCCGCTCGCCTGCGTCTACTATCCCGTCAGCGTGCTGCCGGTCTGGTTGCAATATGTCGCCTGGACGCTGCCGCCGACCTATGTGTTCGAAGGGATGCGCGCGCTGCTGATCGAAAACACCTTCAGGACCGATCTGATGCTGGGCGCGTTGGCCATCAACGTGGTGCTGTTGGTTGCATCTTTTGGGGCATTCCTTGCCCTTTTGCGCAGCGCCCGGATGCAGGGCTCGTTGCTGTCAGGCGGCGAATAACGTCACTTTCTCGTGGATTCAGCCCGGTTTGGGCACCTGGGCCACGTAGATGTACGGAACCATGCATTGACGCAATATTACGCATTCGGCAGTATGCTGCGATGCGAAGAGGAATATAGCGATGCCGATTGGTGAGTTTGGCGGCGCGCCGCCCCTGGTGGCCGAAGGCAGTCCGGTCCTGACGACGCCGATGTACTGGATGTACGAGATGGGGCAAGCCTCTCTCAATCCGGCGCGTGCGATCACGGACGCAACCAAGCTGCTGTTTCAAAATCCCCTCAATCCGTGGGCACGCACCGAGGTCGGCAAGTCGGTTGCCGCGGCTTGCGAATTGTTCGAACGCACCACGCGCCGCTACGGCAAGCCGGAATGGGGCCTCAACGATACCGAGGTCAACGGCATCCGCGTCCCCGTCGAGGTTCGCTCGGTCTGGGAAAAGCCGTTCTGCCGCCTGCTCTACTTCGATCGCAAGTTCACCCGTCCGCTGCGCAGCCCGCAGCCGCGCGTGCTGATCGTGGCGCCGATGTCCGGCCATTACGCGACGCTGCTCCGCGGGACGGTCGAGGCTTTCCTGCCGGCGCATGAGGTCTACATCACCGATTGGGCCGATGCCCGCATGGTGCCGCTCAGCGACGGCCGCTTCGATCTCGACGACTACATCGACTACGTCATCGAGATGCTGCATGTCCTCGGCGGTAACACGCATGTGCTGGCGGTGTGCCAGCCCTCGGTTCCCGTCGTTGCTGCCGTTTCGATCATGGAAGCGCGGCGTGATCCCTTCGTGCCGACCTCGATGACGCTGATGGGTGGTCCGATCGACACCCGTCGCAATCCGACCGCGGTGAACAACCTCGCCCAGGAGCGCGGCATCGACTGGTTCCGCAACCACGTCATCACCAAGGTGCCGTTCCCGCATCCGGGCATGATGCGCGATGTCTATCCGGGCTTCCTGCAGCTGAACGGCTTCATCAGCATGAATCTCGACCGGCATATGGACGCCCACAAGCAGCTGTTCGCCAACCTGGTGAAGGGCGACGGTGACCTCGTCGACAAGCATCGCGACTTCTACGACGAATATCTCGCGGTGATGGATCTCTCCGCCGAGTATTACCTGCAGACCGTCGACACCGTGTTCGTTAAGCATTCGCTGCCGAAGGGCGAGATGACCCATCGTGGAACACGCGTCGATCCCTCAAAGGTCACGCGCGTCGCGTTGATGACGGTCGAAGGCGAGAACGACGACATCTCCGGCATCGGTCAGACCGAAGCAACGCACGCATTGTGCAGCTCGATTCCCGATCATCGCCGCGTTCATTACGTCCAGAAGGGCGTTGGACATTACGGCGTGTTCAATGGTTCGCGCTTCAAATCGGAAATCGTGCCGCGCATCCATGACTTCATGGTGTCGGCGGCGAATCCGAGCTCATTGCAGGCGCTCGCGGCCGAATAATCGCGTTTTTCGGCTTTCCCGCTGAAAATCGACGCCCTGTCGGAGGCTCCGACAGGGGTGAGTTCCCGCCAGATTCGCGGTATTTAGGTAGCTTTGTAGGAGTGAGTCCAACCTCACCCCTTGGGGGTGCCGCATGCGCCTGACGGGGGCGAAAAAAGCCGGTTCCAACCCCAGTCTGTAGGGTCTCCCGGACGCCAGACCCCTGTATATTGGGCAAATGATTTGTTTTTGCGCCGAGCGCTTTCCCTGGCGGCGGTTATGGCAGAATCCGGGCGCTCTCCTGCCCCCCGGACTGACAGACATGGCCACTCGCGCACTCCTCTATCGTCGGCCCCACGAGCCGAAGACCCTCCTGATCACCCATGGATCGCAATATTTTGCGATTCGACTGCGCCGGCATCGCCGCGCGCGTCGTTACACGCTCAGAATTCATCCGAGCGATCGCGAAGCCATCCTCACCATGCCGCCGCGCGGCACGCTCGCCGAAGCAAAAGACTTCGCACAGCGTCACGGCGCATGGATCGCGGCACGTCTCGGCCGTTTGCCGAAGGCTGCGCCGTTCCAGCCTGGCACAGTGATACCGCTTCGCGGCATTTCTCATCGCATCGTTCATCGCGCCGGCACGCGCGGTACGGTGTGGACGGAAGTGCGCGATAGCGGTGAACGCATTCTCTGCGTGGCCGGTGGCGTCGAGCATGCCGACCGTCGCATCGGCGACTTTCTCAAGCGCGAGGCGCGCCGCGACCTTCAGCGCGCCGCGGAATCCTATGCCGCGGAGCTCGGCGTCAAGGTCAAGCGGCTCTCGATCCGCGATCAATCGAGCCGCTGGGGCTCCTGCACCTCGGCGGGCTCGCTGTCGTTCTCCTGGCGCCTGATCCTCGCGCCGCCCTACGTGCTCGACTACCTCGCCGCCCACGAGGTCGCTCATCTCGTCGAGATGAACCACTCGGCGCGGTTCTGGCGCGTCTGCGGCAAGGTCTGCCCGTCGATGGAGCGCGCCAAGAAGTGGCTCGATACGTACGGCAACGACCTGCACCGGTACGGGGTCGAGGATTAGGCTCTCGCTGCCAATTCCATCCGACGCTGTCATCGCCCGCGAAAGCGGGCGATCCAGTATTCCAGAGACAGTTGTTATTGAATCAAGAAGCCGCGGCGTACTGGCTTCCCCGCCTCCGCGGGGAATGACAGCCCAGCGCGCGATTCCAGCGTCTGTGCTGCCCGCGCAAGCCGTTGATTTCGTTATCCTCGGCTACTGTGCATGGGGTTGTTTTCGCAGTTTTTGTTTTGAGGTCACCCGGACCTCAAGCAGAACCTAGCGATTTCCGCCGAACAGCCGGTCCATCAGCCAGCCATCAAGTCCTGCGGCTGCTTCCGGTCGCGCATTGGCGCGCGTGGGGGGCGGGCGATAGCCGCCGTTGCTGGCTGGTGCCGGTGCGGGCGCTGCCGCCGTTGGCGGCGACACTTGCGACGTCGCCTGCGCGAGGTTCGACAGGCCCCAGCCACCTGGAGAGCTTGGCAAGGCTGCCACCGGCACGCCCTCGTGCGCCGTCTTCATGAAGCGCGACCAGACTTCGACCGGCAAGCCGCCGCCGGTCGCCTTCTTGGTCGGCGAGTTGTCGTCATTGCCGAGCCACACGCCGGTGACGAGGTTGGCGGTGTAGCCGATGAACCAGGCGTCGCGGTAGTCCTGGCTGGTGCCGGTCTTGCCGGCCGCCGGCCAGCCCGGGATCTCCGCCTTCTTGGCGGTGCCGCTGATCAGTGTTTCCCGCATCATCGCGTTCATCATGCCGACATAGCGCGGGTCGACCACCTGATTGTGCTCGTCCGCCTGGCGCATGTAGAGCAGCTTGCCGCTGAGCGTCCTGATCCGCGTGACGACATGCGGCGTCGCCGTGAAGCCGCCATTGGCGAAGGGTGCATAGGCGCCGACCAGCTCGACCATCGAGACTTCGGAGGTGCCGAGCGCGATCGAGGCGTTGGGCTCGAGTTTCGAGGAGATGCCGAGCCGGTGCGCGGTGCGCACCACGTTCTTCGGCCCGACCTCGAGGCCGAGGCGGATGGCGACCGTGTTGAGCGACATCGCGAGCGCCTGGGTCAGCGTCACCGCGCCGAAATATTCGTGGGTGTAGTTCTCGGGTTTCCAGCCCTTGACCTCGATCGGCGCGTCCTGGCGGAGCGTGTCGGGCGTCAGCCCCTGCTCGAGCGCGGTCAGGTACACGAACGGCTTGAACGAGGAGCCCGGCTGGCGCCTGGCAGTGACCGCGCGGTTGTACTGGCTCTCGGAATAGTTCCGGCCCCCGACCATGGCGCGCACCGCGCCGTCAGGCGTCATCGCCACCAGCGCGCCCTGGCTGACATTGAACTTCACGCTCTTGGCCGCGAGCTCGTCGATGATGGCGGCTTCGGCCACGCTCTGGAGCTTCGGATCGATCGTGGTCTCGACCTTGATGCTCTCGTCGATCTGCCCGACCAGATCGTCCAGCACCTCGCCGATCCAGTCGGCGACGTAATTGACCGTGCCGGCGCCGACCGGCTTCACATTGTAGGAGGGTTGGCCGATCGAGGCCTGCGCTTGCGCTTCGGTGATGAATTTGGCATCCGCCATCGCCGTGAGCACGATTTTCGCGCGCGCTTCTGCGCCCTCGGGGTTGCGGTTCGGCGCGAGCCGCGAGGGCGATTTGACGAGGCCGGCCAGCATCGCGGCCTCCGCGACGGTGACGTTCTTGGCCGACTTGCCGAAATAGCGCTGCGCGGCGGCCTCGACGCCATAGGCGCCGGAGCCGAAATAGACGCGGTTGAGATAGAGCTCCAAAATCTCGTTCTTGGAATGCTTGCGCTCCAGCCACATCGCGAGCTCCGCTTCCTGCAGCTTGCGCGCCATGGTGCGCTCTTGGGTCAGGAACAGGTTTTTCGCCAATTGCTGTGTCAGCGTCGAGCCGCCCTGCGACACGCCGCGATGGAGCACGTTGGCGACGAGCGCGCGCAGGATGCCGACGGGATCAATGCCGAAATGCGAATAGAAGCGGCGATCCTCGATGGCGATGAACGCCTTGGGCAGATATTGCGGCAGATCCTTCAGCGCGACATTGGCGCCGGCCATCTCGCCCCGTTGCGCCAGCATGCTGCCGTCGATGCCGACGATCTGGATCGTCGGTGGCCGCTTGGGGATTTCCAGCGACTGGATCGGCGGCAGATGAGCGCCGACATAGATCACGACGCCGATCACGGCGATTGCGCCCCACAGGCCCAGCACCGCGCCCCAATAGACCAGGCGGCCGAGACTGGCGCCAATGCGCGACTTGGATCGCCGCTTGGCGCTGCCGCGGCCGGCCGGCGCCTTCCGCTCGCGCGGCTGCTCGTCGCCGGCATCCTCGCTCTTGCGCTTGGCAGATGATTTCGTTGGTTTCTTCGGCTTGTCATCGCCGCCAGGAATGCGGTCGGCTGCGGTCAGGCGCAGATCGGCGAGTGCCGCAGGCAAGCCGAACAACGGCTCCTTCCGCCCACCCTTTTTCTTTCCCAACCCCATACGCAAACGCCCGGTCAGCCCGCCCCGCCGCACGCTAGCGGTCGCTGTTTAAGGCCCGGTTACCCAGAGCTTAACGCGTGATTAGGAGGTGCGGCATTCGCTGGCCGCAGTTCCGCTGGGTGGACGGCAGAGCTAGGATCGCGCGCATAAAACAAGAGGGAACTCAGATGGGCCACATCGATCCGACCAAGGAGATTTTCGCGCAGTTCCGGGACAACGACCGCCCCGGCCCGATCCACATGCTCAACCTGGTGCGCTTGCGCAAAGAGGCGGCCTATCCGGATGGCCGCAAGGCGAGCGGCGCGGAAGCCTATGCGGCCTATGGCCGCGAGAGTGGCCCGGTGTTCGAACGCCTCGGTGGCCGCATCGTCTGGCAGGGCAAATTCGAGCTGATGCTGATCGGCCCCGAGACCGAGCGCTGGGACCATTGCTTCATCGCCGAATACCCAAGCGTCGCCGCCTTCGTCGAGATGATCCGCCATCCCGTCTATCGCGAAGCGGTGAAGCACAGGCAGGCTGCGGTGGAGGATTCACGGCTCATTCGGCATGCGGTGCTGCCCGTGGGAAAGAACTTTGGCGAGGTGCCGGAGTAGAGCCACGTCGTTCCGGGGCGATGCGAAAGCATCGAACTCAGGTGCGCAATTGCGCACCTGAGAATCTCGAGATTCCGGGTCTGGCGCTTGCGCGCCAGCCCGGAATGACCGTGCGGAACTAGCCCGCCGGACCCGCATCCTCCAGGATCGGGCCGAACAGCTCCCAGCGTTCGCCGTTGAACTTCATCATCTGAAGCTGCTTGTTGACGCGGTAGTCGGTCGCCGAGGTGTTGGCCTTGATGCCGGGCAGGGCGATATCGCTGGTCACGTCCTTTAGCGACGCCGCCTGCTTCATGACATTTTCGCGCGTCAGGTTGTCGCCGCACTGCTGCAGCACGTGGGCCAGAAGCTGGGCGGTGCCGTAGCCGTAGGTGTTGAAGTTCGAATCCTTGTCGCCGTCCGGATAGTACTTCGCCATGAAATCGAAATACTTCTTCAGGCCGGCATCGTCCTTCCAGGTCGGATCGAGCGGATCCTTGCCGTAATTGACGCTGATCACGCCCTTGGCGGCGTCGAGACCGGCAGGCTTCATCACCGCGCCGACCGAGGTGGCGTTGATGTCGACGATCTGTACCGGCTTCCAGCCGATCTCGCCGATCTTCTTGATCGCCTGCGCCGCCTGCTTCGGCGTGCTGGCGCTGAAGAACAGATCGGCGCCCGCATCCTTGATCTTGAGGATCTGCGAATCGACCGTCGGGTCCGAGACTTCGTAGGAGGACTCGTTGACGATCATCTTGGCGGCCTTGTCGCCGAGTCCGGCCTTGATGCCGTTCAGATAGTCCTTGCCGAGGTCGTCGTTCTGATAGAGCACGCCGACTTTGGCTTTTGGATATTCCTTCAGGATGTACTGGCCGTAGATGCGGCCTTCGACGAAATAGTTTGGGTTGTACCCCATCGTCCACGGAAAGTTCTTCGGGTCCGTGAACTTCGAGGCGCCCGTGGCCGCGAACAGCTGCGGCACCTTCTTGGAGTTGAGATATTTTTGCACGGCCGCATTCGATGGCGTGCCGATGATCTGGAAGGTCAAGAGCACCTCATCGCTCTCGACCAGCTTGCGCACCTGCTCCACCGCTTTTGGCGGCGAGTAGGCGTCGTCATACTGGATCAGGTTGATCTTGCGGCCGTTGATGCCGCCCTGGTCGTTGATCATCTTGAAATAGGCGGCCTGGGTCTTGCCGATCGACGCATAGGCCGACGCCGGTCCCGAGAACGGCACGGTCTGGCCGACTTTGATCTCGGTATCGCTGGCGCCCGGATCATATTTTTTCTGGGCATTGGCCGCCGAGACCGACAGCGCCAGGGTCAGCGCCGTTGCCGTGGCCAGATGCGGAATTCCATTCCTCATTCGCATTTCCTCAGTGTTTATCGCCGGTGATCAATCGGGTGCGCATGTGCGCACCTGATGTCACCGCTGAGGGCGATAGTGGAGGAGGCATTGTTGCAACGCAAGCTGGCGTGCGCCCGTAGTTCGTAGCATGCGCGGCTTCGTAGCAGGTTCGTAAGGTGGGCCGGCCCCGGCGGATGCGCGAAGCGCGTCCGCCGGGCGTGACCCACCCTATGAAATCTCCGAGAGACTAACCCGCTGGACCCGCATCCTCCATGATCGGGCCGAACAGCTCCCAGCGCTCGCCGTTGAACTTCATCATCTGCATCTGCTTGTTGACGCGGTAGTCGTTCGGCCCGGTGTTGATCTTGATGCCGGGCAGCGCGAAGCTCGGGGTGAAGTCCTTGATGTTGGCGACCTGCTTCATGACGTTCTCGCGCGACAGGTCGTCGCCGCACTGCTTCAGCACTTGCGTCAGCAATTCGGCGACTGAATAAGCATAGGTGTTGACGGTATTGAGCTTGTCACCTTCCGGAAAATACTTGTCCATGAAGGCAAAGAAGGCCTTCACGCCCGGATCGTCCTTCCACTGGGGATCACTGGGCTCCTTGCCGTATTGGGTGGAGATGATGCCCTTGGAGATCTCGAGGCCAGCCGGCTTCAGCGTCGCCGAGATCGGGCTCGCGTTGATGTCGAGAATGTGCACCGGCGTCCAACCGAGCTCGGCCACCTTCTTGATCGCCTGTGCCGCGAATTTCGGCGTAGAGGCGTCGTAGAAAAGGTCGGCGCCCAGCGACTTCAGTTTGACCACCTGCGAGTCCACCGTTGGATCGGTGACCTCGTAGGACACTTCGCCGACGATCATGCTGGCGGCCTTGTCGCCGAGCCCGCTCTTGAGGCCGGCGAGATAGTCGCGGCCCATGTCGTCGTTCTGGTAGAGCACGCCGATCTTGGCGTTCGGATGCTCCTTGAGAATGTACTTGGCGTAGATGCGCCCCTCGGACACGTAGTTGGGATTATAGGCGATGGTCCAGGGATAGTTCTGCGGATCGTTGAAGCGCGCAGCGCCGGTCGAGGCCAGGAGCTGCGGGATCTTCTTGCCGTTGAGATATTTTTGCACGGCGGCATTCGCGGCTGTGCCGATGATCTGGAAGGTGAACAGCACCTCGTCGCCTTCGACGAGCTTGCGCACCTGCTCGACCGTCTTCGGCGGCGAATAGGCATCGTCATACTGGATCAGATTGATCTTGCGGCCGTTGATGCCGCCCTGATCGTTGATCATCTTGAAGTAGGCGGCCTGGGTCTTGCCAATATTGGCGTAGACGGAATAGGCCCCGGAGAACGGCACGGTCTGGCCGATCTTGATCTCGGTGTCGCTCGCGCCGGTGTCGTATTTCTTCTGGGCGAGAGCTTGGTTGGCGGAGAACGCGAAGGCGAGCGCCGCCGTGGCAGTGATGAAGGCTCTGCGATTGCTCATGTGGGTTGTTCCTCCTGACGGAATTTCCGACCGACGGTCTTTTCCCGTTGATTGCCAACGGTCGCCATCGCTGTCGGAGATTGTGGAGGAACGGCAGGCGACGCGCAAGGATCGCGGCGCCGCGCTATGGCGTCTCAGGTCAGGAACAACGCTAACAGCGCGAGCGCCGCCGGCAGCGCCTGCACCATCAGGATGCGCGTGCTGACGGTCGCCGCGCCATAAGCGCCGGCCACGATCACGCAAAGCAGGAAGAACGCCTTGATCTGGAACGCGAAGGCCGGATTGCCGTGCACAAGCCCCCAGACCAGGCCTGCGGCCAGGAAGCCATTATAGAGCCCCTGGTTGGCGGCCAGCACCTTTGTGATTGCTGCCTTCTCCGGCGTGTTGCGGAAGACCTTCAAGCCCTGCGGCTTGTCCCAGAGAAACATCTCCAGGATCAGGAAGTAAGCGTGCAGTGCGGCGACCAGCGCCACCAGGATATTCGCGATCCAGATCAAGTTGAGCTCCCCCAGCGTCAGCTTTCGGGTGGACGTTAGCACGGCGGGCGTGGCAAGTGCGATGGCGTGTTTCGATGCCATGGTGCTGCAATGCCCGCGCGACCGACCAACCCACCTGTAAGCTTCGGCCTCGATCGGCTGGCGACGCCGATCGGGATTGCGCTGCTGGTCACCGACGCCGCGGGCGCCTTGCGCGCGCTCGACTGGGAGGATTACGAGCACCGCATGCGCGGGCTTTTGCGCCTGCATTACGGTGTGGTGGAGCTGAGTGACCAACTCGCGCCCGCGGCCATGCGGACCGCGCTGTCGGGCTATTTCGACGGCGACCTCGGCCAGCTCTCAGGCATCGCCTGGCGCATTGCCGGCACGCCGTTTCAGCAGAAGGTCTGGAATGCGTTAGCGCAAATCCCTGCCGGCACCACGATGAGTTACGGCGCGCTCGCCGCCAGGATCGACATGCCCAAGGCCATTCGCGCCGTCGGCCATGCCAACGGCTCCAACCCGATCAGCGTGGTGCTGCCGTGCCACCGCCTGATCGGCGCCGATGGTTCTCTGGTGAAATATGGCGGCGGCCTCGCGCGCAAGCGCTGGCTGCTGCGGCATGAGGGGGTGGAAATCTGAGGCAACGCATCAAGTGCTATTGGGGTTGATCCTCGGAGTTCCCTGCCTCCAGGCAACCCATTCGTCCGCGTCTCGAAGCGAGACGAAATCAGCGATTGGAATGTCGGTAAGGTCGGCGCGACGCTCGATCACGCGCCACCCGCCCTGTTCGAGCCGTTGGGTGATGATAGACTCCACCGGAAGAAAATCAGCCATAGGTCAACAATCCTTTTGGGACCCAGAGATTGGCCTCACGCCGCAGGCGCAACCGCCTTGTCGCCGGCCATCACGTGGGTCAGCGCGCTCTTGATCGCGGCCTGGCGCGTCGGCGCGCTGATCTGTGCGCCCAGGAGATCGGTGACGTAGAACACGTCGCGGGCGCGCTCGCCGAAGGTCGCGACATGGGCCGAGGCGATGTTGAGGTTGAGCTTCGAGATCGCGGTGGTCAGCTCGTAGAGCAGGCCGGGCCGGTCGAGGCCGGACATTTCGATCACTGTGTAGCGGTCGGACCATTGGTTGTTGATGGTCACTTCCGGCTCGATCACGAACGGCCGCGCCTTGCCGCGCACGGTGCGCCGCGCCACCACTTCGGGCAGACGCAGCTTGCCTTCCAGAACGTCCTCGATCATCTCGCCGATGCGCGTGGCGCGCCTGCCCTCGTCCTCATCGCGATCGTATTCCCTGGAGATCGAGATCGTGTCGAGCGCGCGCCCGTCGGTCGTGGTGTAGATCTGGGCATCGACGATGTTGGCGCCGGCCGAGGCACAGGCGCCCGCGATGATCGACAGCAGCCAGGGATGGTCGGCGGCGAAGATGGTCAGCTCGGTGACGCCACGCACCTCGTCGAAGCCGACATTGATCGCGAGCTTGTGGCCGGCCTGCTCGCTGGCACGGACGAAGCGCGCATGGCGGATCTTGCGCGGCAGCTCGACTTTGAGCCAATAGGCCGGATAGTGCCGGCCGATATAGGCGTCGAGCTCTTCCGCCGGCCATTCCGCGAAGGCGTTACGGAATTCGGCGTATGCGGCCGTGAGGCGCTTGCCGCGGTCAACCTCCGAGAAGCCGCCCGTCAGCACCGGTTCGGTCTCGTAGTACAGCGAGCGCAAGAGCTGCGCCTTCCAGCCGTTCCACACGCCCGGACCGACGCCGCGGATGTCCGCGGTGGTCAGGATCGTGAGCAGCTTCATCTGCTCGACCGACTGCACCACGGCGGCGAAATTCTCGATGGTCTTGCGGTCGGAGAGATCGCGCGACTGCGCGACCGTGGACATCGTCAGATGTTCCTCGATCAGCCAGGCCACGAGCTCGGTGTCGGCCGGACTGAAGCCGAGCCGCGGGCAAAGCCGTCGCGCCACCTTGGCGCCGGCAATCGAGTGATCCTCGGGCCGGCCCTTGGCGACATCGTGCAGCAGCGTCGCAATGTAGATCACGGAGCGATGCTCAGGCCGGATCTTGCGCATCAGGTCGCTCGCCACCGCGAATTCCTCGATGCCGCCGCGCTCGATGTCCTGGAGGAAGCCGACGCAGCGGATCAAATGCTCGTCGACGGTGTAGTGATGATACATGTTGAACTGCATCATCGAGACGATCTTGCCGAAGGCGCGGATGAAGTGGCCGAGCACGCCGGTTTCGTTCATCCGCCGCAGCACGATTTCCGCATTGTCGGATGTCAGGATCTCCATGAACAGCCGGTTGGCCT
Source organism: Bradyrhizobium sp. F1.13.3 (assembly GCF_040548265.1). NCBI lineage: Bacteria > Pseudomonadati > Pseudomonadota > Alphaproteobacteria > Hyphomicrobiales > Nitrobacteraceae > Bradyrhizobium > Bradyrhizobium sp. F1.13.3. The sequence continues at coordinate 521,328 of NZ_JBEPRI010000002.1, read as the reverse complement.
CGGGATTTTCGCGCATCTGCGCGTTGATCAGGCCGAGCGAACGCGTCACGTCACGCATCGCGTCCGGGTGGAAGGCGAGATTGTTCTTCTGCGCCAGGCGGAAGATGCGGATCAAATTGACCGGATCGTGCTTGAAGACGTCGGGCGCGGCGACATTGATGCGGTTGTTGTCGACGATGAAGTCGTCGCTGTCGGGCACCCGCCGCTTCACCGCGGTGGGGCGCAGCCGCGCCATCATCCGGCTCAGCACCGGCGCGGGCTTGGCCTGCTGGTCCTCGAGCTTGGCGCAGAGGATGGCGGTGAGATTGCCGACTTCCTTGGCGACCAGGAAGTAGTGCTTCATGAAGCGCTCGACGTCCTGCATGCCGGGATGCGAGGTGTAGCCGAGCCGGACCGCGATCTCACGCTGGAGGTCGAAGGAGAGGCGCTCTTCGGCGCGGCCGGAGTGGAAGTGAAGATTGCAGCGCACCGACCAGAGGAAGTCGGCGCAGCGGCGGAAGGTGCGGTATTCCTGCGCGTCGAATACGCCGCGGCCGACCAGCTCGTCGGTGTCGCTCACGCGGTAGACGTACTTCGCGATCCAGAACAGCGTGTGCAGGTCGCGCAGGGCACCCTTGCCGTCCTTGACGTTGGGTTCGACCAGATAACGCGATTGGCCGCCGCGGCGATGCCGCTCCTCACGCTCGGCGAGTTTCGCGGTGACGAATTCCGACGCGGTGCCTTGCACGACCTCCTTGTCGAAGCGGGCGACCAGCTCGTCATAGAGCGGCCGGTCTCCGGTGAGGAAGCGTGTCTCCAGGATCGCGGTACGGATCGTCATGTCGCCCCGCGCCTGCCGGATCGACTCGTCGACCGAGCGCGTGGCATGACCGACCTTCAGCCCCATGTCCCAGAGACAATAGAGGATGGCCTCGGCGACCTGCTCGCCCCAGGCGGTCTGCTTGTAGGGCAGAATGAAGAGCAGATCGATGTCGGACTCGGGAGCCATCAGGCCGCGGCCATAGCCGCCGGTCGCCACCACCGCCATGCGCTCGGCACCGCTCGGGATCGGCGAGCGGTAGAGATGGCGCGTTGCCGCCGAATACAGGATGCGGATGATCTCGTCCTGCACGTGGCACAGCCGCTCGGCGCAGCGCCGGCCGTGGCGATCCTTCAGCAGGATCGTCTGTGCCGCGGCGCGCGACGCAATCAGCTCGGCCTTGAGCAGTTGCGCCATGGCCGTGCGGAACGCGTCCTCGCGTCCCTGATGCTTCTCGGCAAGCGCATCGACCGCGGCGGTGATCCGCGCGGTGTCGAAGCGATCGTCCACCTCGGCCTTTTGCTCAGTCGCGACGCTGTCCATGTCTCACCGGATATAAGAGGCGGCAGGCGCTGTCACCCGCCATTCTCTCGCAATGGTCGTTCCATGCTGGAAAGGTGCGGCTTTGGGCAAAGCTGTTCTCAGCCGGCGCGCTTTCGAGGGATGGATTTTCTCGTTGACCTCTAGATATAACTCATTGAAAAACAATGAAGTTTTGAGGAGGCCGGGCATGACCAGGTTTACACGACGCATACTGCTGGCGGGAGCGGTCGCTCTTGCCGTGTCCGCCGCGGCGCGGGCGGCGGATCCGCTCAAGGAAATCCGTATCGACTGGGCGACCTATAATCCGGTGTCGATGGTCCTGAAGCAGAAGGGGCTCCTGGAAACGGAGTTCGCCAAGGACGGCATCACCGTCACCTGGGTGCAGTCGGCCGGCTCCAACAAAGCGCTCGAATTCCTCAATGCGGGCTCGATCGATTTCGGCTCGACCGCGGGCTCGGCGGCGCTGGTCGCGCGTATCAACGGCAACCCGATCAAGTCGATCTACGTCTATTCGCGGCCCGAATGGACGGCGTTGGTGACATCAAAGGATTCCAAGATCGCTGATGTGGCCGACCTCAAGGGCAAGCGCGTCGCGGTGACGCGCGGCACCGATCCGCACATCTTCCTGGTGCGCGCATTGCTTGGCGCAGGTCTCACCGAAAAGAACATCACCCCGGTGCTGCTCCAGCACGCCGACGGCAAGACCGCGCTGATCCGCGGCGACGTCGATGCGTGGGCCGGGCTCGATCCGATGATGGCGCAGGCCGAGGTCGAGGACGGCGCGAAACTGTTCTACCGCAAGGCCGACGCCAACACTTGGGGCATCCTCAATGTGCGCGAGCAGTTTTTGAAAGACTATCCTGACGCCGCGCGCCGCGTGCTCGCGGTGTACGAAGAGGCGCGCAAATATTCGCTGGCGAATTACGACGAGCTCAAGAAGACCTTCATCGCCGTGACCAAGCTGCCGGAGCCTGTCGTCGACAAGCAGCTCAAGGAGCGCACTGAGCTTACCCACAGCCGCATCGGCGCGCCCCAGCGCGAATCGATCCTCGCCGCGGGCCTCGCTTTGCAGCAGGCCGGCGTCGTCGATGCCAAGGTCGATGTGAAGGCAACGCTCGACGCTCTGATCGACGACCAGGTTCCGCTGCCGACGAATTGAAGGCAGGTGCGCGGCAAACTCGGTCGTCGTCCCGGGGCGCGAAGCGAACCCGGGACCCATAACCGCAGGAAGCGGTTTGGGGCCAAAGGGTAACTCCGAGTCCCCGTAACCACTTCTCCCTGTGGTTATGGGTCCCGGATCTGCGCTCCGCTTCGCTGCGCTTGTACGGGACGACGCCGAGAGTGTCGCGCGCCCTTGCAATCCCCGATCAGACGCGCTTCCTACGGCCATGATCTCCGACGCGCCAGTGCTGCAACAAACCTCGGAACCTGCTGAAAGCGCCGCCGCGCCCTCGCGGCTGTCGCGCTATGCGGGGCCGACACTGGGATTGCTGTTGCCACTGACCCTCGCGCTTGGCTGGGAACTCCTAGTCTGGCTCGGCTGGTCCAACGGCCGGCTGGTGCCGCCGCCCTCGCGCGTGTTCGCCACCATCGCTGATCTTGCCCGCTCCGGCGAACTGGGCCGTCACATCGCCGCGACACTGTGGCGCGTCGGCCTTGGCTTTGCGTTCGGCGTGGTCGCGGGCACCTTGCTCGGCGCCATATCCGGCTATTGGTCGCTGGCGCGGCGGCTGCTCGATCCGACCGTACAGGCGCTGCGTGCAATTCCATCGCTGGCCTGGGTGCCACTGTTCATCCTCTGGCTCGGCATCTTCGAGACCTCGAAGATCGCGCTGATCGCGGTCGGCGTGTTCTTCCCGGTCTATCTCGGCGTGATGGGCGCGATCCTCATCGTCGATCGCAAGATCGTCGAGGTCGGTCGCACCTTCCGTCTCTCCGGACCTGCCATGATCCGCCGTATCCTGCTGCCCGCGGTGCTGCCGGCCTATGTCGTGTCGTTGCGCGTCGGTCTTGGTCTGGGCTGGATGTTCGTGGTGGCGGCCGAGCTGATCGGCGCGTCTGAAGGCCTCGGCTACCTCCTGCTCGACGGTCAGCAGCTCGGCAAGCCCGCGCAGATCCTCGCCGCCATCGTGATCTTCGCGATCCTCGGCAAGCTCACGGATTGGCTGATCGAGATCGCGGCCGCGCCCTTCCTGCGCTGGCAGGACGCCTTCGGGCGTACGACGGGAGCATAAGGCGATGCTGGCGCTCGACCGGGTCAGCAAGACCTATCCCAACGGCGTGCAGGCGCTGGCGCGCTTTTCCGCCGAGATCAGGCAAGGCGAGATCGTCGCCATCATCGGCGGCTCGGGCTGCGGCAAGTCCACGCTGCTGCGCGCCATCGCGGGGCTCGACCGCGCAAGCTCGGGCACGGTGACGCTCGACAACGAGCCGATCGCCTCGCCGCATGCCAAGATCGGCATCATCTTCCAGGAGCCGAGGCTGCTGCCCTGGCTCAGCGTCGCCGACAATATCGGCTTTGGTCTTGCCGACGGGCCCGCGACCGAGCGGCGTGAAAAGGTGGCGCGTGCGCTCGAGCGTGTCGGGCTCGCCGAGAAAGCGCAGGCCTGGCCGCGCGAGCTCTCGGGCGGGCAGGCACAGCGCGTCGCGATCGCCCGCGCCCTGGTGCCGCAGCCCGAGGTGCTCTTGCTCGACGAGCCGTTCTCGGCGCTCGATGCCTTCACCCGCAGGGACCTCCAGGATCATCTGCTCGATCTCTGGGCCGACACGCGGCCGACGCTCATCCTCGTCACGCATGACGTCGACGAGGCCGTGGTGCTGGCCGACCGGGTGCTGGTGATGCGGCCGCGGCCGGGCCGGCTGTTCGACCAGATCGAGATCAATCTCGGCCGGCCACGCGACCGCAATTCGCCGCTGTTCGAGAATTTCAAGCGAAGTGTGCTGACGTCACTCGACCGTTCGCTCGACCGCAGCGTGCCCGACCGTGACGCAACCCAGGGTCCCGGTCAGGCCATGTGGTGGTGACAATTTCTCTCTGAGCCGGTACATCGCAATCCGGTACTTCGCAGAGACGATTTTCCCGGGAGAGACAAAATGGACGCCGCAGCACTGCGCCAGATGCAGGCCCCGATCAAGGAGCGCTACAAGACCGATCCCAAGACCGCGATGATCACGTTGAAGGCCAAGGGCTCGACCGACAGCGAGGGCATCGCCTGCAAGGTCGAGACCGGCCGCGCCATAGCAATGGCCGGCCTGCATCCCGCGACCGGCGGCTCCGGCCTCGAGCTCTGCTCCGGCGACATGCTGCTCGAGGCGCTGGTCGCCTGCGCCGGCGTCACGCTGAAATCGGTCGCGACCGCGATCGAGGTACCTTTGAAGACCGGCAACGTCTACGCCGAGGGCGATCTCGATTTCCGCGGCACGCTCGGCGTCGACAAGGAGACCCCGGTCGGCTTCGCCGAGATACGTCTGCGCTTCGACGTCGACACTGATGCGCCGCAAGACAAGCTCGACCTGCTGCTCAAGCTCACCGAGCGCTATTGCGTGGTCTATCAGACCATCAAGAACGGCCCGAAGGTGTCGGTGTCGATGCAGCGGATGTGACTGCGAGGTCGCAAGGCCAACAATCGATGTCGTCCCGGCCTAGTGCGCAATTGCGCACGGCGGGCCGGGACCAATGACCCCGATGCTGATTGTCTTGCGATACTGACAACCACGATTCGTCCAACACAGCGCAGCCTGTGGTTATGGGTCCCGGCCTTCGCCGGGACGACAAAGAAAAAAATGTCCCCCGAGCTCCACTTCATCCTCATCCTCCTGCTGCGCATGGCGATCGCAGCAGCGTTCGTCGTGACGGCGTCGATCATCACCGAGCGCTCAGGGCCGGTGATCGGCGCGCTGGTCGCGACCTTGCCGGTTTCGGCCGGACCATCCTACGTCTTCCTCGCGCTCGACCACGATGCCGCCTTCATCGCGCAGGGCGCACTGTCGAGCTTGCCGGTCAATGCAGCGACGATCTTCATGTGCGTTGCCTATGTGGTGCTGGCACAGCGGCGCAGCCTGCTGGTGAGTTGCGGAAGCGCGGTCGCGGTCTGGATCGTGTTCGCCTCGATCATCAAGCAGTTCGACTGGTCGCTCACCGCCGGGCTCGCAGCCAATCTGATCGCGTTCGGCATCTGCATTCCGCTGCTCGCGGGCTATCGCTACGTGAAGATGCCACTGGTGACGCGGCGCTGGTATGACGTGCCGATGCGGGCCGCGCTGGTCGCGACCCTGGTCGCCATTGTCGTCTCGACCTCGGGCTGGGTCGGTCCCCGCATCAGCGGCATCATCGCGCTGTATCCGGTGGTGTTCTCCAGCATCATGTTGATCCTGCATCCACGCATCGGCGGTCCGCCGACCGCCGCGGTGCTGGCCAATTCGGCCTGGGGCCTGCTCGGATTCGGAATGGCAATCGCGGTATTGCACGTTGCGGTCGTGTGGTTCGGCTCCGCCATCGGTCTTGGGCTTGCACTCGCCACGTGCATCGTTTGGAATCTTACGCTGTGGGGGATCGGGCGGCGTACGCTGCACAAGGCGCGATAAGCACCGTGACACTACGGATAGCGCAATATCGAGTCGCGAACGGCCTCCTTCGGTGAAACCCGTTTGCGCCAACAGCGCGTCCATGTTCCGCAACGCGTTGAACAACAAGTCTCATTTCAAGTGACGCGATCGCGGCTGCCGCGTGCGAGAGAACGTTCGTGCAGCGCCAAGTTGCTCCTTTTGCCCGTCGATCTCCAAAAATCCGTTAGAACTTTATTCGACTCTTTCCCGTACGACTGACCTTGCGTACCCGCCTCGGTCTTCGCCATGCGACTTTTACCGGCGGAATTGTCGATTGGAATTCGGCACGTGTTGCCGCCGTCACGTCCCGTGATCCCCGTTACGCCATTTCATAATTTGGAGATTCCCATGTTTGGCCGCAAGTCCCGCAACGACGCGGATGCTAAGCTCGCTGCCATCGGCCGCTCGCAGGCCATGATCGAGTTTGCCATAGATGGCACGATCCTGAGCGCCAACCAGAATTTCTTGAACGCCCTCGGCTACTCCCTCGACGAGATCAAGGGAAAGAAGCATGCCATGTTCATGCCGGCCGATCAGCGCGAGAGCGCCGAGTACAAGGCGTTCTGGGCTGCATTGAACCGTGGCGAGTATCAGGCACGCGAGTTCAAGCGGATCGCGAAGGGCGGCCGTGAGGTCTGGATCGAAGCATCCTACAATCCGGTGCTCGACGGCAACGGCAAGACGGTGATGGTCGCAAAGATTGCGACCGACATCACCGAGAAGAGGATCCGGAGCATGACGGACGCGTCGAAGATCGCCGCCATCAGCCGGGCCCAGGCCGTGATCGAGTTCAAGCTCGACGGCACCATTGTCACCGCCAACGAGAATTTCTGCAACGCGCTCGGCTATTCGCTGACCGAGATCCAGGGCAAGCATCACAGCCTCTTCGTGCCACAGGCCGAGCGCGACGGCACGGCCTATCGCGAGTTCTGGGCCGCGCTCAACCGTGGCGAATACCAGGCCGGCGAGTTCAAGCGCATCGGCAAGGGCGGTCGTGAGGTCTGGATTCTCGCCTCCTACAATCCGCTCCTCGATGAGAACGGCAAACCCTTCGGCGTCGCCAAATTCGCGACCGACGTCACGGCGGAGAAGCTGAAGAATGCCGACCTTGCCGGCCAGATCTCGGCGATCGAGAAGGCGCAGGCGGTGATCGAGTTCAACATGGACGGCACGATCATCACCGCTAACCCCAATTTCCTCGGCGCCCTCGGCTATTCGCTGGCTGAGATCAAGGGCAAGCACCACAGCATGTTCGTGGAGCCGTCGGAGCGCGATGGCAATGGCTATCGCGAGTTCTGGGCGGCGCTCAACCGCGGTCAGTATCAGGCGGCCGAATACAAGCGCATCGGCAAGGGCGGCAAGGAGGTCTACATCCAGGCCTCCTACAACCCGATCATGGATCTCAATGGCAAGCCGTTCAAGGTCGTGAAATATGCGACCGACGTCACGAAGCAGGTGCTGGTCCGCATGGGCAACGAGCGCGTTCGCGGCATGATGGAATCGGTCGCCGCCGGATCGGAAGAGCTGAATGCCTCGGTGCGGGAGATCTCCGAGGCCATGACCAAATCGCGCGAGACGGCGATGAGTGCGGTGGAGCAGGTCGCGTCCGCTGATGCCCAGGCCCAGCGCCTCACTGAAGCGGCGCTGGCGATGAGCGGGATCGTCGAGCTCATCAACAACATCACCGGGCAGATCAACCTCCTGGCACTTAACGCCACCATCGAATCCGCCCGCGCCGGCGAAGCCGGCCGCGGCTTCGCCGTAGTTGCTTCCGAAGTGAAGAGCCTCGCCAACCAGGCCAAGCAGGCCACTGACAAGATCGGCGCTGAGATCGGTAGCCTCAACGGCATCTCCGGCGACGTCGTGAGCGCGCTCGGTTCGATCAAGCAGGCGATCACCAGCGTCAGCGAATATGTGACGTCGACCGCCGCCGCCGTCGAGGAGCAGAGCACGGTCACGAACGAGATGTCGAATAGCATGCAGCGCGCGGCAGCCGAGGCAGCGGCGATCGCGGCAAGGGCGTAACGCGCCTAGAACCGTAGGAGGTCCTACGGCACCTCATTCCTTCGGCAGCTTGGCCTTCAAGGCATACAGCGCATCGAGCGCTTCGCGTGGCGACATCTCGTCCGGATGCAGCGCCTTCACCGCGGCCATCAGCAGTTCGGCCTCGCTCGGCGGCGCGGCTTCTGCGGCGGCGCGTGAGGGCACTGCGAACAGCGGCAGATCGTCGGCGAGCGCGCGCGCGGTCTGGCCGCGGTCCTGGGCTTCCAGCTTCGCCAGTACCGATTTGGCGCGCGTGATCACGGCTGGCGGCAGGCCTGCGAGCTTGGCGACCTGGATGCCGTAGGAGCGATCGGCCGAGCCCGGCAACACCTCGTGCAGGAATACAACGTTGCCCTGCCATTCCTTCACCCGCACGGTCGCGTTGAACATCCGTGGCAGCTTGGCGGAGAGCGCCGTCAGCTCGTGATAATGCGTCGCGAACAGCGTGCGGCAGCGGTTGGTCTCGTGCAGGTGCTCGATCGCGGCCCAGGCGATCGAGAGGCCGTCGAAGGTCGCGGTGCCGCGGCCGATTTCATCAAGGATCACGAGCGCGCGCTCGCCGGCCTGGTTCAGGATCGCAGCCGTCTCGACCATCTCGACCATGAAGGTGGAACGGCCGCGGGCGAGATCGTCGGCGGCGCCGACACGCGAGAACAGGCGATCGATGATGCCGATCCGCGCGCGTGTCGCCGGCACGAAACTTCCGATTTGAGCAAGAAGAGCAATCAGCGCATTCTGGCGCAGGAAGGTCGATTTACCGGCCATGTTCGGACCGGTCAGCAACCAGAGCTGGCCGGATTTTTGCGCGGGGCCCGGCGAGAGGTCGCAGGCATTGGCGATGAACGGCTCGCCATTGCGCTTCAAGGCCTGCTCGACGACGGGATGGCGGCCGGCTTCGATGGCGAAGCCGAGTGAGGGGTCCACCTCGGGCCGCACATAGTTCTCGTCGATCGCCAGCTTGGCCAGCGAGGTCGCGACGTCGAGCAGCGCAAAGGCGTGGGCCGCGGCGCGCAGCTCCTCGCTGATTGCCAAAGCCTTGGCGCAGAGCCGCTCGAAAATTTCGAGCTCGAGCCCGAGTGCGCGGTCGCCGGCATTGGCGATCTTGGCTTCAATCTCCCCGAGTTCCGAGGTGGTGAAGCGGACCTGGCCGGCCAGCGTCTGGCGGTGGATGAAAGTCGCGTTCAGCGGCGCCGACATCAGCTTGTCGCCGTGCTGCGCGGTGACCTCGACGAAATAGCCGAGCACGTTGTTGTGCCGGATTTTGAGGCCCTTCACACCCGTGTTGTCGGCGTAGCGCGCCTGCATCGAGGCCACCACCAGGCGCGAGGCGTCGCGCAGGTTTCGCGTTTCGTCCAGCGCAGGCTCATAGCCCTGGCGAACGAACCCGCCGTCGCGCTTGATCAGCGGCAGCTGATCGTCGAGCGCCCTGGCGAATTCCGCCGCGAGCTCGCGCGATGGCCTTTGCAGCGCCGCCATCACCACGGCGATCTCATGCGGCGGCTGGTCGAGTTCGCCAAGCCGCATCAGCACCTGGTCGGCGGCGATGATGCCGTCGCGCAGGCCGGCGAGGTCGCGCGGCCCGCCGCGGCCGACGGATACACGGGCCAGCGCCCGCGACATGTCCGGGGCGCCGCGCAGGATGCTGCGGATGTCCTCGCGCGCGGCCGAGTCGGCAACGAAGCTGCCGACGGCATCCAGCCGCCGCGCAATCGCTGCCGCATCGGTCAGCGGCGCGGCAAGCCGCTGCGCCAGCAGGCGCGAGCCGGCCGAGGTCACCGTGCAGTCGATCGCATCGAGCAGCGAGCCGCGGCGTTCGCCGGCCAGTGTCCGCGTCAGTTCGAGATTGGCGCGGGTGGCGGGATCGATCGCCATCGTCGCACCCGAAGCTTCGCGCGCTGGCGGCGACAGCGGCGGATGCTTGCCGACCTGGGTGCGGTCGACATAGGTGACGGCGGCGGCGGCAGCAGTGGCTTCCAGCCGCGTGAGCTGGGACAGTCCGTCCATGGTCGCGACGGCAAAATAGTCGCACAGCCGCTTCTCGGCGGTGGCGCCGTCGAAGACGTCGCGGGTCAGCGGCGTCACCGCCGGCAGCTCGCGCAGGGTCTGTCCGAGCTCGCTATCGTTATAGAGCGCGTCGGTGACGATCACCTCGTTCGGATTGATGCGCGCCAGCGTGGCGGCGAGTTCGCCGCCCGAACATTCCGTCACCGTGAATTCGGCGGTCGAGATGTCGATCCAGGCGAGGCCAAAGCGGTCACCGCCCGCCGATGAGCGCGCGCGCGCGAGCGCCAGCAGGTAATTGTTGGCGCGCGCGTCGAGCAGCGTGTCCTCGGTCAGCGTGCCCGGCGTGACCAGCCGCACCACGCCGCGGCGCACGACGCTCTTGTTGCCGCGCGCCCTGGCGGCGGCGGGATCCTCGGTCTGCTCGCACACCGCGACCCGGTGGCCGGCGCTAATCAGCCGGTGCAAATAATCCTCCGAGCGCTCGACCGGCACGCCGCACATCGGGATATCGGCGCCCTGATGCTTGCCGCGCTTGGTCAGGACGATGCCGAGTGTCCTGGAGGCGATCTCGGCGTCCTCGAAGAACAGCTCGTAAAAGTCGCCCATCCGGTAGAACAGCAGGAGGCCCTGATGCGCCGCCTTGATTTCAAGGTACTGTTCCATCATCGGCGTGACGCGCGCGGCAGCTTCCGCCTGCGGCGCGGGCGCTTCGTCGGGGGGCGGCATAGGGATCGGCTGTTGCATCGTCATGGGCGGCGCAACCTACAAAATTTCACCCCGCGCTCCTATCGCTTTGGGCGGGGAGGGGAGGTTTTCCACGTTGTCCGCACCGCGGCATGCGCAACTCGCGTGCGCACCCCCAGGAACACGCGCGTATCGGTCAATTGACCTGCCGCGGGCGCCCTCCTAAAACTCCGTCGACATTGAAGAATTTAGGCCGGATCGCGGCATTCAGGGAGAATAACGATGCGTGACGTCTTTATCTGCGATGCCGTGCGGACCCCGATCGGCCGTTTCGGCGGCTCGCTCGCCAAGGTGCGTGCCGACGACCTTGCGGCGGCCCCGATCAAGGCGCTGATGGCCAAGCATCCCAATCTCGATTGGGCAGAGGTTGACGAGGTCTTCTTCGGCTGTGCCAACCAGGCCGGCGAGGACAACCGCAACGTAGCACGCATGGCGCTCCTGCTTGCGGGCCTGCCGGATTCAGTTCCCGGCCAGACCCTGAACCGGCTCTGTGCCTCCGGTCTCGATGCGGTCGGTGCGGCCGGCCGCGCCATCCGCTCCGGCGAGATCGAGCTTGCGATTGCGGGCGGCGTCGAATCCATGACGCGCGCGCCCTTCGTGATGGGCAAGGCGCAGGAAGCGTTCTCCCGCTCGGCTGAGATATTCGACACCACGATCGGCTGGCGGTTCATCAATCCGGTGCTGAAGGCGCAGTATGGCGTCGACGCGATGCCCGAGACCGGCGAGAACGTCGCCGAGGAATTCCAGGTCTCGCGCGCCGATCAGGACGCCTTCGCAATCCGCTCGCAGCAGCGCGCGGGCGCCGCGATCGCGGCCGGCTATTTCGCCGAGGAGATCATCCCGATCACCATTCCTGGCGGCAAGGCCGGCCCTGTGACCGTCGATAAGGACGAGCATCCGCGTCCCGAGACCACGCTGGAAGCGCTGACGAAGCTCAGGCCGATCGTGCGCAATCCCGGCACGGTGACCGCCGGCAACGCCTCCGGCGTCAACGACGGCGCCGCCGCGATGATCTTGGCGTCCGAGGCCGCCGTGAAGAAGCACGGCCTGACGCCGCGCGCGCGCATCCTCGGCCTCGCGTCGGCCGGCGTGCCGCCGCGCATCATGGGCATCGGCCCGGTGCCGGCCACCCGCAAGCTGATGGAGCGTCTCGGCAAGAAAATCAGCGATTTCGACCTGATCGAGCTCAACGAAGCCTTTGCCTCGCAGGGTATCGCCTGCATGCGCCAGCTCGGCGTTGCCGACGATGCCGATTTCGTCAATCCGCACGGCGGCGCGATTGCACTCGGTCATCCCCTCGGCATGAGCGGCGCGCGCCTTGCGCTCACCGCCGTGCACGGCATGGAGAAGCGCGGCGGCAAGCTGGCGCTCGCCACCATGTGCGTCGGCGTCGGCCAGGGCGTTGCCGTCGCGATCGAGAAGCTGAATTGACCGGACGCCCCAGACTCGTCATGCCCGGGCTTGTCCCGGGCATCCACGTTCTTGGTGCCGCGAGAAGAAGGTCGTGGATGGCCGGGACAAGCCCGGCCATGACGCAAGGTGAGGGAGCATCCCATGATCATCGCGCGCGAGCAGGACGTCACGGCCGCGGCATTGGCGGTGATGGAGCAGACATCCGATCCCCGGATGCGCCAGATCATGGTCTCCCTGGTCAAGCATCTGCACGGTTTTGTCCGCGACGTTCGCCTGACCGAGAAGGAATTCCGCGACGCCACGGCTGTTATCGCCGAGCTAGGCAAGCTCTCGACCGACACGCATAACGAGGTCGTGCTGATGGCAGGCTCGCTCGGCGTCTCGCCGCTGGTGTGCCTGCTGAACAATGGCGATGAGGGCAACACGGAAACCGACCAGTCGCTGCTCGGACCGTTCTGGCGGCTGAACTCGCCGCGGGTGGAAAATGGCGGATCGATCGTCCGCTCCGAGACCCCGGGCGCGCCGCTGTTCGTCAACGGCCGCGTCGTGGACAAGGACGGCCGTCCCGTCGCCGGCGCCGAGGTCGACGTCTGGCACGCCTCGCCGGTTGGTCTCTATGAAAACCAGGACCCCGAGCAGGCCGACATGAACCTGCGCGGCAAGTTTACGACCGACCAGGACGGAGCCTTCTCTTTCCGCTCCGTGATGATGGTCGGCTATCCCATTCCGACCGACGGCGTGGTCGGCCGGCTCCTGGAGGCGCAGAGCCGGCATCCCTATCGTCCCGCGCACCTGCACGCCCTGGTCTTCAAGCCCGGATTCAAGGTGTTGATCTCGCAGGTCTACGACCCCGCCGATCCGCATATCGACAGCGATGTGCAGTTCGGCGTGACGAAGGCCCTGATCGGCAAGTTCCTGCGCCATGACACGCCACATCCAACCGAGCGCGACGTCGCGACGCCCTGGTATTCGCTCGACCATGTCTACCGGCTCGAAGCCGGCGAGGCCGTCCTGCCGCGTCCGCCGATCAAATAGGGCTCAAAGCCGCTTCCCCCAATTAGTTATATCCTATAATGATTGGCGGAAGCGTTGACCGGTCGAAAAAGGACCGGGGAGGAGTTCGCCAATGACATTCATCTATCCCGTCGACAGCAACACGGCGCATCCGTTGCCGCTGTCGCCCGAGTACAAGAGCTCGATCAAGCGCGCGCCGAACAAGCCCTTGATCCCGATGCGCCATACGCTGTCGGAGCTGACCGGGCCGGTTTACGGCCACGAGACCGTGCGCAAGGGCGACAACGACCTCACCACCCAGCACACCGGCGAGCCGCTCGGCGAACGCATCATCGTGCACGGCCATGTGCGCGATGAGGACGGCCGCGGCGTGCCGAACTCGCTGGTCGAGATCTGGCAGGCCAATTCCTGCGGCCGTTACGTTCACGTCCGCGACCAGCATCCGGCTCCGCTCGATCCGAACTTTACGGGTGCCGGCCGCACCGTGAGCGACGCCTCCGGGTACTATCGCTTTGTCACGATCAAGCCTGGCGCCTATCCGTGGGGCAACCATCACAACGCCTGGCGTCCCGCACACATCCATCTCTCGGTGTTCGGCCATTCCTTCGTCACGCGTCTCGTGACGCAGATGTACTTCCCGGCCGATCCGCTATTCCCGTTCGATCCGATCTTCAATTCGGTGCCGGACGAGAAGGCGCGGGCGCGGATGGTGTCGTCGTTCGATCTCGAGAACACCCAGCCCGAATGGGCGCTGTGCTACCGCTTTGACGTCGTGCTGCGCGGCAAGAACGCCACCCCTATGGAGAACCATTAAGTGCAGGACAATGGGATCACGCCGTCACAGACTGTCGGCCCGTTCTTCAAATACGGCCTGACGCCGACCGGCGAGTATGCCTGGAACGATGCGTTCACCAACTCGACCCTGACGCCCGACGTCACCGGCGACCGCGTCCGTATCGAGGGCCGCGTGTTCGATGGCGATGGCGTCGCCGTGCCCGATGTCATGCTGGAGATCTGGCAGGCCGACGCGCAGGGGCGCTTCGCCGATCCGCAGGACAAGCGCGCGCTGCCGAATGCGAGCTTCCGTGGCTTTGCCCGCTGCGGCACCGACAAGGACGGCAATTATTCCTTTGAAACCATCAAGCCGGGTGCGGTGCCCGATCCCGACGGCAAGCCGCAGGCACCGCATATCCTGCTTGCGGTGTTTGGCCGCGGCATGCTGCGGCATCTCTATACCCGCATCTATTTCAGCGACGAGGCCAGCAATGCCGCCGATCCCGTGCTGGCGGTGGTGCCCGCCGACCGCCGCGCTACGCTGACGGCCGTGCGAGAGGTCGGCAAGCCGGTTTACCGGCTCGACTTGCGGCTTCAGGGCGACAACGAGACGGTGTTTTTCGACGTGTGAGCCCAGCCTCGTCCCGGACAGGCAGAGCGCCGATCCGGGACGACAGCGGAGGACGGGCCTGATTTCGCTGCCCGAAACCGTTCACCTGACGCCGTTTCCCGTATTTTTTCGGAGTTCGCGCGATGCAATTTCCGCGCGATGCAATCCCGCGTTTACCGTAATCCTTTAGGGTCCGTAGGATTCGGCGCGGCCCTATTGGATTGTTCCATGAAAATTCGCCTTTCGCTTTCTTCCGCAATCATTGCTTTCGGCGTCGTTCTGGCACTCGGTTTCACCGCCGTGGTCTCCACCAGCCTCTACGCCTTGAAAGAGCTCAAGGTCGGCGGTCCGCTCTATTCCGACATCAAGCTGGGCAACGATCTCATCGCCGACATCCTGCCGCCGCCGGAATATGTGATCGAGGCCTATCTTGAGGCCACTCTCGCCATGCGCGAGCCCGACCAGCTGGCGGCCCATGGCGAACGCCTGGTCCAGCTCCGCAAGGATTACGACGAGCGCAAGGCATTCTGGGTCGCCTCCAGCCTCTCGGCCGACCTGAAGACGGCCCTGGTGTCGAAATCCGACGGCGAGGTGCAGAAGTTCTGGAAGCTGTTGTCCGACCAGCTCCTCCCCGCCCTCAAGGCCAAGGACCCGGTCGCCTCCGAGCGCGCCTACGCGCAGCTCAAGGACGCCTACACCGCGCATCGCGCCGTCATCGACAGCATCGTCGAGAGCGCCAACAAGCAGAATGCCGACATGGAGAAGCTGGCGGCGGACCGCGACAGCTCCATGCTTTATATCCTCCTCGGCGTTTCCGCCGCCGTCCTCGCCTTCACTGCGGTGGGCCTGCTCGGCGTCGCCCTCGGCGTGGTGCGCCCGATCGTGCGCATGACGAGCGCGATGCAAAAGCTCGCGACCGGCGATCTCGCCGCTGACATTCCTTTCGCGCACCGGCGGGACGAGGTCGGCTCGATGGCGGGCGCGCTCCTGGTGTTCAAGCAAGCGGCGGTCGAGAATTCCCGCCTGCGCGAGGAGCAATTGCAGAAGGATCAGGAGGCGGCGCTCGCCAAGCGCGGGGCCCTGCACCAGATGGCTGAAACCGTCGAGCGCGAGACCGGCCGCTCGGTCGACACCGCGAGCGCGGCGACGCAAGGCGTGGAGCGTGCCGCCTCCAGTCTGTCCGAGATCGCAAAGTCGCTCTCGACACAGTCGCAGGCGGTCGCAGCCGCGTCCACCCAGGCCCTCGGCAGCTCGCAGACCGTCTCGGCCGCAGCTGAAGAACTCAGTGCTTCGATCCGAGAGATCGCAACCCAGGTCGCGCGGACCAGCACGGTTACGAAGTCCGCGGTCGCCGGTCGTGAACAGGCGCGCTCGACCATCCAGGCGCTGGCCGGATCGGTGAAGAAGATCGCCGAGGTCTCCGACCTCATCGGCGGCATCGCCGGCCAGACCAATCTGCTGGCACTCAACGCCACGATCGAGGCGGCGCGCGCCGGGGAAGCCGGCCGTGGCTTCGCGGTGGTCGCCGCCGAAGTGAAATCCCTCTCCGACCAGACCGCCAAATCCACCGAGGAGATCGCGCGGCTGATTGCCGAGATCCAGGCCTCAACCCAGGCCGCGGTCGATGCCGTCGAAACCATGGGCGGCCACATCGTCGAGATCGACGGCGTCGCCACCTCGGTTGCCGCGGCGATGGAAGAGCAGGACGCCGCGACCCGCGAGATCACGCGGTCGATCTCCGAATCGGCTTCCGCGGCCAAGGAGGTCTCGGCCAAGATCGGTGATGTCAGCCGCGCCGCCGCCTCCGTGAACGAGCGCGCCGCGGAGGTAAGGCAGGCGATCGCCGGCATGGCGGCCAATCTCGAACAGCTCCGGTCGGTCGTGGTCAGGACGGTGCGCGACTCGACCGCTGCGGCTTGAGCCCGGCTGCTGAGGCGGCTGGCGCCCGGTAGCGTGGTTGTGCAGAATGGAGCAACGCGACGGGGGTCGGGCGCTCATGACAGATATACGATTGCCGGAGGTGGCGGACGCGGCAAATCTCACCGCGGCGCTGCGCAAGGCCGGCGCATTGGACGCCGGTGCCGTGCGCGAGGTCAAGGTACTGCATGAGCGCGACACGGTCGTGTCGCATATCACCCGACTCGGCCTGCGCTATGTCGGGGAATCCGCCGGGGCGCCGCAGTCACTGATTCTCAAGACGCCGCATGCTGCGTTCGCCAAGCCGCTGGCAAATGCCGGTCGCCACGAGGTGGCCTACTACACACAGCTTGCAACCAGAATGCCCGCGCAGCTGGTGCCGCGCTGCTTTGACGGGAATTTCGACGAGGAGAGCCTCGCCTGGCATCTCCTGCTGGAGGATCTCACCGATAGCCACGAGATCGCGACCCAATGGCCGCTGCCGCCATCGCGCGGTCAGGCGATGGCCATCGTCGCCGCGCTCGCGCGCTGGCACGCGGCGTGGTGGGACCATGCTGGTCTCGGCGAGACCGCCGGGGTCTGGGCGAGCACCGACGATACGGCCGAGCATATGGAAACGTTCGCATCCCATTACGACCGGTTCGCCGATCAGCTCGGCGATCGTCTCAGTGAAGAGCGCCGCACGCTCTACCGCCGCTTCATCGATCAGTCCGACAGGATGTCACTGCGCTACCATTCGCACCGCCACCTCACCATCACCCATGGCGATGCCCATATCTGGAATTTTCTGCTGCCGCGTGCCGGCGTGTCCGACACCGTCCGCATCTTCGACTTCGACCTGTGGGATATCAACGTGCCGACCCATGACCTCGCCTACATGATGGCGCTGCACTGGTATCCGGAACGTCGGCAGGCGTTCGAACGCCTTCTGCTCAACCATTACCACGACACGCTGATCGCGCACGGCGTCAGCGGCTATACGCGCGGCGCGCTCGATCGGGACTATCGCTGGTCGGTGCTCTGGCACATCACCAAACCGGTCCGGCAATGGAGCATCAACATCCCGCCGGTGATCTGGTGGAATAATCTGGAACGCGTGATGATGGCGGTCGAGGATTTGGGCTGCGAGGAGTTGTTGGGGTAGGGACGCGCAACACCATCGGTGTCGTCCCGGTCTTCGCCGGGACGACGGCGGAAGTTGTGACGCGCTCTACTCCATCACCGCATGTTCCGGCCCGGCCGCCTGCTTGCGCAGGGTGGCCTTGGTCGAGCCGATCAGCAAGGCGAGCGGGATGGTGCAGAGGATGAAGAACATCACCAGCTCGTAGTCGTGCGCGAAGGCGATGATCTGCGCCTGCACGCTGACCATGCGATCGGCCATGGCGCGGCCGGCGTCGGTGGAGAGATTGATCATGCCGCTGACGCTGGGCATCTGGAGCGCATGATTGAACGGGTTGATGTGCTCGGACAGGATCGCGTAGGTCCGTCGCGTGCCCTGTGTCAGCTGGGCGATGACGACCGAAATGCCCACCGAGCTCGCGACGTTGCGCATCAAGGTCAGCATCGCGGTGCCGTCGGTGCGCAGCTCATTCGACAAGGTCAGAAACGCCACCGTCGATAGCGGCACGAAAACCAGGCCGAAGCCGAAGCCCTGGATGACGCTGACGGTCACGATCTCCGGCACCTGGGTCAAATCGGTCCAGCCGGTCATCTGGAACAGCGAGGCCGCGGTCAGCGTCAGGCCTGTGATGATCAGCGTGCGCGCCTCGATGTAACGCATCATGCGGCCGACCAGCATCATGGCGAAGAAGGTGCCGAAGCCGCGGCTCGCCAGCAGCAGGCCTGCGGTGATGATGGGATAGCCGATCACGTTCTGCATATAGGGCGAGGCCAGCGCCATGGTCGAGAACAGCACGAGCCCCATCACGACCATGAACATGCAGCCGGTGACGAAGTTGCGATCCCTGAAGAGCGCGAAGCGGATGAACGGCGTCGAGGTCGTGAAGGAATGCGCGATGAAGAAGTAGAAGGCGACGGCCGAGACGATGAACTCCGCAAGGATCTCACCCGATTCGAGCCAGCCCAATTGCTCGCCGCGGTCGAGCGCGAGCTGAAGCGAGCCGATCGCGACCGCCAGCGCAGCGAAGCCGAACCAGTCGAACTTGAGGCTGAGATCCTTCCGGGTCTCGTCCATGAAGATGATCAGCCCGATCACGGTGATGGCGCCGAACGGCAAATTGACGAAGAACACCCAGTGCCAGGAATAGGTCTCGGTCAGCCAGGCGCCGAGCGATGGACCCATGATCGGCCCCATCATCACCCCCATGCCCCAGATCGACATCGCCTTGGCGCGTTCCTGCAGCGTGTAATAGTCGAGCATCACCGATTGCGACAACGGCACCAAGGCCGCGCCGAACACGCCCTGCAGCAGGCGGAACAGCACCATCTGGTTGATGTCCTGCGCAAGCCCGCACAGCACCGACGCCATGGTGAAGCCGGCCGAGCAGATGATGAAGATGCGCTTGCGGCCGAAGCGGTTGGCGATCCAGCCTACCGGGGCCGTCATGATCGCGGCGGCGACGATGTAGGAGGTCAGCACCCAGTTGATCTGGTCCTGTGAAGCCGACAGCGTGCCCTGCATGTAGGGCAGGGCGACGTTGGCGATGGTGGTGTCCAGCGCCTGCATGATGGTTGCCGTCATGGCGCAGATCGTCACCATGTTCCGGCGCAGGCCGGGAACCATCAAATGGGCATTGGGGCCGGACATCGGATCAGTCCTTGTCTCAGTCTTTGTGCGAATCTTTGTCTTGGCTCGCGGTCGCCGACAGGCCGAGCAGGCCGGCGAGCGAGCGCTTGTGGCCGGTGTCGATGGTGGCGTAGACGCTCATGCCGGCCTTCAGCTTGCGCACGTATTTGTCGGTCTCATCGAAATAGATGCGGATCGGCACGCGCTGCACCACCTTGACGAAATTGCCGCTGGCGTTCTGCGGCGGCAGGATCGCGAATTGCGCGCCGGTGCCGGGCGAGAGCGAGCCGATCTTGCCCTTGAAGACATGGTTCGGGAACGCGTCGACCTCGAGCGTGACCGGCTGTCCTTCGGTGACGTAGGTGAGGTCGCTCTCCTTCGGATTGGCGTCGACCCAGGGATGGGCGACGTCGATGATGGAGAACACCGGCGTGCCGGCGGCGACGTAGCGGCCGAGCTGGATCTGCTCCACCTGTGTTGCCACGCCATCCATCGGCGCGCGGAGCACGGTGTGGTCGAGGTTGCGCTGGGCATCGTCCAGCTTGGCTTTCGCCTGCGCGTAGGCGGGGAATTGCTCCAGCGGCAACTCGGGATTGCCGAGCAATTGCGTCCTGGCATTGGAGAGTTGCTGCTTGATGTATTGCGCCTGCGCGCCGGCGGTAACCAGTGCGTTCGAGGCGTTGTCGAGATCGAGCTGCGAGCCGTAACTGTTCTTCACCAGCGACTGCTTGCGCTCGACGTCGCGCTGTTTCAGGTCCATGCCCTGCTGGGCGAGATTGAGCATGTCGCCGTAGATCTTGATGTTGGCAACGAGATTGTCATAGGTGATGCGGGCTTGGGCGAGTTGCGCTTTGGCTTCTTCCAACGCATGACGAAACGGAGCGGGGTCGATCTCGAACAGCTCGTCGCCGTGCTTGACGATCTGGCCTTCCTTGACGACGACCTTCTGGATTTTGCCGGAGATATCGGGCGTCACCAGCACCTTCTGCGCGCCCACATAAGCATCGTCGGTGCCGACATAGCGGCCGCCATTGAGATAGAAAGTGAAGCCGGCGACCGCGACGACGACCGGGAGCACGACCAGGAGCAGCACGCGGCGATAGCGGCGCAGGCCCGCCAACAGGCGACGGCGCGGATTGGTGCCGGCTTTCTTGGTGGGCTTGCCGCCGTCGATTTTCTGCTCGGGCTGGAATTTGAGAACCTGATCAGCCATAGCGCTGCTCCTTACGCGCTTGCTCCGCTCCGCTGGTCTGGATCGCGGTACGCACGTTTTCCTTGATTGTTTCGAGTTGGGTGAGGAGCCGGTGGGCGTCCGCCGGAGTGATGCCGTCGAGCGCGTTGGCCGTGAGCTCGGACTTCAGCCCGCTCATCCGCCCGAGCAACTGCCGCCCGGCCTTCTTCAGGTACAGCCGCTTGACGCGGCGATCCGAAGGATCGTTGCGTCGCTCGATCCAGTCGCTGTCACAGAGTTTGTCGATCAGGCGCGTCAGCGTGATCGGCTGCACTTCGAGAAGCTCGGCGAGTTCCGACTGCTTCATGCCTTCGCTGCGCTCGACCTTGGCGAGCACCGCCCATTGTGCGCGGGTGATGCCGAAGCGCGAGGCTTCCTTGTCGGCATAGACCCGGAGCAGGCGATAGAGCTCGGCGAGCGTAAACAGGAAATTCTGGTCCACGGGGCCTGGGCTCATGAGCTTGGTCTCCAATAAGCTTGGAATATAATAAGCAAGCTTATGATTATTTCATGGCGGGTTTGCGGGATACTGTCCCGCAGCAAGAGCATGGCTGATCGCCGCATCGCCGGTCCTGCTTTGGGTTCCCCTTTCGAAATGCTAGAACGCCGGTCGCATGACGCTCGCAAAACCTGCATTTCCCGCACCCGACCACGATCACGGCCGCTGCACCGCGGATGCGCTGGCGCATGCCGAGGCCGTCTGCGGAGAGCGCGCGCAGAAATTCACGCCGATACGCCGCCATGTATTGGGGGCGCTGCTCTCGAGCCACCGCCCGCTCGGCGCCTATGAGGTGATCGACGAGCTGGCGAAATCGATGCCGCGGCCGGCGCCGATTACGGTGTATCGTGCTCTCGATTTTCTGATGGCCAACGGCCTTGTGCACCGCATCGAAAGCCGCAACGCGTATCTCGCCTGCGCCGCTCACGACCACGATGCGACCTCGGCGGTGACGTTCCTGATCTGCGAGCGCTGTGGCTTGGTCGGTGAGATTCCGTCGGCGTCCTTCGCCAAGGACCTCAACGCCGCCGCGCGCAGCTCAGGCTTCGCTCCCAAATTGTCCGTGGTGGAAATCACGGGCGTTTGTGCGCATTGTCAGAAAGCTGCATAGAGCAACAACGGCGCAAAGCCGGTTTTTCAGGAAGAAATGTCCTCACCTCAAGCCATACCGTCCGCCGGTCGTCCCCTTAGTGCCGGCGCCATTGCCCTGATGCTCATGCTGTGCCTGACCTGGGGGTTCAACCAGATCGCGGTGAAGCTGGTGCTGCCGGACATTCCGCCGATGCTTCAGGCCACGTTCCGCTCGATGGGCGCGCTGCCGGTGCTGTTCATCATCGGCAGCTTGCGCGGCGTTAAATTCTTCGAACGCGATGGCACCTGGAAGCCGGGCGTGATCGCCGGACTGATGTTCGGCATCGAGTTCGTGCTGATCTTCCAGGGCCTGCGCTTCACACCGGCGTCGCGGGCGGTCGTGTTCCTCTACACCGCGCCGTTCTTCGTCGCGCTCGGCTCCTACCAGGTGCTTGGCGAGCGACTTGGCGGGACGCAATGGCTGGGGCTCGCCATCAGCTTTGCCGGCGTCGCACTCGCGATCGGGGTGCCGCAGCCCAATGTCGATTCGCATGTTCTGCTCGGCGACCTCATGATCGTCGGCGGCGCCGCGCTGTGGGCGGCGACCACGCTGGTTGCCAAGGGCACCCGGCTGCGGTTCGCCGCGCCCGAGAAGGCGCTGGGCTATCAGGTCGCGACGTCGATCCCGATCCTCGGGCTGGCCGCCTGGCTGTTCGGGGAGACCATCCCCCACACCCCGTCGCCGCTGTCGCTGGGCCTGATGGCCTTCCAGGCGATCTGGGTCGTGGGAACCACGTTCACGCTTTGGTTCGCACTGGTGAAGACCTATTCGGCCAGCAAATTGTCGGCTTTTACCTTCATCACCCCTTTGTTTGGCGTGGTGGGTAGCTATTTCATCATGCACGACACGCTGAACCTGACATTCGGGGCTGCCGCCGTCCTTGTCATTGCTGGGCTTTTTCTGGTTAACCGTCCCAGTCAATCCGCTGCGGCGCCGCGCGATGCATTGCTGAACGTCACCAAAACCTGATATTTGGACGCCATGAACAAGCTCGAAAACACCATCGATTCCGACATTGCGGGCCCCGCGCCCCGGCACAAGACCACCCAGGTCAAGGTCGGCGACGTCGCCGTCGGCGGCGGTGCGCCGATCGTCGTGCAGTCGATGACCAACACCGACACCGCCGATATCGACGGCACCATCGCCCAGGTCGCAGCGCTCGCCCGCGCCGGCTCCGAAATGGTCCGCATCACCGTGGACCGTGAGGAGGCCGCCGCCGCCGTCCCGCACATCCGCGACGGCCTGCTCAAACGCGGCATCACCACGCCGCTGATCGGCGACTTTCACTATATCGGCCACAAACTGCTCGCGGCCTATCCGGCCTGCGCCGAGGCGCTCGCCAAATATCGCATCAATCCCGGCAATGTCGGCTTCAAGGACAAGCGCGACACTCAGTTCGGCGACATCATCGAGATCGCCAACAAGAACAACAAGCCGGTGCGCATCGGCGCCAATTGGGGTTCGCTCGACCAGGAGCTGCTGACCAGGCTGATGGATGAGAACACCGCCTCGGCCAATCCGCGCGATGCGCGCGCGGTGATGCGCGAAGCCATGGTGCAGTCGGCGCTGCTCTCGGCGGCGCGCGCCGAAGAGCTCGGCATGCCCAAGAACCGCATCATCCTGTCGGCCAAGGTCTCGGCGGTGCAGGATCTGATCGCGGTCTACGAGGTTCTCGCCAGCCGTTCCGACTACGCGATCCATCTCGGCCTGACCGAGGCCGGCATGGGCACCAAGGGCATCGTGGCGTCCTCGGCCGCGCTTGGCATCCTGTTGCAGCAGGGCATCGGCGACACCATCCGGATCTCGCTGACGCCGGAGCCCGGCGGCGACCGCACCCGCGAGGTGCAGGTCGGTCAGGAGCTCTTGCAGACGATGGGCTTCCGCACCTTCGTGCCGCTGGTTGCGGCGTGCCCCGGCTGTGGCCGCACGACTTCGACCACATTCCAGGAGCTGGCCAGCTCGATCCAGGGTTTCATCCGCGACGAGATGCCGACGTGGAAGACGAAATATCCCGGCGTGGAAGAGCTCAACGTCGCGGTGATGGGCTGCATCGTCAACGGCCCCGGCGAATCCAAGCACGCCAATATCGGCATCTCGCTGCCGGGTACGGGCGAGGCGCCGGCTGCCCCGGTGTTCGTCGACGGCAAGAAGTTCCGCACCCTGCGCGGCCCGACCATCTCCGCCGACTTCAAGGCGCTCGTGATCGAGTACATCGAGCAGCGCTACGGCCAGGGCGCCAAGGTGCCGGTGACCGCGGCGGAGTAGGCTTACTTCGCTCGCGCCTCGTACTGAGCTGTCGTCCCGGCGGAGGCCGGGACCCATAACCACAGGATTGGTGGTTAGAACGAGCTGTCACTCCGGGTTTTCGCAAACCAGCTCCTGTGGTTATGGGTCCCGGATCTGCGCTTCGCTTGTCCGGGACGACGAGCAGTGTTTGCGATGCAGATTGCACATCCCCAACCGCGCGCTACCATGCCCCCAATCAAGAGCGATCGGGAGACACGCCATGAGCTCACTCGCCGGCAAACAGGGCCCGCGCTATCGGCATACGGCGGATGACGGGGCGCCGTATGAAACCATCGCGGTCGAAAAGCTCACCCCGATCATCGGCGCGGAAATCTCCGGCGCCGACATCGGCAAGCTCGTCTCGGACGATGCGCGGTCCAACCGGCAGATGGACGAGGTCCACCGCGCGCTTGCCGAAAACCTCGTCATCTTCTTCCGCGACCAGCACATCACGCCACAACAGCATCTCGCCTTCGGCCGCAAGTTCGGTGAACTGCATTTTCATCCCGCCGCGCCGCACGAGGATGAAGACCCGGCGCTGATGAAGATCTATGCGGATGCGAACTCGCCGCGCGCCAACGGCGAGGGTTGGCATTCCGACGTGTCCTGCGATCTCGAGCCGCCGATGGGTTCGATCCTCTACATCACGCAGTGCCCGCCGCGCGGCGGCGACACGCTGTTCGCCAACATGTACGCGGCCTACGAGGCGCTGTCGGATCGCATGAAGGCCTATCTCGACGGCCTGACTGCGCTGCATGACGGCGAGCCGATCTATCGCGGGCTCTACGCCAATTACGGCGTCGCCGACCGTCCGTCCTATCCGAGTGCCGAGCATCCCGTGGTGCGCACGCATCCGGTCACCGGCAGGAAGGCGCTCTACGTCAACCGCGGCTTCACCCGCCACATCAACGGCATCCCGCGCGACGAGAGCGACGCGATGCTCGCCTATCTCTACCAGCACGCGGAGAACCCGCTGTTCCAGTGCCGCTTCCGCTGGACCGAGAATGCCATCGCGTTCTGGGACAACCGCTGCACCCAGCACCGCGCGATGTGGGACTACTGGCCGCACACGCGCTCCGGCACGCGCGTGACGGTGAAGGGGGAGCGGCCGGTTTAAGCCGCCTGCGCACCGCGTTCCGCGTTGACGTCCTCCCGCGTCCGCGCCAATCTTGCCGAAAACAAAGACCGTCGGGAGGATCCGCCATGCTCCGCGCCGAGGACAACAAATTCCTGACCGAGTCCGGCCCCGGAACGGGCATGGGCGAATTGTTGCGCCGGTTCTGGATTCCCGTGCTTCTTTCCGAAGAACTCCCCGAGCCCAACGGCGAGCCGAAGAAGATCATCGTTCTCGGCGAGGAGCTGCTCGCCTTCCGCGATACGCGCGGCGTCGTCGGACTCATCGATCAATACTGCCCGCATCGCGGCGCCAATCTCTGGCTCGGGCGCAATGAGGAATGCGGCATCCGCTGCGTCTATCACGGCTGGAAGTTCGACACCGACGGCCGCTGCGTCGACATGCCGACCTCCTATCCCGACCTCAACGCCAAAGACCTGATCCGGATCAAATCCTATCCGGCGCGCGAATGGGGCGAGATGATCTGGGCCTATATGGGCCCGGCTGACGCGATGCCCGAGCTGCCCGATCTCGAAATGGCACTGCTGCCGGCCTCGCACCGCTATGTCAGCAAGAAATGGCAGGACTGCAACTGGGTGCAGGCGCTGGAAGGCTCGATCGATACCGCGCATTTCACCTTCGCCCATCTCTCCTTCGACAAGGAGGAGGACGAGATTCTGGACATCAAGAAGCATTTCGTGAATCCGATCGCGCGGATGTCGAGCGATCACATGCGCTGGATCGCGGAGGATCCGCGCCCTGTGATCAAGATCGCGCCACACGCGGCGGGCCTCACCATCGCCGGTGGGCGGCTCACCGGGGGCGACAACATCTACTGGCGCATCGCACAGTTCCTGATGCCGTTCCACGCCTATGCCCCGAGCGCGATGCCGGGTGAGAACATCTTTGGCCAGACATTCGTGCCCGTCACCGATACCAAATGCTGGATCTACACTTATGCCTGGAATCCAGAGCGGCCGCTGACGCAAGCCGAGCGCGACGCCTTTGACCGCGGCAACGGCGTGATCGCGGAGGTCGGCGACGATTACGTGCCGCTGCGCCACAAGGGCAACGACTATCTGATCGACCGCAAGCTCCAGAAGACCAGGAGCTACACCGGCATCAAGGGCGTCTCCGAGCAGGATGCGGCCGTGCAGGACAGCCAGGGCCCGATTGCCGACCGCACCCGCGAGCATCTCGGTCCGACCGATCTCGGCATCATGCATTTCCGGAAAGTCGTGATGGAGCTGGCACGAGGGCTTCAGCAGGGCGAGCCGCCGCCGCAGGCCGCGCATCAGGATCGCTACGCCGTGCGCTCGGGCGCCTGCGTCACCAGCAAGACCAAGGACCTTTCCGCGGTGATGCTGGAGCGTTTCGGCGACGTCACAGGCTTTGTCGGTCGGCCGCGAATCGCGGCAGCGGAGTAGCGCTTGGGGCAGCCGCGCAGCATCGTCGCAAGTCTCGTCTCGACGCTGGTCGCGTCGATCTTGCTATGGTCGCTGGCGCCTGCAGGCACGGGTCATGCTGCTATCGCGCGGAAACTCGTGAAACCCAAGCCGCCGCACGCGCCGGTCAAATGTGAGATGCCGAAATTTCGGATCGTCGTGGATGTCGGGCACACTCCGGACTCCTACGGCGCGTTGAGCGCACGCAACGACACGGAGTTCGGCTTCAACTTCCGGCTTGCAAGTCTGATCACGGCGAGGCTCAAGGCCGAAGGCTTTGCCGCGGCCCGCCTGCTCGTCACGGACGGCAAGGCGCGGTCGAGCCTGCTCAAACGCGTCGGTACCGCGAATGACGCCCGGGCCGATCTCTTCCTGTCGATTCATCACGATTCGGTGCCGGACAAGCTGATCGAGACCTGGGAGTTCGACGGCGCGAACAGCTATTTCAGCGACCGCTTTTCGGGCCACTCTCTGTTCGTGTCGCAGCGGAATCCGCACTACGCTGCGAGCCTGATGCTGGCCCGGATGATCGGCCGGCAGCTGAAGGATCGGGACCTGCATTATGCCGGCCAATATGCTCTGCCGGTGATGGGCCGCTACCGGCGCCAATTGCTCGACAAGGATGTCGGCGTCTACCGCTATGACGGGCTCGTCGTGCTCTCGCAAACGCGTAGCGCCGCAGTGCTGCTCGAAGCGGGCTCCATCATCAACCGCGACGAAGAGATGGCGATGAACTCCCCGGAGCGTCAGGAGATCATCGCGCGCGCCGTGGCGGTGGCGATGAAGGAATTTTGCGAGAGGCGGTAGTTTGCGCCGCCAGCAATGACGGGAATCTACAGCGGCCCGCCCCGATACTCGCGGTTCGCCAAACTCGCCTCCTCCAGATCCAGATCCCGCTCGATCCGCCGGCGCGTCTCGTCGGTGATCTGGCCGTCGCGCAGCAGCTCGTGGATGAATTTGCGCTCGGCGGCGATCAGATCGCGGGTCAAGGCGGTGCCAGCGGCGGAGACGTCGTGGTGGGTGGGATCGAGCGAATCGGGAAGCTGGTTGACCCGGATCTCGTGGCGGGCGCGCAGGAGCCGCATCACCTCGTCCGATACGTCCTTCTCCTCGGTCAGCGCGTCGAGCGACTTCAGGGCGGCATCGAGGGCCTGGCGCCGTGCTGCGATCTCGGACTCGTGCTCGGCGGCATGCTCGCTGCGACCGGCTTCCGCGACGCCGAGCCAACGCACCACCGGAGGCAGCGTGAGGCCGACGCCGATCAGAGTGATGAAGATGACGCCGAAGGCGACGAACAGGATCAGGTCGCGAAACGGAAAGGCCTCGCCGCCGGGCAGCGTGAACGGGAGCGCCAGCGCTGCCGCCAGCGACACCGCGCCGCGCACGCCGGTGAACGCAAGCACGAACGGCCATTGCCATGGTGGTGACGGATCGCGCGCGCGCAGCGACTTGCTGAGCATTCGTGGCAGATAGGTCGCGGGATAAAGCCAGGCGAAGCGCGCGATCACAACGACCGCCAGCACCACGGCGGTCGCAATCATGATGTCGTCGAGCGGAAACGCCTTCGACTTCTCGTAGAGCGCGCGCATCTGGAATCCCGTGAGCAGGAACAGCAGGCCCTCGATCAGGTAGATCACGAGGTCCCAGAAGAAGATGCCTTGCAGGCGCGTCGATGCCGAGATCAGCAGCGGGCCGTTCCAGCTCACATAGAGGCCACAGGCGACGGTCGCGATCACGCCGGAGCCGCCGAGATGCTCGGGCAGCCAATAGGACACGTAGGGCGTGATCAGCGAAAGTGTCAGCTCGACCTGCGGATCCCCCGACCATTTGCGGAACCGCAGGGAGAGCCAGCCGACCCCGATGCCGAAGGCGATCTCGCCGGCGACGATGAGCAAGAACTCGCCGCCCGCCAGAGGCAGCGAGAAATGCCCGACCATGATTGCGGCGAGCGCGAACCGATAGAGGATCAGCGCTGTGGCATCATTCGCGAGCCCTTCGCCTTCGAGAATGACCATCAGCCTGCGCGGCAAATGCAGCCGGCGCGCGATCGCGAGCGGCGCCACCACGTCGGGCGGCGCGACGATGGCGCCGAGCAGGAAGCCGATCGTCCAGGGCAGGCCGATGAAATAATGCGTGGCGGTTGCGACCAACGCCGCGGTGAAGATCACCGCGCCGACCGCGAGCATCACAATGGGGCGAAGATTCTTTTTGAATTCGCGCCAGCTCATCGCGACGCTGGCCGAGTAGATCAGCGGCGGCAGCACCATCAGCAGCACCAGTTCCGGCGGCAGTTCGACCGGCGGCATGCCCGGCACGAAGGCGAGGCCGACGCCGGAGAGCATCAGCAGAATGGCAGGCGCGATGTTGAAGCGGCGGGCGACAAGCGCGGTGCCTGCCAGCACGGCGAGCAGGATGAGAAAGGTCTGAAATTTCGCTTCCATGATGATCTGTCTTCACCCGGAAGCGGTCAATGTGTGCGGCTTACGCCGAGCCGCTCGGCCACCATGCGGCCGATGCGTGCGAACGCGGTTTCGATCTGCGCCGCACTCGGCGTGCCGCCCTGGGTGTAGGCCGCGATCAGGATCGGCGCATTGGGCTTCGTGTCGGGCTTGGGCCAGGCCACCGCGATGTCGCCGGAGGCGTCCTTGCCGTTGTTGCCGGTCTTGTCGCCGATCTTCCAGCTTGCGGGCAGCCCGCCACGCAGCCGGTTCGCGCCGGTCTTGCAACCCACCAGCCACTCCGTGAGCTGCGCGCGCGAGGTGGTCGACAGCGCCTCGCCCGTCACCAGCCGGCGCAGATTGCCGGCCATCGCCGCCGGCGTGGTGGTGTCGCGGGGATCGCCGGGCGGTGAGCGGTTGAGCTCGGGCTCGTTGTGGTCGAGCCGCGAGGTGGTGTCGCCGAGCGACCGCCAGAAGGCGGTGAGTGCGGCGGGACCGCCGATCCGCGCCAACAGCAAATTGGCGCAGGTGTTGTCGCTGAGCTCGACGATCGCCTTGCACATCTCGGTGACCGACATCGCGCCGGCGGCAATGTTTTGCTTGGCGACCGGTGCGTACTCCAGCAGGTCGGCGTTGCCGTACGGAATCATGGCCGCAAGCTGATCTTCGCCTCGATCGACCCGGGCCAGTACGCAAGCCGCGAGCGAAGCCTTGAATGTCGAACACATGACGAACCGTTCGTCGGCGCGCCACGCGAGCTTTGCGCCGGTCGCGAGGTTCTCGGCATAGACCCCGATCCGGCCGCCGCTCTCGCGCTCATAGGTTTCGAGCTCAGGCTGCGCGTCCGCGGCGAGCGCAGGGGAGGCAGCAATCCAGCACAGCGAGGCGAGCAGCGAACGGCGGTCGAGAAGCATGGGGGACCTTGAGCGAGACTGGGGCGGGGGGAGATGCGGCATGCAGTCCATCCGCATCGTCGTTGCGAGCGCAGCGAAGCAATCCAATCTGCCTCCGCGGAAAGACTCTGGATTGCTTCGCTGCGCTCGCAATGACGGAGGATGTGGGACGAGTGCGCCCGATTTCGGGCAGCGGAAGATTAGGCCCCCCTCACTCCCGCAGGTCGTACCGATAAGACTTCGACACGATCTGCCAGCCATCGGCGAGCTTCATCGCCACGAGATAGTCGGTGAAAAAACGCGGCGGCAGTTGGCACCGGACCTTGATGAAGGCGGTCTTGTCGTCGGAACGGTCGATGGTGACGATGAAATCCTCGCGCGGCTTGCCTTCGGCCTTGCCGGAGGGACGCTTGCGCACGCGGTCGAGCCAGTCCGGCACGGTCAGCACCTGCAGTTCACCCTTCTCGACCCAGCGCAAATCGGCGGAGGGGTGGAAGATGGCGCCGAGTTTTTCGGCATCGCCCTCGTAAAGTCCGTCGAAATAGGATTGCACGACGGCTTCGACGCTCGAACGGTTCTGGCTCATGGGTCATCCCTTTGAATGATGGCTTAGGGTGAACTTAGTCGTACACGTCAAAATGCGCTATGGGAGGGCGTGCCATTTGCGCAAGGACACTGTGATGACCGGATCAGAGAATACGAACGCTTCCTTCCTGATCGGCGAATGCTACTGCCGCGCCGTGCGCTACGAGGTGGCGGACGCGTTCTCCTATGCGATGAATTGCCACTGCTCGAACTGCCGCCGCACCACCGGCGCCGCCTTCAAGCCGTTCGCCGGCATCGAGCAGAGCAAGCTCCGCATCCTCAGCGGCGAGGACCAGCGCACCATCTACGGTGACGACACCACCCATGACGCCCACTGCGCCCGCTGTGGCTCGCTGCTTTATTCCCGGGTGCGCGACGGAAAATGGGTCCATGTCGCCATGGGAACCCTGGTCGATGCCCCCTCGATCCGACCGAGCGCCCACATTTTCGTGGGCTCGAAGGCGCCCTGGCACGAGATTACGGACCATCTGCCTCAATATCGGAGCCACATCGGGGATGCCTGAGGGAACCTGCTGTGGGACTGTTTCTCGGCGAACCGCGCCCGGACTGGCGCGACAAACAAAAGGGGCCTTTCGGCCTGCCGCCGGCGCCAGCTTCGTGACCTCCGTCACAAGCGCCCGCGGCGGACCCTGCTAATAAAGCCGTCTCAAAGGGGCTTGAAATGCCCTGAACCCGGAAGTCGTGTCATGCGCAAGTTGCTCAGACTTTGCCCCCTTCTCCTTGCGGTCGCGCTGCTATTCGGCGCCGGGCCCGCTTTCGCCGGGAAGCGCGTCGCGCTGGTGATCGCCAACTCCGCCTACCAGCACGCGGCGTCGCTTACGAATCCCGTCAATGACGGTTCGGTGATGGCCAGGACGCTGAAGGAGGCCGGGTTCGACATCGTCGATTCCCGGCACGACCTGACGGCGCAGGAAACCCGGCGTGTGCTGCGCGAATTCGCCGACGGGACCCGCGATGCCGATATCGCCGTGGTCTACTATGCCGGCCACGGCATCGAGGTCGAAGGCTCGAACTATCTGATCCCTGTCGACGCCAAGCTGGAGCGTGACACCGACGTTTTTGACGAGGCGCTCTCCCTCGACCGCGTCCTGGTCGCGGTCGAACCGGCCAAGCAGCTTCGCCTAGTGATCCTGGATGCCTGCCGGGACAATCCGTTCGGCAAGACCATGAAGCGCACGGTTGCCTCGCGCGGTATCGGCCGCGGTCTCGCCCAGGTCGAGCCGACCAGCTCCAACACGCTG
Organism: Bradyrhizobium sp. F1.13.3; assembly: GCF_040548265.1. NCBI lineage: Bacteria > Pseudomonadati > Pseudomonadota > Alphaproteobacteria > Hyphomicrobiales > Nitrobacteraceae > Bradyrhizobium > Bradyrhizobium sp. F1.13.3. Next base: position 489,732 of record NZ_JBEPRI010000002.1, on the reverse strand, counting down.
ATCGCCTATTCGGCCAAGGCCGGCTTCACCGCGCAGGATGGCGATGGTGCGAATAGCCCCTTTACCGTGGCGCTGTCGAAGCATCTGACGACGCCCGGCCTCGACGTCCGCCGCGCCTTCGGCTTCGTGCGCGACGACGTGCTCAAGTCGACGGGTAACAAGCAGGAGCCGTTCGTCTATGGCTCGCTCGGCGGCGAAGACGTGCCGCTGGTGCCGGTGAAGGTGACCGCCGCAGCTGCCGCGGCCACGGCGAATCCTCAGGCCGACATCCGCCGCGATTACGAGCTCGCGCTCCAGGTCGGCAACAGGCCGGCATGGGAGGCGTTCCTGGCCCAGCATTCCGACGGCTTCTATGCGAGCCTCGCCAAACTTCAGCTCGAAAAAATCGGCGCCGAGCAGGCTCATGCGGCGGCCACCGAGAAGGCCAAACAGGCCGAGGCCGAGCGCGATCGTCTTGCCGCACTTGGCGCGCAGAAGGATACGCAGGCCAAGGCAGCCGCCGATGCGAAGGCCGCCGAGCAGGTACAGCTTGCGGCGCAAAAGGCCAAGGAGCAGGCGCAGCAGCAGGCGGCCGCAGCCGAGCAGCAGCGCGTCAATCTCGCCGCCGCGGCCCCGAGTGCAGCGCCAGCCAGCACGGCGAGCCCCGCCGGTACCAACGTCGCGTCGCTGACGCCGGCCACCGCTCCGGCCGATCTCAGCCGCTCGGTGCAGACCGAGCTCGGCCGCGTCGGCTGCTTCTCCGGCGCCGCCGACGGCAACTGGACCACGTCCGCGCAGCGCTCGTTGTCGCAGTTCAACCGTTACGCCGGCACCAAGCTCGACGTGAAGGTGGCGAGCACCGATGCGCTCGACACGGTCAAGTCGAAACAGTCGCGCGTCTGTCCGCTGGTTTGCGAGCACGGCTTCAAGGCCGACGGCGACAAGTGCACCAAGATCGTCTGCCGTGATGGCTTTGCGATCAACGACGACAACGAATGCGAGAAGCAGCGTGCCGCGAAGTCAGCCAAGCCTGCGACCGCCAAGCCTGCGACCGCAAAGCGTGATGATGGCGACGAGCGTCCCGCACGGCAGCGTCGTCAAGCCGGCGGTGAGGCTGCCGGAGCGGCGGGCGGCTTTGGTGGTGCTGCGGGCATCGCTGCTGCCGCTGGTACCAGCCGCCGCTCGAGTGGCGGACAGCTGTTCTGCAATAACAGCGGCTGTCGTGCGGTCAACCGCGGCTGCCATCTCGAATATCGCGGCGGCGGCGGCCCCGGCAACGATGCCAATGCCGAGGTCTGTAACTAGGATTGCGGGAGTGAGTTCAAGCCGAGATCGCGCTCGCCGCAATGTTGACCGTCAGCGCCAGCAAGGCCGTGTTGTAGATGAATGAGATGATGCCGTGCGCGGTGGCGGTGCGGCGGATGGTCTTGTCGGATATGCCGACGTCGGAGACCTGCGCGGTCATGCCGATCACGAACGAGAAATAGACGAAGTCCCAATAATCGGCGTGGTCTTCCTTGTCGCGACTGGGAAACTCAAGGCCACCTGGCGTTGGGTGACGATAATAATCATGCGCGTAATGCAGCGCGAAAGTCGTGTGCACCGCGGCCCAGGACAGCGCGATGGTGGTGATCGCGATGGTCAGCTCCGCGGCGCCGCGGTGGGCGCCGAGTTCGGCCACAATAGCGGCGATGCTGGCGAACGCGCCGGTCGCCGTCACCAGCAGGATCACGAAGCGGCCGTCGTCCTGCATCGCAGCGGCGCGGCGGATGTGCTGGTGGTCGTTGCACAGCATCATCGCATAGACCAACACGAGATAGACCGCGATCAGCGCATCCCAGCCGAGCACAAGCCGCGTCGTCAGCCGGGGTGAGCCCGGCAAAAGCAGGCAGACGAGGATACCGACACCAAGGGAGATGAACGTCCGCGGCCGCGCATAAATCAGCCGCATCGGCCGCGACATCTTGCGAAAGCGGGTGAGGGCGGGATCCTCTTTGGTGCCGCCCGTCATCGCCCGGCTAGTTCTTGCGTTCGGCGACGAACCGCGCAGCCGCTTGCAGCACGGCGGCCCGTTCGCCGAAGATCGACACGGCGCTGTCGGCTCGCGCGAGCAGGTCGCGGACGCGCTGCTTGGCGCCTTCAATTCCGAGCTGGGTGACGAAGGTGGTCTTGCCGAGCGCTGCATCGGCGCCGGCAGGCTTGCCGAGCGCGGCGGCATCGCCTTCGACGTCGAGCAGGTCGTCGGCGATCTGGAAGGCTTCGCCGAGCGCGCGGCCGTAATCGTCGAGCGCCTGATATTCCTTTTGCGAGGCCTGGCCGAGGATCGCGCCGGCGATGCAGCCGTAGCGCAGCAGCGCGCCGGTCTTCATCTGCTGAATGCGTGCGACGTCGATCGGTTCGTTGCCGCCAAAGCGGCCTTCGCCGGCGAGATCGAGGATCTGGCCGCCGACCATGCCGCCAATGCCGGCGCAGCGTGCCAGCGCGCGCGTCAGCAACAGCCGCACATTGGCGTCGCGATGAATCTCGTCGCGGGTGACGATGTCGAAAGCGAGCGTCAGCAAGCCGTCGCCGGCGAGGATCGCGGTCGCGTCATCGGTCTTCTTGTGCAGGGTTGGGCGGCCGCGGCGCAGGTCCGAATTGTCCATCGCGGGCAGATCGTCGTGGATCAGCGAATAGCAGTGGATGCATTCGAGCGCCGCACCCGCGAGCAGCGCGGCTTCGCGCGGCACGCCGAACACGGCCGCGCTCTCGACCACCAGGAACGGCCGCAGGCGCTTGCCGCCGTTGAGGCTCGAATAGCGCATTGCGTCCATCAGTCGCTTGGGCCGGGCGATCTCATCGGGCAGGATGTCGTCCGACAGCAGGCGCCCGAGCAGGGCCTCGGTGTCATCAGCGGTCTTGTCCAGACGTTTGGCGAAATCGGACGGGGACGTGCCGGTCATCAAGAAGGGCTCCAGAACAAAATTCGGCGGGACAATCCTTTATGCGCCCGCCTCAGTCAATCGTTTGGAAGGCCTAAAAAGTGCTGGAAAAGGCCCGAATTATCACAGACTTAATGCCGGGTCCGTGGCCGCGTTTCGTTCTGCGCCGGAAAGGTTGATTTGCGCGTCGTCAAAACCCTTCTCCTGGTGCTCGCGGTCGCGATTCTCGCGCCCTATGTCGTCGCGCCGTTCTACCGTGCCGGCCATCCCGTTTCGACGCTGATGGTCTGGCGCTTGCTTCGGGGTGCGCCGATGCAGCGGGAATGGATCGATCTGGCGGCGATGTCGCCCTCGCTGCCACGCTCGGTGGTGGCGGCCGAGGACGCTCATTTCTGCAAGCATCACGGCATCGACTGGGGCGCGTTGCGTGAGGCGATCGACGATGCCAAGGAGGACGGCACCCCGTTCCGGGGCGCTTCCACCATCACCCAGCAAGTGGCGAAAAACCTGTTCCTCTGGCAGGGGCGGGACTTCGTCCGCAAGGCGCTGGAATTCCCGCTGGCGCTGTGGATCGATCTCGTCCTGCCCAAGGCACGAATCCTGGAGATATACCTCAACATCGCCGAACTGGGACCGCAGGGCCAGTTTGGGGCCGAGGCGGCCAGCGCCTATGCCTTCGGCAAGCCAGCCGCCAGTCTTTCCCCCCGGGAGGCCGCTCTCTTGGCCTCGATCCTGCCGAATCCGGTCAAACGCAGCGCCAGGACGCCGGGACCGGGTGTCCGGCGGCTGGCCGGGACCTATGTGGGGAGGGCGCAGGCCAGCTCGCTTTCGACCTGCTGGCGGGAGAATCGCTGATTTCGGGTTCTTTTCGGGCGCATTTTCCGGCCCAGAGCCCTAGATTTAAGACCGGCCTTCCTCTATAAGCCCGGCCTTGACCGGCATTCAGCTCGCCTCGTTTTGCGGGTGCTGAGTCGTCCCCTCGCGGACGATGCCCTGATGACACCAATCCCTAGAGGATACTGAAATGGCCGTTCCGAGAAGAAAAACCTCGCCGTCGCGCCGCGGCATGCGCCGCTCGGCTGACGCCATCAAGAAGCCGACCTATGTGGAAGACAAGGACTCCGGCGAGCTCCGTCGTCCGCATCATCTCGACCTCAAGACCGGCATGTACAAGGGCCGTCAGGTCCTGAAGAAGAAAGAGTCCTGAATTCAGGACCTTTCCCCAGGCAGGATAATTTCGCCTGCCTGATTTCGGCCAACCCATGAGATATGACAGTGACGGCGGCGGAGCTAATGCTTCGCCGCCGCATTGTCCTGTCTGGATATCTTGATCGAGAAGGCATTTCGCCGATGGTCGGTTTCCCGCTGCTCCTGATCCCGCTCGCGGTCTACAACATCATCGCCTTCCTGATGCCGAGCGTGTCCTTTACGGACGTGCTGTTCAAGGTGCCGATGATCACGGGCGAGGCCTGGCCGGTCACGCTCTCCGACGTGATGCTGGCGCTAGGCGTCGTGCTGCTGCTGCTCGAGGTGGTCAAGGGCGCGCGGCCCGGCTCGAAATTCCTGATGGATCATTTGCTGTCGCTGATCGTGTTCGGCGCGGCTGCGGCCGAATTCGTGATGTGGCCCAAATTCGGCAACTCCACCTATTTCCTTCTGGTGCTGCTCGCGATGGCGGATTTCCTCGGCGGCGTCGCCCAGCGCACGCGCCGCCGCGTGGCTTATGTCGCCGAAACGGCACCAGCGCCGCGCAAGGCCAGGCGTCAGACTGAAGTGCCAGCCGATGAAGCGGTGGTCGAGCCCAAGTTCGAGCCGGTCGTTGCGCCGCCCGCATCCGCACCTTCCGCGCAGTCGGTTGCCGAATCCGTGCTGATGGATCATCCCGCGCCGAAGCCGGTCCAGAGCCCGGCCTCGCCGGAAATCCCCTCGCCGCATTTGCAGCCTGGCAACGGCACCCAGCCGTCTCCCGACGCGCCGCGCTGATTTACTTCAAGCCACCTGCCGCGTGCGCGCGGTGACGCTTGGAAGCGGGCGCTTGCTGCCATAGGCGACCTGCGCATCCTCGGAAGACACGCGGCGCAGCCGGCTCGTCTGCGGCAGGTGCTCGGCATTGGCGATGAGCTGGGCGACGAAGCTGGGATCGGGGCGCGGCAGCGGTGCCTTGTGCACCCACTGCAAAACCGGCATCAGCGGCACCACAGCCGAGCCTGTGCCGTTGTCCGCCACGTCCGCTTGATCAGTACTCAACATCGCAATCACCGTTGACCCGGCGAAGATTGTCGCGTTTCGAGACGCTGGCGCCGGTGCGTGTCATGTACTCGCAAGGCCTATGCCGGGCGGGCCGGTTTGGTTCCTGCGAGTGAGGAAACGTGGTTTCCAAATTGTTTATCAACTTTGCCTAGGGTCAATGGCGAATCTGGCTTTATCCTGTGCCGACTCAGGACTCCCCGCTGTCCCGAAACGAGGCGATTTTGACCCCCGCATTGCCGCAAGCCTCCGACATCCTGGCCGCCCTCGGCCAGGCCGTGTTCGCCTGGGAAATCGCCAGCGATGCCATTGTCTGGGGTGAGCAGGTCGGCGCCATCTTTCCCGGAATTCCCGCCGAACGGCTGGCCACCGGCGCCGAATTCGCCAGGCTGATCGAGCCCGCGCAATCGCTGCGGAGCGCCGCGCTGGCCCAGACCTCAGCCGTGCATGGCGCCGACGGCACGCCCTACCGGGTCGAGTACGGCGTGCGCATGAGCGCCGCGGATCCCGTAGTTTGGATCGAGGAGACCGGCCGCTGGTTCGCTGGCCCCGACGGCCGGCCGGTGCGTGCGATCGGCTCCGTCCGCATCAACAATGAACGCCATGCCCGGGACGAGGAACTGACGAAGCTCGCCCGGCTCGATCCGCTGACCGGCGAGCTCAATCGCTCGCATCTGATCGCCGCGCTGGCCGAAGCCATCGAGGAGACGACCCGTTTCCGCTCGACCGCGGCCTTCATGCTGGTCGGCATCGATCATCTCGCGCGTGTCAACGAAGCCTTCGGCTTCGACGTTGCCGACGCTGTGATCCTCGACGTCGCCACGCGCATTCGCGCGCGGTTGCGCGGCGGCGACGTGCTTGGCCGCTTCTCCGGCAACAAGTTCGGCCTGATCCTGAAGAACTGCACCGTCGACGACATGAACGTCGCTGCCGAGCGCTTCCTCGCCGGCATCCGCGACGAGGTGGTGCCGACCAAATCCGGCCCGGTGTCGGTCACCGCCTCGATCGGCGCGGTCAGCGTGCCGCGCTATGCCCGCAACACCGATGAAGCCGTCAATCGCGCCCACGAGACGCTGGACACCGCGAAACAACGCCGCGTCGGCTCGTTCGCAGCCTGGCGCCCGGATGCCGCGCGCGACGCCCAGCGCCGCGTCAACATCCGCGTCACCGACGAGATTGTCACCGCACTGAATGAGCGCCGTATCAAGCTCGCCTATGAGCCGGTGGTTGCTGCCCTCTCGCGCGAATGCGCCTTTCACGAATGCCTGGTGCGAATGGACCAGGGCGACGGTCAGGTGCTGCTCGCGCCAGACATCGTGCCGGTCGCGGAAAGGCTCGGCCTGATCCGCCTGGTCGATCACCGCGTGCTCGAGCTCGTGGTCGCCGAGCTCGCGGCCGCGCCCGGCATCTGCCTCAGCCTCAATATCTCGCCGGACACCACCATGGATCCGGATTGGTGGGCGGGAATCGAATCGCTCATGCGCGCCCATCCCGGCGTCGCCGAGCGGCTGATCGTCGAGATCACCGAAACCGTCGCGATTCAGGACATCGACGATGTGCGTGGCTTCGTCACCCGGCTGAAGAACTTCGGCAGTCGCATCGCCATCGACGATTTCGGCGCCGGCTACACTTCGTTCCGCAATCTGCGCAAGCTCGGCGTCGACATCGTGAAGATCGACGGGGCCTTCGTGCAGAACATCACTCGTTCCGCCGACGACCGCGCCTTTGTGCAAACCTTGATCGACCTCGCCCGCCGCCTCGACATCAAGACGGTGGCCGAATGGGTGCAGGACGAAGAAGCTGCCAACATGCTGCGCGACTGGGGTTGCGACTACATCCAGGGCCGCCTGATCGGGCTCGCCTCATCCGAGCGGCCGTGGGGCGCGCCGCCGCCGGACAGCGCGTTGCCCGCAGCAGGCTGAGACACCCTACCAAGCCCTCACGCCCCCTCATCCAGCGCCACGAGTTCGCGCTTCTTGCGCAACGCGGGTAATAGCGGCGCCATCAGCAGCACCAGCGCGAGCGTAAGACACGCTGCCGAGATCGGCCGCTGCACGAAAGTCCAGAGGTCGCCCTGCGAGAGGATCAGCGACTTGCGCAGATTGTTCTCCATCATCGGCCCCAGCACGAACGCCAGCACCAGCGGCGCGGGCTCGAAGCCGAGCTTGCGCATGAAATAACCGATGATGCCGAATGCGATCATCACGTAGACGTCGAACACGTTGTTGCTCGAGCAGTAGACGCCAAGGATCGTGAACAGGATGATCAATGGAAACAGGATGTTGTAGGGCAGCTTGAGCAGCTGCACCCACATGCCGATCAGCGGCAAATTGAGGATCAGCAGCATCACGTTGCCGATATACATGCTGGCGACGATGCCCCAGAACAGGCCGGGGTTTTGCGTGATCAGCAGCGGCCCCGGTTGCAGGCCGTGGATGACGAAGGCGCCGAGCAGCAGCGCCATCACCACGTTCGGGGGAATGCCCAGGGTCATCAGCGGAATGAACGCGCCGCCGGCCGCCGCGTTGTTGGCGGATTCGGGACCCGCTACGCCCTCGATTGCGCCATGGCCGAAGTGCTCGGGCGTTTTCGACAGCCGCTTCTCCAGCGCATAGGACGCGAACGAGGCCACCACCGCGCCGCCGCCCGGGAGAATGCCGAGCAGGAAACCGAGCAACGTGCCACGCGCCACCGGGCCAGCGCTCGCTTGCCAATCGGCCTTGTTGGGCAACAACTGCGTGATCTTGGCGTTCATGATGTCGCGCTTAATCGCCTGCTCGGTATTGAGCAGCACCTCGGCGACGCCGAACAGGCCCATCACCACGGGCACGAGTCCGATACCGTCGATCAGCTCCATGCGGCCGAACGTCAGCCGCGGCTGCGCCGTGATGCTGTCGAGGCCGATCAGTCCGAGCACGACGCCGATACATGCCATCAGGAGCGCCTTCGGCATCGATCCCTGAGTGAGGAAGGTGAGCACGATGAGGCCGAGCACCATCAGGCTGAAATATTCGGCAGGGCCGAACGCGATGGCGATGTTGGCGAGCCGCGGCGCCACCAGCATCAGCGCAACGAGCGAAAATGTGCCGGCGATGAATGAGCCGAAGGCCGAGATGCCCAGCGCAGGGCCCGCGCGGCCCTGCTTCGCCATCTGGTGTCCGTCGATGCACGTGACAACCGAAGCAGCTTCGCCGGGGATGTTGACCAGGATCGAGGTTGTCGAGCCGCCATACATCGAGCCGTAATAGATCCCCGCCATCATGATGATGCCGGATTCCGGCGTTCCCGACAGTGTCGCCGGAAGCAACAACGACATCGCCGAGATCGGCCCAATGCCTGGCAGCACGCCGACCAGCGTACCGATGAAGACGCCGATGAAGCAGTAGAGCAGGTTGATCGGCAGCAGCGCGACGCCGAACCCATGCGCGACGTTGACAAGCGTATCCATGCGATCAACCGATCCCGAACAGGCCCGAGGGTAGCTGGATCAGCAGCAGCCGCTTGAGTACCCACCACATGCCGAGCGGCACCAGCGCGGCGATTGGGATCGCCAGCGTCCAGCGCACGGGATCGATCAAGCGCAACAAAAGCAGCATGAGCGGGATCGACGACAGCAGGAATCCCAGCGGCTCGAGAGCAAAGGAGAACGCGGTGAGGCAGACGATGACGAGAAGCGGCTTGCTCCAGCTCACATTGTCCCAGCGCGAGGCCAGCGTCGGGCCGCCCTCCGCAATAGCCGAGATGATAATGCTGACCGCGAACACGCACATCAGGATGCCCGTGTAGAACAGCACGTAGCCGGAGCCGGGGTCATTGATGGTGCCGAGCTTGAGCTTCACGCCCTGCCAGATCACGAAGCCGCCCAGCGCGAGCCCGATCAAGCCGCCCCAGATTTCGGAGTTGTTGAGACGGAGTTTGACGGAGGTTTGGTCGTTCATCGATACCCTCTCGGCCGTGCTCCGGATGCTACGCAGCGCGAAGCGGCGCGCTGCAGATCCGGGACACGGAAGTGGCTCAATCCTACTTCTTCGCAAGCCCGAGCGTGTCGATCACCTTGCGCTCTGACTCCGTGACCTCAAGGACGAACTTCTTGTAGTCCTCGGTATTCTTGTAGCTCGGCACCATGTCGTATTTGGCGAGCGTGGCGATTACCGCGGGGTCCTCGACCGCCTTCTTGAAGGCATCGTGCAGCTTGGCGACGATCTTGGGATCCATGCCCTTGGGCCCTCCGATGCCGAACGGGGAATCATAGACCATGGGATAGCCGAGTTCCTTCAGCGTCGGCACGTCAGGATAGTTCGGTGATCGCGCGCCGGTCCACACCATGAGAAGCTTCAGCTTGCCGGCGTCGACCAAGGGCCGCCAACCGGTGGAGTCGGCCTGCAGCATGGTGTGCTGGCCGAGTACCGCGGCGTTGGTCTCCGCCCCGCCCTTGAACGGCACCTGTGTGAGCTTGATGCCGGACATCGCGGCGATCTGCTCCATGCCGATATGAAGCGAGGTGCCGGTACCCGGCGTCGCGTAGGTCACCTTGCCCGGATTTGCCTTTGCGAACTCGACCACGTCCTTCCAGGACTTGAACTGCGACTCCGCGCTGGTGGTTACGCCGAACGTATAGCCGGTGAGGTGAACGATATAGGTGAAGTCCTTCGCCGGATCCCACGACACCTCCTGCATCAGGGGCAGGCGGAAAACGGTGATCGGAAGCTGTGAAATGGTGTAGCCGTCCGGCCTCGCGGCCGCGGCCATGGTGGCAGGTCCAACCGTGCCGCCGCCGCCGGCCTTGTTGTCGATCACGATCGGTTGCCCCAGGACCTTGGAGGCGCTGTCGGCGATCGCGCGCATCGAGATGTCGGTCGATCCGCCGGCCGGCCATGGCACGATCAGCGTGACCGGTTTGGTGGGATAGTCCTGCGCACCGGCGGCAGTCGAGAGCAACGCGCCCACGACATGCATGGTGGCAAAGGCGATTGTCTTCAGCCTGTATCGCGACATCGAACTCCTCCCAAGCAGTGGCCACGTTCGGGCCGCCGTTTCTCATTGTTATGACGGGATTGTCCCCGAAATCATGGGAGATGAAAAGCGCATTGCGAGGGCGCGATACGGTGATCCCGCCGAAAAGCGCACGTGCGACAATTGGTCGTTTGGAGGCGTGCCGAGATACGGAATTTGCCTTCGGCTGAGCCCTTACGCGACGCGGCGGACTGCGCTCAGCGTCTCGATCATGCGTCCGACCTCCGCGGCCGGGGAGGGCTTGCCGAAATAATATCCCTGCACGGCGGTGCAGCCGCATTCGCGGACGAAGTCGAGCTGTTCGATCGTCTCCACGCCTTCTGCCGTGGTCTCGACGCCGAGCACCGAGCCGAGGCTGGCGATGGTGCGGACGATCGCCACACTCTCCGGGCTTTCGCCGAGCGTGCCGACAAAGGAGCGGTCGATCTTGATACGGTCGAACGGAAACTTGCGCAAATAGCTCAGAGAAGAATAGCCGACGCCGAAATCGTCGAGGCTGACGCGCACCCCTAACGCGCGCAGCTGGTGCAGGATCCCGATCGTCGCCTCGCTGTCGTCGAGTAGCGCCGTCTCCGTGACCTCGAGCTCGAGCCGATGCGGTGGCAAGCCGGCCTCCGCAAGCGCGCTCGTGACCATTGTCACCAGCCCGCGCGAGCGGAACTGCACCGGCGACAAATTCACCGCGATGGTGAGATCGGGCCAGGTCGCGGCGGTCGCGCAGGCCGTGCGCAGGACCCACTCTCCGATCGGAACGATCAGCCCGTTCTCTTCCGCGATGGGAATGAATTCGGCCGGCGAGACGAGGCCACGCGTGGGATGTTTCCAGCGCAGCAACGCCTCGAAGCCGGTAAGTTCGGTGGTGTCGAGCCGCACCTGCGGCTGGAACGCCAGGTGGAATTCACGGGCCTCGAGTGCGCCGCGCAGATCGCGCTCCAGCGCGTGCCGGCTGCGAGCCTCTTCTTCCATTTGGGGCTCGAACAGCCGATAAGCGCCGCGCCCCTTCGCCTTGGCCTGGTACAGCGCAAGGTCGGCGCATTTCATCAGCTCGTCGGCATCGAGCCCGTGATCGGGCGCGATTGCGATGCCGACGGAGACGCCGACATGGATCGACTGGTTCTCCAGCGGCGGCGGGTGACCGATGATCTCCACCAGGCGGCGTGCGAGCCTTTCCGCCGATTGCGGCTGCTGTCCGCGCTGGAGAACCGCGAATTCGTCGCCACCGAGCCGCGCGACGGTGTCGTGCTCGCCGACATTCTCCTTCAGCCGCGCCGCGACCCAGCGCAACAGCCGGTCGCCGGCCGCGTGGCCGAGGCGGTCGTTGACGGTCTTGAAATTGTCGAGGTCGAAGCACAGCACGGCCATCGCGCCGCCGGCGATCGCGACCTGGTTCAGCCCCTCGCCCATCTTCTCGCGGAACAGTGTGCGGTTGGGCAGGTCGGTGAGCGAATCGTGCCGCGCCATGTGCGCCACGCGGGCCTGGGCCTTGTGACGCTCGGTGACGTCCTCATAGGTGACGACCCAGCCGCCATGCTCCATTCGCTTGTGATTGAGCTTGATGATGCGGCCGTCGCCCAAATAGCGGTGCAGCGTGTGCTCACCCTCGCGCAGCCTCTCGACATAGTCGGCATAAAGCTGCGCGGCGGTGGTGTTTGGATGGATGCCGAGCTCGCAGCTGTGCTCCATGATCTCGCGCATCGACACGCCCGGCTTCACCAATTCGGGCGACAGTCCGTACATCTCGATATAGCGCCGATTGCAGACGATGACGCGCAAGCTCGAATCGAGCATGCACAGACCCTGGCTCATGTTGTTCAGGGCCGCGTCGAAGCGCCGATACTGCTCGCTCAACTCCTCGACTGCGTGCTCGCGCTCGGTGATGTCCTCGTAGGTGGCCACAAAACCACCCTCGGCCAGGGCGCAATAGCGAACCGAGATCGTGGTGTCGTTCGACATCCGCCGGCGTATCGGCGAGGTGTTGCGGTCGGCAATCCTTGCACTGGCGGCTTCCAGGAGTTGTTGCGGACTGTACTCGGACGAGAACGCGCCGTTTGCCATCGAGCGTTCGATCAGTTCGCCGAGGTGCGTGCCCGGCTTGGCTTCCTCCGGCGAGAGCCGATAGATCTTCCGGTAGGTGGTGTTGCAGACGCGCAGGCGCATGTCGCTGTCGTAGAAGGCGAGCCCGTGCGCCATGTTCTCCAGCGCCGCATCGAGCATGAAGTTCTGCTGCCGCAGCATCTCCTCGTATTGCAGCCGCTCGGTGACGTCTTCGTGCACGGTCACCCAGCCGCCGTCGGGCAGGAAACGGGAGATCGCCTGCACCATCCGTCCGTCATAGCGCATCACCAGCAGGGTTTTCGCCGTCCTGGTGCGCACGTCCTCCAGTCTGGTGCCGTGGAATTCTTCGCCCGGCATGCCCGGCAGGTTGCCGCGCAACATCCAATGTTCGATCACCGTGCAATGCGAGATGCCCGGCTTCACGATGTCAGGGTCGAGATTGTAGAGGTTCAGGAAGCGATCGTTGCAGACGACGACGCGGCTGTCGGCGTCGTACATGATCAATCCGTGCGACATGTTGGCGAGCGCGTGCTGGCTGCGCTCGGTCTGCACGCGCAGTTCCGCCTCGACCCGGGCGAGGCGGCTGACGTCGTCGCAGATCGTCATCCAGCCGCCGCCGGGGAGCGGCTTTAACTCGAGCGCCATGACGAGGCCGCTCGCGAGCGTCTGTTGAGTCCGGAACGGCTGGCCGGCGGCGATCCGCGCCATGCGCGCGGCATAGAGTACGTCGACTTCTTCCGCGGGGATGTTGCCGAGGGCCACGCTGTGGGCGAGCACGTCACGGTAGCTCGTGCCGACCCGCACTTTCTCGGCCGACATGTTGAACAGGCTGAGATAGCGCTGATTGACCAGCACGATCCGGTTGCCGGCGTCGTAGACGCAGACGCCTTGCTCCATGTGGTCGAGCGCAAGCTGGCTCAGCCCGACCAGGGCCTTCGGGCCGTGATCGCGGCGTGCATCAAGCTCGTTGTCGCGGATCGATGTCATGGGGCGGCGGGGTCTCGGCGGGCAATAGACCTAACGCAAGGTAATTCAGTCGCCGAGGCTAACGAAGAGGCGGGAAAATTCCCTTAAGCGCCGTAGTTTACGGAGGGTGACCAGGAGATGCAGGAATGCGTCGAATGCAGAGGGGAGTGCAAGGCGGCCTGCGTAATTGCGCGCTGGGCCCGCATGACATCTGGTTCAAAACACGAACTACGGCCCATACAGCACGAGTTCCGTATCCGTGAGGTCGGCGAGCTGCGGCCGGTGCGGGCCCTTGAAATATTTGCGGCCGCGACGCTCGGTGTAGATGCCGACGAGGCCGGGAACCGGGCCGTTGGAATCGACGGCGACCGCGATCTTGCCGAGCCGCAGCAGCAGCCGGCCGATGCGGCCCGCGCATTCGGTGTATTCGGCCGCGTTGCGGCAGTAGATCAGCTTCATCGCGGGCGGCGCAATGATGCCACGCCGGATGCGCACCGGTTGCAGGATGAAGGGGAACGTTCCATTTGGCGTGCGGCAGACGAGGCTGAGGCAATTGTAGCGCGCATGCCGCGTCAAGAGATCAGTCTCGGCATCGGAAAGCCCGTCGATCGTTTTGGCGTGCTGCGAGATGACCTCGATCTTGCTCCAGCGCGGGACCCGCGCCAGAGCAGGCACCGAGAAGAATATCCCCCTGCAATAGGCGCGAAAGCCCTGCGTCTCGATAATCGGCCAGGTCCACGGCGCCGGGCTGATGTTGAGATAGGTGACGTCCTTGTGCCGCTGCGCGATCTTGGTCAGGAGCGGGGCGTAGTTCCTGTAGGCCGGATCGACGTACCAGCTCGACAAATTGCACTGGATGGCGGTCTCATCGCCGTCCCTCCGCGCCGTGTAGATCAGCAGCAGCACGCCGACCGGCGTACCATCATTGTCGAGCATGTAGCCGAAGCGCGGGAAGCCGTCCGGTACCGGCCGGAAGGCTTGCCGGCGCAGGCCCTGAATCCAGTAGCCGCGCGAGCGGCCGACGAAGCCGCGCGTCAGCAAGTCCGCGACCGCATCGACGTCGGACTCGGTGATCTCGCGGCATCGGACCTTGGTATGGATCACGCTCGTCTTTCCCGTGGAAATGACCGGCCTCGTTCCGTTAGCGCCAGCCTTCGCCGTGGGCATCGGCCGCGATCTGCGGCTGCAGGCCCATGATCTCCCGCACCTTGGCGGGCCAAGCGGAAGGGTCGGTGCCGTGGGTGTGGAACATGGCGACGGCCAGGCGGTCCATGCCGAAGGCGACGCAGCCGGTATGGGCCGGCTCGCCATTGGCGTCCTGGATGTCCCAGGTCGTGCCGAAATGCTCGCGGTGATAATTGAAGCTCATGCAGGCGGTCGGCTGCTCTTCCGAGCGCAGCGGGATCAGCAGTTCGAACTTGAGCTGCTGCTGCTTCTGGCTCACGGCCTTCATCTGACCGACGCGGCCGAAGAACGGATCGCTGGCATAGTCGACGCGGAAGCTGAGACCGAGATCGGTCGCAATCGCTTGCGCGCGCACCATCCAGCGCTCGCGGAAATCAGCGACGTCATCGGGGCTGCCGATGCAGACATATTCCCGCATCCGGAACGATTGCAGCCGGTCGAGATGTTTTGACGGTTCACGGCGGAAGCAGTCGGCGGCGACGTCGAAACGCAGGCCACCCTTCGGCAACTGGCCGCGGCTCGCCGCGATCGGATAGACGGGGTAGCAGGCCGCCGGCGACAGCACGAGGTCTGCCGGCGAGAGCGAGCTGGTCCAGTCGCCGCCGGCATCAAAGCGGCTGACCGCGGCGTTGATCTCGCGCTCGGTGCCGTGCAGGCCGCAGACGCAGCCGAGCAGGTTCGGAAAGCTCTTGAGGTAGCCGGACTTCTCGAGCTGTGAACGGCTCATCACCGGTGGGAATCGCATCACCTCGGTGCCGGCTTCACGATGGCTCGTGATCAGTGCGGCGAGCCGCTCGACGATGCCCTCGTAAAGCGCGGTGCGGGCGTAGACGCCGTCCGAGCCCATGGGGTGGAACAGCTTGTCGGCGAGATGATCGAGCGGGTCCGCGATTTGCGGGGCGATCTCGGGCGAATTGGGGAGGACGGCAATGTTCATGGTTCGATGTCCTGCTATCTCAAAATTGTTCTTGTTGGTCTAGTCGTGAAGGCACGTCAGTCGTGAAGGCTCAAGGGTACGCCGCTCATCAGGGTCGACGTCGCGGCATTGGCCAGAATGCGGTCGTTGTTGATCATGATCGGCGACGACAGCACGTCGCGAAGATGGCGGCCCATGGTGAACTCACCGTCGTTGCGGTAGCCGGAAAGGCCTGCGGTGCGCATCGCATGCATCACGGTCTCGACCGCGAGCTCCGAGGCCTGCACCTTCAGAAGCGTGATCGAAGACTGGAAGTCGAGCGAGCCGAGCGCGCGTTCGTCGTGCTCGGCGCGAGCAAAGGCGTCGATATTGGCCGATATCAGCGCCCGCAGCTTGGCCAGCGACATCTTGGCGGCGGTGAAATGCGCGGCTGCCGGGGGCATCTGGCCGCCTGAGGTGCGGGCCGCCTTGCGGACGAAGGCCTGCGCACGTGTGACCGCGGCTGCAGCGATACCCGCCCAGGCCGAGGACCAGCACAGATGCGCGAACGGCGTCATGGTCTGGGCGTGGATCTTGTCGTAGGCTTCCGGAAAGACGCGGTCGGTCGGGCAGTCGACCTTCAGCTCGAAACCGGTCGAGCAGGTGCCGCGCATGCCGAGGGTTTCCCAGCCCAGCGTCCGCTTCAGCGAATAATCGTCCCTGGCGAGCGCCAGCAGCACCTGGTCGGACGCGGAAGCATCGGTGGCGCGGCGGGCGATGGTGACGAGGCCGTCGGCCTCGGCGCCGTAGGAGATCACGGTGGCGTCGCGCAGCAGCGAGACGGTGTCGCCTGCGACGTCGACGGCGGCTGCGCTGGCGCGGATGTTGCCGCCGTTCTGGCCTTCGGTGGTGGAGGAGGCGAGCAGCCACTGGTCGCGCGCGACCCGGCGCATCATGGTTTCCATCCAGGGGATGCCGTGGCCGTGCCTGACGACGCAGGCGACCTTTGTCGTGTGCATGGCGTAGATCATCGCCGTGGAGGCGCAGGCCCGTCCGAGCGTGTAGCAGACGTCGGTGACGTCGTGGATCGAGGCACCGAAGCCGCCGAACTCGGCCGGGATCATGACGCCGAGCAGCTTCTGCTCACGCGCGACATCGAAGGCCTTGTGGGGGAAGCGGGCATCGCGATCGACCCCCTCTGCGTCGGCAGCCGCCGTGGCAGCGGTTCGAGCGGCGCGTTCGACGAGGGAGGGACCCTGCTCGAGAAAGCTCGTCTGCGTCTCGTCGACAGTGAGGACTGCTTCACGCACGTTCATACTCGTCCGCCTCCGGTTTGCCGTTCAGGATCGCCGGCATCATTCGCGATGCCGCTTGAGCGATCCTTCGACCATCTTTGCTTATGAGATGAGGCTACGGATTTAATTCAAATTCGTCGATGAAATAGAGGGTAAACAAAGCCCAATTCCGAACGAACAGTTAAGTTCGGGTTGTTTGCATCGTCCGGATTCCCGCGATCGCATTAGGGATCTGTAAGAAGCCAGAAATCCAGACAATCTGAGTCATCGTTTACTAAGAAACGCGAAGTAATGGTGGTGTCCATTGCGGGATCGGCCTGCCGTGCCCATCGTAGCCGGCAACCGGTCCGACCTTTGTCGACAGATGGGAATTTACCGATGCAGGCTTTCGATACCGATTTGCGCAATCGCATCATCAAGCTGGTGAAGGGCATCCTCGCGCAGAACTCGCTCTCCGCCGAGGTCACGTCGCAGGCCAAGCTCGTTGACGTCGGCCTGACCTCGATGGACATGGTCAATCTGATGCTCGGCGTTGAAGCCGAGTTCGACTTCACGATTCCCCAGGCCGAGATCACACCGGAGAACTTCCAGTCCGTCGAGACGCTGGAGCGCATGGTCTCGGCTCAGCTGCAGTCGGCGGCCGCGGCTTAGTCAGGCGCGCTGGCGCGCGTCCTCCTGACGGCACTTCCGCCCCATCACCCGTTCCAAAACCCACATAAAACTGGCATAGCTTCTCCACGGAATCGCCAAGGCGCGAACGGGGTGGAGCAAGCATGACGCAGGCGGTATTGGGCATCATCGGCGGTTCCGGCATCTACGATCTGCCGGGGCTGGAGGATGCTCGCGAAGAGGTGATCAACAGCCCCTGGGGTGAGTCGTCGGCGCCCTTGCGGCGCGGCTCCATTGCCGGCCTGCCGATCGTGTTCCTGCCGCGCCACGACAAGGGCCACCGGCTGTCGCCCTCCGACATCAATTATCGCGCCAATATCGACGTCCTCAAGCGCGCCGGCGTCACCGACCTGATCTCGCTGTCGGCCTGTGGCTCGTTCAGGGAGGAGCTGCCGCCGGGAACCTTCGTTCTCGTCGACCAGTTCGTCGATCGCACCCACAAGCGCGAGAGCTCGTTCTTCGGCCGGGGATGCGTCGCGCATGTGTCGATGGCGCACCCGGTCTCGCCGCGGCTGCGCATCCATCTTGCCACGGCGGCCGAAGCCGAGGGCATCGCGTTTGCGCGCGGCGGCACCTATGTCTGCATGGAGGGACCGCAATTCTCGACCTATGCGGAAAGCACGACCTACAAGACGCTGGGCTATTCCGTGATCGGCATGACCAACATGCCCGAAGCGAAGCTCGCGCGTGAGGCCGAACTTTGCTACGCCACCGTTGCGATGGTGACGGATTTCGATTGCTGGCATCCCGATCACGACGCCGTCACCGTGCAGGACATCATCCGCGTTCTGAGCTCGAATGCCGACAAGGCAAAAGCGCTGGTGGCGCGGCTGGCGAAAGACTTCCCGCGCGAGCATGAGCCGTGCCCGATCGGCTCGGACCGCGCGCTCGATACCGCGCTGATCACCGCGCCCGAGGCGCGCGATCCCGAGCTCTTGAAGAAGCTCGATGCGGTGGCCGGGCGCATCCTGCGCACGTGATACGAAAGGCAGAATGCCATGAAGGTCGACGGCAAGCATTTTCGCAGCATCTGGCGTGAGCGCGACGGCTGGTCGGTCGGAGCGATCGACCAGCGCCGGCTGCCGCATGAGTTCATTGTTGCGAAGCTGACCTCATGCGAGGACGCGGCCCTCGCCATCCGCGACATGCTGGTGCGCGGTGCGCCGCTGATCGGCGCGACCGCAGCTTACGGCATGGCGCTCGCGATGCGCGAGGACGCCTCCGACGCCGGCCTGAAGCGTGCCTACGACACGCTCGTAGTGGCGCGGCCGACCGCGATCAATCTGAAATGGGCGCTGGACGAGATGCGCGCGAGCCTCGCGCCGATCGATCCGCTGGAGCGCGCCGAAGCTGCCTATGCGCGCGCCGACGAGATCGTCGAGCAGGACGTCGAGATCAACCGTGGCATCGCCGGCAACGGCCTGAAACTCATCGAGGCGATCGTCGCAAAGAAGAAGCCGGGCGAGACCGTCAATTTGCTGACCCATTGCAATGCCGGATGGCTCGCGACCGTCGACTGGGGCACGGCGACGGCGCCAATCTATCTCGCGCATGAGCGCGGCATCAAGATCCATGTCTGGGTCGACGAGACGCGTCCGCGCAACCAGGGCGCCTCGCTCACGGCCTGGGAGCTCGGCCATCACGGCGTGGCGCATACCGTGATTCCCGACAACACCGGCGGGCATCTGATGCAGCACGGCATGGTCGATCTCGCCATCGTCGGCACCGATCGCGTTGCCGCCAACGGTGACGTCTGCAACAAGATCGGTACATATTTGAAGGCTCTGGCCGCGCATGATAACGGCGTGCCGTTCTATGTCGCGCTGCCGTCGCCGACGATCGATTTCGCCGTCGATGACGGCATCCGCGACATCCCGATCGAGCAGCGCAGCGGCACGGAAGTCACCGATATGACCGGCCGCACCGCGGACGGAAGACTTGAGACGGTGCGCATCGTGCCGGAGGGCTCGCCGGTCGCGAACTATGCCTTCGACGTCACCCCGGCGCGGCTCGTCACCGGCCTCATCACTGAGCGCGGCGTATTGAAGCCCGATCGTGCTTCACTTGCCGCCGCGTTTCCGGAACGGATCGCCGCCGCGGCCGAGTAGGTCTGGTTCGGCGATAGCTCGCCACAGTCGTCATTGCGACCGCAGCGAAGCAATCCAGAATCGTTCCGCGGCGGCAGTCTGGATTGCTTCGCTGCGCTCGCAATGACGGAGAATGATGCTCTAGCTCAGCTTCAATCCCGTCGCGGCCTGGAGCTCGGCGATCGCCTGGGCGCCGCTGGTCACCTTGATCGTCGTCATGCCCATCTCGCGTGCCGGCTTCAGATTGACGCCGAGATCGTCGAGATAGACGCAATTGTTCGGATCGACCTTCAGCGTCTCGACCATCAGCTGATAAATGCGCGGGTCGGGCTTGCGCAGGCCGATCTTGGCGGACTCGATGACATGGTCGAACAGCACCATCACCTCGGCGACATAAAGTGAGCGCCCGGTCATGCTGCCGATCGCATTGGCCGGCAGATTGTTGGTAATGCAGCCGGTCTTGAATTGCGCCTTGATGCGCTTCAGCGCTTCGACCATCTCGGGGCGCAGATCGCCCTGGAGCAACGGCAGCACATCGCGGCCGCGCACCTCCGCGCCGAGCGCCAGCGACTCCGTCGCGAACAAATGATCGAACGTGTCGATATCGACCTCGGCGCGATCGAACTTGGCCCAGGCATTTTCCAGATGATTGGCGGCGTTGGTGCGCCGGATGATGTCGATGGGCAGGCCACGCTCTGTCTCGAACCGCGTGAACGCTTCGAACGGCGAACTCGTCAGCACGCCACCAAAATCAAAGATCACAGCCTCGATCGTCAAGATCCCGCCCTCGTCTGTTCCTTTCCAAGAGCGCTAGCATGCGCTATCGGCAAGGGCCAGTCCGAAGCAATCCCACCGCCGTCAACGATGCCGACACCGAAGCGTGTTCCCATGAAAAAGCTCGTAACCCTCATTACATCCGCGCTGCTGCTCGCCACGCCCGCCTATGCCATCGTTGGTGGCGGCACGCCGCAGGCCGATGGTGTCGCGCGCGCCGTCGTCACCATCGTCGGCTCCCGCGGCAATTTCTGTACCGGCACCCTGGTTGCGCCAAAGCTTGTGCTCACCGTTGCCCACTGCGTGCAGCCAGGCGCGGACTACAAGATCGTCGATCGCGGCACCGACGGGCAGCCGCAATTGCTGAACGTCCGCACCGTCGCGATCCATCCGAATTTCAACATGCAGGCAATGCAGGCGCATCGCGCTACCGCCGACTTGGCGCTGCTGCAACTGGAAATTCCACTCAAGGGAAAATCGACGGTGCCGGTCGGGACGCCGAATATACCGATCCAGGTCGGCAGCCGCTTCGTCATCGCCGGTATCGGCGTCACAGTGCGTGGCGACGGCAAGAGTGGCGGCGCGACGCGTGTTGCCGGCCTCGTCGCGACGGGGCAGCCCGGCACGCTCCAGATCCGGCTGGTCGACCCCGTAACCAACGGTGTTCGCGACGGAATTGGCGCCTGCACCGGTGATTCCGGCGGTCCCGTGTTCGAGGACAAGGCGACCGGATCCGTGCTCGTCGGCGTCATCAGTTGGTCCACGGGGCCGAACGGAGCCGCCGGCTGCGGCGGGCTGACCGGTGTCACGCCGCTCACGCTCTATCGCGACTGGATCTTGCAGACCGCGCGGAGCTGGGGTGCGGCGCTGTGATTTGACCGCGTCCTGATCTATGTCATCTTGAAGCGGAAGCGCGATGGGCAACCACGTCCGTCGCGGAGGAAACGCGCCGCCCAATCAAGGGCGGCCACAAAAACAAGCAAGGCATAGAAGCAACAATGAATGTCGCTGTTCGCAGTCACGCCACGGCCAAACAGGCTTCTGAACATTTCGACGTGCTGATCGTCGGCGCCGGTATCTCGGGCATCGGTAGCGCCTATCACATGACCAGGCAGCTTCCGGATGCGAGCTTCGTCATCCTGGAAACGCAGGCGACGTTCGGCGGCACGTGGACCACGCATCGCTATCCCGGCATCCGCTCCGACAGCGATCTCCACACCTTCGGTTATAGCTTCAAGCCCTGGGTCGGGCCGCCGATCGCGACCGCCGACGAAATCCTCGCCTATATGAACGAGGTGATCGATGAAAACGATATCGCGCGACATATCCGCTACAAGCACAAGATCAATTCCGCGAGCTGGTCGAGCGAGCAGAACCTCTGGACCATCGAGGCGGTGACGACCGACACTGGCGAGCCAAAGACCTTCACCGCGAATTTTCTCTGGATGTGCCAGGGCTATTACCGCCATTCGGAAGGCTATACGCCGGAATGGAAGGGTACGGATCGCTTCAAGGGCCGCATCGTTCATCCGCAGACCTGGCCTGATGATATCGACCTCGCGAACAAGAAGGTCGTCGTGATCGGCTCCGGCGCGACGGCGGCGACGCTGGTGCCGAACATCGCCGACAAATGCGCGCATGTCACGATGCTGCAGCGTTCGCCGACCTATTTCCGTCTCGGGCGCAACGCCATCGAGATCGCGGAGGAGCTGCGCCGGCTGCAGGTCGACGAGGCCTGGATCCACGAGATAGTCCGCCGCAAGATCCTGTTCGAGCAGGACGCCTTCACGAAACTCTGCATCTCCAAGCCCGAGCAGGTGAAGAAGGAGCTGATCGGCCAGATCAGCGCGGTGCTCGGTCCGGAGTACGATGTCGACACCCATTTTACTCCGAGCTATCGGCCGTGGCGGCAGCGCATCGCCTTCGTGCCCGATGCCGATCTGTTCAAGGGCATCGCAAGTGGCAAGGCGTCCGTCGTCACCGACGAGATCGAGTGTTTCGTCGAGAACGGCATCCAGCTCAAATCCGGCAAGCTGCTCGAAGCCGACATCATCGTCACCGCAACCGGATTCAATCTCGCGGCGCTCGGCGACATCGCCTTCGAGGTCGACGGCAAGCCGCTCGACTTCGGCGACACCGTCACCTATCGCGGCATGATGTTCACGGGCGTGCCGAACATGGTCTGGGTGTTCGGCTATTTCCGCGCCAGCTGGACGCTGCGCGTCGACCTCGTCGCCGACTTCGTCTGCCGCCTGCTCGGTCACATGAAGGCCAAAGGCAAGAAGAAGGTCGAGGTCAAGTTACGCGCCGAAGACCACAACATGCCGATCCTGCCCTGGATCGATCCGGAAAACTTCAACCCCGGCTACATGATGCGCAACATGGACCTGCTGCCCAAGCGCGGGGACAAGCCGGAATGGCAGCACAGCCAGGATTACTGGACCGAAAAGGACGAGATCCCGAAGACGGATCTGGATGGCGGGGAGTTTGTGTACGGGTGAGGAGAGGCAGGTGTCGCTACAAGCTTCTCCGTCGTCCTGGCGAAAGCCAGGACCCATTACCCCAGGGAGAAGTTGCGGCGCGAGCTTGTCATAAAGAATCGTCGCCAAACCACGTACTGTGGTAATGGGTCCTGGATCGGCGCTCCGCTTCGCTGCGCTTGTCCAGGACGACGGCGGTGGAGGCGTCAGGAATTCCTTCTTGTCGCATTCGTTGCAATCGCCGCCGCCGCAGTCCGGTTCTCGACCCCGAGCTTGGAGTAGATCTGCTCGAGATGCTTGTCGACCGTGCGCGGGCTCAAGCCCAAAATCTGCGCGATGTCGCGGTTGGTCTTGCCCTTGCTGAGCCAGGCCAGCACCTCGCCTTCGCGGGTGGTGAGGCCGAGCTCGCTGGTGAATTCGGGTGGCGGCGCGGTGCCGGACTCCCTGGACAGCCGAAGCAGAAACTCGTTCGGCGCGGTCTCGCCCATGTAGTACAGCCGGAGCTGAGGATTGTCGGGCAGGGAAGCCGCCTGAGATTTCGAGCTGCCCTTGCCCTTGGCCTGCTCCAGCCATTGCAGCAATGATACTGGCAGGACGAAGTCGTCGTCGGCCTGCGCGCCGTGGTGGTCCGTCAGCAGCTTCTGCGCCTGCGGGGTCGCCCACAACAATTTGCCCTGGCGGTTGACCGCGAACAGGAATCGGCCGGAGACGTCAAGCGCGGCGCGTGCGCTTTGCGTCAGCCGCGCATTGCCGAGATGAACGCGGATGCGCGCCAGCATCTCCTCGATCACGATCGGCTTGGTCACGTAGTCGACGCCGCCGGCCTCCAGCCCGCGCACGATGTGCTCGGTCTCGGCGAGCCCCGTCATGAATATCACCGGGACATTGGCAAGGCCCGCATCGCGCTTGAGGCGGCGGCAGGTCTCGAACCCGTCCATGCCAGGCATCACCGCGTCGAGCAGCACGATGTCAGGCGTGATCTGGTCGACGATGCGCATTGCGGCCGCGCCGTCGAGCGCCACCATTACCGTCATCCCGGCGCTGTCGAGCGCGTCGGTGAGCAGCCGCAGCGTCTCCGGGGAGTCGTCGACAACGAGCGCGACGTCGCGCTTTTTCGACTCAGTGCTCATACGCATGCAACGTCTTCAATGTGGCCATGTACTGGTCGAGATCGAAGCGGTCGATCAGCGACCGCATTTCCGCGACGAAGTCGGCATGTTCGGGGTGCTCACTGCCGATCTCGTCCAGCTTCAACTGGATAGCCTTGACGTAGCCGATCTGACCGAGCCCGATCAGCGCCTCGATGTGTCGTACAGGCGGCCGCGAGCCGCTCTCCGGCCGCCATAGCGGCACGGCGATCTCGTCCGAGCCGTATTGCCATTCGATCTTGAGAAGCTGGCGGATGCCTTCCAAAAGCCTGGGAATGTCGATCGGCTTCATCAGATAGCCGTCGTGGAAAGGCTGCGCCAGCGGTGCGCCGTGGGCCTCGAGCGCGCTGGCGGACACCATCAGGATGCGCGCCTGATGGTGGCCGTTCGCGCGCAACGTCTCTGCGACCGTCCAGCCATCCATACCAGGCATGGAGATATCGAGCAAAAACAGATCGGGCCGGCAGTGCTGGGCCAGCGCCAGGCAGCCAGGTCCGTCCGGCGCGCTGAGCAGGATGAAGCCGAGTGGTGTCAACACCTCGCGCAGGAGGTCGCGATGCACGGGATCGTCGTCGGTAATGAGGATGGTCTTGCGCGTGCCGTGATAGCCGGAGATCGGGGCCTCCACCGGCGCAATGCGCTGCGGATTGGTGACTTCCGAGAGCAGCATCTTGACCTTGAACGTGCTGCCGCTGCCGACCGTGCTCGAGACCTTGATGTCGCCGCCCATGACGCCGGCGAGCAGCCGGCTGATGGTCAGGCCCAGCCCGGTCCCGGTCTGCGGCTGCGAGACACCGAGCGCGCCGCGTTCGAAAGGTGCGAAGATGCGTTCGAGATCGTCGCCCTGGATGCCGGGGCCGGTGTCGATCACCTCGAACTCGGCGACCGGGCTGCGATAGTGCACCACGAACTGCACACTGCCGGCCTGGGTGAACTTGATCGCGTTGGACAGCAGATTGATCAGCACCTGGCGCAGCCGCTTCTCGTCGGCATAGACCACGACCGGCAAATGCGCCGGCCGCCTGAACACGAAGTCGATGCTCTTGGCCGCGGCTTGAAGGCGGAACATGCCGACGAGCTGGTCGAGGAATTCGCTCAGGCGCACCTCGTCGCGCGACAGGTACAGCCGCCCCGCCTCGATCTTGGAGATGTCCAGAATGCCGTCGATCAGGCCGGAGAGGTGATCGGCACTGCGGCGGACGACGCGGACCTGGTCGCGCGGCTTGGTGCTGAGCGTCGTGTCCTGCTCCAGGAGTTGGGCATAGCCGCTGATCGCATTGAGCGGCGAGCGCAGCTCGTGGCTCAGGCCCACCACGTAGCGGCTCTTGGCGAGGTTGGCGGATTCGGCGATTTCCTTGGCGCGCTGGAGCTCGGCGTCGGTGCGCTTGTGCGCGTCGATCTCCTGGATCAGCAGCGTGGTCTGGCGCCGGGTCTCGGCCTCAGCGGCCCGTCGGCTCTGCTGCGCCAGCACGAACAGCCAGGCCACCACGCCGATGATGATGCTGAGTGAGAAGAACACCTTCCAGAGCACGTTGGAGACGAGCATGTTCTCGCCAGGCACGCTGACCGAGGTCTGGAGGTAGATCAGCCCCAACACCAGCGCGACGAGGCCAGCCGAGACCATGAACACACCGATGTAGTGACCGAACTGCGAATTGATCCGCTGATAGATCGGCTGCGGCAAGATCCTGGCGAGCGCGTCGGCGAATTGCACCTGCGCGCGCGCATGCGGTTTGCATAGATCATGGCAGCGCGCGTCGAGCGAGCAGCATAGCGAGCAGATCGGGCCGGCATAGGCAGGACAGGAAGTCATGTCCTCCGGCTCGAAATGGTGCTCGCAGATGCAGCACTGGATCGATTCGATATTGGCCCAGCTCCTCTTCGGCTTGCGCGCGATGTAGTATTTTCCGTCGGTGAGCCAGGCGATGACGGGTGCGGTGACGAAGGCGACCGTCAGCGCGACAAAGGCCGCGAGCGCTTTCATGGTCGAGCCGAACAGGCCGTAGAATGCCGCGATCGAGACGATGGTCGCGATCGTCATCGCGCCGACGCCGACCGGATTGATGTCGTAGAGATGGGCGCGCTTGAACTCCATCTGCGGCGGGCGCAGGCCGAGCGGCTTGTTGACCACGAGATCGGACACCAGCGCGCCGACCCAGGCGATCGCGACATTGGAATAGAGCGCCAGCGTCTGCTCCAGCGCCTTGTAGACGCCGATTTCCATCAGCAGCAGCGCCACCATCACGTTGAACACCAGCCAGACGACCCGGCCGGGGTGGCTATGCGTCAGACGCGAGAAGAAGTTCGACCAGGCGATTGAGCCTGCATAGGCGTTGGTGACGTTGATCTTGAGCTGCGACAGGATCACGAACGCGCCGGTGAGTGCCAAGGCCATGTCCGGTTGCGACAGCACGTAGCGAAACGCTTCGAGATACATGTGCGCAGGCTCGGCGGCCAGCTCGCTGGAGAGACCGTGGCTCAGCGCGAAGAAGGCGAGAAACGAGCCCAATAGCAGTTTCAGCGCGCCGAAGATGATCCAGCCGGGGCCCGCGATCAGCAGGGCGGTCCACCACGACGTTCGCGAGGTGCGGCGGTCGCGCGGCAGGAACCTGAGGAAGTCGACCTGTTCGCCGATCTGGGCCACCAGCGAAAACACCACGGAGGATGCGACACCGAACAGCAGCAGATCGAAATGTCCGCTGGGGTCGCCGTGCTCGCCGGCGAATTTGCGCCATTCCGTGAACGAGTAAGGATTGGCCCAGGCGATCGCGGCAAAGGGCAGGATGTGCAGGATGATCCAGATCGGCTGCGTCCAAAGCTGGAAGCGGCTGATCAGCGTGATGCCGTAGGTGACAAGCGGGATGATCGCGACCGCGCTGATGAGGTAGCCGATCGGGCGGGGAATGCCGAAGCACATCTCAAGCGCCGTGGCCAGGATCACCGCCTCGATCGCGAAGAAGATGAAGGTGAAGGAGGCGTAGATCAGCGAGGTGACGGTCGAGCCGATATAGCCGAAGCCGGCGCCGCGGGTGAGCAGGTCAATGTCGATGCCGCATTTGGCGGCATAATAGGCAATCGGAACGCCGCAGCAGAAGATGATGGTGGAGACGACGAGGATCGCTGCGGTGGCGTTTGTGACGCCGTAGTTCAGGGTGATTGTGCCGCCGATCGCCTCCAGCGCCAGAAAGGAGATGGCGCCGAGTGCAGTGTTGGCTACGCGAGCGGCGGACCAACGGCGCGCGCTCTTGGCGGTGAAGCGCAGCGCGTAGTCTTCCAGCGTCTGGTTGGCGACCCATTGGTTGTACTGGCGCCTGACGCGATCTATTCGCTGCCGCCCTGCCACTTAAGCCCCACTCCCACTCCCGAACTTACCGGACCCCTCGCAAAACCCGTACCAAAAGCCTACGTCGTCATTTTGCGGTGCAGTATACGCGATCTTGCGTATGCTTGCAGTGCACAAATTCGAGCCATCCTCACGGCACCAATCGCGTGTCCTCGAACAACAGTGGGGTGCTCATGTCAGACGAAGCGAACAAGGGCCTGTTATCGCCGCTCCGGCGCAAATTATTGATGGGAATGGCGGCCGTCCCGGCCATCACCATGCTGCCGCGAGCATCCTTTGCGCAGGCCCCGGCGACCTCGGCGGTCAATACCACGGGCCTCGCGGTCACCGACACCGAGGTGACGGTCGGCATCCTGCATTCGGCGACCGGCACCATGGCCATCTCCGAGACCGGCTCGATTGAAGCCGAAAAGCTCGCCATCGAGCAGATCAATGCCATGGGCGGCGTGCTCGGGCGCAAGATCAAGTTCATCCAGGAGGACGGCGCCAGCGATTGGCCGACCTTTGCCGAGAAGGCCAAGAAGCTGCTGGTCAACGACAAGGTCGCGGCGATCATGGGCTGCTGGACCTCGGCGTCCCGCAAGGCCGTGCTGCCCGTCATGGAGCAGTACAACGGCATGCTCTATTACCCGACCTTCTATGAGGGTCTCGAGCAGTCGAAGAACGTGATCTACACCGGCCAGGAAGCCACTCAGCAGATCCTCGCCGGCCTGAATTGGATCGCCAAGGAGAAGGGCGCGAAGTCGTTCTTCTTCATCGGGTCCGACTACATCTGGCCGCGCACCTCGAACAAGATCGCGCGCAAGCACGTCGAGAACGTGCTGAAGGGCAAGGTCGTCGGCGAAGAATATTATCCGCTCGGCAATACGCAGTTCAATTCGGTCATCAACAAGATCAAGCTGACCAAGCCCGACGTGATCTTCACCGACGTCGTCGGCGGCTCGAACGTCGCATTCTACAAGCAGCTCAAGGCGGCCGGCATCGACCTCTCCAAGCAGGCGCTGCTGACGATCTCGGTGACCGAAGACGAAATCGATGGCATCGGCGGCGAGAACATCGCGGGCGCCTATGCCTGCATGAAGTACTTCCAGTCGCTCGACAATCCGAACAACAAGAGCTTCGTCCCGGCGTTCAAGAAGATGTGGGGCGAGAAGACCGTGATCGGAGACGTCACCCAGGCTGCCTATCTTGGCCCGTGGCTGTGGAAGTTGACGGTGGAGAAGGCGGGCTCCTTCGACATCGACAAGATCGCGGCGGCGTCGCCGGGCATCGAGTTCAAGGGCGCTCCGGAAGGCTATGTGCGCATCCACGAAAATCATCACCTCTGGTCGAAGACCCGGGTGGGACGCGCCAAGCTCGATGGCCAGTTCGAACTGATCTACGAGACCGCCGATCTGGTCGAGCCGGATCCGTTCCCCAAGGGCTACCAGTAAGACGAGAGCCACCAGTCAGTCACGGCGTTCGCCGCCGTTTCCCTTTCAGGCAAACCTCTCCCTGGCGTGGACCGCAAATCCACGCCCAAGACCCCCGCGTCGCGAACCTGCTCGCGACGCGGGACCCTATCCCCCGATGGAGGACATCGATGTTCGGCGACTACTCGCTTGGTGACCTTGGCTCCATCTTCGTCATGCAGGGCTTTGCAGGACTGATCCTGTTCTCCGTCTACGTCCTGATGGCGCTCGGTCTTGCGATCATCTTCGGCCAGATGGGCGTTATCAACATGGCCCATGGCGAGTTCATGATCCTTGGGGCCTACGTCACCTGGATGACCTCGAATTTCTTCCAATCCTATTTGCCGAGCTTGTTCAGCGGCTACTTCTTCCTCGCGATGATCCTGGCCTTTGTCGCGTCCGGTGCGCTGGGGATGCTGGTGGAATGGGTGCTGATACGGCATCTCTACAAGCGCCCGCTCGACACGCTGCTTGCGACCTGGGGCCTCAGCCTGATGCTGCAACAGGCCTATCGCTCCGTGTTCGGCGCGCGCGAGGTCGGCGTCGAGCTGCCGCAATGGATGCTCGGCTCGCTGCACGTGACCGACAGCATCGAAGTGCCGATCAACGGCGTCTTCGTGATGTGCCTCACCGTCTTGATCACCGTCGGCGTCGCCTACGTGATGTACAAGTCGCGCTGGGGTCGCCAGGTGCGCGCCGTCGTGCAGAACCGCATCATGGCCGGTGCCGTCGGTATCAACACCGAAAAGGTGGATCGCTACACGTTCGGCCTCGGCTGCGGCATTGCCGGTGTCGCCGGGAGTGCCTTCACCATGATCGGCTCGACCGGGCCGACTTCCGGACAGCTCTACATCGTCGATACGTTCCTGGTGGTCGTGTTCGGCGGCGCGGCAAGCCTGCTCGGCACCATCGCATCGGCCTTCTCGATCTCGCAGACCCAATCCACCCTCGAGTTCTTCCTGTCGGGCTCGATGGCCAAGGTGCTGACGCTGCTTGCCGTTGTCGGAATCCTGATGCTGCGGCCGCAGGGTCTCTTCGCCCTCAAGGTTCGCAAATAACAAGAAGCAGGCAAGTCATGGTCATCAACTCACGCTTCTTCAATCGATCCGAGCTCATGGGCTTCCTCGTGCTGGCCGCCGTGCTGTTCGTGATCCTGCCGCTCTCACTGGATGTGTTCCGTCTCAACTTGGTCGCGAAGTATCTGACCTACGCCTTCGTCGCGCTCGGTCTGGTGCTGTGCTGGGGCTACGGCGGCATTCTCAGTCTGGGGCAGGGCGTGTTTTTCGGCCTCGGCGGCTATTGCATGGCGATGTTCCTCAAGCTGGAAGCCTCCAGCGTCGAGAACACGAAAATCCAGTCGACGCCGGGCATCCCGGATTTCATGGACTGGAATCAGATCACGTCACTGCCGCTGTTCTGGCAGCCGTTTCACAGTCTCACCTTCACCATCCTCGCCATCATCCTGGTTCCCGGCATCTTCGCGCTGATCATCGGCACCGCGATGTTCAAGCGCCGCGTCGGCGGCACCTATTTCGCGATCATCACCCAGGCCGTCGCGGCCATCCTGACCATCCTGATCGTCGGTCAGCAGGGCTACACCGGTGGCATCAACGGCATGACCGACCTGCGCACCCTCAAGGGTTGGGACATCCGGCCCGACCACGCCAAGGTCATCCTGTACTTCGTCGAGGTAGTGCTGCTGTTCGCCTGCATCGGCATCGCGCAGTTCATCCGCCTGACCAAGCTCGGCCGCATCCTGGTGGCGATGCGCGAACAGGAGGATCGCGTCCGCTTCTCCGGCTACAGCGTCGCCAATTTCAAGATCTTTGCGTTCTGTATGGCCGCGGTCTTCGCCGCGATCGGCGGGGCCATGTTCGCGCTCAATGTCGGTTTCATGTCGCCGTCCTTTGTCGGCATCGTGCCGTCGATCGAGATGGTGATCTACACCGCGGTCGGCGGACGGATGTCGATCTTTGGCGCGATATGGGGCGCCATTCTGGTGAACTTCGCCAAGACCAGCCTTTCGGAGTCCTTCCCGCAACTCTGGCTGTTCGGTCTCGGCGCGCTGTTCATCGCGGTCGTGCTTGCTTTCCCGAACGGCCTGTCGGGGCTCTGGGCCGACTATGTGCAGCCGCGCATCGATCGCCTGTTCGCCTCGCGCAAGAAGCCGGGCTGGAGCGACAATTCGGTTGCCGACGGCGCACCCGCAGAGTGAGGAGACCATCATGCTCGTCGGTCATCACCATGCCGATGCCACGCTGGCAGTGAGGAGATAGATCATGCTCGTCGGTCATCACGATGCCGATGCCATGCTGGCAGTGAGGAGATAGATCATGCTCGTCGGTCATCAGCCCAAGGAATTCCTGCTCGCGGTCTCCGGGCTGACGGTTTCCTTCGACGGCTTCAAGGCAGTCAACGATCTCTCGTTTTACATCGAGGAGAACGAGATCCGCGTCATCATCGGCCCCAATGGGGCCGGCAAGACCACGGTGCTCGACCTGATCTGCGGCAAGACCAAGGCGACCGAAGGCTCGATCCAGTTTCGCGGTACCGAGCTGACCAAGCTCAAGGAGAACGAGATCGTCAAGGCCGGCGTCGGCCGCAAGTTCCAGACGCCGTCGGTGTTCGAAGACCTCACCGTGTTCGAGAATCTCGAGATCTCGTTTCCGCGCGGCCGTACCGTATTCGGCTCACTCACTTTCCAGCGTGACCAGCCGGTGAAGTCACGCGTCGAGGAGGTCGCCGAGATGATCTTCCTCAAGGACAAGCTCAACACCTATGCCTCCGAGCTTAGCCACGGCCAGAAGCAATGGCTCGAGATCGGCATGCTGCTGATCCAGGACCCCGACCTCTTGATGCTCGACGAGCCCGTCGCCGGCATGAGCGTCTCCGAGCGTGCCAAGACGGCCGAGCTGCTCAACCGCATCATCAAGAACCGCTCGGTGCTGGTGATCGAGCACGACATGAAGTTCGTCGAGGACATCGCGCACAAGGTGACCGTGCTTCACCAGGGGCAGATCCTCTCGGAAGGGACCATGGAGAAGGTGAAGAACGACCCCAAGGTCATTGAAGTTTACTTGGGTCATTGAGGAGCACGCTGATGCTGGCAATTTCCGATCTTCACGTCGCCTATGGCCAGAGCGAGGTGCTGCACGGGCTCAACGTCAAGGTCGCGCCCAGCGAGATCGTGGCGATCATGGGCCGCAACGGCATGGGCAAGACCACGCTGATGAAATCGCTGATGGGCATCCTGCCGGCCAAGAGCGGCTCGGTGACCATGGATGGCGCCGAGCTCGGTGCCTTGCCGAGCTACGCGCGCGTCGCCAAGGGCCTCGCCTATGTGCCGCAAGGCCGCATGATCTTCTCCACCATGACGGTGAAGGAGAACATCGAGACCGGCCTCGTGGTCTCCGGCGGAACCGAGGTGCCCGGTGACATCTACGAACTGTTTCCGGTGCTGCTGGAGATGAAGGACCGCCGCGGCGGCAATCTCTCCGGCGGTCAACAGCAACAACTCGCGATCGCTCGCGCGCTGGCGACAAAACCAAAAGTGCTGCTGCTGGACGAGCCGACCGAAGGCATCCAGCCGTCGATCATCAAGGAGATGGCGCGCACGCTCAAGCGCATCCGCGACGAGAAGGGGCTTTCGATCGTCGTGTCCGAGCAGGTCCTGAGCTTCGCGCTCGATATCGCCGACCGTGTGCTGGTGATCGAGAACGGTGAGATCGTCCGCGACGACCCGCGCGACGCCGTCGATGCCGCGCAGGTCTCGAAATATCTGTCCGTCTAACCAACCGTGTAAAAGGGGAGCTTCTCGATGCCAGAGACACTGATCAAGGTCGATCTCACCAAGTCGGCCTATGAAAATGACATGGTGCATAATCGCTGGCACCCCGACATTCCGATCGTAGCCTGGGTCAATCCTGGCGACGATTTCATCATCGAGACTTATGACTGGACCGGCGGTTTCATCAAGAACAACGATTCCGCCGACGACGTCCGCGACATCGATCTGTCGATCGTGCACTTCCTCTCCGGCCCGATCGGGGTCAAGGGCGCCGAGCCAGGCGACCTCCTCGTCGTCGACCTGCTCGATGTCGGTCCGATGAAGGAGAGCATGTGGGGCTTCAACGGCTTCTTCTCCAAACAGAACGGCGGCGGCTTCCTCACCGATCATTTCCCGCTGGCGCAGAAGTCGATCTGGGACATCAAGGGCCTCTACACCTCGTCGCGGCATATTCCGGGCGTCAATTTCGCCGGCCTGATCCATCCCGGCCTGATCGGCTGTCTCCCCGATCCGAAGATGTTGGACACCTGGAACAAGCGCGAGGCCGAGCTGATCGCGACCAATCCGACCCGCGTGCCCGGCCTTGCCAATCCGCCGTTCGCGCCGACCGCTCATGGCGGCCGCGCCAAGGGCGAGGTCAAGGACAAGATCGGTGCTGAGGGCGCGCGCACAGTGCCGCCGCGGGAGCATGGCGGCAATTGCGACATCAAGGATCTTTCGCGCGGCTCGAAGATCTACTTCCCGGTCTACGTGCCCGGTGCCGGTCTCTCGATGGGCGATCTCCACTTCAGCCAGGGCGACGGCGAGATCACCTTCTGCGGCGCGATCGAGATGGCCGGCTGGCTGCATCTGAAGGTCGAAGTTATCAAGGACGGCATGGCGAAGTACGGTGTCAAGAATCCGATCTTCAAGCCATCGCCGATCACGCCGAACTACAAGGACTATCTGATCTTCGAAGGCATCTCGGTCGACGAAGCCGGTAAGCAGCACTATCTCGACGTCACCATTGCCTATCGCCAAGCTTGCCTGAATGCGATCGAATATCTGAAGAAGTTCGGCTACTCCGGCGCCCAGGCCTATTCGATCCTTGGCACCGCACCGGTTCAGGGTCACATCTCAGGCGTCGTCGACGTGCCCAACGCCTGCGCCACGCTATGGCTGCCGACGGAGATCTTCGACTTCGACGTGATGCCGTCCTCGGCAGGTCCGATCAAGCACATCAAGGGCGATATCCAGATGCCGATCTCGCCGGACAAGTAATCCCTGCGCGACGGGATGCGGGACGGCGTATCTGCCGCCCCGCATCCGCCGCGGAATGGTTTCTCTTACAGGCAACAGCGTAGGGATGATGCGATGCCGGTCTATGAATATCTATGTGACGATTGCGGTCCGTTCAAGGATATGCGCCCGATGGCCGAATGCGACGATCCGCAGGTCTGTCCAAGTTGCGAAATCATGGCCCCGCGGGTCATTCTGACCGCGCCGAATTTCTTCTGCATGCCGTCGGAGACGCGCAAAGCTCACGCGGTCAACGAGCGCAGCACGCATGCGCCGCAGACACTGGCGCAATACAAAGCCGCGCACGGTCCCGGTTGCGGCTGCTGCTCCACGGGCAAGAAGTCATCGAAGAACGCATCGGACAAGAAGCCGGCGCGGCTGGTGACCAAGACCAGGAGCGGCGCCAAGGGCTTCCCCACCGCGCGGCCCTGGATGATCAGTCACTGATTCACGCGGCAATCTCAAACAGAGTAGAGGAGCAATTCAATGCTTCACGGTGACATCTCCAGCAGCAACGACACCGTCGGCGTCGCGGTGGTCAACTACAAGATGCCCCGCCTGCACACCAAGGCCGAGGTGCTCGACAATGCCCGCAAGATCGCCGACATGGTGGTGGGCATGAAGACTGGCCTTCCCGGCATGGATCTGGTGATTTTTCCGGAATACTCCACCCAGGGCATCATGTACGATTCCAAGGAGATGTATGAGACCGCTTGCGCGGTGCCCGGTGAAGAGACCGCGATTTTTGCCGAGGCCTGCCGCAAGGCCAAGGTGTGGGGCGTGTTCTCGTTGACCGGCGAGCGCCACGAGGAGCATCCGAACAAGGCGCCCTACAACACCCTGATCCTGATGAACGACAAGGGTGAGATCGTGCAGAAGTACCGCAAGATTATGCCGTGGGTGCCGATCGAAGGCTGGTATCCCGGCAATTGCACCTATGTCTCGGACGGCCCGAAAGGCATGAAGGTCAGCCTGATCATATGCGACGACGGCAACTTCCCGGAGATCTGGCGCGACTGCGCCATGAAGGGAGCCGAGCTGATCGTGCGTTGCCAGGGCTACATGTATCCGGCCAAGGAGCAGCAGGTCATGATCTCCAAGGCGATGGCGTGGGCCAACAACGTCTATGTCGCGGTCGCTAACGCCGCCGGCTTCGACGGGGTCTATTCCTATTTCGGTCATTCCGCGATCATCGGCTTCGACGGCCGCACCCTCGGCGAGTGCGGCGAGGAGGACTACGGCATCCAATATGCCCAGCTGTCGAAGCATCTGATCCGCGATGCGCGCCGCAACGGTCAGTCACAGAACCATCTCTACAAGCTGGTCCATCGCGGTTACACGGGTATGATCAATTCCGGCGAAAGCCCGCGCGGCGTAGCGGCCTGCCCCTATGATTTCTACAAGAACTGGATCGCCGATCCCGAGGGCACACGGGACATGGTCGAGGCGATGACGCGCGCGACGCCCGGGACCGCCGAATGCCCGATCGACGGCATCCCGAATGAAGCGGCGCCCACGAATTACTGAGCCGTGGCCCAAACCAGTGTGTGTGAAAGGCGTGCCGCTCGCTCCCGTTGGGACGCGGCGCCGCCCCAGATGATCAGTCATTGATGTGAACGACGGTCAATACTGCGACCGAGCCGCACACGCAAACGTCGTGGATCGACCAGGCTGCGCCGGAAAAGCGTGCCTCTGGTGCAACATGGTCAGCTGAATCAGTCCGGTTTTGCTGCCCCCCAGCGATTCCGCCTATTCCGTAGTTCCACGGAGTGGCCCGGCGGCCTAGTTTGCCGGCGGCGCCGCTGGGGAGCGCTGGACTGAGGGCATCAAAGTGGAATTTGGGCCGCCGACGGCTGGTCGAATTGGGCTGCGCCTTGCCGCGGTCGCTTCGTCTGTCGTGGCGGTCGTTCTCAGCCTCGGCCTATCGGCGACGCCTGCGCAGGCGGACTGCGCGCCCGACCCGGCGGCAAGCGGGCAGACCGTCACCTGTAGCGGCACCGATGCCGACGGCTTTGCGGCAGGCGGCGGCGTCACCAATCTAACCGTCAATGTGCTGACTGGCGCTAGCGTCAACGATAACGGCACGGCGGCGATCAACGTCAATGACACCAACGTCATCACCAACAACGGCACGGTGTCGGCGGGCTCGGGCCTCACCGGCATAAATGGCGGCAATTCGAACGCCGTGACCAACAACGGCGCCATCACGGTGCTTGATAACGGCCTCGGTATCTCCGCGCTCGATCACAACATCATTATCAATGCCGGGACCGTCACCACAGGCGACCACGGCAGCGCGATCTCGGTAGGAAACAACAATAGCGTTAGCAACAGCGGTGCGCTGTTCATCGGCACGTCGGGCGCGGGCATCTTCGCGGTCCAGAGCAACACGATCACCAACGCCGCGACGGGCACGATCACCGGCCTCGACGATTCAATCGGGATTTACGCTTCATTCGGTGGCACGACCGTGACCAATGCGGGCGCGATCAAGGTCGGCGATTCCTCGGGCTTCTCCGGCGGCATCGTTGCGATTATGGATAACAACACGGTCACCAACGCTGCCACCGGCACGATTTCCGTCGGGCAGAGTGCCGCCGGCATCTTCATGCAGGGTAATTTTCAAACCGTCAGCAATTTCGGCGCCATCACGGCCAGCGACTTTGGCGTTGGCATCGCCTTGTTCGGTGATGACGGCAAGGTGACCAATAGTGGTTCGATCAAGTCGGGCGACGGCGCATCCGCCGGCATTGCGGTGCAAGGCAATCGGACCGCGATCAACCAAAACGGGACGGTCAGCGTCGGTCTGGGCGGTGCGGGCATCGCGTTTACGGGCCTGTCCTCCACGATCAGCAACAATGGACGGATCACAGGGGCCGATTTCGCCGAGGGCATCGT
The DNA here is from genome assembly GCF_040548265.1 of Bradyrhizobium sp. F1.13.3. NCBI lineage: Bacteria > Pseudomonadati > Pseudomonadota > Alphaproteobacteria > Hyphomicrobiales > Nitrobacteraceae > Bradyrhizobium > Bradyrhizobium sp. F1.13.3. Next base: position 453,261 of record NZ_JBEPRI010000002.1, on the reverse strand, counting down.
AGCTCTCGGTGATTCCAACACCATCATCAACAGCGGTACGATCACCGTCGGCGATTCCGGCTTAGGTATCGACGTGAGCTCGTTCACAACGACAAACCAGATCGTCAATACCGGAACCATTACCGTCGGTGCTGGCGGTGTCGGCATCAGCGCGAACGGCGGGGCCAACGTCTTCAACTCGGGGACCATCAACGCTGCGGCCGGAATTGCTGCAATCGAGTTTTGTGTCTGCGGCCCCAACACACTGACGCTCGGACCCGGCAGCATCATCAACGGTCTGGTGCTAGGCACCGGCGCCGACACCTTCCAGCTCGGCGGCACCGGCAAAGATACGTTCAACCTCGACCTGATCGGTCCCCTTCTTCAGTATGACGGCTTCTCGACCTTCAACAAGGTCGACAATTCGAACTGGACCGTGACCGGCACGGGTAATCAGGACTGGAATGTGCTGGGCGGCACGCTCACGCTGGTCGGTACCATCAACGGCAATGTAAGCGTCGCGACCGGTGGCACATTCGGCGGCGTCGGCAGTGTCAACACGATCAACGTCAATGGTGGCACGCTGTCGCCGGGCAACCCGACCGGAATGCTCAACGTGAACGGCGATCTCACCTTCACGGCGGCGTCGGCGTACATGGTGCAGGTCTCAGGTACGAGCAACGGCATCGCTGTCGTCACCGGGACCTCCACGCTCAATGGGGCCACGGTTACAGTCGTCCCGACCGGCTCGATCGCGAAACACTACACGATCCTGACTTCGGCGACGCTTCCCGACAAATTCAATCCGGCCGTCGCGGGTCTGTCTTCGAACCTGAAGGCCAGCCTGAGCTACGATCCCAACAACGTCTTTCTGGATCTCTCGCTAGGCTACGGTACAGGTCTCAACGTCAATCAGCAGAACGTCGCCAACGCCCTGACGAGCGTCTTCAACCGGACCGGCAGCCTTCCCGTGGCTCTCGCGAATCTCTCGCCGGCGGGGCTGACACAGGCCTCGGGCGAGTCGGCGACCGGTACGCAGCAGACGACTTTCAACGCGATGAACCTGTTCCTCGGCCTGCTCACCGATGTATTTGGCTCGGAGCGTGGCGGGACGCCGGGTGCGACGCCCTTCGCGGACGAGACGAGCGCGAACGCATATGCCGCGATCAGCAAGGGCGCACGCGACAGGAGCGCACGCGACGCTCTTGCCTCGATCCATCGCAAGACGCCGCCGGCGAGTTTCGAACAACGCTGGGACGTGTGGGCGGCCGGCTATGGTGGCTCGCAGACCACCGACGGCAATGCCGGCTTCGGCTCAAACAACACCAGCAGCAGCGTCTACGGCACCGCCGTCGGCCTCGACTACCGCTTCTCGCCGTCCACGATCGCCGGCTTTGCGCTTGCGGGCGGGGCAACCGGCTTCAACGTCAACGGACTCGGCTGGGGCCGCTCCGACCTGTTCCAGGCCGGCGCCTTCGTGCGTCATACGGCGGGACCGGCCTACATAACGGCCGCGCTGGCCTATGGTTGGCAGGACGTCACGACCAACCGCATCGTGACCGCCGCCGGCGTCGATCAGTTGCGTGCGCAGTTCAACGCCAACGCGCTCTCGGGCCGAATCGAGGGCGGCTATCGCTATGCCTCGCAGTGGATCGGCCTCACGCCCTATGCGGCGCTCCAGGCCACCGTGTTCAGCCTTCCGAGCTATTCGGAGTTCGCTGTGGTCGGCAGCAACATCTTCGCGCTGAATTATACCGCCAAGGACGTGACCAGCACCCGCACCGAGCTCGGCCTGCGCGCGGACAAGTCATTTGCCGCGGCCGGCGGCCTGATGACCCTGCGCGGCCGCGTCGCCTGGGCACATGAGTACAATCCGGATCGCGCCGTCCGTGCGGTCTTCCAGACGTTGCCGGGATCGGCGTTCGTGGTGAACGGCGCCGCCCAGGCGCACGATTCCGCACTGACCACGGCGGCGGTGCAGATGAGCTGGATGAACGGCTGGTCTGCGTCGGCGACTTTCGAGGGGGAGTTCTCGAACGTCATCCGCTCTTACGCCGGCAAGGGCGTCGTCCGCTACGCGTGGTGACGGTCTACCGCTTCTGCTGCGCCGGCTTGCGCGGCGGTCGCGGAGCGGCGGCCGGTGTGGGTGTCCCGCTCATCTTGTTGGCGGCTTCGCTGACGTCGAGCAGCGAGCGACGGATCTCCTCGAGGAAGTTTGCCGATTTCTTCTTCATGGTGTCGGCGAGCTCGTGCAATCCCTGGACCTTTTCGAACAGCTCATCCGCCTTGCCGTCGGCAAAGCCGGGCACCACGCCCTCGATCTTTGTGACCGCCTTGTCGAAGCCCGCGAAGGCGCTGTCGACCTTGGCCATGACGGAATCGATTTCGCCGCCCTTGCTCCGGAGATCGGCGGTGTATGTCTCGAACGTGCGCAGGCCCTCCTTGATCGCCGGGGCGTTGCTGACGATGGTGCGATCGACACTATGCAGGGTGTCGACGATCGATTCGGCGTCGCTGAGATCAGCGGTCAGCACGGGGACGCCGTCCGAGTCGAGCGGCACTGGCGGCGCCGAGGGCGCGCCGCCGATCAGCGACACCGCGGCGACGCCGGTGAGACCCTGGAACTCGATGCCCGCCACGGTGTCCTTGCGGATCGGCGCGGTATTGTCCAGCATCACCAGGGCCACGACCTTGCGGGGATTGTCCAGCTTGATCGACAGGATCTGGCCGGCTGGGACGCCGTCGAAATTGACCGGTCCGCCGCGGCGCAATCCGCTGGCGGAGCCGCCCTCGAATACAACGCGCAACGGGCTGCGGCTCTGGAGGGTGCGCCATTTCTGCACGCCGAGCACGCCGCCGAACGCCACGGCGATCACCGCCAGCGTCGCCGTTCCGATCACCAGATTGCTCGCGCGTGCCATGCGGGATGATTTTACGGCCAAAGCGGGGAAGTTGGAAGGATGATGCTGTGGCCGCAATAATAGGATGGGCGGGTTAGGGAAGCGTAACCCGCCACTTCCTCTCGCGTTTGTCGCAAGGATTAGCGGATTACGCTGCGCTAATCCGCCCTACGCGACATCAATGCCCGGCGGCGCGTTTCGCCGCAGCATTGTTCAGCACGATCAGGGCATCGACGGCGACGCCTGTTTTGGCGTTGATCAGGAACGGATTGACGTCGATCGAGGCGATCCGGTCGCCGGCATCCGCGATCAGGTTGGACAGGCCGACCAGCGCCTTCACCGCGGAGGCCTCGTGCAAGGCCGGCTTGCCGCGATAGCCGCGCATCTTGATACCGGCCTTGGTCCGGCCGATCAGGAGCCGAGCCTCAGCCTCGTCCAGCGGCGCGCCGGCGAGCGCGACATCCTTCATCAGCTCGATATCGATGCCGCCGGTGCCGAACAGCACGACCGGACCCATCTCGGCATCGAGAGAGGCGCCGACCACGAGTTCCAAATCGGCCTTGACCTGTTGCGCGATCAGGATCCCGTCGAGCTTCGGCTTGCCCTTGAGTTTATTCACCCGCGCGGTGATGTCGGCGAATGCCTTCTTCACTTCGGCCGGGTTGTTGAGATTCAGCACCACGCCGCCGATGTCGGATTTGTGCAGGATCTCGGCGCTGACGACTTTGGCCACGACCGGGAAGCCGATCTGCTTGGCGATCTTCACGGCCTCGGCCGCTGTCTGTGCGATTGCCTCCTTCGAGATCGGGATGCCATAGGCCTTCAGCAGTTTCTTCGAGGCGACCTCGTCGAGCGCGGCGCCGGTTGCCGATTTCAGCGCCTTCTCCAGCACCGCGAGGGCGGCAGGCTTCGAGCTCGAGACGATATCGGGCACTTCCTTGCGCAGCTTGGCGTAGTCGAGCAGCGACTTGATCGCATTTACCGCGCGATCCATGCCTTGCAAGACGGCGAGATGCGGCAGCGATTTGCGCAAGGTCTTGGTGAATTCAGTAAAGCCGATCGACATCGCGCTGATATAGATCACCGGCTTGCCGGCCCGGCTCGCCATCTCGTCGACGATGCGCAGATTGCGCTCGCGCAGCTCGTGCGGCGCCTTCGGCAGCTCGGCATCGATGATGACGATATCGATATCGGGGTCGTCGATCATCAGCCCGATCGATTTCATGTAGACGGAGGGATCGACCACCGCGGCAAAGCCAGCGTCGAGCGGATTGCCGACGATCGAGCCCGGCCCGAGCATTTTTGCCAGCTCCGAGCCGACATGCGAGCTGAGTGGTGCAAAATTCAGGCCTTCTGCATCGAAGGCGTCGATCAGCATGCCGCGCTTGCCGCCGGATAGCGTCACCGCAGCGAGCCGGTCGCCCCTGGGCACAGTGGCGTGGACGAAGCATTCGGTGGTCTCGATCAGTTCGTCGAGCCCGTCGACCCTGATGACCCCTTCGCGTGTTGCAATGGCGTCGAATGTCTCGATCGAGCCCGCAAGCGCGCCGGTGTGTGCCATCGCCGCCGCGCGGCCGCCCTCGGATGCCCCGAGCTTGAGCGCGATCACCGGCTTGCTCGCGGCGCGCGCCGCCTTGCTGGCGTCCCGGAATGCCTTGGTGTTGCGGACGCCTTCGAGGTAGACCACGATCACCTTGATGCTCGGATCCTCGGCGAAATAGCGCATCAGGTCCGGCGTCTCGAGCCCGGCCTCGTTGCCGGTCGTCACCATGTAGCCGACCCCGACGCCGCGATCTTCCAGTGCCTGGCGGATCGCCATGACGATGGCGCCGGACTGCCCGGCAATCGCCACCGCGCCCTGTTCCATGGTGACGATACGGTCGTCGATATTGGTGAAGAGCTTTTCGCCGGCGCTCAAATTGCCGAGGCAGTTCGGGCCGGTGACCGCCAATCCCGTCTCGCGCACGGCCGCTTGCAGTTCGGCGGCGAGCTTCTGGCTCTCCTCGTCCTGCAACTCGCTGAAGCCCGAGGTGACGATGGTGGCCGAGCGCGCGCCGGCCGCGGCGGCATCGCGGATCACCTGCACAGCAAAGCGCGCCGGCACCACCACCAGCACGTGGTCGGGCTTTTCCGGCAGGCTTGCAAAGTCCTTGTAGCAGGGGACACCCCAGATGGCGTCGCGCTTGGCATTGACCGGATAGAGCCCGCCCTCATAGCCGTATTTGACCAAATTGTTCCAGATGCGCTCGGCATAGTTGCCGGGCTTGTCGGTCGCGCCCACCAGCACGATGTTGCGCGGATGCAGCATGGCGTGGATGCCCTTGACGATGTCGCTGGCGTCGGGCGGCGGAGACCATGGGCGCGATGAACCGGAGGCGGCAGATACGCGAGCTTCCATGGTGTGACCTCACCTGTTGTTGTTGTTGGCGGCGCGTCACTCTGTTCTATGGCGAGTTCTTCGGACTGGCAACCAGTTGGGCGGGTATGCCGTGCGATGGAATGAGCGCGCATCAATCTCTGGTGATCGGCGATCGATGAAGACGCGATGGCCGTAGACGACGTCGACACGCGGACAGGTCGGGGGCGGATTCAAGAGGGGACGGATCGAGTGCTAACCGCTATTCATCGGCTCCGATCAGGGTGGCATGAAGGATATAGCGCTCGGGGCCGGACGCGATGGCGTCGAACGGCCAGCAGGTCGCGAGCACGAGCTCAAAGTCCTGAGTTGCGGGACCGAGACCTGATGCATCAAAACGAACGACAGCGGAGGAATCCGCGCGATAGCGAAAGTGCTTGCCGTCACTGCGTGTGACATCGATTACGTCACCAATGGCGACATTCCGCAGGAAGCGGAAATGAGTGTCGCGGTGCGCTGCATATACGGCAACACCCCGCTCGCCCGCGTCAGCCGTTTGGCGGAGATGGCCGGGCCCAAAAGCGAGCGCCTGCCCGCTCGTGCCTTCCAGCACGATCGCGCTGGCGCCGATCCGCCTGACCTCGATCCGCGCGACCGGCCAGGTATCGGCCCATGACCATGGTCTGACCACCTCGCCGGTCGCAACGCTCCGGTCGAATGCGCGCTCCAGCAGCACCTGCGCGAGCCACGCTTTGGCATGGATGTAGGCGCCGTCGCCGAACAGGATGATGCCGATCAGGGCGAGAACCAGGGGAGAGATGAAGCGGGGCATTGTTTCCACACTCGTCATTGCGAGCGAAGCGAAGCAATCCAGAATCTTTCCGCGGAGGCAGCCTGGATTGCTTCGCTGCGCTCGCAATGACAACAAAAAAGGCGCGCGCGGCCGTTGGTGTGGGACGGGCAGCCGCGCGCGCTAACAGAGGAGTTCGGGGGGCTCCTCTCTCAAGCGGCGTCAGCGAGCAAGGACTGACGCCGGTTGAACACGAACAGGATTAGAGCGAGCACGACCAGGATCAGACCTGCGGTCATTTTCAGCTCGGCCGAGGTCGCGGTCTTGGGCAGGCGGATCGCATCCGGTGCAGCAGGCGTCGGCCGCCTCGTGGCCGGTTGGTTGCGCGCATCGGCGTGACGCTCGCGGAGCTGCGCCGGGGCCTGCTGTCGTTCGCCAAAGACCTTCGCGAAATCCCAACCGGCCGGCAGGTTTATCGGCAATTCGCTGAGCTTGAGCGGCTCGCCTTCGGGACGGCTCGGCGTCTTGTCGACCGCGACGAGGCTGGTGAGCCGCGTAACGATCTGATGGTCGAGCGCCAGTGCCAGGATCGCCTTGTCGGAGTCTTCGGGCGTCATCTCGCGCAGGGTGCGCGCCACTTCCGCATCGTCGATCTTGCGCTTGGCCCAAAGCTTCGACAGGCCTTTGCCTTCGGCCGCATTTTGCAGCGGCAGCGTCACCGACCATGGGCGGTCGCCGACGCGGCCTTTGATCTCGACCGAGCCCGCGAGCGTGTCGAGCTTTGCCGCCAGCACCAGCGGCTCGTCGCGATAGACGTCGGGAATGATCGCCGGTGTGACGTCGGCCTTGGCTTCGGAGAACTTCGCGCTCAGGCCAGTCACGGCCGGGTTCTCGAGCTTGGCAAACAGGCCGCGCATGCGCTCCTCGACCTGCTCGACGGAGCCGATATGGGTGAAGGCACCGCGGCCGAGTTCGGCGGCGCGCGTCATCAGATAGGTGTTGGGCGCCGACCCGATGCCGACCATGAACACGCGCGAGCGGCCGCGCATCGCCGTGATCGTTTCGAACAATTGCTGCTCGTTGCCGATTGCACCATCGGTCAGGAATACGACCTGACGAACCATGCCGGCGTCACTGACCTTGTCGGTCAGCGCGGCCCGCATCGCCGGCACCATCTCGGTGCCGCCACGCGCCTGCAGCGCGCTGACGAACGAGGTGGCTTCACCGACACGCTCGGCATCCGCGGCCACGGAGGCCGGAAACAGCACGTCCATGGTGTCGTCGAAACGGATGACGTTGAAACGGTCGGTCGGCTGGAGTCGGGAGAGTGCGTAGGTGAGGCTCGCCTTGGCCTGAACGATCGATGTGCCGCCCATCGAGCCGGAATTGTCGATCACGAATACCACCTCGCGCGGCCGTGGCTTCTGCGTCGCCTGCTCGGCGGCGGGCGGGGTGACGAAGGCGAGCAAATAATCGGCGTCGCCGACGCGCTCGCGGAATAAGCCGACCGACGGCGCCATCACGGCGGCCGGCTTCCAGGTCAGTTCGAAATCGCGGTCGGCAGGCACCGCACCGTCGGCAAGCGAGACGATTCGCGTCGTTTTGTCCGGGCTCTCGACCTTGACGTTATGGTGAGGGCTCTTGATCTCGCCGAGCGCAAAGCCGGCGTTCAGGCGGACCGTGACGCTGGTCGGGTTGACCGGCGCATCCTTGGCGGGATCCAGCACGGGCGGCGAGATACGATCGCGGTCCGGCACCGGGTCCGAACTCGTCGCGCCCCAGCCGGAGCCATCGTTGCGGAAATCGACGCTCTGGACGATCGGCGCCGGATTGTAGCGCGGCCCGACCACCAGCGGCAGGCGGAGCGAATATTCGTTGCCGGATTGGTGCACCGGCTCCTGATATTCGATTTGCACCAGCACGGTTTCGCCGGGGCCGATATTGGCGACCGAGTTGGTGAAGATGTTCGGCCGCTCCTGTTCCGTGAGCGCGGCCTTCTGGCCGGCGCGGCGCGCCTCTTCGTAGATCACGCGCGCCTGCTGCCGCTCCTTGATGTCGCCGACGATGACGCGGTCGCCGACCACCATCTTCAGCGAATCGACGGCACCGCCGGTGGGGAGCGGATAGACATAGGTCGCCTCGACCCAGTCCTTGGTCGGGTTGCGGAAGATTTGGGTGACTCGTGCTCGCAGTGTCGGGCCCGAGACCGTGATGTCGACATCGATGCCGAGGCGGATCGCTTCCGTGTAGGCCCCGTCCTCCTTCAGAAGCAGGGTGCCGGACTTGGCGTCACCGGGCTGAAGCAGGCTGGCCTGCTCCGTCGTTGCCGACCAGCCCGGCTGGAAACTCACCAGCAGGGCCACGAAGGCGACCAGCATCACCGCGATGCCTTGCGCCAGAAGGAACAGTCCGACCACGATGAGTCTGCCCAGCCAGGGGTGTTCGTTGCTGTCGACTGCGTCGTAATTGTCCATTTGGCCTGCTCCCAAAGGGTGTTTGACGATGGCGAGCATCGGTCGGGAGAGGGCGATCGCGCGAGCAGAATGATCGGCAATGATCCGCCGCGGCCGGCCCGCGCGGCCTGCCGCCGGGTGGCCAAGTGCGGTTTTGTGCTGGTTTGTCCGCCCTGCTAGGGTGTCGTCCTGGAGCAGGGCCACGATGCAGACGCAGGACAAATTCGCCGACAAGCAGCTTTCGGACGAGCAGAGTCGCGAGATCGCCGAGACCATTCGGGAGGAGCTCGCCAGGCGCCGGATCTCCCGGCAGGCGCTGGCCGAGCAGGCCAAGCTCAGCCTGTCCACTCTGGAGAAGGTGCTCGGCGGTCGACGGCCGTTCACGCTGGCGACCACGGTGCGGCTGGAGCAGGCGCTGGGCGTCTCCCTGCGCAGAAGCGCCGCCATGGTGGCGCCCCCGGCCGTAAGCGATGTCGCGCCCGACAGCCTCGGCTCCTATGCCCATCGCGCGGTGACCTGGCTCGAGGACGTCTACATCACGCTGCGACCGTCGTTCGGCGAGAAGGACGCGATCTTCGCCTACCGCACCGAGATCGTCTGGGAGCCGAAGGTCTCCTCACTGGTGTTCCGCGAGGGGGAGCGGACCGATGCCGCCTATGAGCACACCGGCGAGGTCGCGGTACCGCATCAGTCCGGCTTCATCTATCTCGTCATCATCAAGCACGGCCAGCATCGCGTGATCACGGTGTCGCGGCCGACGGTCGCCGGCGAGATGTACGGCATCATCTCGACGCTCCGCGCCGGCCCCGGCTCGCAGCTGACGCCGATCGCGGCGCCGATCGCCTATGTGCCGCTCAGGAATGTTCAGAAGCCGTCGCTGGGACGGATCGGGCCCGACGATGAAAACCACGCGTCGTACCGAAAGCACCTGCGACGCACGGTCGAGGAGTCCTTCGCGCTGTTCCTGCCGGGATAGCCTGCCTCGCCGGCGCACACAAAAGAATAGCGGCCTTTCGGCCGCTATTTTCGGCGAGGTCCGTGCGATCGCCGCGAGCTAGCCGCCCGTTTCGGCGCTGATGATATCGCCGAACAGCTCCCACTGGCCTTTCTTGAACCGCCACATCTTGAGCTGCTCGATCGGCGCGAAGTCCGTGGCCGAGGTGTTGATCTTGATGCCCGGGATCAGGGTGTCGGGCACGAAGTCCTTGAGGCTCGCTGCCTGCTTCATCACATTCTCGCGGGTCAGATTGTCGCCCGCCTGCTTCAGTACCTGCACCATCGTCTGGGCCGCGGCATAGGCGTAAACCAGATTGGCGTCCGAAATATTTGCGCCAGGCATGTACTTGTCGATGAAGACCATGAACTTTTTCATGCCCTCATCATCCTTCCACTGCGGATCCGAGGCATCCTTCAGATAGCCCGCCGACAGCACGCCTTCGGATGCCTCGAGGCCGGCCGGCTTCATCACCGCGCCAATCGACACCGAGACATCAGTCATGAGATGCATCGGCTTCCACTCAAGCTCCGCGATCTTCTTGATCGCCTGCGCCGCGAATTTCGGGGTCGCGATGTTCACGAAGACATCGGCGCCGGTGCCCTTGAGCTTGACGATATGAGCATCGATCGAGGGTTCCGACGTCTCGTAGCTCTCTTCGGCCACGATCATTTTCGACGCCTTCTCGCCGAACACGTCCTTGATCCCGGCGAGGTAGTCTTTGCCGAAATCGTCGTTGGCATAGAAGATGGCAACCTTCCCGTCCGGCTTCTCCTTCAGAATATACTTTGCGAAGATCTGGGCTTCGACGCGGTAGCTGGGCTGGAAGCCCATGGTCCAGGGAAAGTTCTTCGGGTCGTTCCACTTGCTGGCGCCCGTGGCAAGAAACAGCTGCGGCACTTTCTTGGCATTTTGATATTTCTGCACGGCGGTCTGGGTCGGCGTGCCCAGCGCGTTGAACACCAGGAAGACCTCGTCGCTCTCGATCAGCTTGCGGATCTGCTCAACGGTCTTTGGCGGCGAGTAGCCGTCATCGTAGGAGATCCAGTTGATCTTGCGGCCGTTGATGCCACCCTGGTCGTTGATCATCTTGAAATAGGCTTCCTCGGTCTTGCCGATGACGCCGTAGGCGGAAGCCGGGCCGGAATAGGCCTCGACATTACCGATCTTGATCTCCGTGTCGGTGACGCCCGTGTCGTACGCTTTTTGGGCATGGGCGCTTTGGGTTGTGAGCAGCGCCAACGCCGTTGCTGCGGCAAGCAGGGGGAGTTTCTTGTTCATGAAAATTCCTTAAATCCCTTGAGGTTTCTTCTGGGTCGGAGCAGGCACGTCGAAAAAGAAAAGCGCCCGCGAGAGGGCGCTTTGATCAGGCGTTGGCAGCTATCTTGTCGACTTCCGAGGCGCCTGAGAATTCCTTGCGCAAGGTCGGCTTGTGGATCTTGCCGGTCGCGTTGCGGGGTAACGCATCGACGAAGCAGACCTGGCGTGGACATTTGAAGCGCGCGAGATTCGCCGCGCAGTGCGCGAAGACATCGGCCTCGGTCAACCGCTGGCCGGGCTTGATCGCGACGATGGCGAGGCCGACCTCGCCCCATTGCGCATCGGGAATGCCGATCACGGCGGCTTCCGCGATGGCGTTGAGTTGGTGCAGGACGTTCTCGACCTCGGCCGGATAGACGTTCTCGCCTCCGGAGATGTACATGTCCTTCCAGCGGTCGACGATGTAGTAAAAGCCTTCCTCGTCGACGCGTGTCGCGTCGCCCGTGTGCAGCCAGCCATCGGTGAACGACGTCTTATTTGCCTCCGGCCTGTTCCAGTAGCCGGGCGTGATGTTCGGTCCCTTGACCCAGAGTTCGCCGAGCTCGCCGACATCGGCGTCGCTGCCATCAGGGCGAACAATGCGCACTTCCGTGTGCAGCACCGGCTTGCCGGCGGAGCCGGCCTTCCGTGCCGCATCCTCGCGGTCGAGCACCAGCACGGCCGGCGAGGTCTCGGTCATGCCGTAGCCCTGCTGGAGTGCGACGCCACGCGCCTCCCACACCTTGAGCAGCGGCACCGGCATTGGTGCGCCGCCGACACCGCCGACGATCAGCCGGCCGAGGTCGGTCGTCGCGAAGGCCGGATGCTGGGCCATGAACTGGTAGATCGCGGGTACGCCGAAGAACACGTTGATGCCCTGCGCGGGATCATTGATCAGACCAAGCGCCGTGCCGGGATCGAAGGCGCGCATGATCATCACGGTGCCGCCGGCATGCAGCACCGGATTGGTGTAGCAATTCAGGCCGCCGGTGTGGAACAGCGGCAGCACGGTGAGCAGCACCGACGAGGGCCCGATGCAGGCGGGGCCGCCGAGATTGACGCAATTCCAGAAGGTCATGCCATGGGTGATGGTGGCGCCCTTGGGATGGCCCGTGGTGCCCGAGGTGTACATGATGGTCGAGACATCATCGAGGGTAACCTCCTCGATTGTCTTAAGCGGCTTTGCGGCGGCGATACCAGCCTCGTAAGTCCCGCCGGGACCAAGCGGCAGGCTGGTCGCAATGCCGCAGAGCTTTGCGACGGCAAGCGCCGTTTCGGCGAGATCGGTGTCGTGGATCATCACCTTCGGGGCGCAATCGCCGGTGATGAACTGGAGCTCGGGAACGGTAAGGCGGGTGTTCAGCGGTACGAAGACCGCACCTAGCCGTCCGCAGGCGAATTGCACCTCCAGCGTATCGGTCGTGTTCAGTGCCAGCACCGCGACCCGCTCGCCGCGTGAGACTTTCAACGTGTGGCGCAGGAATGACGCGAGACGCGAGATACGCGCATCGAGCTGCGCATAGGTGAAGCGGCGCTCGCTCGCGAGGTCGATTACCGCAATCTTGTTCGGCGTGCGGCGGCCATGGTGGGCGATCCAGTCATAGTAACGAACGGCCAAGAATTCCTCCCTCGGCGGTCTGGTGCCGCCCGCGTCCCTATTGCCGTGCACCATGCCCGGCATGGCCCTGGGGCCAGCCGGAGTTTGTGCACCACGCCTTTTTTGATCCGGAGTTGGCGCGCGAGCGGTGAAAATCGTCTTGCGTTGAGTTGCTAGAGCGGGCCTGCTCGGAGGGGAGCCCCGGCCAGCCACTCCGCGCAAGTGAGCCGCCAAGGTTCCGGCCATGGTGGACGAGACGAATCCGCCAGCAAGGCGAGAGTGCGATGATGAGCCCGTTCTATACCGCCGAGCATGACGCCTTTCGCGAGGTGATGCGCCGCTTCGTCGACAAGGAGATTGCGCCCTTCGCCCACGAGTGGGACGAGGCCGGCGAATTCCCGCGCGCGCTCTATCGCAAGGCGGCCGAGATCGGGCTCTTGGGGCTCGGATTCCCGGAGGAATATGGCGGGATCGCCGCCGACCAGTTCATGAAGATCGTCGCCAGCCAGGAGCTGGCGCGGGCTGGCGCCGGCGGCGTCAGCGCCAGCTTGATGAGCCATACGATCGGTTCGCCGCCGATCGCGCGGGCCGCGCGTCCCGAGGTCAAGGCGCGCGTGCTGCCTCAGGTGCTCGCGGGTGAGAAAATCTCCGCGCTCGCGATCACCGAGCCGGGCGGCGGTTCTGACGTCGCGGGCCTCCGGACTAAGGCGCGGCGCGACGGCGATCACTACGTCGTGAGCGGTGAGAAGACCTTCATCACCTCGGGCATGCGCGCCGACTATCTGACCGTTGCGGTGCGCACTGGCGGCGAGGGCGCCGGCGGCGTCAGCCTGCTCCTGATCGAGGGGGATACGCCCGGCCTGTCGCGGACAAAGCTGAAGAAGATGGGCTGGTGGGCCTCTGACACCGCGACGCTGCATTTCGACGATTGCCGCGTGCCGGCGGAGAACCTGATCGGCGAGGAAGGCCAGGGCTTCAAGATCATCATGCGGAATTTCAATAGCGAGCGCATGGGCATGGCGGCTGGCTGCACCGCGTTCGCGCGCGTCTGCCTCGACGAGGCGATTGCCTATGCCAAGGAGCGCAAGACCTTCGGCAAGCCGCTCGCGCAGCACCAGGTGATCCGCCACAAGATCGTCGACATGGCGCAGAAGGTCGCCGCATCGCAAGCGATGCTGGAGATGCTGGCCTGGCGGCTGGAGCAGGGCGAAAGCCCGGTCGCCGAAATCTGCATGATGAAGAACCAGGCGACCCAGACCATGGCATTCTGCGCCTCTGAAGCCGTGCAGATTTTTGGCGGCGCGGGCTTCATGCGCGGCATCAAGGCCGAGCGCATCTACCGCGAGGTCAAGGTCAACGCCATCGGCGGCGGCACCGAGGAGATCATGAAGGATCTGGCCAGCCGGCAGATGGGGTTGTGACCTCGGTCGTTCCGGGGCGACGCGAAGCGTCGAACCCGGAATCTCGATATTGTAGGGCTCATCTCTGGATTCCGGGTTCTCGCTTCGCGCGCCCCGGAATGACAAAGGGAAAGAAATGCTGTTTACCGCCGACCACGACGAGATCCGCCGTTCCCTACAAAAATTTATCGCCAACGAGATCAATCCTCATGTCGATGAATGGGAGAAGGCCGACATCTTCCCAGCGCACCAGCTGTTCAAGAAGATGGGCAGCCTCGGTTTTCTCGGGCTGAACAAGCCGGTCGAATTCGGCGGCTCCGGCCTCGACTATTCCTATGCGCTGATGATGGCGGAGGAACTGGGCGCCATTACCTGTGGCGGCGTGCCGATGGCGATCGGGGTGCAGACCGACATGGCGACGCCGGCGCTGGCGCGGTTCGGCTCGGACGAGGTGCGGCGCGAGTTTCTCAGCCCCTCGATCTCAGGCGATTACGTCGCTTGCATCGGCGTCTCCGAGCCGGGCGCGGGTTCTGACGTCGCCTCGATCAAGACCAATGCGCGCTCCGACGGCGACGACTACGTCATCGATGGCGGCAAGATGTGGATCACCAACGGCACTCAGGCCGACTGGATCTGCCTGCTCGCCAATACCGGCGACGGGCCCGTTCACCGTAACAAATCGCTGATCTGCGTGCCCATGAAGACCAAGGGCGTCACCGTCGCGCGAAAGCTCGACAAGATGGGCATGCGCTCCTCCGACACCGCGCAGATCTTCTTCGACAATGTCCGCGTACCCAGACGCAACCGGATCGGCGAGGAGGGCAAGGGCTTCACCTACCAGATGATCCAATTCCAGGAGGAGCGGCTCTGGGGCGCGGCCGCCTGCCTGAAGGCGCACGAATACATCATCAACGAGACCATCGAATACACCCGAAACCGTAAGGCCTTCGGGAAGTCGATCCTCGACAACCAGGTCGTTCACTTCAAGCTCGCGGAGATGCAGACCGAGGTCGAGCTGTTGCGTGCACTGATCTACCGTGCTGGCGAGGCGCTGGTGGCGGGCGAGGATGTCACGAAACTTGCGACCATGGCCAAGCTGAAGGCCGGGAGACTCGGCCGCGAGCTTACCGACGCCTGCTTGCAATATTGGGGCGGAATGGGCTTTACCAACGAGACGCCGGTTAGCCGCGCCTATCGCGACAGCCGCCTGACATCGATTGGCGGCGGTGCCGACGAGGTCATGCTGATGGTCCTGTGCAAGATGATGGGCACGCTGCCCGGCAGCAAAGGAAATTCCTGATGATCACCCTCTATCACTGCGATGCTGCGCGTTCCTTCCGTCCGCTCTGGATGCTGGAGGAGATGGGGCTACCTTACGAGCTCAAGATGCTGCCGTTCCCCCCGCGGGTCTTCGCTAAGGAATATCTCGGCATCAATCCGCTCGGCACGATTCCCTTCATGGTTGATGGCGAGACCAAGATGACGGAATCGTCCGGCATCTGCCACTATCTCGGCATCAAGCATGGACCGACACCACTGATGGTCGGGCCGGAAGATCCCGCCTATGGCGCGTTTCTGAACTGGATGTATTTCAGTGACGCCACGTTAACCTTCCCGCAGACGCTAGTGCTCCGATATACCCAGCTCGAGCCGGAAGAGCGCCGCAATCCGCAGGTCGCCGGCGACTATGCCAAATGGTTCTTGGGCCGGCTGCGCGCCGTGGAGGCAGCGACCGCAAATACCGAGGCCTTGTGCGCCGGCCGCTTCACTGCCGCCGACATCGTGATCGGCTACGCGCTCCGCCTCGCCGACAATATCGGGCTTGCCAAGGATTTTGGGCCAAATGTCGCAGCCTATTGGGCGCGCTTGCAGCAGCGCGATGGTTTCAAGCGCGCGGTTGCTGCGGAGCAACAGGCAGGCGTCGAGCAGAACGTGGCGCCAAGGGTGAGGGCTTAAGATTGGTCGTCCCGGCCCCCGTGCGCAATTGCGCACTAGGCCGCGACGGCGGTAGTTGAACAGTTCCGGGCCTTCCACCACCCCTCCCGGAGTGCCGACGTTTTGCGCTTCATGATAGCGTTATCCCGCCGTGACAGCGCCCAGATTTCCGCTAAGGTGACCTCCGTCCGCAGCGGCCAAAGAGCCGCGCGAGGAGGATCCCAATGGAAGATAACGGTCGCGAATCCGACCATTTGATGCTGATCACGCCGGAGCGGGTGTTCTACGCTGGCCTGCTCGGCCGCCCCCGCAAGCGAACCCCGGGCTGCTGCCATGTCTATGTAGCGGTGAAGGGCAGCCTGCATCTGACGATCGACGATGCTCTCGCCACCGGCGAGCTGTTCGTGACCCTGCCGAACCAGCGGCATTCGATTGCCAGCGACTACCGCACCGCGATCAGCGTAACGCTGGAGCCGGAGAGCATGCCTGATGGCGTGATCGAGGTCCTGGCCGAGCGGCTCACCGGACCCGACAGGGCGGTCTATGCCCGTAAGATCCTTGCCGCCTACACGCTGCTGCGCCAGCGCCGCTACGGCGACATCACCACCGCCGAATTCGACGAGATGTGTTTTGGCGAGGCGCTGCCGCGCCGCGTGCTCGATCCCCGCGTGACGCGTGCGGTCGCCCGTATCGGCCGCTTCACGGGCGAACCCGTGACGGCGGACACTTGTGCGGCGGACGCCGGACTTTCCGCTTCGCGTTTCCTGCATCTGTTCAAGGAAGAGACCGGCATCTCGTTCCGCTCCTTCCGCGCCTGGAAGCGCGCGCGGCATCTGCTGCACTTCGCCAACCAAGACCTCAACCTCGCCCATCTCGCGCAGGACATCGGCTATCCCGACAGCACCCATTTCAGCCACTCGATCCGTCGGTTCTACGGTTTGAAGCCGCGCGCGATCTTCGTCGGCTCGCGCGATCTTGCGATTTATCGCAGCAGCGAGACGGTGAGGCTGGCGGAGGCGAGCTGATATCCTTCGTAGGGTGGATTAGCCGAAGGCGTAATCCACCAACTCTGCCTCCAAGGAAGCTCAAGAGGTGGGTTACGCCTTCGGCTAACCCACCCTACGACTCGTCGCTTTCCAGCTTCTCCGCGCAAGAAGCCGCATGCCGCCCATCACATGATCGCAAACGTTGAATTATCAACGTGCGAGACATTCAAGGCATGAGCGACAAGGCCGTCATCACCTGCGCGCTGAACGGCGTGCTCACCGATCCGAAGCAGCACAACGTGCCTGTGACGCCCGAGCAGATGGCGCGCGAGGCCAAGGCTGCGTTCGATGCCGGCGCGTCCATCATGCACATCCATCTGCGCCAGCAGGCGCCGGACAAGGGGCATCTGCCGTCCTGGGAGGTCAGCGTCAGCAAGGAAATCCAGCAGGCGATCCGCGAAGCCTGCCCCGGCGTGATCATCAACCACACCTCCGGTGTCTCCGGGCCGAACTACAGCGGAGCGCTGGATTGCATCCGCGAGACCAGGCCGGAGATCGCCGCCTGCAATGCCGGCTCGCTCAACTATCTGAAGGTGAAGGCCGACAACAGCTGGGCCTGGCCGCCGATGATGTTCGACAACGCGGTCGAGAAGGTGAAGGACTATCTCGACGTCATGAACGCGGTCGGCACTATCCCCGAATTTGAATGTTTTGACGTCGGCATCGTCCGCTGTGTCGGCATGTACCGCCAGGTCGGCATGTACAAAGGCCCGCTCGAATATAATTTCGTGATGGGCGTCGCCTCCGGCATGCCGTCGGATCCCGATCTGCTGCCGATCCTGATCAAGCTGAAGCGTCCCGAGGCGCAGTTTCAGGTCACCGCGATCGGTCGCGAAGAGATCTGGCCGCTGCACCAGCGTTGCGCCGAACTCGGCGGCCATCTGCGCACCGGTCTCGAGGATGCCTTCTATCTCGCCGACGGCAAGAAGGTGACGTCGAACGGCCAGCTGATCGAGGCCATCGCCGCCTGCGCCCGCCGTGCGGGTCGCGAGATCGCGAGCCCGGCGGAAGCGCGGAAGATTTTTGGGACGAACAGGTAGGGTATCGCCTCAACCGTCATTGCGAGCGAAGCGAAGCAATCCAGAATCTCTCCATGGATGCAGTCTGGATTGCTTCGTCGCTTCGCTCCTCGCAATGACGAGCAGGATTGAGTTATGTCCATTCTCGAAAGCACCATTTCCCCCGGCAGCGCCGCCTACCGCGCCAACCGCAACGGCATGCTTGGCCTGATCGACCGCATGCGCGCGCTGGAAGAGCGTACGCGTGCGGCGTCGGCCGCGGCGAAGGATCGCTTCCACAAGCGCGGGCAGCTGTTGCCGCGCGAGCGGGTCGCCCTGGTGCTCGATCCCGGCGCGCCCTTCATCGAGCTGTCCACACTCGCCGGCTACATGTTCGACGTATCAGATTCCGACAAAAGCGTGCCCGGCGGCGGCGTCATCGCTGGCATCGGCTTCGTCTCGGGCATCCGCTGCATGGTCAGCGCCAACGATTCCGGCATCGATGCCGGCGCGCTTCAGCCTTATGGTCTCGACAAGACGCTGCGGGTGCAGGAGCTCGCGCTGGAGAACAAGCTGCCTTACGTCCAGCTGGTCGAAAGCGCTGGCGCCAATCTCCTGCGCTACCGCGTCGAAGACTTTGTCCGCGGCGGCAACATTTTTCGCAATCTCGCGCGGCTTTCGGCGGCGGGGCTGCCCGTCGTCACCGTGACCCATGGCTCGTCGACGGCCGGCGGCGCCTATCAGACCGGCCTGTCGGATTACATTGTCATGGTCCGCGGCCGCACCCGTGCCTTCCTCGCGGGTCCGCCGCTGCTGAAGGCTGCAACCGGCGAGATCGCGACCGAGGAGGAACTTGGCGGGGCCGAGATGCACACGCAGGTTTCCGGCCTCGGCGACTACCTCGCCGAAGACGACCGCGACGCCCTGCGCATCGCCCGCGAGATCATGGCGGCGCTGCAATGGGAGCGGCCGGACAAGGGAGCCGCGCACTACAAGCCGCCGCGCTACGACCAGGACGAGCTGCTCGGCATCGTGCCGATGGACCACAAGCGGTCCGTGGACATGAAGCAGGTCATCGCGCGCATCGTCGACGATTCCGACTTCACCGAGATGGCGCCGAACTACGGCCCGGCCACCGTCTGCGGCCATGCCCGCATCGAGGGCCGGGCCATCGGCATCATCACCAACAACGGTCCGCTCGATCCGGCGGGCGCCAACAAGGCGACGCATTTCATCCAGGCTTGCTGCCAGACCCGCACGCCACTGCTCTATCTGAACAACACCACCGGCTACATGGTCGGCAAATCCTACGAAGAAGCCGGCATGATCAAGCACGGCTCCAAGATGATCCAGGCGGTGACGTCGGCGACGGTGCCGCAGATCACCATCTATTGCGGCGCCTCGTTCGGTGCCGGCAATTACGGCATGTGCGGGCGCGGGTTCCATCCGCGCTTCTGCTTCTCCTGGCCCAACGCCAAGACCGCCGTGATGGGCGGCGAGCAGGCCGCCGAGACCATGGCGATCGTCACCGAAGCCGCCGCAGCTCGCCGCGGCAAGCCGGTCGAAAAAGAAAAGCTCGATGCCATGAAGGCGCAGATCGTCGGCGTGTTCGACCTCCAGATGGACGTGTTCTCGACCAGCGCGCGCGTGCTCGACGACGGCGTGATCGATCCGCGCGACACCCGCGCGGTGCTCTCGGAAGTGCTCGCGATCTGCCGCGAGGGCGATGCGCGTACGCCCCAACGCATGCAGTTTTCGGTGGCTCGCCCATGAGGAACGGATCAGTGCAGCACCGGTCGTTCTTCAAGGTCCTGATCGCTAATCGCGGCGAGATCGCGCTGCGCGTGATGCGCAGTGCGCGGCGGCTCGGCCTCGGCGTCGTCGCGGTCTATTCTGATGCGGATCGCGACGCCCTTCATGTGCGACAGGCCGACCAGGCCGTGCGCATCGGCGAAGCGCTGCCGGCGCAATCCTATCTCAACATCGCCGCGATCGTCGCGGCCGCAAAGGCCAGCGGCGCGGATGCCGTTCATCCCGGCTATGGCTTCCTCGCCGAGAACGAGGATTTTGCACAGGCCTGCAAGGATGCCGGGCTCGTCTTCATCGGCCCCTCGCCGCAGGCGATCGAGTCGATGGGCAACAAGGCCGGTGCCAAGGAGATCATGAAAAAGGCCGGCGTGCCCGTCGTGCCCGGCTATCAGGGCGCCGATCAGGGCGATGAGGTCATGCTCGCGGAGGCGAGAGGGATCGGCTTCCCCGTGATGATCAAGGCGGTCGCCGGCGGCGGTGGACGCGGCATGCGGCTCGTGACGGATGCCGCGGCGTTTCCCGATGCACTGCGTAGTGCGCGGTCCGAGGCGAAGGCGGCGTTTGGCGATCCGACGGTGATTCTCGAACGCGCCATCCAAAATCCCCGGCACATCGAGATTCAGGTATTCGGCGATAGCCATGGCAACGCCATCCATCTCGGCGAGCGTGACTGCTCAGTGCAGCGCCGGCACCAGAAACTGATCGAGGAGGCGCCGTCGCCCGCCGTGACGCCGGAACTGCGCGCGAAGATGGGTGAGGTCGCGGTCGCCGCGGTGAAGGCGCTACGCTACGAGGGCGCCGGCACGCTGGAATTCCTGCTCGATGCGAGCGGCCAATTCTACTTCATGGAGATGAACACACGCCTCCAGGTCGAGCATCCCGTCACCGAGGCGATCACCGGGCTCGATCTCGTCGAGCTGCAACTGCGCGTCGCGCGCGGCGAGCCGTTGCCTGTCGAGCAGCAGGACATCCGGTTTTCGGGCCACGCCATCGAGGTGCGGCTGTGCTCCGAGGATGCCGCGCATGATTTCATGCCGCAGTCCGGGCGCATGGCGCGCTGGCAGGTGCCGGATGGCATCCGCGTCGAGCATGCGCTGCAATCGGGCTCCGAGATTCCGCCGTTCTACGATTCCATGATCGCCAAGGTGATCGCCCATGGCGCGACCCGCGAAGAGGCGAGGGGGCGACTGATCGTCGGCCTGGAGCAACTGACCGGATTCGGTGTGACCACCAATCATGCCTTCCTAATGTCGTGCTTGCGTCATCCCGGCTTCGCCAAAGGCGAGGCGACCACGGCGTTCATTGGTGCGCATCGCGACGAGTTGCTGGCGCCGCGCGCGGACGCGGCATTCGATATGGCTTTGGCCGGCCTGCTGCTCTACGTCACGAACCCGCAGGCACCGTCGTGGCGCCGCGGACGGAGCCTCACGGCAACGTTCCCGCTGCCGGCGAAAATCGAGATCGCAGGCCACGCGCTTGAGCTCGAAGTCACGCGGGAGCGCGATGGCAGCTACACCGTTGCCAGCGACGGCCGGCAGGACAAGTTCGAGATCGATCAGCTCGATTTCGACGCAATCCGCTTCCGCCATGACGGCGTGATGGACAGCGCCAAATTCCTGCGCGATGGCGACCGGCTCTACCTCCAGCACCGCGGCATACCGCTCGCGGCGACCGATCTCACGCTCGCCGCGCCGAAGGCCGCCGCAAGCAACGGCGGCGATGGCAAGGTTCGCGCCGCCATGAACGGTCGCGTCGTTGCGGTCCTGGTCAAGCCGGGCGACCGCGTCACCGCCGATCAGCCGGTGATGACGCTGGAAGCGATGAAGATGGAGCACGTCCACAAGGCCGGCATCGACGGCGTGGTCGCCGCGATCGACGTCGCCGAGGGCGAGCAGGTCACGACGGGGAAGATTGTCGCCGAAATCGGGGCTACAGACTCGTAATCGTAGGGTGGGTTAGCGAAGCGTAACCCACCATCGTCTTTTTCCGCGGAGGTGAACAGAGGTGGGTTACGCTTCGCTAACCCACCCTACGGCATCGCATTTGGTCGCCCCGTCCCCTCATTGAGCAAGCACGCCACCTGGTGCCCGTCGCCCGCATCCACCAGCGCCGGCCGTTCCGTCCTGCATCGCTCCATCGCAAACCGGCAGCGGGTGTGAAACGCGCATCCCGGCGGCGGATTGACCGGGCTTGGCACGTCGCCGTCCACCAGCGGCACGAGCTTTTTGGCGAGCGGGTTGGCGACCGGCACTGAGGCGAGCAGCGCCTGCGTGTAGGGATGGCGCGGATTTGCAAACAGCTCGTCCTTGTCGGCGATCTCGACGATGCGGCCGAGATACATCACGGCGACGCGGTGACTGATATGGGCGACCACCGCGAGATCATGTGCGATGAAGAGATAGGAGAAGCCGTGCTCGCGTTGCAGGTCGATCAGGAGGTTGATCACCTGCGCCTGGATCGAGACGTCGAGCGCGGAGACCGGCTCGTCGCAGACGATCAGCCGAGGCCCGAGCGCCAGCGCGCGGGCGATGCAGATGCGCTGGCGCTGGCCGCCGGAGAACTGGTGCGGGAAGTTGCGCATCTGGTCGGGCCGCAAGCCGACTTGTTCGAACAGGTTTGCGGTACGCGCCTCCAGCACTTTGCCGGTCGCGAGCCCGTGCACGAACAGCGGCTCGCCGACGATGTCGCCCGCGGTCATGCGCGGGTTGAGCGAGGCGAAAGGATCCTGGAACACGATCTGCATCGAACGGCGGTGCGGCCGCAGCGCGGACTTGGAGAGGTGGGTGATGTCCTCGCCTTCGAGGCGGATCTGGCCCGAGGTCGGCTCGACCAGCCGCAGCACGCTCCGCGCCACCGTCGACTTGCCGCAGCCGGATTCGCCGACAAGGCCCAGCGTTTCGCCGACACCCACCGAGAACGAGACGCCGTCGACCGCATGCACTGTGCCGATTTGTCGGCGCAACACACCGGCGCGCACCGGATAGTGCTTCCTGAGATCGGTGACTTCGAGCAGCGCCTCGGTCATGCCACCTCCGCAATCTCGGCCGCGCGCCAGCATGCAGCGAGATGGCCACCGCCCCAATCGATGAGTGGCGGATATTCGGCCTCACAGCGTTTGATCGCGAGCTTGCAGCGCGGCGCGAACGCGCAACCCTTCGGCAGTCGCACCAGCGACGGCACCGTACCCGGAATTTCGTTCAGCCGCGCCTGGGCGGCGACGCCCGGCGCCGGCACCGCCGGGATCGAGGCCATCAGCCCGCGCGTGTAGGGATGCTTTGGCGCGGCGAACAGTGCCTCGACGCTGGCTTCCTCGACCTTTCGTCCCGCATACATCACGATGACGCGCTGCGCGGTCTGCGCGACGACGCCGAGATCATGCGTGATCAGCACGAGCCCGGTGCCGAGCTCTTTCTGCAGGTCCAGGATCAGCGCCAGGATCTGCGCCTGGATGGTGACGTCGAGCGCGGTCGTGGGCTCGTCCGCGATCAGCAGCGCCGGCCGGCACGCCAGCGCCATGGCAATCATGGCGCGCTGGCGCATCCCGCCGGACAGTTGATGCGGATATTCTCGCGCGCGCCGGGCCGGTTCGGGAATGCGCACCAGGCGCAGCATCTCGATCGCGATGTCCCGGGCCTCCTTGCTTGACATGTTCCGGTGAAGCCGCACGGCCTCGACGATCTGGTCGCCGATCCGCATCACCGGATTGAGCGAGGTCATCGGCTCCTGGAAGATCATCGAGATGCGGTTGCCCCTGACGGCGCGCATCTCTGCTTCGTCCAGCGTCAGAAGATCGGTTCCTTCGAGCGTGACGGAGCCGCCGACGATGCGGCCGGGCGGATCCGGCACCAGCCGCATCAGCGATAGTGCGGTGACGCTCTTGCCACAGCCGGATTCCCCGACGATCGCCAGCGTCTCGCCGCGCTTCACCGTGAAGGAAACATCGTCAACGGCCTTGAACAGACCGGAGTTGGTGAAGAACACCGTCTTCAGGTTCTTCACTTCGAGCACGAGATCGGATTTGTCAGCCATCAGCCGCGCTGCCGGGGATCGAGGATGTCGCGCAAGGCGTCGCCGAACAGATTGGCGCCGAACACCGCGAGGCTGATGGCGATGCCGGGGAAGATCACCAGCCAGGGCGCCGTGCGGACATATTCGGCGGCCGATTCAGAGAGCATGCGGCCCCACGACGGGTACGGCTCGGGAATGCCGAGGCCGAGGAAGGAAAGCGAGGCCTCAGTGAGGATGGTCGAGCCGAGCTGGGCCGTCGCAAGCACGATCAGCGGTGCTAGTGTGTTCGGCAGCACGTGACGCAGTGCGATGCGCACCTCGCTCATGCCGATCGACTTGGCCGCCTCGATGAACGGCAGCTCGCGCAGCGCCAGCGTGTTGGCGCGGATGACGCGCGAGACGGTCGGGATCAGCGGAATGGCGATCGCGATGATGACGTTCGGCAAGGACGGTCCAAGCGCTGCGGTCATGATCAGGGCCAGCACCAGCAGCGGCAGCGCCTGGAGGACGTCGGAGACGCGCTGGAACACGAGATCGACCCAGCCGGAGAGATAGCCGGAGGTGAGGCCGACGATCACGCCGATGCTGCCGCCGAGCGCCGTCGAGCCGATGCCGACCGCGAGCGAGATCCGCGCGCCATGAATGATGCGGCTGAAGACATCGCGGCCGAAAGAATCCGTGCCCATCCAGTGTGCCAGGCTTGGGCGCGCCAGTGCCCGGGCGGCGTCGATCGTCAGCGGATCGTAGCGCGCGATGAAGTCGGCGAAGATCGCGGTGAACACGAACAGGGTCATGATGACGAGCCCGGCCGCACCCAGCACATGCCGCTGCGCCAAAAACAGCACGCGCCGCCAGCCGACGGTCGCGTGCGCCCCGGCGCGCCTCAGTTCAACGTCGTAGTCGATCGCAGCCAAGCGCCTCTCCTAATCCGTGTACCTGATGCGCGGGTCGAACACGGCGTACAGCATGTCGACGATGAAATTCGCGCTCACCACGACGATGGCAATCAGCATCACCAGGTTCTGCACGATCGGATAATCGCGCCAGCGAATCGCCTCGACCAGGAAGCGCGCGACGCCGGGGATGTTGAACACGGTCTCCGTCACGATAAGGCCGCCGATTAGGAACGCCGCCTCGATTCCGATCACGGTGATGACGGGCAAAATCGCGTTCTTGAGCGCGTGCTGATAGTTCACGGCGGCGTCCGATGCGCCCTTGGCACGTGCGGTGCGGATATAGTCCTGCCGCAGCACCTCCAGCATCGAGGATCGCGTGATGCGCATGGTCAGTGCCGCGCTGCGGAAGCCGACGGCGGCGGCGGGCACGGCATAGGTCGCAAACGCTTCCAGCCAGGTCGCCGGATTGGGATTGAAGATCGGCATCTGGTTGAACATCGCCACCGAGGCGGTGAGGATGAGCAGGCCGAGCCAGAACGAAGGCAGCGACAATCCGCTCAGGCTCACCACACGCAACGCGTAGTCGAGCCTCGTTCCCTGCTTCACCGCGCTGATGACGCCCAAGGGAATGCCGATCGACGCCGAGAACAGCAGCGCCAGGCCGGCGAGCCGTGCGGTGATCGGAATCCGTGGCAGGATCTCCTGAAGCGCCGGCTTCTCGGAAACGTAGGAGTAGCCGAAATCACCGCGCAGGAAGCCGCTGATCCAGTGCCAATATTGCACCACCAGCGGCTGGTCGATGCCGAGCTCCTTCTCCAGATTGGCCTTGTCGGCGGGGTCGACATAGCCGGCCGCGGCAAACAGGATGTCGACGATGTTACCGGGGACGATGCGCAGCAGGAAGAAGATGACGATCGAGATCCCGAACAGGGTCACGAACATCAGGAACAGGCGCCGCACCAGATAGGCAAACATGCATCGCCTCCCGTCGAACCCGTCAGCCGCCTGCGCTACTTGTCCATCCAGACATCCTCGTACCGATAGCCGTTATAGGAACTGTTGGACATCACCGTCACGCCCTTGACGTAAGGTTGCCAGCAGCTGCCGGTACGTGCGTGGAAGATGATCGGGCGGGCGACGTCCTCCTGCAACTTCTTGTCGATGTCCCACACCAGCTTCTTGCGCTTGTTGAGGTCGGTCTCCTGGGACTGCACGTCGAACAGCTTCTCGATCTCCTTGTTGCAGTAATTGGTGTAGTTGCGCTCGGAGCCGCAGGAATAGTTCTCGTAGAAGGATTGGTCGGGATCGTCGACGGCATTGCCGGTCAAATTGAGCCCGAGCATGTAGTCCTTGCGCGCAACCTTCGGGAACCAATTTGCGGTCTCGACCACGTCGAGCTCGCCGTCGATATAGATGCTCTTGAGCTGGTCAATCAGGATCACGGCGGGATCGCGATAGACCGGGATGTTGCGGGTCGAGACCTTGACGGCGAGGTGCTTGTCCGGCCCATAGCCGGCCTTCTGCATCAGCTTTTTTGCTTCCTCGCGGTTGGCGTTGATGTCGGGGCCGTAGCCCGGAATGGTCTCGAGCATCTCCTTCGGCATGCCCCACAGCCCGTTCGGCGGCGGCAGCAGGGTGCCGCCGACGTCGCCCTGACCCTCGAACATGATCGAGATGAAGGCCTTGCGGTCGAGCGACAGCGCCATGGCGCGGCGGATGTCGATATTGTCGAACGGTGGCGCGGACGAATTGACGATGATGTTGGTGGCGACATTGTTGGGTTCGACCACGCAGACCGCGTTCGGCGCCTGCGATTTGACGTCCTTGAGAAGCGGGATGCTCACTTCGGTCGGGAAGGCCATATCGAACTTGCCGGCGACGAAGGCGAGAATGGCGGTCGAGCGGTTCGGGATGATGGTGAACTCGATGCCGTCGAGATAGGGCCGGCTCTTGCGCCAATAGTCGGGATTGCGGGTCAGCTTGATCGATTCATTGGCCTTGAACTCGACGAACTTGAACGGCCCGGTCCCGATCGGGTGCGTGCGCATGTCGCCGGGCGAGACGTGGCAGGGATAGACCGGCGTGTAGCCGGAGGCGAGCAGCGCCAGCAGCGAAGGCTGCGGCCGCTTCAGGTTGAAGGAGACCTCGAGATCGCCGTTGGTGGAGACGTCGTTGACCTGTTCGTACCAGCTCTTGCGCGGGTTCTGCCGGAACTTCTGCTGCGACTTGCCCATCAGCATCTCGAAGGTGCATTTGACGTCAGCCGAGGTGAACGGCTTGCCGTCGTGCCACTTCACGCCCTGGCGCAGCTTGAAGGTCAGCGTCTTGTTGTCGTTGACCCAAGCCCAGCTCTCTGCGAGCTCGGGCACGATGGTGTCCATGCTGTTCTGCGCCACGTCCTGCTTGTAGATGACGAGGTTGTTGAACACCGGCATGAAGGGAACGTTGAGGGAGTAGGTCGCACCTTCGTGGATCGAGGCATTGCCGGGACTGTCGCGGTGATACATCCGCAAAATGCCGCCCTGCTTGGGCTCGCCGGCGAGTGCAATGGTCGAAAACGCCAGCAAAGATAGCGCCGCCGTCGCGGCGAGCGCCCGTACGCTCCGCATCCTCGTCCTCCCTGGACATCAGCCTTTTGCGGCCTGTTTGAGCAGACGATAGCGATGCGAGCGCGGTGAGGCAACCGGCAAGGTCTGCTACTCTCTCGGCAATTCGGATGACGCAAGGCCGCAGGGGCGGCTCTCTCACAAATTGCGAGACGTCCCTCCGGCGTCGTCCTGGCGAACGCCAGGACCCATTACCCCAGGGAGGTGTTTATTTCTACCTACGACGATCGTGAGATCACGCGGTATGGGTCCTGGCATTCGCCCAGGACGACAGCGGTTTTCACACAATCCTGGACGCCTTGTTCCCCCAATACCGGTCCCGAAGGAGCCGCTTGTACAGCTTCCCCGTCGGCAGCCGCGGCAACTCCTTTTCGAAATCGACCGAGCGCGGCACCTTTTGCCGCGAGAGCGATGCTCCGCAGAACGCGATCAGCTCTTCGGCGAGCGCCTCGTCCGGCACGACGCCCGGCATCGGCTGCACCACCGCCTTCATCTCTTCGCCGAGATCGGGATTGGGCACGCCGAACACCGCGGCGTCCGCGACCTTCGGATGGGTGATCAGCAGATTCTCGCACTCCTGCGGATAGATGTTCACGCCGCCGGAGATGATCATGAAGGTCGCGCGGTCCGTTAGATAAAGGAAGCGATCCTCGTCGACATAGCCGACGTCGCCGACCGAGCTCATGCTGCCGTCGGCCGAACGCGCTTCCTTGGTCTTCTCCGGATCGTTGAAATATTCGAATGGCGTGGCCGTCCTGAACCAGACCTGACCCGGCGTGCCGGTCGGGCATGGCTTCATATTCTCGTCGAGAATGTGGAGGTCGCCGAGCAGCACCTTGCCGACGGTGCCGCGATGGGCGAGCCATTCAGCGCTGTCGCAGGCGGTGAAGCCAAGGCCTTCGGTCGCGCCGTAATATTCGTGGATGATCGGTCCCCACCATTTGATCATGTCGTCCTTGACCAGGGCCGGGCAGGGCGCGGCGGCATGGATCGCGATCTCGAGCGAGGAGAGGTCGTAGCGCTGTCGCACCTGCTCCCGCAGCTTGAGCATGCGTGAGAACATCGTCGGCACCAGCTGGGTGTGGGTTATACCCCATTGCTCGACGAGCTGGAGGTACCGCTCGGGATCGAAATTTTCCATGATGATCGCGGTGCCGCCCATCCGGATCGTCAGGTTGACCGCGGCCTGCGGCGCCGAATGATAGAGCGGCGCCGGGGAGAGGTAGATCATGCCCTCGCGGTATTGCCAAAGCTTTGTCAGGAAATCGAACAACGGCAGATTGTGCTTTGGCGG
The DNA here is from genome assembly GCF_040548265.1 of Bradyrhizobium sp. F1.13.3. Taxonomy (NCBI): domain Bacteria; kingdom Pseudomonadati; phylum Pseudomonadota; class Alphaproteobacteria; order Hyphomicrobiales; family Nitrobacteraceae; genus Bradyrhizobium; species Bradyrhizobium sp. F1.13.3. The sequence goes on along the minus strand of NZ_JBEPRI010000002.1, from coordinate 424,901 downwards.
CTCCTCCGGAAGCGGGCGAATGATGCCCTTGGGCCGTCCCGTCGTGCCCGATGAATACAGCATCGCGGTACCGAGCCATTCATCGGGAATCGGCGTCTTCGGCAGGTCGGCCGTCACCTCAGTGAGACCGACGATGCGCTCACTCTCGCCGGGGCCGTCGGCGACGATGCACAGCCTGATATCGGGGCAGACCTTGATTGCCTCGCGGGCGATCTCGAGCTTCGCAACCGACGTGATCAGAATTTTCGACTGGCTGTTGACCAGGAGATAAGCGAGCTCGCCCGGCGTCAGGAACGAGTTGATGCAGGTGTAGTAGAGGCCGGAGCGCTCGCCCGCGCCGCAGGCTTCGAGGTAGCGGGAATTGTTCTCCATGAAGATCGAGTAGTGGTCGAGCCGCTTCAGGCCGTGCTTGCGGAACAGATGCGCCAGCCGGTTGCTGCGCACATCGAGCTCACGATAGCTGACGGCCTCGCCAGTCGCCGCCATGATGAAGGCAGGCTGGAGCGGGCGCAGGCGGGCATGCTGACCTGGATACATCGGTCCTCCGGCTTTAGATCATGCGGCAAGAAGCAGGATTTCGCGCAACTGCGCGGGACCGTCGATCTTGCGCGGGTTGCGTGGGATCCAGTTCGTGCGCATCGCGGCTTCCGCGATGGCGTCGAAATGCTCCGGCGAGACCTGCACATCGGCGAGGCTGCGCGGCATGCCGAGCGAGCGGATGAAGGCGTCGAGCACATCGGCCGCCTTGTGGCCGGGAAAGCCCATCGCGGCCGCGACGATCATCTGGCGCTCGGCATTGTCGGGCGCATTCCAGCGCATCACAGCCGGCAGCATGATGCAGGAAGTGTAGCCATGCGGCACGTTGAAGGCTGCGCCCAGCACGTAACCGATGCCGTGGCTTGCCCCCATCGGCACGCCGGCGGCAAGCGCTCCCATCGACAGCCAGGTGCCGATCTGCGCATCCATGCGCGCGTCGAGGTCAGCAGGGTCTGCCTTCACCCGCGGCAGCGCGTCGGCGAGCATCGCGAGGCCCTTGACCGACTGCGCGTCGGCATAGGGATGCGTCTCGCGCGAGCAGATCGCCTCGACGCAATGATCGATGGCGCGGATGCCGGTCGAGAGGAACAGCCATTCCGGCGTGTGCACGGTGATGGCGGGATCGAGGATAGTCGCGCGCGGAACGCTGAGCGGATGCCGCAGCATCTGTTTCACACGAGCGGTGCGGTCGGTGACGCCTGCGACCGAGCTGAACTCGCCGCCGGCGATCGTGGTCGGGACGCTGATCTGACGCACGGTCGGCGCCGTCATCTCGGGCGCGACGCCCTTGTGCACGCGGATACGTTCGATGCCGTCGACATCGTCGATGCCGTTGGCAAGGCAGAGCTGCACCGCCTTGGCTCCGTCGGTGATCGAGCCGCCGCCCACGGTGACGATCAGGTCGGCGCCCGCTTCGCGCGCCGCATTGGTGGCGGCGATCACCGCCTCGCGCGGTGTGTGGGCCGGCATCGCGTCGAAGACGCCCGCGCAGCGTGTGCCCAGGGCTTGTTTGATCTTCGCGATTTCGTCGGTCTGCCGGTTGAGCGTGCCCGAGACCATCAGGAAGGCGCGGCGCGTCCCCAGCCGGTCCATCTGGGCGACCACGGCTTCGGCCGCGGGGTGGCCGAACACGACCTCCTCGATCGCGCCGTAAACGACACGTCCCTGGTGCACGCCTGTCCTCCCCGGACAATTCGTCTTGTTTTTCTGGCGGGTAGTCTAGCCGCGCTGGCGGCATTCGTCATGCGCGAAGACGCTGGCCGAGAGGTCGTCATGCCCGGGCTTGTCCCGGGCATCCACGTTCTTTGTGCCACGGGGCAAGGCGTGGATGGCCGGGACGAGCCCGGCCATGACGCTGTGGAAGCGTCAATGCCCCAAGTTTTTTCGTCACATGCGATAGCACTCTCCGTAGGAGAGAGGCGAACAAGCCCTGTCAACCCGTCATCCGGCCAGGGCATTCTTCCGAGCATTGCGCGTGCGGTGGTCTTGAAGAGTTCATCATTGAAACCCATCTTGTGGCGCCCGCGGGTACAGGCGTACCCTGCTATTTCCGCGGTTTTTATGCGAGGACCTGGGATGACTGGACCGGACGGAAGCGAGCAGTTTGTCAAAAGGCACGATTTCGTTTCGCCTCGACCTCGCGTGATCGCCGGGCTACTCGCCGCGGCATTCGGTCTTGCGGGCTGTGGCCAGCCGATCCCGCAAGCGGCCGCGCCGCCGCCGGCGCCGGTGACGGTAGCCCAGCCGGTCAAGCGCACCGTCACCGATTGGGACGAGTTCACCGGTCGCTTCGAGGCGATGGAGGAGGTGCAGGTCCGCCCGCGCGTCGGCGGGTTCGTCAACTCTGTCGAATTCCAGGATGGCGCCATCGTGCGTCAGGGCGATCTGCTCTATGTCATCGACCCACGTCCGTTCGAGGCGGTGGCCACGCAGGCGGAGGGGCAGCTTTCCGATGCGCGTGCCAAGGTGGAGCTTGCAAAGCGGGAGCTCGATCGCGGTTTGAGCCTGGTGCAGACCAGCGCCGTCTCCGAGCAGGTGGTCGATCAGCGCCGTCAGGCCTTGCAGGCCGCGCACGCTGCCGAAACGCAGGCCGAGGGTGCGCTCAAAGTCGCCAAGCTCAATATCGAATTCACGCATGTGACGGCGCCGCTGACCGGCCGCGTCAGCCGCCACCTTGTCAGCCCTGGCAATCTCGTGCAGGGCAGCGATACCGGAACGTCGACGCTGCTCACCTCGATCGTGACGCTTGACCCGATCTATATCTATTTCGACATGGATGAGGCGACCTTCATCAAATACAGCAAGCTGTGGTTCGAAGGCCGCCGCCCGAGTTCGCGCGATACGGCGAACCCGGTGCAGGTGACGCTCGCCGGCGAGACGAAACCATCCCGTGAAGGCAGTATCAATTTCCTCGACAACCGCCTCGACGTCTCCACCGGCACGCTGCGCAGCCGCGCCGTGATCAAGAACACTGATCTGTCGATCCTGCCGGGTCAGTTCGGTCGCGTCCGCCTGATCGGAAGCGCGCCCTATGAGGCGCTGCTGATTCCGGACGTCGCGGTTGCGACCGACCAGTCCCGCAAGATTGTGTTCGTGGTGAAGCCTGATGACACCGTCGAGGCACGTCCCGTGACGCTGGGGCCGCTCGACGACGGCCTGCGCGTGATCCGCGAGGGACTGAAGGCGGAAGATCGTGTCATCGTCAACGGCATCCAGCGCGCCCGTGTCGGCGCCAAGGTCGCGCCGCAGACTGCACCAGCGCCGGCTGGCGGCAAGCCCGGTGACAAGTCATGAATCTCGGCCGCCTCTCCATCAACCAGCCCATCCTCGCCATGGTGCTGTCGATCGTGCTGCTGATCGTCGGCGCGCTGGCCTATACCACGCTGCCGGTCTCCGAATATCCGCAAGTGGTGCCGCCGACCGTCGTCGTCACCACGCAATATCCCGGCGCTTCCGCGCAGACCGTCTCCGACACGGTTGCGGCTCCCATCGAGCAGGAGATCAACGGCGTCGAGGACATGCTGTATCTCTACAGCCAGGCGACATCGAACGGCCAGCTTACCATCACCGTCACTTTCAAGCTCGGCACCGATCTCGACAAGGCCCAGGTGCTGGTGCAGAATCGCGTCGCGATCGCGCAGCCGCGTCTGCCTGAAGAGGTTCAGCGCAACGGCGTCACCACGCGCAAGAACTCGCCCGACATCCTGATGGTCGTGTTCATGCTGTCGCCCGACGACACCTTCGACCAGCTCTACATCTCCAATTACGCGCTGCTCCAGGTTCGCGACCAGCTACTGCGCATCGACGGCGTTGGCGACATCCAGATCTTTGGTGCACGCGATTATTCGATGCGGCTGTGGCTCGATCCGGATAGAATCGCCAATCTCGGCCTGACTTCGGCCGAAGTGCTCGCCGCGATCCGCGCGCAAAACGTGCAGATCGCGGGCGGCCAGATCGCCGAGCCGCCGATCGCCGACCGCGCCTTCCAGCCGAACCTCACCTTCACCGGGCGTTTGAAAGACCAGAAGCAGTTCGAGGACATCCTGATCAAGGCCGGCTCCGACGGCCGCACGGTGCGGCTGCGCGACGTCGCCCGTATCGAGCTCGGTGCTCTCGCGTACTCCACCAACAGCTTCCTGCTGCGCAAATCGGCGGTCGCGATGCTGGTGACGCAGCGGCCGGGATCGAACGCGCTCGCGACCGCGAAGAACATTTCGGACACGATGACGAAGCTGAAGGAGACCTTTCCGAAAGGCCTCGACTTCAATATCGGCTACAACCCGACCGAGTTCATCGCGCAGTCCGTCCATGAGCTGATCAAGACCATCTACGAGGCCATGCTGCTCGTGGTCATCGTGGTTCTGGTGTTCCTGCAAGGGTGGCGGCCCGCGATCATTCCGATCATCGCGATTCCGGTTTCGCTGGTCGGCACCTTCGCTGTGATGGCGGCGCTAGGGTTCTCAATCAACAATCTGACGCTGTTTGGGCTCGTGCTTGCCGTCGGTATCGTGGTCGACGACGCCATCGTCGTGGTCGAGAATGTCGAGCGGCATCTCGAGCACGGCATGAGCCGGCGCGACGCCGCGCTGAAGACCATGGAGGAGGTCGGCGGCGCACTGGTATCGATCGCGCTGGTGCTGTGCGCGGTGTTCGTCCCGACTGCGTTTCTGGGCGGTATCTCGGGGCAGTTCTTTCAGCAATTCGCCGTCACCATTGCGGTCGCGACCGCGATTTCCTGCTTCTGCTCGTTGACGCTGTCGCCGGCGCTGGCCTCGCTTCTCCTCGTCCCCCACGAGGAGAAACGGCCGCCGGCGCGCTGGAATCTTGTCGCACGCGGCTGGAACGCTTTCACGGGCGTGTTTAACCGCGTGTTCGACCGTCTCGCGCACGGCTATGCCGGCCTTGCCAATTTCGTGATCCGGCATTCGGCGGTGATGATCCTGATCTACGTCGTGCTGATCGGCAGCGCCGGCTGGCTGATCGCCACCACGCCGCAGGGCTTCATTCCGGCGCAGGATCGCGGTTACGTCATCATCTCCGTGCAATTGCCGGGCGCGGCCTCGCTGGCGCGCACCACCGAGGTCGTGCGCGAGATCGAGCGGATCTCGCTGGATACGCCCGGTATCATCCGCGTCGCCGCCTTCGCCGGCTTCTCCGGCGCCACGCGCACGCAGGCCGGCAACGCGGCGGCGCTATTTCCGGTGTTCGACGAGCCCGAGGCGCGGATGAAGAGGGGATTGTCCGCGAACGCCATCACGGTCGAGCTGCGCAAGCGCCTGGCCGCGATTCAGGGGGCTTTCATCATCGTGATTCCGCCGCCGGCCGCACCCGGCATCGGCACCGGCGGCGGCTTCACCATCCGCATTCAGGACCGCCAGGGCCGTGGGCCTGAGATGCTCGCCGCGGCTACCGACGAGCTCGTCGCAGCATCGCGCAAATCGCCCTCGCTGCTCGCTCCCTCAGTGTTCTCCCCGTTCTCAGCCAACACGCCGCAGCTGTTCGTCGACATCGACCGCACCAAGGCGCAGAAGCTCGGCGTTCCCATCGCCAACATCAACGACACGATCCAGACCTATTTCGGATCGACCTATGTCAACGACTTCAACCTGTTCGGCCGGACCTACCACGTCACCGCGCAGGCGGATTTCCCGTTCCGCAAGGAGCCCAGCGATCTCTCGCGTCTGCGCACGCGCAACGCTTCCGGCGACATGGTGATGCTCGGCAGCGTGGTCGAGTTCAAGGACGTCTCGGGCCCCGACCGTGTCGCGCGCTACAATCTCTATGCGGCCTCCGAGTTGCAGGGCGAGCCGGCGCCGGGCACCAGCTCGACCACCGCGCTCAACACCATCAAGAAGCTCGCGGACGACACCCTGCCGAGCGGCTTCACTTTCGAATGGACGGACCTGTCCTACCAGCAGATCACTGGCGGCAATGCGGGTCTCTACGTATTCCCGATCTGCGTGCTGTTCGTCTATCTCGTGCTCGCCGCGCAATATGGCAGCTGGACCTTGCCGTTCGCGGTGATCCTGATCGTGCCGATGTGCCTGTTGGCCGCGACCATCGGCGTGCGCATCATGGGGCAGGACGTCAATATCCTCACCCAGATCGGCTTCGTCGTGCTGGTGGGATTGGCGGCGAAGAACGCGATCCTGATCGTCGAGTTCGCGCGCGACATCGAGAAAGAAGGCAAACCGCGGCTGGAGGCCGTGATCGACGCCTGTCGCCTGCGCCTGCGGCCGATCCTGATGACGTCCTTCGCCTTCATCCTCGGCGTGCTGCCGCTGGTGATATCGTCCGGCTCGGGCTCGGAGATGCGGCAAGCCGTCGGCGTCGCCGTGTTCTTCGGCATGATCGGCGTCACCCTGTTCGGACTGTTGTTCACGCCGATCTTCTACGTGGTGGTGAGGAACCTGGCCGAGGGGAAGAACGAGGGGAAGCCGAGGGTGGTGGCCTGATCGTAGTCAGTGCAGCCGCCAGCGCATCAACACCCACAGTGTCGTCCCGGCCTAGTGCGCAATTGCGCACGGGGGCCGGGACCCATAGCCACAGGGCGGAGTTTTGCGAACACTCGTGGTTACGAGCTTCGCCTCGCAACCACTTTTTGGGCGTATGGGTCCCGGCCTTCGCCGGGACGACACCGCTTCTTTGGTGCACGCCCTTCATACTAACGACCAACATGTAATGGATGGGCAGGCGCGGGGTTCTTCACTAGTATCCGCGCGATTTCAAAACAGAAAACTGCTGGGAGCTAACGAATGAAATCAGCACTTTTGGCCGCTGTCGCAACCTCCACCCTGCTGCTGGCCGCGCCGGCCTCTGCGCAAGGCGTCAAGATAGGCATCCTCAACGACCAGTCCGGCGTCTACGCCGATTACGGCGGCAAATGGTCGGTCGAGGCCGCCAGGATGGCGATCGAGGATTTCGGCGGCGAGGTGCTGGGCCAGAAGGTGGAACTCGTCACCGCCGACCACCAGAACAAGCCGGATCTCGCGACCTCGATCGCGCGCCGCTGGTACGATGTCGAGAACGTCGACATGATCACGGAGCTGACGACGTCGTCGGTTGCGCTCGCGATCCACGAGCTCTCTAAGGAAAAGAAGAAAATCGACATCGTCGTCGGCGCTGCGACCTCGCGCCTCACCGGCGATGCCTGCCAGCCCTATGGTTTCCACTGGGCCTATGACACCCGCGCGCTTGGTGTCGGCACCGGCGGCTCGCTGACCAAGGCCGGCGGCGACAGCTGGTTCTTCCTCACCGCGGACTACGCCTTCGGCTACGCGCTGGAAAAGGACACCAGCGAGATCGTCACGGCCAATGGCGGCAAGGTGCTCGGTTCGGTGCGCGTGCCGCTCAACTCATCGGACTTCTCCTCCTTCCTGCTCCAGGCGCAGAGCTCGAAGGCGAAGATCGTCGGCCTCGCCAATGCCGGCCTCGACACCACCAACTCGATCAAGCAGGCCTCCGAGTTCGGCATCGTCTCCGGTGGCCAGAAGCTCGCGGGCCTCTTGATGACACTCGCCGAAGTGAACGGCCTCGGACTCCAGGCCGCGCAAGGCCTGGTGCTGACCGAGGGCTATTACTGGGATATCAACGACCGCACGCGCCATCTCGGTGAACGCTTCCTCAAGCGCACCGGCCGGATGCCGAACATGATCCAGGCCGGCACCTATTCGGCGACGCTGAGCTATCTCAAGGCGGTCAAAGCAGCCGGCACCAAGGATCCGGATGCGGTCGCCAAGAAGCTGAAGGAGCTGCCGGTCGACGACGACTTCGCCCAAGGCGGCAAGGTGCTCGAGAACGGCCGCATGGTCCACGACATGTATCTGTTCGAAGTGAAGAAGCCCTCGGAATCGAAGAAGCCGTGGGACTATTACAAGCAGCTCGCGGTCGTTCCCGGCGAGAAGGCGTTCTTCACCGCCAAGGAGAGCGGCTGCCCGCTGACGAAGTGAAGGTCAGGACCGCGCCAATAACTCCCATGTCGTCCCGGCGAAAGCCGGGACCCATAACCCCAGGGAGAAGTTGTGGGCCCGAACTGGTAACTCCGAGTCTTCGTCAAACCACATCCCGTGGTTATGGGTCCCGGCCTTCGCCGGGACGACACTGAGTGTGTGGCGGTTGCCCGCCCCTCACACCAGCCGCAGCACCAACGCTCCCAGCGACCCCGCCCACAATGCAATGGCCGCGATGCCCTGAATAAAGAATCCCGGGCCGCGTTTTGCAGCGGCCTTCGAGTAGCCGATGAAGTAAACGATGCGGCCGGCGATCCAGATCGCACCGATCGCCGCTGCGCCGGCATCACTGATGTAAACCGCAAACAGCCAGAGCGACGGCAGGAAGATCGGCATCCATTCCAGCGTGTTCATCTGGATGCGGAACGCGCGCTCAAAATCCGGATGGCCCGACATTGCCGGCACCTTGACGCCGGTCTTGGTGCGCGAGCGCGACACGTTGATGGTGACGAAGAAGTAGAACAGGATCGCCAGCAGCGTGACGAGGGCGGTGAGGTGATACATCGCTAGTCCCTTCGAAGAAGTCCCGGTTCAATACCCGGTCAGCTCGAGATAGCCAACGCCGTCATGCGAACCGGCAAAGCTGATCGGTCCTTCCAAATAGGAAAAACCGGTCCCCATCCACGCCTTTGGATTGAGCGGCTTGCACACGATCGAGAACGACCGCGAGGGGATCGCGATCAGCCATTCCACCGGCAGCTTGCGTCCCGCGACCTCGGCGGTCGCCTTCGGAGTCATCTGGATGTCGTCGCCCGCGATCATGTGCGTGTCGCCGGCGGCGGAGATCCAGTTGCCGAACGGATGATTCTGGCCGTCCTTCTGGCGCAGCCGGTACAGCATCAGCTTGTCGCCGGATGAAAGATGCAGCGACAGCCAGTCCCAGCCGGTCTGGTCGGTGTCGAGCGGCTGGCTGCTCCATTCGCGGTCCATCCAGGCCTGACCGGAAATATCGACCGGCCTGTCGTCGATGGTGAGCGTGCCGCGGGCGCGATAGAACGGCTGGCTGTAATAATAGGAGGCCTGTCCGCGCTCCGACTTGCGGCTGTAGCCACGATCGCCCTGCAACACCACTGGATGATCGGCCTCCAACGTCAACGCGTAGCCGAAGTTGGTGCCGGAGGCTTTCAGCGTCAGCGGTGCCAAGGAGCGATCGTCGGTGCGCTCGGATCCGTTCATCTCCCAATCGTCGATCCAGGCTAAGAACGGTTTCGCGGTGACGCCGGCCTGTCCTACACCGCCGCGGGAAAACAGCTCATTGAAGCGGTGGGTGTCGGCACGCGTCACCGCGGCATGCGCCATCCACACCTGCTGGTTGGCCCAGCCCTCGCCTTGCGGTCCGGGCTGCGTCGCCTGACGGAACAGCGTCCATTGCAGGCCGCAAGCCGCGCCGCTGCTATCGACAAGATTCGCCGTGAGATACCACCACTCGATGCGAAACTCCGGATGCGGCCCGTGATCGCCCGGAAAGGCGAACGTCTTTCCCGGCTCGACCTTCGCAAACCCGTCGGCGGTTTCACCGAGGCCGGCATAGCCCTGCGCATGTGTGCGCCGCGCGAGAGCGAGCGCGGCGATGCCGCCGGCGAAGGCGCGCCGGGAGATCCTGTCAGCGCTCATTGGCAAACACCTTGACGAGGCTCGCCGGTTGCATCCGGGCCAATCGGATCATCGGCAGCAGGGCGGCAAGCAACGAGGCGAACAGCGCGACTGCGACCAGTTCGACCAATTGCAAGGGAAACACATGGAACGGCAGCCGCCAGCCGAACGCCTTCACGTTGACGATCGCGATCAGGCACCACGCCACCAATAGCCCGAGCGGCACGGCCAGAAGCGACGTGAACAGCGCGACCGACAGCGTCTTGGTCAATTCGATCGCGGCAAGGCGCGGCCGCGTGATGCCGATCGCCCAGAGCGGCGCAAGCTGCGGCAGGCGGGAATTCGCCAACGTGAGAAGGCTGGTCAGAAGCGCGATCCCGGCGACGCCGAGCGTGAACGCGTTCAGCGCCGAAGTCACCGCGAAGGTGCGGTTGAAGATCCGGATCGACTCCGCCTTCACCGTGGCCTGGTCGGCGACGCTGCGATCGTCGAGCGCAAACTGCTTCTGCAGCGCTGCGATCAGGCCGGGGATATTCTCCTTCGCGACGATCAGACCGATTCGTGTCTGCGGCGTCTGCGGAAATTGCCGGATCAGCGCCGCGACATTCACCGCAAGCTGGCCCTTGGGGTTGCCGTAGTCGGCATAGATGCCGACGATGTCGAGCTGCCAGCTTCCGCCCGGCGCCGGAACGTCAACGACGTCGCCGACGCGGACGTTGAGGCGGCGGCTCAGCTGCTCGCTGATGAAGGCGGCATTGCCGGGTATGAGCCGGGTCCAGGCACGCGGCGCGGCTTCCAGCAGCGGCCAGCGCTCGCGATAGAGCGCATGATCGGGCAGGCCGAGCAGCTCCACCGGCTGGCCCTGTACCTGCGTCTCGGCACGTCCGCCCGACAGGATCGCCTGGACATCGCTGCGCTCCTTCAGCCAGTCGCGGATCGCGACGCCTTTGGCATTGTCGGAGGCGCTGATGTAGACATCGGCTGCGAGCCGTCCGTTGAGCCAGCCAACAAAAGTGCGGCTGAACGTTTCCACCATGGTGGACACCCCGACATTGACGGCGAGCGCGAGCAGCAGCGCCATCAGTGCCAGCGACAAACCCGAGAGCTGCTGCCGGCTGTCCGCCCAGAACCACAGGGCGAGCGGCCTCCGCGCCAAACGCTGTCCGGCCAGCAGGATGAGTTCGAGGAACGCGGGCAGGATCAACGCGGCGCCGAACATCAGCGCTGCCAGCACGCCAAAGCCGGCGATCAGCGATTGCCCGTACTGGAGCAGCAATAGCGCGACCGCGAACACGGCGCAGGCTGCTCCGCTTTGCAGGATCAGCCAGCGGCGCTGCCTCTGTTGCCAGGCGCGCGGCTGCGCGGTCGCCAGCACCGGCATCCTGACAGCCTTGATCAGGCTGGTCGCCGCGGCCACCAGCGCGCCGGCAATGCTGATGCCGATCCCGGCGAGCCACCATTCAGGTCGCAAGCTGAGCTGCCCCGGGATTTGCGCGCCATAGAGTCCACGCAGAGACGCCGCGACGTCGGGCAGGAGCGCGGCCGCAATGAAATAGCCGCAGGCAAGCCCGATCAGGCCTGCGACCAGCGACAGCGCCACGAGCTCGACCACCAGCACGGTGTTGACCAGTCGCGCCGAGGCACCGCAGGCCCGCAGCGTGCGTAGCATCGGCAGCCGCTGCTCGAAGGCGAGGCCGACGGCTGAATTGACGATGAAAAGACCGACGAAGAACGACAGCAGGCCGAACGCGGTGAGGTTGAGATGAAAGCTGTCGGTGAGACGCTCCAGCTCGGTCTCCGCATCCGGCTCGACCCGCTGCAAGCGATGGCCGACGACGTTCGCCAATGGCGCGGGCTTGCCCTTCGGTTTGCCGATCAGCAGTCGCGAGATCTGGTCGGGCTTGTTCAGCAGCCGCTGTGCCACGCCGATATCGACCACCAGCACATCGGGCACGAGCTGCGGCAGCACGCGCAGCGGCGGCAGTTTTGCGCCATTGCTGATCGCTGGTGCCGCGCCCTCCTGCTCCTGCAAATCGCTCAGCGTTTCCTTCGCCACCAGCGTCTGGCCCGGCGGTGCGACGAAGCTGCTCAGATCGGCGGCGCCGAGGCGCGGTGCATTGCCGACATCGACCGGCAGCGTCACCGGCTCGATGCCGAGCAGCCGGACCGAGCGCCCGTTGACCTGGACCCGTCCTTCCAGCATCGGCGAGACCGGCCAGCCGGCGCGACGGAGCTTGACGAACAGCTCCTGCGGAAAGGTGGCGGCATCAGGCGCGACCAGCATCGGCGTGCGCGCGCCGCCGAAGGTTGCCGCGGCGCGATCATAGGCGTTGCGGGCCTGCTGGTTGATCGCCTGCACGCCGCTCCATAGCGCGGTCGCCGCGATCAGCCCGATCAGGAGCGTCGCGAACTGCATCTTGTGGCGCCGCCAATGGCTGAGCAGCACGGCGAGGACCCAGAGCGCGCGCCTCATGCGATTCGCCCGGCATGCAGATTGACGTGGCGATCGAGTGTCGCGGCCAAATGCAGGCTATGCGTCACCATCAGAAAGCCGCAGCCGGTGCGCGTGACGAGGTCGCGCGTCAGGGCAAGCACGTCCTCGGCAGTGGCCTCGTCGAGATTGCCGGTCGGCTCGTCCGCCAGCAGCAACAACGGCTTTATTGCCAAGGCCCGGCCGATCGCGACCCGTTGCTGCTGTCCGCCCGATAATTGTTCTGGATACCGCTTGAGCAGGCCGCCGAGCCCGAGACGCTCGATCAGCTCCTCGTACCAGGCTGCGTCGTACGGGCCGGCGATCCGCGCCTGAAACGCCAGATTGTCCCCGACCGACAGACTTGGGATCAGATTGTACTGTTGAAACACCAGGCCGATCCGGTCGCGCCGCAGTCCCGCGCGTCCCGCATCGGACAATTTGGTGACCTCGGTGTCTTCCAGCCGGATCGTGCCGCCATCGGCGGCATCGAGCCCCGCGATCAGGTGCAACAGCGTGCTCTTGCCGCTGCCGGACTCGCCGGTCAGTGCGACGCGTTCGCCGGCCTTGAGGTCGAGATCGACGCCGCGCAGGACATGGACCGGCTCACCGGCCGAAGAGAACGTTTTGGAGAGGTTTCGGATGCTCAGCACGATGAATGGCGCCGGACGGAATTAGCGGAATTGCTGCGTAGCACACTTGCTGCGGAAATGCCGGGTTGCGTTGGTATTGAAGCCGTTGTTAGCTCCTAAGAGGACCACATCAAAAAAGTGCCAAAAAGGGACGACGGGGAGAACGATGAGCGCTCAGGCAACGCAGCCCGCGGCGGGCAAGATGACAGGCACGCCCAAGGAAATGTCCAAGGAAACGCCGAAGGGTGCCTGGACCGTTACATTTCTCCTGTTTCTTTTCATGCTGGTGAACTTCGCCGACAAGATCGTCGTCGGTCTTGCGGGCGTTCCGATCATGACGGAGCTGAAGCTCGAGCCCGAGCAGTTCGGTCTGCTCGGCTCGTCGTTCTTCTTCCTGTTCTCGATCTCGGCGATCGTGGTCGGCTTCATCGTCAACAAGGTACCGACCCGCTGGGTGCTGCTGACGCTCGCGGTGATCTGGGCGCTGACGCAGTTTCCGATGGTCGGCACCGTCTCTTTCACCACGCTCCTGATCTGCCGCATCGTGCTCGGCGCCGGCGAAGGCCCGGCGGCCTCGGTGGCGATGCACGCGGTCTACAAATGGTTCCCCGACGAGAAGCGCACGATGCCGACCGCGATCCTGTCGCAGGGGTCGGCCTTCGGCGTGATCCTAGCGGTGCCGGCGCTGAACTGGATCATCGTCAATCATTCCTGGCACTATGCGTTCGGCGCGCTCGGAATCGTCGGCTTGATCTGGGTCGCCGCCTGGCTCGCACTTGGCAAGGAAGGCCCGCTGGACACCCACGCATCGGCCGTGATCGAACCTAAAATACCCTATCTCCAGCTTCTGACATCGCGCACCTTCATCGGCTGCGTGACCGCGACCTTCGGCGCCTATTGGGCGCTGTCGCTCGGGCTCACCTGGTTCACGCCCTTCATCGTCAAGGGCCTCGGCTTCTCGCAGTCTCAGGCGGGCTTCGTCTCGATCCTTCCCTGGGTGTTCGGGGCGACCGTCGTCATTCTCACGGGCTGGATCTCGCAGGTGATGCTGGCACGCGGCTACACGTCGCGGATCTCCCGCGGCGTGCTCGGCTCGGTGCCGCTGATCGTCGGCGGCCTGATCCTCGCGATGATGCCGCACGTCCAAGGCGCGGGCCTTCAGATCGCCCTGCTCGTGGTCGGCTCCGGCCTGTGCGGCGCGATCTACGTCGTCTGCCCGCCCATGCTCGGCGAGTTCACGCCGACGTCGCAGCGCGGCGCGGTTCTCGCGATCTACGGTGCGCTCTATACCCTTTCGGGCATCATCGCGCCGCTCGTGATGGGCAGCGTGATCCAGCGCGCCGGCAGCATGCTCGACGGCTACATGACCGGCTTCACCATCAACGCCGCGATCATGGTCGGCTCCGGCCTGCTCGGGCTGCTCCTGCTCTGGCCGAACACGGAAAAGGCGAGGCTCACCGGTGGTGCTACGCCGCAGGCAGCGCCGCTGAAGAGCGCGGTGTCGCCGACGTAAGGGCGCATCCTCGCCCCCCTACCACAACTGTCATCCCGGCCTTCGCCGGGACGACAATTGAGTGTTGCTCAAGCCGCGATTTTCCGCTTCCGTTCCGTGAACGGCGACAGCACCACTGTCGCGACCATGAAGATCACGGACGCGCCGAACACCCAGTGCGGCGCGCTCTGGTCCATGATCCAGCCGAACAGCAGCGGGCTGACGATGCCGCCGAGATTGAAGCCGGTGGAGACGATGCCGAAGGCGCGACCGGCCGCGCCGGGAGGTGCTGCATTGCGCACCAGCATGTCGCGCGAGGGCGCGATCACGCCGGAGAGGAATCCCGCGGCCGCCATCGTGGCGGTCAGCGCCCAGCCCGGCAGCGTGACCAGCGCGATCAGCAGCACGATCGCCGCGTTTGCGGCAAAGCAAGCGGCGGCGACATAGCCGTGGCGCTCGGTGTGGTCGGCAAGGAAGCCGCCCGCGAGCACGCCGGCGGCGCTTGCACCGAGGAAAGCGGTGAGCGCGACATTGGCCGCGGAATAGGTCACGCCATAGCCACTCATCAGCGCCACCACGCCGAAATTGTTGATGCCGGCGACCGACAGGCTGAGCAGCATGAACAGCGCCGTCAGCGTGATCAGCGCCGGCGTGATCACGGCCTGTTTGGGTGCGCTCTCGGTGCCCGGCTTGGTGTTGTGCGCGCCGGCATCGGGAATGTTCATCGTCACCAGCAACAGCGCGACCAGAACGCCGATCGCGCCCGATGCGATCAGCGCACCGGCACCGCCGGACACGATGACCAGTGCGGCGACGATCGCCGGCGCCACCGCGCCGCCGAAATAGCCTGCAAAGGTGTGGATCGAGAAGGCGCGGCCCATCCGTGCTTCGTCCATGTGCTCGGCGAGGATGGCGTAATCGGCGGGATGGTAAACGCTATTGGCGAGCCCGAGCAGCACGGCGCAGGCGATCAGCGAGGTGTAGCTCAGATGCAGGCCGAGCAGGATCAGCGCGAAGCCGCCGAGGGTAAGACCGCCCAGCAAAATCTTTCGCGCGCCAAAATGGTCGACGAGATAACCGGTCGGCGCCTGCGTCAGCCCCGACACCACGGCCGACACGGTCAGTGCAAACCCGAGCTCGACATAGCCGACGCCGAGTTGATTCTTGAGGAAGGGAAACAGCATCGGCAGGACCAGCAGATGGAAATGGCTGACCCAATGCGCGATCGAAATTCCCGTCAGCGTGCGTAGCGCGCTGTCCGCCTTGCCTTGTTGCGGTGCGGCGAGAACGTCGACCATTGCAGTTCCGTTTCACGTCCTTTGGAGACGCGCAAACTATCGGGCAGAGCGGTTATTTGTCCATGAACGCAGGCGCATGGCAGTAGCGCGGGGCAGGAGATTCCCCGCCGTCGTCCTGGCGAAAGCTAGGACCCATTCCCAGGAACCAGTTTGGCGAAAACTCGTGGTCCGGTACTGCGAGCATCCACGATCGAGGGATCACGCGGTATGGGTCCTGGCCTTCGCCAAGACGACGGCGGAGAGGAGGCGCGGGCCGTCAAAACACAAGCCGCTACCCCTCAAAACGGCTCGTCATCCGGCCCGTAGCGGTCGCGCTTCGGTGTCGCGATGTCGCCGTCTTCGTAATCATCATCTTCGGTGTCGCGCGGAGGCGGAGGCTTCTTCGCCTTGTCTTTTGCTGGCGTGTTGTCCGCAATTTTGGGCGGCGCGCTCGGCTTGCCGATCTTGGCCATGGCTGGTCCCGGATGGTGATGCTGCATCCGTCCTAGCCTGAATATATGGGCAGCTGCTGATTTATCTCAAGAACGGCGGCAAGGGCGCTCAGTGCACCACCGGGCCGCCGGCCTTCTTCCAGGCATCGATACCGCCGGCGATGTGGGCGGTGTTGGTGAGCCCGGCCTCCTTGGCGGCGGCGACAGCCATCGCAGAGCGTTCGCCGAAGGCGCAGAAGAACACGACGCGGCGGCCGGTGGCGGCCGCGACCTCGCGCAGCATGCCGCCGGGCTTGAGGCTGTCTTCAACGGACGGATAGGGCGTATGCAGTGCGCCTTCGAGCATGCCGTGCTTCATGCGCTCATTGGTCTCGCGCAAATCGACCAGCAGGATATCGGGACGGCCGAGGCTGCGGATCGCCTCGACGGCGCGGAGCGCGCGACCCTCTTTCTCCAGCTCCTCCTGGTGCAGGCCGACATGCATGTTGGCGGGCACCGCGACGTCCATCATCTTCGGATTGGGCAGCTTCAGATTGGCCATCAGCTCGATATAGTCGTCGACCGAGCGCACTTGGAGCCGTGGATTGTAGCGCTTCTCCTCGCCGATGGTGGAGACGGTGTCGCCCTTGTAGTCATGCGCCGGGAACACCATGGTCTCGTCGGGCAGCTTGAGCAGGCGGTTGAAGATCGAATCGTACTGCGCGCGCGACGAGCCGTTCTGGAAATCGGTGCGGCCGGTGCCGCGGATCAGCAGCGTGTCGCCGGTGAAGACGCGGTCGCCCATCAAATAGGAATAGGAATCGTCGGTGTGGCCAGGCGTGTACATCACGTCGAGCGCCAGGCCCTCGATCGTCACCTTGTCGCCGTCGGCAACCCGCATCGCCACCACGTCGGCCTTGGTCTGGTCGCCCATCACCGTCATGCAATGGGTGCGATCGCGCAGCTCGCCAAGGCCGGTGACGTGGTCGGCATGTAGATGGGTATCCACGGCCTTGACCAGCTTGAGATCAAGCTCGCGCAGCAGCTGGCAGTAGCGGTCGACCTTCTCCAGCACGGGATCGAGGATCAGCGCCTCGCCGCCGGCGCGGCTCGCCAGGAGATAGCTGTAGGTACCCGAAACACTGTCGAAGAGCTGGCGGAAAATCATGGCAAGACCCGGCGTGAATTACCCGGAGATTCTACTACATTTCGGGCTCACAAGAGAAGCAATTCACTGTGTAAGCAAGAAAATTTGGAAGATTTTTATTCCTGTGACGGGCGGGCGGGCGTCACCCGGCCACCGCCGTCATTCCCCGCGAAGGCGGGGAATCCAGCCGCGCCCTCTCCGTACCCTCGCCGTCTCGGAGTACTGGATCGCCCGCCTTCGCGGGCGATGACACCGAGTGTGCCGCGACGCTTTGCCCCGACAAAAGGCTCAGGGCCGCACCAATGTGTACCCGTTCTCGCTGAGAAACAGGATCTGCCCCACCCCGACCTGCACCGGTGTCGCCGAGGGGATGAAATCCGGCCGCTTGCCCGTCTCCCGCTCGATCGTGTCGACGGTGTTGAGGCAGATGTCGAAGCGTACGCCTTGCGCGATCAGGCTCTCGACCTGCTTGCGGCGCTCGCTGCCTGACAACAGGAGATCAATGTCGGGACCGAACGCCACCACCTCGATCGCGACCTTGTCGGGGTCGTAGGCCTTCAGCAAATTGTTGGCGACGCTGAGCACCAGAGCCTGCTTCCTCGCCTCGCCATCGGAGAGCTGCAGCACGATCTTGTGCTCGGCGAACGGCTTGTCCTGGAGCGGCACCTGTTGCGCAAAAGCCGTCGGCGTCGCCGTCCATGCGAGCAGCGCCAGCAGCATCGCGGATAGGGTTTGCGCCCGCATCATCCCTGTCCTGCGATGCCCGGATTGCCCTCGACGCCTTTCAGCGTGACGCCGGAGCCGAGCCGCTCCTGAAACATCCGGCCCGAGCGCAGATATTTTGCCACCACATCCCACACCGGCGCGCCCTGCTGGCCGTTGACCGAGGCCCAGCCCGCGACCTTGTAGCGGTGGCTGGCACTGAGCGCCTTGCCGCCATTGAGCTTCAGCTCCGAGATGCGGCTGCCGATCGCCGCCGTCGGCGTGCAGGTGTAGCTGAGCCCGCCGGCGCGCACCATGTCGCCGCCCTGCTGGTAATAAGGATCGGTATTGAAGAGATTGTCGCAGACGTCTTCCAGCACGTCCTTGATCTGCGCGCCGGTCATCTCCTGCACATAGCTCTCGGGATAGCTGATGGCGGTTTCCGCCAGCAAATCCTCCATTGTCAGCGGCTGGCCGGAGAGGGCGGTGACGCCCCAGCGGAAGCCCGGCGACAGCGCGATCTCGGCGTCGAGCTCGGTGCGCAGCGCACTGCAGATCAGCTCGTCGACCGGGCCGGCGAAATTATCGCGGCGATACAGCAGGCGATCGGGCGCCGCGATCTTGTCCGACCAATCGGTAACGAAGGGCGCCCGCAGCCGGCCGATCAGTTCTGCCATCCCAGGATCGGGCTTCAACAGCTCGGAATAGACCGGCAGCAGATGATATCTGACGTCGCCGACCTTGCCTTTGTCGAGCGCGAGATCGAGCACGGCAAGGAATTTTCCGTTGGATCCGGCATTGGTGACGAGCGTGGTGCCGCTCGCATTCTTCACTGCGATCGGCTGCGGGATCGCATCATGGGTGTGGCCACCGAGGATGACGTCGATGCCGGTGACGCGGCTTGCGAGCTTGAGATCGACGTCCATGCCGTTGTGCGACAGCAGGATGACCGCATCGACCTTGTCGGTGCCGCGCAAGCCATCGACATGCTTCTGGAGTTCTTCCTCGCGGATGCCGAAGGTCCAGTCCGGCGTGAATCGTTTGGGATGCGCGATCGGCACGTAAGGGAAGGCCTGGCCGACGATGGCGACGCGATGGCCGCCGAGCTCCTTGATCACGGAGGGCTTGAACACGCGTCCCGTCGCCCTGTCGAAGGCGGGGGCGTCGTTGAATGCGGCTTCCTCGGTCAGGAAAACGTTCTGCGCCAGGAACTCGCCCTTGAAGCGCGCGAGATTGTCGCGCAGCGCCTGCTCGCCGTAGGTGAATTCCCAATGCCCGGTCATCGCCTCGATACCGAGCAGGTTTGCGGCCTCGACCATGTCGCGGCCCTGCATGATATTGGCGAGTCCCGTGCCTTGCCAGAGATCGCCGCCGTCGACGAGCACGGAGCGTTTTTCGCCGGCATCGCCGCGCAAGCGGTCGATCAGCGTCTTCAGATGGGCGAAGCCACCGAGCTTGCCGAAGCGGCCTGCGGACTTCTCGAACTCGAAGCAGCTGAAGGCATAGGCGTCCGCGCTGTCGGGCCTGATGCCGAAGCGGTCGAGGAAGGCGCGGCCGACCAGATGCGGCGGCCGTCCGGCCATCTCGCCGATCCCGATATTGACGCTGGGCTCGCGAAAATAGACCGGATTGAGTTGCGCATGGGTGTCGGTGAGGTGAAGGATGCGCGCATTGCCGAACCGTTCGAGGTCGTAAATGCTCGCGGCCTCAGCACCGCGCGCAAGCCGCGGCAGGCTGAGCGATGCGGCAGCAAGGCCTGCATTCTTCAGGAAATCGCGGCGGCGGATCGCCATCCAGAAATTCTCCGCGCCCTCTCATGGTCGCAAGGCTGTTGCAGGAGCGAACAGTCTAGCGGATTTCCATCGCCTTCCAGGCTTCTTTTTCGGAAATCGCCTGGAAGATCGACGCCTTCGCCAGCGCCTCGGCCTCCCTCGCTGCGGCCACGGCGCGGTCGAAATCGCCGCCATCGGCTGCCTTCTTTGCGGCGGCCAGCGCCGAGACGGTCACGGTCCATTGGTGGCGCAAGCTGGCAGCCTCCTTCGCGGCAGCTTCGGCGGCGGAATAGGCCGTCTTGTAGTCTGCCTCATTCGCCGCGCGCGCCGCTGGCGCGAGGCCCAAAGCGAGCAGCAAGGCGAGGAACATGGCGACGGCAAGTGACCGGTTCATGGCCGCGCTCCCGGTCCCGATATCGGCAGGCCGTTGGCGACGTAGGACAGGAAATATTCGACATCGCGGTATTCATCCGCCTGCGGCTCCAGCGGAACCGCGCGGGTCTGGCTGTTGCAGGTGACGAAGCGGCGGCTGGTCGTGCCCATGCCGCTCCATTCGGAGCGGTAGATCGGCATCGCGTTCAGAATGCCGAGCGCCGGCGCCAGGATCTCGGCGCGGATGCGCTCGCCCGGGCTCTGCACATGGCAGCTCGCGCAGGAGAAATTCATCTGGCCGCGGCGCGTGTAGAAATAGCGCTTGCCGTTCTCGAAGGCCGCGAGCGCGCGAGGATCGTCGGGGATCTTGATGTCCATCGGCTTGCCGCGCGAGGTGAAGGCCATGTAGGCGGTGAGCGAGGCCATCTCGTCCTTGACGTAGGAATAGGGCGCCTCGCCATTGGCCTCGCGGCAGCGGTTGAGCGCCAGTTCCAGCGTGACGACCTTGCCTTCCTTCTCGTCGAAATAAGGATAGTTCTGGCGGATGCCGATGCCGCCGTTCGGGAAGCAGTCGGCATAGGTCTTGCCGTTCTTGAACGGGGTGGCGAACATCTCCTTGCCGGCGTCGAGCGCGAACTCGTAGGGCGGGAATTCCTCCTTCTCCTGCCACTGCCGCTTCATGTCCTCGTTCATGGAATAGGGGCCGTTGACGAAGTCCTCGTGCTTCACGGTCGGGAATTTCTGAAAGAAGAAGTTCTGGAATGCCTTGGCATCGGCAACGGGATCGACCTTGTCGGCCGCCACCACGCGCGGAGAGGTGAGGGCCAACGCGACGAGCGCGGCGCTCAGCGAACCAAGCAGGATGGAGGTACGGGCCGTCATCACGAGATCTTCGCGGTGGTCGTATCCGACGCACCCTTGTTATCCGTCCAGGAGACCTTGAGATCGTCGCCCTTCTTGGCCCCCTTGAAGCTGAACTTGACGTAGGGGTCCTTCGAGATCGCGGTGCCCCAATCGGCAACGAAGACGTCCTTGCCGTTACATTCGAATTTCAGCTGCTGGATGTAATGCGCCGGGATCAGCTCGCCTTTGGCGTCCTTGACGAAGCCGGTATCCATGGGGTGCTGGATCAGCGCCTGCACCTCCGTGATGTCGCCGTTGGCGGTGGCGCGGACGCGAATGCTGGATGCCATCTCGAACTTCCTCGCTTAGCCGCCGCAGCCGCCGACGGTGACTTTGACTTCCTTGGTCGCGCTGTAGAGCTTGCCGTCGGCCTCCACGATCGCGACCACGTTGGTGGTCTTGGCCATCTTCAAGCGGTTGGCGACAGCAGGGATCGTGCCTTCGGGAATCCTGTAGGACGCGGCCAGCGCGTTCGGGTTCTCGGCCACGAAGAACGAGATCGAGGTGACCTTGTCGAGCGTCGTCGTCACCGAGATCGGCACCACGCCGCCGTTTTCGGCGATCTCGGGGGCGTCCAGCTTGATCTTGTCGGAGGGCTCGGCGGTTTTGCCGTAGAGCGCCTTCATGGCATCCGCCTCGCCCTTCTGCTTGAAGGCCTCTTCCGGATATTTGTCGTTGGCCGCGGCCCGCGCGGGAGCGGCACCGAACGGCAGATTGCCGAGGCCGAGCAGCGCGACCGAGGCTGCGCCCTGAAGGATCAGGCGCCGCGTCGCGGTAGGGCCGGTGAGTGTGGTCATCTCGGGTCTCCTGGGCAATCTCGTGCCTGAAGTCACAGGGTCTGCAGGAAATCAACGATCGCGCTGATCTCCTGTTCGGTCAAAATCCGGTTCCGGCCGAACGGCGGCATCATGGTCTGCGGATTGCGCTTGGTCTCGTCGAAGATGATCGCGGCCAGCTCGTTGCGATCGGGGTACTTGGCCTTGAGGTCCTTCAGTTCCGGCCCGATCGTTCCCGGCAGGTCGCCACCCCTGATGACATGGCAGGTCAGGCAATTGCCCTTGCCGCGGTCGAAAGCGAGTTTCCGGCCGTCGGCCACAGCGGACTGCGCCCACGCCGGGCTGGCGAGGCCGGCGGAAATGGCCAGCAAGAAGAACAGAACGGGCGTCCGGGAAAAGGCGGTCAAGGCGTCATTCCGAGGCGTTATAGCGTTGGTCTCGATGGCGAAATAGAAGCGTTCCAAAGCACAAAGGGCACCGTCTGACAATCAAGACTATGCACGCGACAAAATGGAGTTAATATCTTCCCCATTGCAACTAATGAGAT
Organism: Bradyrhizobium sp. F1.13.3; assembly: GCF_040548265.1. Lineage (NCBI taxonomy): Bacteria > Pseudomonadati > Pseudomonadota > Alphaproteobacteria > Hyphomicrobiales > Nitrobacteraceae > Bradyrhizobium > Bradyrhizobium sp. F1.13.3. The sequence continues at coordinate 402,742 of NZ_JBEPRI010000002.1, read as the reverse complement.
TATTTGTTCAGCCGATTTGGCCCGAGAGTTTAGGGCGTGGCGCGGGCCGGCTGTTCCTGAGCGTTTTGCCGCTCAACCTGTTTTCATCGCGTTCTCGTTTTTTCAAGGGGACCTCACTTGGCTGAATATGTCGTCGAATTCGGCAGGGATGGCGGTCGGGTCGAGTCCGATGGGCGGCTCGACGCACCGGCATTTCATCGCAATCACGAGCCGCTCTGGGCGGCACTGGAACAGCATCTCGCCGGCTGCACCGGCAATGTGGTCGAGCTCGGCAGCGGAACCGGCCAGCACGTGGTCTATTTCGCCCGTCACACGCCCGGCCTGATCTGGTGGCCCAGCGATCTCAACCAGCGCCATCTCAAGAGCATCGAGGCTTGGCGCATTCATTCAGGCCTGAAAAACATCCGTTCGCCGCTGCGGATCGATCTCACCGATCCCGATTGGTGCCCGGAGATGAAAAGCGGGCAGGCGCCGTCAAGTCTTGCCGCGGTGTTCTGCGCCAATGTCATCCACATCGCGCCATGGAGCGTCGCCGAGGGCCTGTTCGCCGGCGCCGGCCGCTATTTGCGGGCCGACGGCGAGCTGTTCCTTTACGGCCCGTTCAAGCGCGGCGGCAAGCACATCGCGCTCAGCAATGCCGTGTTCGACACGTCCCTGCGTGAAGGCAATCCCGACTGGGGCGTGCGTGACATCAGCGATGTCGAGGCGCTCGCCCGCGGCGCAGGTCTTCGCCTCGTCGATACGATCGACATGCCGGCGAATAATCTGACCTTGGTATTCGCGCGATAGGACGTCGTCATGCCCGGGCTTGTCCCGGGCATCCACGTTCTTCGTGCACCAGCCAAGGCGTGGATGGCCGGGGCAAGCCCGGCCATGACGATGCCGAAACGTCAGCCCCGCAAACGCTAGCCCTCGTCCTTCCACCCGATCTTGTCTTTCAAAAACCGAAAACCAATCACCTCGAACCCCGCGCGCTCCTTGTTGTCCTTGCCGTAGCCGTGGCCGCCCGCTTCAGGCTCGTAAAACCAGGCCTCGTAGCCCAGGGCCTGGAGCTTTGCCGCCATCTTGCGCGCATGCCCGGGATGGACACGGTCGTCGCGCCGCGTGGTGGCGATCAGGATTGGCGGATAGGGTTGGCCGGCTTTGACGTTGTGATAGGCGGAGTAGGTCTTCAGCCAGTCCCACTCCTCCGGCTTGTCGGGATCGCCATATTCCGCAATCCAGCTCGCGCCCGCGAGCAGTTTTGTGTAGCGGCGCATGTCGACCAGCGGGATGGTGCAGAACAGCGCGCCGAAACGATCGGGGTATCGCACCAGCATGTTGGTGATGAGGATGCCGCCGTTCGATCCGCCCTGTGCGGCGATGCGCTTTGCTGTCGTCACGCCGCGGCGGACGAGATCGGCGGCAACGGCGGCGAAATCATCATGCGACAGCTTCTTTCCGGCGAGCCGGCCGGCATCGTGCCAGCGTGTGCCGAATTCGCCGCCGCCGCGCAAATTCGCCTGCACCGTCGTGCCGCCGCGCTCCAGCCACAGCTTGCCCAGCGATGCGTTGTAATACGGCTTCACCGAATGGGCGAAGCCGCCATAGGCGCTCATATAGACCGGTGCATCGCCGGTCTCGCCGCTGGGGCCGGTCTGCACATAGGGAATGCGCTCGCCGTCGATCGAGATCGCCTCGTGCTGGGTCACCACAAGACCGTCCGCGTTGAATGTTTTCGGCGCCTGCTTCAACACGGTCGGGCTCGCGACGCCGCGCTCCATCAGCAGCAGCGACGGCGGCGTCAGCGGATCCTGCACGTTGGCAAGCAAGTCGCCGTTGCTCTCGGAGGGATGGCGATCCAGCGGCCAGATATCGACGACGCCGATCTGCGGCAGGCCGCCGAGCGACGCGCGGCTCCAGCTTGTGGCGGACGGCGTACAGATCTCGAATTGCGGCTGGAGCTCGTCGAGGATCGACAGCACCAGCCTGCCCCCAGCCCAGAACAGACCCTGCAGGGCGCGGCGAGGTTCCGGCTCGAACAACGCCGCGAAATCGCGGCTGCCGGCAAGGAACGCCGAGAGCGACATGCCGAGCACGGTATCGGCGGCATAGGTTCTGCCCTCGATCGACCAGGCTTCGCGCAGCTTCATCGCGAACCAGTCGCCATGCGCCTGCATCCAGATGCCGGTCGGCAGATCGAGCTTCGTCGTCGTGCCGTCGGCATCGCGCAGCCAGAGCGCATGATTAAAGAAATCGATCTGGTCGACGATCCAGCTGCGCGGGGGCGCGGCGGTGTCGTCGACCATGCCGGAGATCGCCATGTGATCGGCCGTGGTCTCGATGATCGTTTGCGCCTGATCGACAGGCTGCCCACGCCGCCACAGGCGAACCGTCCGCGAATATCCTGAACTCGTCGCCATGCCTTCGCCATGGGCGCTCGACAGCAGCAGCGTGTCGGCATCGAGCCAATCGGCGCCGCCCTTGGCTTCCGACAGCGCAAATCCGTCCGCAACGAAACTCTTGGTGTCGAGGTCGAATTCCCGCAAGGTGACGGCGTCGCTGCCACCGCGCGACAGACTCAAAATGGCGCGCGCGCTTCCCTTCTGTGTGGTGATGCCGCTCAGCAGCCAGTCCTCGCCTTCGCGCACCGCGAGCTGGTCGACATCCAGCATGATCTCCCACGTGGGATGCGGTTTGCGGAACTCCGCAAGCGAAGTCTTCCGCCACAGGCCGCGCGGGTTGGTGGCGTCCTTCCAGAGATTGTGCAGTTCGTCGCCGCGCCGGCTGACATAGGGAATGTTGTCCGGACGATCGTAGATCGCCGCGAGGATATCGCGGTCGCGCGCGAAGGCCGCTCCGCCGAACGCGTCGAGCGTCAAGCTGTTCTGCCGCGTGACGAAATCGAGCGCCTGCTTGCCTTCGATCTCCTCCAGCCAGAGCCAGGGATCGTCGTCGGGAGCGCTGAGCGTAGGCCTGTCGTCGACGGACATGAACGAAACTCCGGAAGGTCGCGGCGGATAGGATTTGATCAAGCGCAAGCCGTCAAGTGCGCGGCCCATTATCATCGGCCCGATTGCGTCAGAGACATGGCCTGCGCCCGTTTGCGCCGGTTGCCCGCCCTCCCGCGCCCCGCCATAGTGCCGGGAATCAAGCGAGCCCTTGAAAGCCTTTGAAGCCCCTCGAATGCCCGTTGGGGCGGAAATGCCGATGCTGGATGTGACTGCAGCCAATGAGATCGCCGCCGACGCTCGCGTGCGCGGCAATGTGGTGCGCCTTGCCGCCGCGCAGGCGCTGACCGGCGCCAACTCTGCCGTGATCTTCGCCACCGGCGCGATCGTCGGCGCGACGCTCGCGCCCGACGTCTCGTTCGCGACAGTGCCTATCTCGATGTATGTGCTCGGCCTCGCCGCCGGCACGCTGCCGACCGGCGCGATCTCGCGACGCTTCGGCCGCCGCGTCGCTTTCATCGTCGGCACCGGTCTGGGCGCGCTGACCGGTTTGCTCGGCTGTTTCGCGATCCTGCACGCTTCGTTTCCGTTGTTCTGTCTGGCGACTTTTCTCGGCGGCCTCTACGGCGCGGTGGCGCAGTCCTATCGCTTTGCTGCCGCCGACGGCGCCAGTGCTGCCTATCGACCCAAGGCGGTGTCCTGGGTGATGGCGGGCGGCGTGTTCGCCGGCGTGCTCGGTCCGCAGCTCGTGCAATGGACCATGGATGTCTGGCAGCCTTATCTGTTCGCCTTCAGCTTCCTGGTCCAGGCGGCTGTCGCGCTCATCGCCATGGGCATCGTCGCCGGCGTCGACATGCCGAAGCCGGCGCCGGCCGATCTTCACGGCGGGCGGCCGCTGCTCGACATCGTGACCCAGCCGCGCTTCATCGCGGCGGCGCTGTGCGGCGTCATCTCCTACCCCATGATGAATCTGGTAATGACCTCGGCGCCGCTCGCCATGAAGCTGTGCGGCTTGAGCGTTTCCGATTCCAATTTCGGCATTCAATGGCACATCGTCGCCATGTACGGGCCGAGCTTCTTCACGGGCGCGCTGATAGCCCGCTTCGGCGCGCGGAAGGTCGTTGCCGCCGGCCTGCTGCTGGAGGCCGGCGCGGCCGGCATCGGCCTGTCCGGCATCACCGCGATGCATTTCTGGGCCACGCTGATCGTGCTCGGTATCGGCTGGAATTTCTCCTTCATCGGCGCCTCAGCGCTGGTCTTGGAGACGCACCGGCCGCAGGAGCGCAACAAGGTGCAGGCCTTCAACGATTTCCTGGTGTTCGGCATGATGGCGATCGGCTCGTTCTCGTCCGGCCAATTGCTCGCCAGTTACGGCTGGTCCGCAGTGAACATGGTGGTGTTCCCACCGGTAGCACTCGGTCTCGCCGTGCTCTCGCTGGCGTCCTTTGCCCGCCGCCGCAAGGCGCGGCTGGACGCGGCCATGGGCGAGTTCCCGGATGCGATCTGAGGTGGCGGGAGGCTGTCAGCAGCGTTGATAGTTCGATCCAGGTCGAAGTGATTTCCGATGTCTGGGTTGTTACATGATGCTCGTCATGAACAGGCGAGCGTGAAGCACGGCGCTCGCGGGGGAAACGAAGGACAAGCGCAAATGCTCGACAACCCCCGATACGACGCATCCGTCGACGAATCCTCGCTCCGCTACGAAGGCTGGCGCATCGTTGCGGTCTGCTTCCTGCTCGCGACCTTCGGCTGGGGGCTCGGCTTCTACGGCCAGAGCGTTTATGTCGCCGAGCTCCAGCGCGCGCACGGCTGGTCGGCCTCGCTGATCTCATCCGCCACGACGTTCTTCTATCTGTTCGGCGCGCTGCTCGTCGTCTTCGTCGGCGAGGCCGTCAACAAATACGGCCCGCGTCTCGGCCTGATCGCGGGGACGCTGGCGATGTCGGCTGCGGCGGTCGCGATCGGCGCGGTGCGCGAGCCGTGGCAGCTTTATCTCGCGAATGCCGTGCTCGCCTTCGGCTGGGCCGGCACGAGTTTGGCCATGATCACCAACACGATCAGCCTGTGGTTCGACCACAAGCGCGGCATGGCCATCAGCCTCGCGCTGAACGGCGCAAGCTTCGGCGGCATCGTCGGCGTGCCGCTGCTGGTGACCCTGATTGGTCATGTCGGCTTCGCCAGCGCGATGTTCACCGTCGCCGGCGCCATGCTGGTGCTGCTCCTGCCAGCGATCCTGATTGTCGTCGGCCGCCCGCCCGATCTCCACGGACGGCGCGCCGCGACGAAAACGAAGCCGCAATCGTCGGCGCAAATCCGCAACCAGGCGTTGCGCGATGTCGGCTTCCTCACGGTGACCATAGCCTTTGCTTTGGTGCTGTTCGCGCAGGTGGGCTTCATCGTCCACCTGATCTCGTTCCTCGATCCCGTGATCGGGCGCGAACGCGCGGCCGTCGCGGTTGCGGTGCTGACCGCGATGGCGGTGATCGGCAGGGTGCTGTTCTCGCTGGTGATCGACCGTCTCAACCAGCGGCTCGCCTCGGCGCTGTCGTTCCTGAGTCAGGCCGCGGCGCTTCTCGTCGTCATCAATTTGCACAATGACTACGTGCTGATCGCCGCCTGCGCATTGTTCGGCTTCTCGGTCGGCAATCTCATCACGCTGCCGTCGCTGATCGTACAGCAGGAATTCGATTCCGCCTCGTTCGGAGTGCTGATCAGCCTCAACACCGCGATCAACCAGGTGACCTATGCGTTCGGCCCCGGCGTGGTCGGCTTTATGCGCGACTTCTCCGGTGGCTATGAGCTGCCGTTCTATCTGTGTATTGCCCTGGAGGTAGCAGCGGCGGCGTTGATCATGGTGCGGGGGAAGCCGCGAGCAAAGCTTTCGTAGGGTGGGTTAGCGAAGCGTAACCCACCATTGTTTGCCTCCGCGGAGGCGAAAGAGGTGGGTTACGCCTTCGGCTAACCCACCCTACGCAATCACTACGGCGTCACGCGTCCCGCTGCTTCAGCAGCTCCTCCACATCCAGTCGCTTCGTAAACATCGACAGCTTGCCATCCGGCCCGAACGGCCATTGCTCCCGCGGCTTGTCCCAATACAGCTCCACGCCATTCTGGTCCGGATCGCGCAAATAGAGCGCTTCGGACACGCCATGGTCGCTGGCCCCGTCGAGCGCGATGCCGGCCGAGAGCACGCGGTGCAGCGCATCCGCCAGCGCGGACCGCGTCGGATAGAGGATCGCGGTGTGATAGAGCCCGGTCGTGCCTGGCAGCGGCGGCGAGCCGCCTTTGCTCTCCCAGGTGTTGAGCCCGATGTGGTGATGATAGCCGCCGGCCGAGATGAAGGCCGCGCCGGAGCCCATGCGCTGCATCAGCTCGAAACCGAGCACGCCGCAATAGAAGCCGAGCGCGCGGTCGAGATCGGCGACCTTGAGGTGAACGTGGCCAATCCTGGTGCCGGCGGCGACGGCTTGGTTCTGCGACATGTGGTTGCTCCGTTGACCATTCCCACATAAGGCGAGCCTCGGAGCAGTGCTACTGACCTATCCCGAAACCCAGCGTTTCCATATGCGAAACTATGACAGCTCCCGCAACTCGCCCTCCGGCAGCTCGAACTCAAACGTGTTCAGCGTCATCGACACCAAGGTGTAATAGCCGCAGAGACCAATCACCTCGACCACGCCGCGCTCGCCGAGCAGCTTCACCGCCGCGTCATAGAGGCCCCTCTCGACGCCGTGGCCCTCATGCAGCGACTTCGCAACGTCGTAGATCATCTTGGCCTTGGGATCGTCGAAGACGGGCGTGCGGCGGTCGCGGATGGCGTCGATGATGTCGGGCTTCATGCCGCCGGCAAGCGCGAGGCGCTTGTGCGCATACCATTCGTAATGCGCGGTCCAGTGCCGCGCCGTCACCAGGATCGCGATCTCCGCGAGCTTCGCGGGGAAGATCGTGTCGTAGCGCAGGACCTCGCCGAGCCGCGTGGCGTGACGGGCCATGTCGGGGCTATTGAGCCAGGCCATCATCGGCGCCGGCGGCTTGCCGCGCTTGCCGGCAATCGACTCGTCATATGTCTGCCGCTGGCTCTCGTTCATTTCGCCAGGCGAAAGAAGCTTCAGGCGCATTGTTGTTTCCTCTTTGTTTTCAAGCTCGCCGTAGTCGCGACTATAGCCGATGCGTGACACGGAAGTGGTTGAATTCCGCGGGAGCTTGGCCCAGAGTCGCGCCCAACAAGCCGATTTTAATTGATGGAAACGACCAATGACTGACTCCAGGACCAGCGAGACTGAGACCGCCGATCTCGAAACATTCCGCAGCGAAACACGTGCGTGGCTCGAGGCCAACTGCCCGCCGGAGATGCGCAAGCCCGCAACATCAGATGCCGACGTGTTCTGGGGCGGACGTAACGCAAAGTTTTCGTCCGAGCCGCAGCGCATCTGGTTCGAGCGCATGCGCGACAAGGGCTGGACCGTGCCTGATTGGCCGAAAGAATATGGCGGCGGTGGCCTGAGCGCTGCCGAGCACAAGGTGCTGCGCGCGGAGATGGGACGAATCGGCGCGCGGCCGCCGCTGTCGAGCTTCGGCATCTGGATGCTCGGGCCGGCGCTTTTGAAATACGGCAACGATGCCCAGAAGAAAGAGCACCTGCCGAAAATCGCGGCGGGCTTGATCCGCTGGTGCCAGGGCTATTCCGAGCCGAACGCCGGCTCCGATCTCGCGTCGCTCCAGACCCGCGCCGAGAGCGATGGCGATGATTTCGTGATCACGGGGTCGAAGATCTGGACGTCCTACGCCAACTACGCCGACTGGATCTTCTGCCTCGTCCGCACCGATCCCGCCGCGAAGAAGCACGACGGCATCAGCTTCATCCTGTTCGACATGACCTCAAAGGGCGTGACGACCAAGCCGATCCTCCTTATCTCCGGCTACTCGCCGTTCTGCGAGACGTTCTTCGACAATGTCCGCGTGCCGAAATCGCATGTGGTCGGCATCGTCAATCGCGGCTGGGACGTCGCAAAATATCTGCTCCAGCATGAGCGCGCGATGATCTCCGGCATGGGCGAACGCGGCGTCGGCCGTCCGCTCGGCCAGATCGCAGCCGATTCCGTCGGCACCGATGCGCAGGGGCGGCTCGACGATTCCATGCTGCGCGGCCGGATCGCCAGCTTCGACGTCGACGAAGCTGCCCTTGCAGCTTGCGCAGAGCGCGCGGTCGATCTCGCCAAGGCGGGCCAGGCGCATCCGGCGTTCTCGTCGGCGATGAAATATTACGGCACCGAGCTCAACAAGCGCCGTTACGAGATCCTGATGTCGGCCGGCGGCGTTGATGCGCTGGAATGGGAGAGCGATCGCTCGAAGCAAGGCGCTCGGCCGCGTGCTTGGCTGCGAACCAAGGCCAACTCGATCGAAGGCGGCACCACCGAGGTCATGCTCGGCATTGTCGCAAAGCGCATCCTCGATCTGCCGGGGGCCTAACTCCACCGTCGTTCCGGGACGCGCAAAGCGCGAACCCGGAATCCATCAGGCGGCATTCTCTGCGGTGGAATGGATTCCGGGCCTGCGCCTTCGGCGCATCCCGGAATGACGAACCAGAATAAATTTCGAATCGGAAACACACACATGGCCCTCGTCCTCACCGAAGAACAATCGATGCTCCGCGACAGCGCGCGCGGGCTGATCAGCGACAAGGCGCCGGTGTCGCATTTGCGACATCTGCGCGATAGCAAAGATCCCACCGGCTTCTCCAAGGAGTTTTGGCATTCCTTCGCCGAGATGGGTTTTGCCGGCTTGCTGGTGCCGGAAGAGTTCGGCGGCAGCGGGCTCGGCTATGTCGAGGCCGGCGTCGTGATGGAGGAGATCGGCCGCACGCTGATGCCGTCGCCCTTCCTCGCCACCAGCGTGGTCGCGGCCTCGGCGCTGAACCGTGGCGGCAATGCCGCGCAGAAGTCGGAGTATCTGCCGAAGATCTCCAACGGCTCCCTGCTCGCGACGCTCGCGATCGACGAGGGCGCAAAACACCGCCCGCTTCAGACCAGCCTCCAGGCCGTGCGCGCCGGCAACGGTTTTAGGCTCTCCGGCGCCAAGGCGCTGGTGGTCGACGGTCACGTCGCCGATCTTCTCATTGTCGCTGCGCGCACCGCGGGTTCGGCCGGCGAGCGCGAGGGGCTGACGCTGTTCCTGGTCAATCCCAAGGCCAAGGGCGTCGCGATCGAGCGCACCATCATGGTCGACGCGCACAATGCGGCGCGGCTCGAGCTTGCCAATGTCGAGGTCGATGCCGACAGCGTGCTCGGCGAAGTTGACCAGGGGGCCGGCTTGCTCGACGGCGTGCTCGATATCGGACGCGGCGCGGTGGCCTCCGAAATGGTGGGCCTGAGCGAAGAAGTGTTCAACCGCACCGTCGAGTACCTGAAGAGCCGCAAGCAGTTCGGCAAGCTGATCGGCGAATTCCAGGCGCTGCAGCACCGCGCCGCCGAACTCTATGTCGACATCGAGATCACCCGCGCCGCGGTGATGAAGGCGCTGCAAGCGCTCGATACGGACGTCGCCAAGGCCGCATCAAACGTCGCCGTGGCAAAGGCCCGCGCCGGCACCACCGCCACGCGCGCGGTGCAGGAAGGCGTGCAGATGCATGGCGGCATGGGCATGACCGACCAGTTCGACATCGGCTTCTTCATGAAGCGCGCGCGTGTGTGCGAGGAATTGTTCGGCGACGCCAATTACCACACCGAGCAGCTGGCAAGGGCGCGGGGGTATTGAGGCGAGACGGGTGTGAGGTCCAGGGCGTCGCCTCACAGGCGGTGTCGTCGCCCGGCTTGACCGGGCGACCCAGCACGCCGCGGCTTCTCGATTGATCGCAACCGTCTCTGGAATACTGGATCGCCCGGTCAAGCCGGGCGATGACAGTTGAGATTGTGGATAGCGCGCCTGCCCCAAGCTCGTCATTGCGAGGAGCACTTGCGACGAAGCAATCCAGGCTGTCACCGCGGAGGGATTCTGGATTGCTTCGCTACGCTCGCAAAGACGGCGGTTAGACCGTCTTATCTCACCGGCGGCGCATACTGCACGCCGCCCGCATTCCACAGCTGGTTCATCCCGCGCGGGATCTTCAGCTTCGACTTCTCGCCGATGTTGCGCTCGTACATCTCGCCGTAATTGCCGACGTGGCGGATGATGCGGACCACCCAATCCTTGGTGAGGCCGAGCTGCTCGCCGTAATTGCCCTCGGTGCCGACCAGCCGCATCACTTCCGGCTTCTTCGACTTCAGGGCCTCGTCGATGTTCTCCGAGGAGACGCCGAGCTCCTCAGCGTTGATCATCGCGTATAGCGTCCACTTCACGATCATCATCCAGTCGTCGTCGCGCTGGCGCACGACGGGCGCGAGCGGCTCCTTGGAGATCATGTCCGGCAGGATCATGTGGTCGCCGGGCTTCGACAGGTTGATCCGCAGCGCGTAGAGCTGGGAGACGTCGGCGGAGAGCGTGTCGCATTTGCCGGTATCGTAGGCTTTCACCACGTCGTCCAGCTTGTCGAACTTCACCTCTTCATACTTCATGTTGTTGGCACGGAAGTAATCCGCGACGTTGAGCGCCGTGGTGGTCCCGGTCTGGACGCAGACCTTGCTCCCGGTCAGATCCAGCGCGGTTTCCTTGTTGCGCGCGCGCGGCAGCATGAAGCCTGCGCCGTCGTAATAGGCGACCGCGGGAAAATAGAGATCGTAGTCGAGCTCGCGCGCCATGCTCCAGGTCGAGTTGCGCGAGAGGATGTCCACTTTCCGGCTCTGCAATTCCTTGAAGCGCTCGTTGGCGTCGAGCGCGACGAACTTCGCCTTGCTCGGGTCGTTGAAGATCGCGGAGGCCACCGCACGGCAGAAATCGACGTCGAAGCCGGTCCAGTTGCCCTTGTCGTCGGGGATCGAGAAGCCCGGCAGGCCCTTGTTGACGCCGCACAGCACCTCGCCGCGGCGGACGGTGCGCTTCAGGGTGCGGGTGTCGTAGAATTCATAAATGATGGCCAGGACGGCGACCAGCACGGCGACTGCGAGCCCGATCAGCAGGCCGCCACGAAAAGTGCGCATCATGTTGCTCTCTCGAAATAATCGGGAAAAGGAATATTCGCCAGGGCGAAAAGATCAGAGCTCGGGCTTCTGCCGGATGACCACCTTGGTGCCGACCGGGACGCGATCGTAAAGATCGGCGACGTCACGGTTGACCAGCCGGAAGCAGCCCGAGGAGACCTTGGTGCCGATCGTGTCGGGCCGATTGGTGCCGTGGATGCGGTACACCGTGGTGCCCAGATACATGGCGCGGGCGCCGAGCGGATTCCCGGGGCCGCCGGCCATGAAGCGCGGCAGGTAGGGCTGGCGCTGGATCATTTCCGGCGGCGGCGTCCAGTCCGGCCATTCCTTCTTGTTGGTGATGTTCACCAGCCCCTGCCACTGAAAACCATCGCGGCCAACGCCGATGCCGTAGCGGATCGCACGACCACCGGGCTGCACCAGATAGAGATGCCGTTCGGCGGTCGAGATGATGAGGGTGCCGGGCGCTTCGGTGGTGCGGAAGTAGACGACCTGCTTCTGCCATTCCGGATCGAGCTCGAAGGCGTCGTCGGCGACCAGACCCGGCTCGTCGCCGCGGTCGGGCTGCTGGGCGTAGGCATGGGGCGCGGACAGGATCAGGCCGATCGCAGCCACAAATATCCCGGTAAGGCGACGAAAATCCGTCATTTCAAGCTCTCCCCACTGCCACAGCGAATATCGTTCGGAACCATCTGAACCCAGCGGCAGCTTCATGGCAAGTTGATGGCGCGCCCGGCTGGTATGTCACGAGAATGCTTTGGTTTTTTGACGGACCGCCGGCAATGCCACAAACAGGGGATGGCGCGAAAAGCAGTAGCCAGGGCCTCGCATGGGGTGGGGCGGCCATTTGCATTCACAAACGCAGTCATGCCCGGCTTGTCCCGGGCATCCTTGGTGCTGTGGGCAAAGACGTGGATGGCCGGGACAAGCCCGGCCACGACGATGTGGAGGCAGCGCGATATCAGATCTGGTTGTTCTCCGGCGCGATCCCGAGCCGCCGGACGATTTCGGCGCCTACGGCCCGGGCCTCAGGCCGAGAGCCGATGCGGGGGCTGCGAAACCGGCGTCCTGAGAGCAATCGGATCACGACGATGCAGTGCTCGTCCTCGGACCGGCCGCGGCGCTCGACCGTGATTGTTTTCACGTCGCGCCCTTCGATGTGGTCGGCACGCAGCGTGCCGTCGCCCCACAGGCGTTCGACCCGGATATCGCCTTGGCGGATGATCCAGAAAGCGCCGGTCACAAGGTTGGCATACCGGTAAACGCCGAAAGCGGCGATCCCGCCGACCGGCAGCAGCATGATGTCGACCGGCCCGGGCGACAGGCCGCGCCAGAGCCTGTAGGCGTAGGGAACGGCGCACAATGCGACGACGATCAGTGCGACGATCCTGATGTCCCTCGTGGAAAACGGCTCGAGAGGGTCGCCGAGACGCATCTCGGGATTGCTGGCATCGAGCGGATTGACCGGAGACTCGACGTCGGGAACGTCGAATTGCGCGGCGATCCGCGCCACCGTGTCGTGCACATGCGTGACGTCGGTGATAGGCGGCGACGTCAGACGTTCTCCCGAGGCCAGTGTGAAGGCCAGCTGGAAGCGGGCTTTCGCCCTCTTGCTGCCGGGAACCTGCAATCCCCTGATGTCGTCCTTGGCGACGATCCGCGTCCGCAGCTTTCCGAACGGGCGCTGCTCCCCGATCAGGATCTCGTCCGGCGTGATGATCCACACCACCGCCGGCGCCATCATGATGACGCCGACGAACGCCGCTCCCACCAGCAGCGCGACCACGGAGATGATCACCTCCAGGGGGTCGTGCGTGAACAGACCCGGCGTGAAGCACAGCGCAACGGCGGCCGCAAAGCCGGACATGACCAGCCGCTGCGCGATCGAGGCGCCTTCACGAAGGCGAATATCAGTGCTGCTGGTGGCGTCGTCCATCGCGGGCGGCTGATTGCGTGGCCCGCGAAACTCCACGGACGGGTCCGTGGAGTCAAGCAACAACGGCGAGACCAGCGCGGCGTGTTAGCTGTTGGCGTTCAGCAGCCGGCCGACGGTGCGGTCGATCTCGTCATAGCGGCCTTCGCCCTCGTGCTGGAACACGATCTTGCCGTTCTGGTCGATGATGTACTGCGCCGGCCAATACCGGTTGCGGTAGGCATTCCAGGTCTTGGAATCATTGTCCTGTGCCACCGGATAGGTGATGCCGTGGCGTTTCAGTGCGGCCTGGACATTGGACGCCGAGCGCTCGAACGGGAATTCCGGCGTGTGCACGCCGACCACGACGAGCCCCTTGTCCTTGTACTTGGCGTAGAGCTCGGTGACGTGCGGCAGCGTGTTGACGCAGTTGACGCAGCCATAGGTCCAGAAGTCCACCAGCACGACCTTGCCGCGGAGATCGGCGATATTGAGCGGCTTCGAGTTGAACCAGTTGTTGATGCCGGCGAAGTCGGGCGCGGTCTGCTGGCTGGCGGCAGCGGTGACGACAGGGACGGCGCGCGCGGCCTCGTCGCAAATGCCGGGGATGACCGCGCCTGTTACGGCGATGCCGATCAGAGCGGCGGAGACGGCGAGCAGTTTGAAAGTCATGGACGAGTCCTCCGGTTGAGATGCGCGATGATCACAGGCCGATCTGGCCGGTGGGATAGAAGCCGGTGAGCCACGCCACGATCAGCGTGTCGTATTGGAAATAGGCGGCGACGGCGAAGCCGATCACGACGACGCCAAAGCCCTGCTGCAGTCTTGGCGAAATGCGCGCGAGACTCCGCACCCGCGTGGTCGCGGCCTGCCCGCCATATGCGATCGCCAGCATGGGGATAGCCGCGCCGATCGCGTAGGCGACCAGCAGCGTGCCGGCCCAGGTCGCGTTCTCAGTGGTCGCGACCAGCGTCAGGATCGAGCCGAGCACCGGGCCGGCGCAGGGCGTCCAGACCAAGCCAAGCGTGGTGCCGAGCACGAGCCCGCCGAGCGCGCCCTCGCGCTGCGTAGCGCCGGAGTTGCCGAGATCGAGCCAGCCATTGAGCCGGATCGACAGCCATTCGAATGGCGCTGGCCACAGCATCAACAGACCGAAGCCGAGCAGCAGGATCGATGCCGCCTCGCGCAGCACGTTCGGATCGAAATCAAACAGCCGCGTGATGGCGCCGAGCAACAGCGCAGTCGCGGAGAACGAGATGACGAAGCCGAGCGCGATCATCGCGGGGCGCAGATGCGAGCTGCGGCCGATCGAGGCGCCGAGCAGGATCGGCAGCATCGGCAGCGTGCAGGGCGCGGCGATGGTGAGGATTCCGGCGAGGACAGCGAAGAGAAGTTCGAGCATGGGGCACTCGTGAAGGGGGTCACGAGGGCTGTTCGGGATGGATGTGTCGGACGTTACGCGCCGTCACACGTTCGTGACGGGGACACGAATTCGCAGGGGGGCGTCATGCCCGGGCTTGTCCCGGGCATCCTCGTCTTTGTACCGCGGGGAAGTCGTGGATGGCCGGCACAAGCCCGGCCATGACGACAAGGAAGCGCCGTGCCCAGCACCGCTGGCGCCGCGTGCGTTACCCCAGACACAAAACGACCCGGAGGGGGGGCATCCCGTCCGGGTCGCTGGAGGTCTTGGGAGGTTTAACGAAACCGTATGTGAGCTTTATAGGAGGGAAGTTTTTCCGCCTGATGTTGTGCTTTGTTTCAATTGTTTCGTCGGCGGTAACACTTCCGTGTCCGGGATAGGGCCAAAACAAAAGTCCTATCCCATTGAAATAGCTGAACTTCAGGCAGCGAAGCGCTCGACGCCACAGCCCTTAAGCAATTCGGCCAGTTGCTTGCGGGCGTAGAACATCCGGGTCTTCACCGTGCTCTGCGGGATGCCGATGATCTGACCGACCTCCTCCACCGACTTCTCATGGTAGTAGACCAGGTTGATGATTTCGCGATGCGCAGGTGACAGCTTCTGAACGCAGGCGCGCAGGATGGCGCTGGTGTCGCTGCGGTCGAGCGAGGTCTCCGGCGTGTCGCAGCCGTCGGCGATCTGGCGCACGTCTTCCTGGTCGATGTCCTCGAAGCGGCGCTGGCGCATCGCGGTCAGCGCCTTGAAGCGGGCGATCGAGAGCAGCCAGGTCGAAACCTGCGAGCGGCCCTGGAACTGGCCGGCGGTCCGCCACACGTCCAGAAACACCTGGCTGACGAGGTCTTCCGCGGTGGTGGCGTCGCGCACGATCCGCAGGATGAAGCGGTAGACGCGCACATTGTGCCGGCAATAAAGGATGTGCATGGACGTCCGGTTGCCGTCGGCAATGCTTTCGAGAAGCATGTCGTCCGAGGTCGCCTGAGCGGCAATGATGCTCTGGCTGGCTTGGGCGTTGATGGCGATGACGTTCGGCATTGACTTGGCTCCCCGTAGCGCCGCAACCGAGCGGCGTTTCCTTGGACCAAAGTGTTAATGAGCCAACGTTTCGGGACGTCTGCACGAAAAGGGGAAAATGGTTTCGTGCGCCATCAAATTGTTTCATCGGATTAGCCGCGACGAAACATTTGGGGCAAAAAAGCGTGGAATTTCAATGTACGGAAAATACGGGGCTGGGGAATTGGAGGCGGACTGAGGTGTCGGGAACGTATTCCGAGGGGTTGCGTTCGCACTCACCGTGTCGTCCTGGACAAGCGAGCAAGGCGAGCGCCGATCCAGGACCCATTACCCCAGGGAGACGTTTTGCGAAGACGCGTGGTTGCCAGCTCGCGCAGCAAGATCTGCCTGGGGTAATGGGTCCTGGCTTTCGCCAGGACGACGATGGTCCTACGCCTTCTCGCCCGCCGGCGAGAACAAATAGCCGCCGCCGCGGATGGTGCGGATCACGGCGGGTTTTGTCGGATCGGGCTCGATCTTGCGGCGGATCCGCATGATGCGCAGATCGACCGCGCGGTCGAAGGCTTCGGCGTCGCGCGCGTTGGCCAGTTCCAGCAGGCGCTCGCGCGAGAGCACGCGCTTCGGATTGGCCGCGAACACTTTCAAGAGCCCGAACTCGGATGCGGTCAGCGGGTGCTCGTTGCCCTCATCGTCGCGCAAGGCCTGCGCTTCGAGATCGAGCCACTTCGTCCCGAACCGTACCAGTTGCTCCTTGTCCGATTTCGCAGCCGCCGTTTCCGCCGCCACGGCTTTCGCCGGCACGCTCCGGCGCAGCACCGAACGGATGCGCGCCATCAGCTCACGCAGCTCGCACGGCTTGGCCACGTAATCGTCAGCGCCGAGCTCGAGGCCGACGACGCGGTCGATCGGGCTCGCCGTCGCCGTCAGCATGATCACCGGCACGTTGATGCGGCTCTTGAGGTCGCGGATGATCGAGAGCCCGTCTTCCTCGGGCATGTTGAGGTCGAGCACGACAAGGTCGGGCATGCTGCCGTCGATCGCCGTGCGCAACGACTTGCCGCCGTCGCACAGCGTCACGGTGAAGCCGTGCATCTTGAGGTAATCGCCGACCATCTCCCGGGCCGGGGCCTCGTCGTCGACGATCATGATGTGCTGGCTTTGGGTCATGGTCCTGAGATCACGGAATTTCGGTCGCGGGGAGGGTGATGGTGAAGGTCGAGCCCTTGCCGGGGCCCTCGCTCTCGGCGGTCACCTCGCCGCCGTGCATGTCGATAATACGCTTGACGATGGACAACCCAAGGCCGGTCGAGCTCTCGCCGGCGGTCGGTTTTGCCGACAGCCGCTGGAACCGGCCGAACAGGCGGCCGAGATCCTCCGGCGACAGGCCGGCGCCCTCGTCGCTGACGCGGACGATGGTGTCGCCGCCCTCATGGTTCACGATGACGCCGATATTGCCGCCGATCGGTGAGTATTTGATGGCGTTGCTGATCAGATTGTCGATCGCCTCGCGGATGCGGTCGGTGTCGCACATGGTGACGATGTTGACGGGCGCGGTGACGCTGATTGCCTGCTGCTTGTTGACGGCGAGCGGCTGGTTGGCTTCCGCGACCTCCTTGACCAGGGCCGCGACGTCGACCGGCTCGCGGCGGATGGTGATGTCGAAGGCATCGGCCATCGCGTCCGAGATCAGATGATCGACCATCGTGGTCAGGCGCTTCGTCGCATCGCGGATGTGATCGACCTGGGCGACCACGCCGCTTGACGACGCGCCGGTCGAGATCAGCTCCTTCAGCATCTCGGTGCGGCCGAGGATGACGCCGAGCGGATTCTTCAGATCGTGGGCAACGGTGCCGAGGATCTCGTTCTTGAAGCCGTTGGCGCGCTGCAGCCGCAGCCATTGCGCCGAGAGCCGGCGGTTGGCCTGCATCAGCGCGCGGGTGCGCTGGGCAACGCGGTCTTCCAGCTGGGTGTTGGCGGCCTGGAGCTGCTGGTAGAGGATGACGTTGTCGAAGGCGATCGAGAGCCGACTGGAAAAGATCTCGACCAGCGAGCGGTCGGTCTCGGACAGCTCGCGCTCGGCCTGGAGCAGCACCACGACCTCCCGGCCGCTTCCGGTGCGCAAATAGATCACGCTGCGGTGGTCGGCGAATTCGTTCTTGCGGCCCTGGAAAGCGGCTTCCACCATCGCGCGCAGATCGGGGTCGAGCGCCTTCGATGAGGTCGTGCCGATGAAGCGGCTGTAGCAGCCGCTGCCGGCGAGCACCGAGAGCTCGGGGTCGAGGCCGCCATTGTCGCGCAAGACCAGTATGCCGGCGCAATCGACGTTGAGCAGCGAGGCGAGCTGGGTCAGCACGCCCTCGGCGAGCCGCTGCATCGACTTGAAGTCGTACAGCGTGGAAGCCGCGTCGATGATGATCTCGAGCCCGCGCCGGGTTTGCAGCATGCGCTCGAGTTGCTGGTAGGAGCGCAGCGCCGCGGTCAGCGAGGTGAACAGCTTGTCGGCGGTGAGCTCGGTCTTGGCCTTGTAGTCGTTGATGTCGTACTGCACGATCACGCGCCGCTCGGGCGCCTGGCCGGGCTGTCCGGTGCGCAGGATGATGCGCACGGTCTCGTTCTTGAGTTCGTTGCGGATGAACTCGACCAGCTCGAGGCCGGCGACATCAGTCTCCATGATGACGTCGAGCAGCACGGCGGCGATGTCGTTGTGCGCGGCCATCAGCTTGCGACCTTCGGCCGCCGAATGGGCGGAGAGGATCTCCAGGCCCTGGCCGTTGAGGGAATAGTCCGAGAGCGCAAAGCGGGTGCCGTCATGCACGGCCGGATCGTCGTCGATGACGGCGATTTTCCATTTCCGGGCGTCAACATCCTCCGATGCGGTACCGGTATCGTCGATCAGGTGGAGGACATCGTCCTGTTCGGCCATTGAGAAGTCCCGTCAGTCTCTGTGCTTTGCCCGCCGCCCCTGGCGACCCGGGGCATGATAATGCGAAATGTAGTGCCTTGTCCCAGCTTGGATTCCAGCATCATGCGACCGCCGAGCTGCTGGGTGACGAGGTTATAGACGATATGGAGGCCGAGTCCCGTGCCACCTTCATTGCGCCTGGTGGTAAAGAATGGGTCAAAGGCCTGGCGCTGCACGTCGGAGGTCATGCCGGCCCCGTCATCGGTGAAGATGATCTCGACGTCGTCGGCCCCGCGGGGCCGCGCCGAGATCGTGATCGTGCCGGCGCGGCCGTCGGCGAAGGCGTGGTTGGCGGCATTGAGGAACAAATTGGTCAGGATCTGGCCGTAGGAGCCGGGATAGCCGTCGAGCAGCAGCCCCTCGGGCATGTCGACATTTAGCGTGATCGGCGAGCGCTTCAGCACCGGGCGCAGGCTCGCGATGATCTGGTCGGTGGCTTCGCTCAGTGAGAACTGCCGCCGCTCGGCATGGGAGCGGTCGACCGCGACCTGCTTGAACGACTGGATCAGCTCGCCGGCGCGCTGCAAATTGGCGACCAGCTGCTGCGAGGCGTCGCGCGAGGACTGCACGAATTCCTCCAGCTGCGAGCGGCGCAGGCCGCCTTCGCCCTTGAGCTGGGCCTCGAAGATCTCGGTGCGCCGGGCAAAACTCGACGCAACGGTGAGGCTGATGCCGATCGGATTGTTGACCTCGTGCGCGACGCCGGCGACGAGGCCGCCGAGGGCGGCGAGCCTCTCGGCATCGATCAGATTCTGCTGCGCGGCGTTGAGCTCGAGCAGTGCACTCTCGGCCTTCTCCTTGGACGCGCGCAGCTCGTCCTCGGTCTCACGTTTCGCGATCGCGTTTTCGCGGAACACTTCCACCGCGCGGGCCATGGCGCCGACTTCGTCGCGCGCGCGCGTGCCCTGAACCTCGCGGCCGAGGTCGCCGAGCGTGATCGCGCGCATTGCCGCCATGATCTGCTGCAGCGGCAGCCGGATCGACAGCGCGATCAGCACGCCGGCGGTGAGGATGATGCCGAGGAAGATCACGGCGATGGAAAGAACGCGACGGGAAATGTCCGCCAGCGTACGGTCGAACGTCTCCTGCGCCTTCTGCTCGCGCTGGCGCATCTTGGTGGAGAGGTCGTCGATAGCGCCGATCGCCTCGGCCTGGTTGGCGTCGATGGTGTTGCGCAGCAGCTCGGTACGGTTCATGAGCTGCTCGGAGAGCTTTGCAAAGCCCTCGCGCAGCGCGGCGGTCCGGGCCGCCAGCCGTCGCAGCGCCATGCGCTGGAGGTCGTTGTCGGCGAGATCGATCATCACGGGGATCGTCTTCTCGATCGTCTCGGTGTTGCGGCGGGCGTCGTCGGCCGCACCCGGTGACAGCGACAGATAGTAGGAATTGGCCGCGACCAGCATCGCGGTGAAGGCTTCGCGCGACTTGCCCAGCGAAGGCCAGATCAGCGCGTCGCGATGGCCGGTGGCGCCTTCGATGATGGAGTAAAGGCCGGCCATATCCCTGGCCGGTCCCTGCACTTGATCCTCATAGGTCCTGGCGATGGTGGCCTGCACGCCGCGCAGCTCGCCGAAGCCGTTGAGGAAGCGGTCGGTGGTGCGCTCCAGCTCCTCGACCGAGCCCGACAGCATCGGGTCCTTGGCGGCGCGGTTGGTCAGCGTCCCCAGCACCGCCTCGCGCAGCAGCAGGATCTCGGCGAACAGGTCGGGGCTCGGCTGGTTGATGTAGCGGTGGATCAGATTGTGCAGCCGCCCGGTCTCGCTTTCGAGCAGCGCCAGGATCCGGTCGGACTCGCGCACCTGGCGCACGTCGTCCCAGGCCGAGCCGAGCACCTGCGACCCGTTCCAGATCAGCCCGACCAGCACGATGACCACGGCGGAGTTCAGCGCCGCGATCGACAGGATGCGCCAGCGAATCGGCACGGCCCGGAGCACGCCGACCAGCCGCGCACGCAGCCGCCCCATCGGGCCGGGCGACCTGTCTGCATGCTCGCTGTGTCCAAGCCCGGGCAAGTGGCCTCACTCCACCTTGCGAATGCGTTCGATCAGCGCGGCCGCGGCCGGATCTTGCCCGGCCTTGGCGTAGATCGCGACCATCGCGTCCTCGAACGGCTTGCGGTCGATATCCCTGACGATGGTGACGCCCGCTGCTTCCGCCTTGTGCTGCGACTGCTCCTCGAGGTCGCGCCATTTCTCGCGCATGAACCGGCTGGAGCGCTGCGCGGCTTCCCTGAAGATGGTCTGGTCGTCGGCCGACAGGCTTTTCCAGGCCTTCAACGAGATCACCAGCACTTCGGGGCTCATCGTGTGCTCGGTGAGGGCGAGGTAGCCGGCATGCTTGTAATGGTCCGTCGTCACGTAGGATGGCCAGTTGTTCTCGGCGCCGTCGATCAGGTGGTTGGCAAGCCCGGCAAGCACCTGCCCATAGGGCATCTCGACCGGCTCCGCGCCGAGCGAGCGGATCATCTGGCTCATCAACTCCGACTGCTGCACCCGGATCCGCAATCCCTTGAGGTCCGCGACACTCCGCACGGGCCGGGCGCCGTTGTAGATCGACCGCGCGCCGGAATCGTAGAAGGCGAGGCCAACGAAGCCGTAGGGCTCGAAGCTGCCGAGAATCTCGCTGCCGACCGGACCGTCCAGCACCTTCTGCATGTGCTCGATGGACCGGAACAGGAACGGCATCGCCAGCACGTTCATCGCCGGAACGAAGTTGCCGATCAGCGCCACATTGGTCCGATTGAGATCGATCGCGCCGACCCGGGTCTGCTCGATGGTCTCCTTCTCCTCGCCGAGCTGGCGGGAGTGGAACACCTTGACCTCGTGCCGGCCGCCGCTGCGCTCGGCGATCAGGGCGCCCATGTAGCGCAGCGCCTGCACGGTCGGATAATCCTCGGTCTGGGTGTCGGCGGCGCGGAACTCCCGCGCAGCGGCTCCCGTCGCGCAGATGGCGATCAGAAGCGCGACGAAAACCACCCCGGTCCGCGAGCGTTCGGCACGGTTCAACACTGGCACACTCAACCCCTCAGTGGTGGAGTCTATGGCGGGAGGAAAAGGTTCAATGCAATCTAGCAGATGGTCGTGGGAAGGCCATCCCGCGCGGCACTGCTGCGTGATTGTGCGTCGCGGCCGGGGCTCATTCCCGGTTGAAACCGCAAATGCCGCGCCTTAAGCAGGGACAGCCGCTTTCGTCGTGCGGCATGGAAAGAGCCATCGTGATTTCAGCATCGCGTCTTTTGCAGGTCGTCGCCGCCTTTGCGGCCCTCTCATTGGCCGCGCCGGTGCGTGCCGCGACCGACATCGCGTGGTGGCACGCCATGTCCGGCGAGCTCGGCCGCCAGCTCGAGAAGCTCGCCTCCGACTTCAACGCCTCGCAGCCGGACTATCGCGTGGTGCCGACCTACAAGGGCAATTACACCGAGACCGTGACGGCCGCGATCTTCGCCTTTCGCTCGCGCAGCCAGCCCGCGATCGTCCAGGTCAACGAGGTCGCCACCGCCACCATGACCGCGGCCAAGGGCGCGATCTATCCCGTGTTCAGCCTGATGCGGGACATGAACGAGCCGTTCTCGCTCAATGACTATCTTCCCGCGGTCTCCGGCTACTACACCGATGCGGCCGGCAATCTCTTGTCCTTCCCGTTCAATTCATCGACGCCGATCCTCTATTACAACAAGACCATGTTCCGCGACGCGGGGCTGGATCCGGAGGCGCCGCCGAAAACCTGGCCGGAGCTTGGCGCCGCTGCAAAACGCCTGCGCGATCGCGGCGCGGTGTGCGGTTTCACCACATCCTGGCCGTCCTGGATCCATGTCGAGAATTTCTCAGCCTTCCATAACCTGCCGCTGGCGACGCGGACCAACGGTTTCGCCGCGCTCGATGCGGAGTTGACCATCAACAATCCGTCTCTGGTGCGTCATGTCGCCGAGCTCAGCGAGTGGCAGAAGACGAAGGTGTTCGACTATAGCGGCCGCGGCCAGTCGGCCGAGCCGCGCTTCCAGAACGGCGAATGCGGCATCTTCATCGGTTCTTCGGCGACGCGCGCCGACATCAAGGCGAATTCGAAATTCGAGATCGGCTACGGCATGATGCCGTATTGGCCCGACGTGAAGGGCGCGCCGCAGAACTCGATCATCGGCGGCGCCACGCTGTGGGTGCTGCGCGACCGGCCGCGCGAGGAATACAAGGGTGTGGCGCGATTCTTCGCCTACCTGTCGCAACCCGGCGTGCAGGCCGCCTGGCACCAGAACACCGGCTATCTGCCTGTCACCCGCGCCGCCTTCGAGCTGACGCGCGCGCAGGGTTTTTACGAGCGCAATCCCGGCTCGGCGATCTCGTTCGAGGAGATCACGCTGCATCCGCCGACGGAGAATTCCAAGGGCATCCGGCTCGGCTCCTTCGTACTGATCCGCGGCGCGATCGAGGACGAGCTGGAGCAGGCCTTTGCCGGCCGCAAGAGCGCGCAAGCAGCGCTCGATGCCGCGGTCGAGCGCGGCAACAAGATCCTGCGCCAGTTCGAGCGCGCCAGCCCGGATAGGTAGGGCGTTCAGATTGGACCTCTCTTTAACCGCGAAGGAAGTGCGCTCCCTCTCCCGCTTGCGGGAGAGGGTTGGGGAGAGGGTGTCTCCGCAAAGGGACAATCCCCTAGAGGAGAGAACCCCCACCCGGCGCTTCGCGCCGACCTCCCCCGCAAGCGGGAGAGGTGCACCGTCTGCTTGGCTCGCATCGAATCAACCAAAACCCGCTTGCCTGATCGGGCGCGCATGACCAGCATTCCATCGCAAATCCTGGCAACTTTCACCGACGCTGCTGCCTTTCGCGCCTTTCGCGCCGACCCTCCGCGATGGCTGCCGATCGCCATCGACATCGCCCGCAGCCACGGTCTCGATGTCAATGCGCCGCACGTGTTTGCTACCGGCACCAATCTCGTCGTCGGGCTCGGCGACAAGCTGATCCTGAAAATCTTCCCGCCGCTGCTTCGCGCGCAATTCGTCTCCGAGCACGGCTCGCTGACGCAGCTTGCCGGCCGCCTTCATCTGCCGATCCCCGAAATCGTCGCGGAAGGGACGCGCGACGGCTGGCCTTATCTCATCATCACACGCCTTGCCGGCACGCTCGGTTCGGAGGTCTGGCCGCAATTGCCGGAAGCGCAGAAGGAGCGCGTGCTGCGCCAGATCGGCGAGACTATCGCGTCCGTGCAGCGCGCGCCCCTCGGCCCGCTCGCGCAGATCGAGCCGCGCTGGGACGACTTCATGCGCGCCCAGATGCAGGGCTGCAAGGCGCGGCACACGCGTCTTGGCCTTGCGCCAAAATTTCTCGCCGGCCTCGACGACCTCCTGCGTGATGCGGCCGCGCTCATTCCGATAGATGCGCCGCCGGTGATCCTGATCGGCGAATACATTCCGGAGAACTTCCTGCTCACCTGCAACGACGATCAATGGTCGCTCGCCGGCCTGTTCGACTTCGGCGACGTGCTGGCGGGATGCCGCGACTATGATCTGCTCGGCCCCAGCGCCTTCATGGCAGCGGGCCGGCCGGGTCGCGTGCGCAGCCTGCTCGAAGGCTTTGGCTACGCCAAGCCCGACTTCGCGCTCAAGCGCCGCCTGATGGCGCTGATGCTGCTGCATCGCGCCAGCGACCTCAACAGCCACATCTGCATCGAGGGCTGGCAGGAGCAGGCGGACGATCTGGTCGAACTCCAGGACGTGATCTGGCCGGGGTGATCGCCGGCGATCCCCGCCGTCGTCCTGGACAAGCGCAGCGCTGATCCAGGACCCATTACCCCAAGGAGGGGTTTTGCGAAGACTCGTGGTTGCCAGCTTCGCGCCGCAGTTCGCCCTGGGTAATGGGTCCTGGCTTGCGCCAGGATGACGGCAGTGGAATTCACCGCCCACCAAGCAAGCCGCTGCTCCATGCAGCTCATTTTATGGGCAAATACGCCTCTTTGTATGCAATACCAAGCGCCTTGCGCCAGGATCACGTCGCGCGCACTTGGAAATTTACTTGTAACTTCAGCATGTTATGCCGAGAGGTAAACTCTCGTTAAGCCTTGGCACGAACCTTGCGAATCCAGTTCCAACCAGAAAACTTTGTGTTGGAGCCATTTCATGAAGCGCCGCGATTTCCTCAAGTCCGTTTCCGGATTGGCCGCAGGCGCGGCGCTTCCGGCCATGCCGTCCGTGATCTCGTCGGCCCAGGCCGATGCGCGCTCGGAGACGCTGCTGATCGTCTCGGAAGGCGGCCCCAACAATCTCGACATCCACGGTGTCGGCACCAATGTGCCCGGCTATGAGGTGTCCTGGAATTGCTACGACCGCCTGATCAGCCACGAGATGAAGACCGGCCCCGGCGGCGTGCCCTATTACGACCGCGACAAGTTCAAGGGCGAACTCGCCGAGGACTTCAAGATCGACGACATGTCGGTCACCTTCAAGCTGAAGAAGAACGCCAAATTCCACGACGGCGCGCCCGTCACCGCCAAGGACGTGAAGTGGTCGCTCGACCGCGCCGTCAGCGTCGGCGGCTTTCCCACTTTCCAGATGAGCGCGGGCTCGCTCACGAAACCCGAGCAGTTCGTCGTGATCGACGACTACACGGTGCGTATCGACTTCCTGAAGAAGGACAAGCTGACGATCCCCGATCTCGCGGTGATCGTGCCCTGCATCGTCAACTCCGAGCTTGTGAAGAAGAACGCCAGCGAAAAAGATCCGTGGGGTCTTGAATACACCAAGCAGCAGACCGCCGGCTCCGGCGCCTACAAGGTGACGAAGTGGACCGCCGGCACTGAAGTCGTGATGGAGCGCAACGACGATTGGGTCGGCGGCCCGCTGCCGAAGATCAAGCGCGTGATCTGGCGCATGGTGCCGCAGGCCGGCAATCGCCGCGCGTTGCTGGAGCGCGGCGACGCCGACATTTCCTACGAGCTGCCGTTCAAGGATTTCCAGGAGATGAAGGCGAGCGGCAAGCTCAACGTGGTGTCGCTGCCGTTCTCCAACGGCATCCAGTATATCGGCATGAACGTGACCAAGCCGCCGTTCGACAATCCCAAGGTACGTCAGGCGGTCGCCTACGCGATTCCCTATCAAAAGATCATGGACGCGGTGATGTTCGGGCTGGCCAACCCCATGTTCGGGGCCGCCAAGGACAAGCCGACCGAAGTCGCCTGGCCGCAGCCGCACAAATACAACACCGACATGGACAAGGCGAAGGCGCTGCTCGCTGAAGCCGGTTATCCCAACGGCTTCGAGACCACGATCTCGTTCGACCTGAATTTCGCCGGCGTCAACGAGCCGCTCTGCGTGCTGGTGCAGGAGAGCCTGGCCCAGATCGGCATCAAAACCACCATCAACAAGGTGCCCGGCGCCAACTGGCGTACCGAATTGAACAAGAAGGAGATGCCGCTCTTCACCAACGTGTTCTCGGGCTGGCTCGATTACCCCGAATACTTCTTCTACTGGTGCTATCACGGCAATAATTCCGTCTTCAACACCATGAGCTACAAGTCGGCGGAGATGGACAAGCTGATCGACGGCGCACGCACGGCCGCCGCGACCGGCGACACCGCGACTTACGACACCGACGTGAAGGGCTTCGTCGACCTCGCCTACAGCGACATCCCGCGCATCCCGCTGTACCAGCCCTTCGTCAACGTCGCGATGCAGAAGAACATCAGCGGCTACCAATACTGGTTCCACCGCCGCCTGGATTATCGCGCGATGGCGAAGGGGTGAGGGCGCGTGGCGGGCGAGATGGTCGCGTCGTCGACTCTCTTTCTGAGTGAGGTGGCCACCGCTCTCTCATTCCCTCTCCCCTTGTGGGAGAGGGGCAGGGTGAGGGGTAGCCACGAACTCCGACCTCGCTTGGGGCTACCCCTCACCCCAACCCTCTCCCACAAGGGGAGAGGGGGCGCAGCGGAGCAGGTGGCGCGAACCTGCCCACAAACGCAGAGCAGAAGGAGCACCCCATGCTGACCATGATCGGCAAGCGCCTGATGTTCGCGATTCCCTCGCTGATCGGGGTCGTCATCGTCACCTTCCTGCTGACCCGCGCATTGCCGGGTGATCCCGCCGCGTATTTCGCCGGCCCCGCCGCAACGAAAGAAGCCGTCGAGCAGATCCGCAAGAAGCTCGGCCTCGACAAGCCGCTGATCGAGCAGTTCTTCCGTTACACCAACGATCTCGCCCATGGCGATTTCGGCAACTCGCTCACCACGGGCCAGCCGGTTGCGGCCGAGATCCGCAATCGACTGCCGGCCTCCGCCGAGCTGACGCTGCTCGGCCTCATCGTCTCGGTCGTCATCGCAATCCCTCTCGGCGTGCTGGCGGCGACGCGGCCGGGATCGTGGGTCGATCATCTCTGTCGCGTCACGACCACGGCCGGCGTCTCGCTGCCGGTGTTCTTCACCGGCCTCGTGCTAGTCTATGTGTTCTATTTCCGGCTCGGCTGGTCGCCCGCGCCGCTCGGCCGGCTCGATGTGTTCTACAGCGCGCCGCCGACGGTCACGGGCTTCTATCTGATCGACACCCTGATCGCGCGCGACTTCGAGGCGTTCCGTTCGGCATGCAGCCAGCTCATCCTGCCGGCAACGACGCTTGCGATCTTCTCGCTGGCGCCGATCGCGCGCATGACGCGCGCCTCGATGCTGGCGGTGCTGTCGTCCGAGTTCGTGCGCACCGCGCGCGCCAGCGGCCTGTCGCCCGCGACCGTCATCGTCACCTACGCCTTCCGCAACGCGATGCTCCCGGTCATCACCACGCTGAGCATGGTGTTCTCGTTCCTGCTCGGCGCCAACGTGCTGGTCGAAAAAGTGTTCGCCTGGCCCGGCATTGGCTCCTATGCGGTCGAAGCGCTGATCTCGTCGGACTTCGCGCCGGTGCAGGGTTTCGTGCTGACCATGGCTGTCATGTACGTGCTGCTCAATCTCGTGATCGACATTCTCTATGGCGTAATCGATCCGCGCGTGCGGCTGGAAGGGTAGGGGACACAATGAGCTCCGTTGCACCTGCTGTTGAGCCCGTCGGTCCTGCGCGGACGTCGGGGTTCGTCGCGCTGCTCGACCAGACCCGCTATGTGCTCGGCGAGAACAAGGTCACCGGCTTTGCCTTCGCGCTGCTGATCGTGATTCTCCTTGCCGCGATCTTCGGCCCCTATGTGGTGCCGTATGACCCGCTGGCGTCCGACACCGCGGCGTCGCTGAAGCCGCCGTCGGCGGCACACTGGTTCGGCACCGACCAGTTGGGCCGCGACATCTTCAGCCGGGTCGTGGTGGCGACGCGGCTCGATACGTTCATCGCGGTCGCCTCCGTCGCGCTGGTGTTTTTGATGGGCGGGCTTGCCGGCATCGCGGCCGGCTATTTCGGCGGCTGGACCGACCGCATCGTCGGCCGCATCGCCGATACCATCATGGCGTTTCCGCTGTTCGTGCTGGCGATGGGCATCGTCGCAGCGCTGGGCAACACCGTGCAGAACATCATCCTGGCCACCGCCATCGTGAACTTCCCGCTCTATGCCCGCGTCGCGCGCGCTGAAGCGAACGTGCGCCGCAACGCCGGCTTCGTGCAGGCGGCGCGGCTGTCCGGCAACGGCGAATTTCGCATCCTTCTGGTGCATATCCTGCCGAACATCATGCCGATCATGATCGTGCAGATGTCGCTGACCATGGGCTACGCCATCCTCAATGCCGCCGGTCTCTCGTTCATCGGCCTCGGCGTCCGTCCGCCGACGGCGGAGTGGGGCATCATGGTCGCCGAAGGCGCCGGCTTCATGGTCTCCGGCGAATGGTGGATCGCGCTATTCCCCGGCCTCGCTTTGATGATCGCCGTGTTCTGCTTCAACCTCCTCGGCGACGGTCTGCGCGACATCGTCGACCCGCAGCGGAGGACGTGATGGCTGGATTTCGCGCAAATTTTCGCTCAAAATTCTCCAATGATTTCAATCGCGTTCTACTGTGCATGGGGTTGTTTTCGACATTTTTGTTTGGGAGGTGCCCATGACCGCCCAGCCCCTGCTCGACGTCCAGGACCTCACCGTCGAATTCACCACCCGCCGCGGCATCGTCAAAGCCGTGCAGCACGTCAACATCTCCGTCGCCAAGGGCGAGACGTTGGCCATCGTCGGCGAGTCCGGATCCGGCAAGTCGGTGACCTCCTATGCCGTGATGCGCATTCTCGACCGTGCAGGCAGGATCGCCGAAGGCTCGGTGATGTTCTCGGGCATCGACGTCAAGGCCGCGACCGAAGACCAGATGCGCGATTTGCGCGGTCGCGAAGTCTCGATGATCTTCCAGAATCCGCGCGCCGCGCTCAACCCGATCCGGAAAGTCGGCGACCAGATCGAGGACGTGCTGCGCACCCATGTCCAGCAGGCCATGGTTTCAGACCGTGGTGAAAAGGCGATCGAGGCGCTGGAGCAGGTCAAGATCGCCCGCCCGCGCGAACGCTATCACGCCTATCCGTTCGAATTGTCCGGCGGCATGTGCCAGCGTGTCGTCATCGCGCTCGCGCTCGCCTGCAATCCGCAGCTGCTGATCGCGGACGAGCCGACGACCGGATTGGACGTCACCACGCAGAAGGCGGTGATGGATCTGATCGTCGAGCTGACCAAGCGCAAGGCGATGTCCACCATCCTGATCACGCATGACCTCGGCCTTGCCGCAGCCTATTGCGACCGCGTCGTGGTGATGGAGAAGGGCAGGGTGGTCGAGACCGCCAAGGCCGCCGACATCTTCGCCAACCCGCAGCACCCCTACACGAAGAAGCTGATGCGCGCGACGCCGCGGCTCGGCGTGTCGTTGCGGGATCTGTTGCCGGAGGAGGAAGGCTCAGCCGTCGTGGCTGGGCCTGACCCGGTCATCCATCAGGCTTCGCAGGACGAGGCCAGGAACAGCGGGCAGTCCCTTCTCCTCATCGACAAGCTGGTCAAGGAATATCCCCGCCAGGGCGCCACAGCCACGCTCGGCAAATTGTTCGGCCGCAAGCCGCCGGTCGAGCCGGACGTGTTCCGCGCGGTCGACGGCATCAGCTTCTCGGTCGGTCACGGCGAGAGTGTCGGCCTGGTCGGCGAGTCCGGCTGCGGCAAATCGACCACGTCGATGATGGTGATGCGGCTGCTGGACCAGACCTCCGGCCTGATCCAGTTCGACGGCGAGGACATCGGTGCCATCGCGCCCGCCGGCTTTGCCCGGCTGCCGCAGCGCAGCCGCATCCAGATGGTGTTCCAGGATCCGACCGACAGCCTCAATCCGCGCTTCACCGCCTTGCGTGCCATCGCCGATCCCATCATCCAACTCGGCGACATCAGGGGGCGCGACGCGCTCCGCGCCCGCTGCGAGGAGCTCGCCACCATGGTGGGCCTGCCGCACAATCTGCTGGATCGCTTCCCGCACCAATTGTCGGGCGGCCAGAAAGCCCGCGTCGGCATTGCCCGCGCCATCGCCCTGCACCCAAAACTCGTCATCCTGGACGAGCCGACCGCCGCGCTCGACGTTTCGGTCCAGGCCGTGGTCCTCAATCTGCTCCAGGACCTCAAGGCGCGGCTAGGTATGAGTTATCTGTTCGTCTCGCATGATTTGAACGTAGTGCGCTTGTTGTGCGATCGTGTCATTGTCATGCGGTCGGGTCGAATCGTCGAGGAAGGATCTTCCGAGAGGGTCTTGAGCGATCCGCAGGACGATTACACCAAGGAGCTGTTGACGGCGATCCCGCACCCGCCGCTGCAGACCCTGGGCGCACACTGAGAACTTGTTTGGGAGCGTGATGGCCGAACCGCTGGACGATTATATCGACGCTGTCACGAAAGCGTTGGCGTTGCCCGTCGAGGAAGCATGGAGGTCGTCCATACGCGCCAATCTCGAGGTCTCGCTGCGGCTCGGCCGCCTCGTCGACGAATTCGCGCTGCCGGACGAGACCGAGCCGGCGCCCGTGTTCACGGTCTGACGCCGCCATGACGACCAAGCCAGAGATGACGGCCTCCGAGATCGCGAGCGCGGTTGCCGGCCGCAAGATGTCGGCGCTCGATGCGACCGAAGCAGCGCTTGCGCGCATCACGCAGCACGACGCCATCCTCAACTCCTTCACCGACGTCACCGCCGATCGCGCCCGTGCCAAAGCGCGCGCGATCGATGCCGATATCGCCGCCGGCAAGACCGTCGGCCCATTGGCCGGCGTGCCCTTCGCGGTGAAGAATCTGTTCGACATCGCGGGCCTCGCCACCCGCGCCGGCTCGAAGATCAACCGCGACCTCGCGCCCGCCACGCGCGATGCCACGCTGATCGAGCGCATGGAAGCGGCCGGCGCCGTGCTGGTCGGTGCGCTCAATATGGGCGAATACGCCTACGACTTCACCGGCGAGAACGTCCATGACGGTCCCTCGCGCAATCCGCATGACGCCACGCGGATGAGCGGCGGCTCCTCGGGCGGATCCGGCAGTGCCGTCGGCGGCGCGCTGGTGCCGATCGCGCTCGGCTCCGACACCAATGGTTCGATCCGCGTGCCGTCGTCCTTCTGCGGCATCTTCGGCCTGAAGCCCACCTATGGCCGGCTCTCGCGGGCGCGCTCCTTTCCGTTCGTCGCGAGCCTCGATCATCTCGGACCGTTCGCGCGCTCCGCCACCGATCTCGCGCTGGCCTATGACGCCATGCAGGGACCGGATGCCGACGATGCCGCCTGCACCACCACACGTGGTCTGGAGCCGACGACGCCGCTGCTTGCCAATCCGGTTTCGGACCTGCGCATCGCGATTGCCGGCGGCTACTTCCAGCAGAATCTGTTTCCGGAAGCGGTCGAAGCCGTCAGCCGCGTCGCCAAGGCGCTGGGCGCAACGCGCGTGGTGGACGTGCCCGAAGCCGCGCGCGCCCGCGCCGCGGCCTATGTCATCACCACCACCGAGGGCGCCTCGCTGCATCTCGATCGGCTGCGCAAGCGGCCGAACGACTTCGATCCCGCCGTGCGCGACCGGCTGATCGCGGGCGCCATGGTGCCGGCGCCGCTGGTCGACCGCGCGCAAAAATTCCGCCGCTGGTATCGTGCGCAGCTCGCTGAGATTTTCAAATCCGTCGACGTGTTGCTTGCGCCCGCGACGCCATGCACCGCGCCGAAGCTCGGCCAGGTCAATTTCAACCTTGGCGGCGTCGAGCTGCCGGTGCGCGCCAATATCGGCATCCACACCCAGCCGATCTCCTTCATCGGCCTGCCAGTGGTCGCAGTCCCCGTGCCGCTCGAGCCATTGCCCATCGGCGTGCAGATCATCGCCGCGCCATGGCGCGAGGACATCGCGCTGCGCGTTGCGTACGCGTTGGAGAAGATGGGCGTCGCCGCCGCGCCCAGCCCAAAAGGATTTTGAGATGGAGATCGATCTCCCCGAGGTGATCGCGGACGTCAAAGCCGCGTTCGAGCGCTATGAGCAGGCCCTGATCACCAACGACGTCGCAGTGCTCGGCGAGCTCTTCCGCAACGATCCCCGCACGCTGCGCTATGGCATCGGCGAGAACCTCTACGGCTATGAAGCGATCTCCGGCTTTCGCGCCGGGCGCTCGCCGGTCGGCCTCAATCGCCGCACCGCGAAAACCGTGATCACCAGCTATGGTCGCGACACGGCGGTCGCCTCCACCCTGTTCTATCGCGACACGATGCCGGGCAAGGTCGGCCGGCAGATGCAGACCTGGGTAAAATTCCCGGAGGGCTGGCGCGTCGTCGCGGCCCATGTCAGCATCATCGACGAGCCGAAAGAGACCTGACCGTATGACGCTTGACGATCTTCCGCCCGGAACGCTGCCGCTCGAACCGGCGGTGCCGCGTGTCGACCGGGCGTCGCCATCAGCGCACAAGGTCACGCGCGCCGAGGAGCTGCGCCTGCAGCTCGCCGACGAGATCGTGCGCGGAGCTCTGCCGCCCGGCGCGCCGCTTGACGAGACCGACATCGCGCGCCGCTTCAGCGTTTCGCGGACGCCGGTGCGGGAAGCACTGCGCCAGCTCGTGGCAAGCGGCCTCGTCGAAGCGCGCGCCCATCGCGGCGCGGTGGTGGCGCAGCCCTCGTTCGAACGGCTGACGGGCATGTTCGAGGCGATGGCGGAGCTGGAAGCGCTGTGCGCGGGTCTGGCCGCCGAGCGCATGTCCGCCACTGAGCGCCACGGCCTGGAAGCCATTCACGAAGAGCTGCGGGTCTTGAGCTACGCCGGCAATCCCGATCGCTTCCACGAGGTCAATGAGCGCTTCCACAATGCGATCTATGCGGGATCGCAGAACGGCTACATCGCCGAGATCACGCTGGCGACGCGGGTGCGTGTGCAGCCGTTCCGCCGCGCCCAGTTCCGCAATCTCGGCCGCCTCGCCAAATCGCAAGCCGAGCACGACCGCGTCGTCGTCGCCATCATGCGCGGCGACAAGCAGGGCGCCGCCGCCGCGATGCGCGCGCATATCGAGCTGGTGCGCGGGGAGTATGAAATCTACGCGGTGTCGGTTTAGGGCCGCGCGCACGGTGCCGTAGGGTGGGCAAAGGCGCAAAGCGCCGTGCCCACCACCTACCCAAGCTGACGGTGATGGTGGGCACGCTGCGCTTTGCCCACCCTACGAGACCTACGCCGTAGCAGTTTCCGCCATATACTTCCGCCACCCACCATACGCCGTGATATCTCGCGCCTCGCCCAGCACTTCCGGCTCGACGAGAAATCCCTTCACGCTGCGGCCATCCGCCAGCCGCACCGTGCCGATCGCCATCGGCGCGGGAATCGCGTTGACGAACTTGCCGAAGGCGGACGACGACAGCGACCAGATCTCCAGTTCGATCGACGCGCCCTTGCCAGCTTCGACGCGCAGCATGCCAGGCTTCGGCGGCGTGGTCTTCAATGCGTAGAGCTTGTAGTCGGGTGCGGTCCTGGTCGCCTCGATCAACTGGCCATTCAGCGCTTTCAACTCGCCGTTCAGCGCCATGCCGGACAGATGTGCGCCAACCACGGCGATCGGAATGTCGTCGACGCCGCTTGCGGCAAGCGGCGCCAGCGCGGGTTGCGCCACGCCCTTTGCGCCAAGCGTCAGTTTGGTATCGGCATGGAACACGCGGCCGATGCTCGCGAGCAGCGCGTCGTGGCCGGTGGGTGCAAGAAGTGTGATGCCGAACGGAATGCCGTCGGCACGCATCGCCGCCGGCAGCGCGAGGCCGCAGAGGTCGAGCAGATTGACAAAGTTGGTGTAGGTGCCAAGCCGGCTATTGAGCTCGACCGGATTGGCCAGCACCTGCGCGGTCGTATAGGCCGTCGGCGCCGTCGGCAGCACCAGTGCGTCGATATGGGTGAAGGTACGCTCGGCGATCTTGCGCAGGCCCTGCAGGCGATAGAGCGCGGAGAAGGTCTCCGCCGCCGTCAGCCGCGCGCCGGCTGTGGTGATCTCGCGTGTCACCGGATGGATGGACTCAGGCGCGGAGGCGAGCAGGTCGCGGATCACGAGATAGCGCTCGGCGACCCACGGGCCTTCGTAGAGCAGCCGCGCGGTCTCGTAGAACGGCTCGAGATCGAACTCGACGAGCGTTGCGCCAAGCGCGGGCCAGCGCTCCAATGCATCGGCGTAAGCCGCTTCCGCCTTCTTGTCGCCGAAGAAGATCAGCTGTCCGCTGCGCGGCACGCCCAGGCGCAGGTTTGCCGGGAGCGGGGTGATCGCGCCGAGCGGCCGGTCGCGCGAGAACGGATCGGCCTGATCTGGACCTGCCATCACCGACAGTGCGAGCGCGGCGTCGTCGACCGTCAAAGCGAATACCGAGATGCAGTCGAGCGTCCGGCAGGCCGGCACCAGGCCAGCGGTCGAGATCATGCCGAGGCTCGGCTTGAGCCCGACGATGTTGTTGAGCATCGCCGGCACGCGCCCGCTGCCGGCGGTGTCGGTGCCGAGCGACAGCGGCACCAGCCCTGAGCCGACGGCGATGGCCGATCCCGAGCTCGAGCCGCCGGGAATGAGGTCCTCACGGATCGCGTTTCTGGGGATGCCGTAGGGCGAGCGGACGCCGACAAGGCCGGTCGCGAACTGGTCGAGATTGGTCTTGCCGATGATGATGGCGCCGGCGGCGCGCAGCCGCTGAACCGCGGTCGAGTCGTGTGTCGGGGTATACGTGAAGGCCGGGCACGCAGCGGTGGTCGGAAATCCCAGGGCGTCGATATTGTCCTTCACCACGACCGGCACGCCATAGAGCGGCAGGGTGGCGGCCTCCTTGGTGGCGAGCTTCTCGGCCTCGGCGATCGCGTCCCTTTCGTCGCGCAGGCTGATGAAGACGGCGGGATCGTTGTGGTCGCGGATGCGCTGATAGGTGCGCGCGACCGTCTGCGCCGGCGTGAGCGTGCCCGCGCGATGCGCGGCCACGATCGCGGCGATCGTTTCAGGCTGCTCAGCCCCCATTTCAGCCCTCATGGCGACAAAACTCCGACTACGTCTCTTCACCCGGATCGAAGCAAGCGATGTGCCATTGTGTACAGAATCCGGGCAGGACCAGCGCTGCGGATATTATCGAGCGATCAGTGGCTTGTGGGATATTTCGAGCACCGGTGGGCCTTCGTGTCAGCGCCCTGTTGCGAGCATTTGCACAAATAACGGGCAGCTCACCGGCCTTGAGCTTGCGCCCCAACAATTGTCGTGGCCAACATGCCGGCCAACGCGGTCCGCGACGAGGCTGCGACGATCCCGGCTTCCGGGTGAGGAGGAAACCATGACAGCCGCCCCTCGCGGTGATGCTTCGAGCCTGTTCGCGACACCCAGAACCGTTGCCGAGTATCGCGCGGACGGCAGCATTCTGCTGCGCTCGCCGGAGCCCCTGCGCGATGGCGCGCGCTGCGTCGGCGACTGGCTTGAGCAATGGGCGCGGCAGAGGCCTGATGCGATTTTCCTGGCGGAGCGCAGCAGTGCCGAATCGCCATGGACCACCGTCACCTACGCGCAGGCGCTGCGCCAGGTGCGCGCGGCAGCGTCGTGGATTCTGGCGCAAGGTCTCAGTACGGAGCGCCCGCTCGCGATCCTCTCCGACAACAGCATCGATCATGCGCTACTGGCGCTGGCGGCCCAGCATGTCGGCGTGCCCTCGGCGGCGATCTCGCCGGCCTATTCGCTGATGTCGAAGGATTTCGACAAGCTCAAGAGCATGATCACGCTGCTTGAGCCTGCCGCGATCTATGTCTCCGCGACGCGGCCGTTTGCGGCGGCGCTGGCCGCGATCAAGCCGCTGCATAGCGCGCAGATCATCAGCGGCAATGCCGACGATGCCGAAGCACTGGCCTTCCGCACCATTGCGGCAACGCCGGAGAGCCCCGACGTCGCAAGGGCGTTCGCCGCGGTGACGCCCGCTACGATCGCAAAGCTTCTGTTCACATCGGGCTCGACCGGCGCGCCGAAGGCGGTCATCAACACCCAGCGTATGCTGACATCCAGCCAGCAGGCCAAGGCGCAGACCTGGATCTTTCTCGAGCAAACTGGTCGCGATCTCGTCGTTCTCGACTGGCTGCCCTGGAGCCATACGTTCGGCGCCAACCACAATTTCAATCTCGTGCTGCGCAATGGCGGCTCGCTCTATATCGACGGCGGCAAGCCGGCGCCCGGCCTGTTTGCGACGTCACTTGCCAATTTGAAGAGCGTGATGCCGACGGTCTATTTCAACGTGCCGCGCGGCTTCGACATGCTGATCGCGGCGCTGCGCGGCGACGAGGAGCTGTGTCGCCGCTTCTTCAGCGAGGTGAAATTCGCGTTCTACGCAGGCGCAGCGCTGCCGCAGAATCTCTGGGACGCGCTCGAACAGCTCTCCATCAAGACCGTTGGCCGTGCGATGCCGATGGTCTCTGCGTGGGGCTCGACCGAGACCTCGCCGCTGGCCGCCGACTGCCATTTCCTCGCGGAGCGCTCGGGCAATATCGGCGTGCCCATTCCCGGTACCGAATTGAAGCTCGTCACCTCCGGCGACAAGCTGGAGGTGCGCGTGCGCGGCCCCAACGTCACACCGGGCTACTGGAAGGCGCCGGAGCTGACCAGGCAGGCCTTTGACGACGAGGGCTTTTATCTCATCGGTGACGCCGTGAAGTTCGCCGATGCGAAGCGGCCCGAGCGCGGCCTGTTCTTCGACGGTCGCGTCGCGGAGGACTTCAAGCTCAATTCCGGCACCTGGGTCAGTGTCGGCACGCTGCGCCTCGCCGGCATCGCCGCGCTGGCGCCGCTCGCGCAGGACATCGTCGTCACCGGCCATGGCGGCGACGAGGTGCGCTTTCTGGTGTTCCCGAACATCGCTGCGTGCCGCGCGCATGCCGGCCTGCCCGAGACCGCAGGCGTGAACGACGTGCTCGCGCATGACGAGGTCAGAGCCGCGATCGCACAGGGGCTGGCGAAACTCAAGCAACAGAACGCCAACTCCTCCGGCCACGCCACGCGCGCGCTGCTGCTCGCCGAGCCGCCGTCAGTGGACGGCGGCGAGATCACCGACAAGGGCTACATCAACCAGCGCGCCGTGCTGACGCGCCGTGCCGATGCATTGGCGCGGTTGAATGACGATGTCTCGGGTGAATGGATTGGTCTGTAGCAGTTGAAACGGCAGCTCTTCGCATTAGGTGGGCGGCCGTAGGCCTCCTCTCTCCCTGTTGTCATTGCGAGCGCAGCGAAGCAAATCCAGAGTCTTTCCGCGGAGGGATTCTGGATTGCTTCGCTGCGCTCGCAAATGACAGGGCTGAAACAGCTCGCCGTTAGGCCAGCCAACCTGCCGCATTATCCTGCAGATTCTTTTGTTGCTTAAGCAACTAATTTATGCGAACCGTTTCAGACAAGGATGACGGCGGAGGAACCGCCGCGTCGGATCGGAGGAAGCAATGCTCGGCAGAGAGGGTGCCGCGGGCGAATACCGGCGCATGCCTGGAACTGACAGAGGTCGGCGACCGCTGCGTGGCCGGTCAGGTCTCGGTGCTGCCGGTCACCGCGCCGAGATTCTCGTGCAGGCGGCGCAACAGGCCGATCAGCACCTCGCGCTCGTCCTTGTCCAGGCAGGACAACAAGCGCCGTTCGCGCTCGAATGCCGCGACGATCACCTTGTCATGGATGGCGCGGCCCTTCGCCGTCAGCGAGATCGAATGGGTGCGCCCGTCGTTGGGGTCGGTGCGGATCGAGATCAGCCCGCGCTTTTCCAGGCCGGCCAGCGTCCGGCTCACCGGGCCCTTGTCGAAGCCGATGACGTGGCAGATGCGCGAGGCTGGAATGCCGGGCTCGATCGCCAGCAGCGACATGATCCGCCATTCCGTGACGTTGACGCCGAACTGCCGCTGATAGAACGCGGTGGCGCTGTTCGAGAGCTTGTTGGCGATGAAGGTGATGAACGCGGGGACGTAGCGGTCGAGATCGAGCGTCGGTCCCGTCTCGGCGGGCGCAGGTTTTTGGCGGGCTCTGGTCGAAGACGGCGGCATATCGGGATTCTGTCTCGCGGCGTGTCCGAAAGACCTAAGGGTAAGCGCCGCCTTTTCACAAGATCAAAATAAGGGAGGACTTCCATGAGCGCTTCCAGCTCCCCGGAAATTAACGGTTCGTCGGCCGTCCCGCATCTCGACGTCGATCCCTTCGCAATGGATTTTTTCGCCGACCCCTATCCCACGCATGAGCTGCTGCGGGAGGCGGGACCTGTCGTCTATCTCGACAAGTGGAGCGTCTATGGCGTGGCGCGCTATGCCGAGGTTCATGCCGTGCTGAACGACCCCGCGACCTTCTGCTCCAGCCGCGGCGTCGGCCTCTCCGACTTCAAGAAGGAGACGCCGTGGCGGCCGCCGAGCCTGATCCTCGAAGCCGATCCTCCCGCGCACACCCGCACCCGCGCGGTGCTCTCAAAGGTGCTGTCGCCGACGGTGATGAAGGGGCTCCGCGACCGCTTTGCCGCGGCAGCGGAAAAGCGTGTGGACGCGCTGCTGGAGAAGCGCAGCTTCGATGCCATCACGGACCTCGCCGAGGCCTATCCGCTATCGATCTTCCCGGATGCGCTCGGGCTGAAGCCGGAGGGCCGCGAGCATCTGATTCCCTATGCGAGTGTCGTGTTCAACGCCTTCGGCCCGCCGAACGAGCTGCGCCAGGAAGCGATCGCGCGCTCGGCGCCGCACCAGGCCTACGTCACCGATCAGTGCCAGCGCGACAATCTCGCGCCCGGCGGCATCGGTGCCTGCATCCACGCCCATGTCGACGAGGGTGCCATCACCGCCACCGAAGCGCCGCTGCTGGTGCGTTCGCTGCTGTCGGCGGGCCTCGACACCACCGTCAACGGCATCGGTGCAGCGGTCTACTGTCTGGCGCGCTTTCCGGAGCAGTGGCAGCGCCTGCGCGGCGATTCCACGCTGGCGCGCAATGCTTTCGAGGAGGCCGTTCGTTTTGAAAGCCCGGTGCAGACCTTCTTCCGCACGACAACGCGCGAGGTCGAACTGTCAGGCGCGACCATCGGTGAGGGCGAGAAGGTGTTGATGTTTCTGGCGGCTGCCAATCGCGATCCGCGGCGCTGGGACAAGCCGGACAGCTACGACATCACCCGCCGCACGGCCGGCCATGTGGGCTATGGCTCAGGTATTCACATGTGCGTCGGCCAGCTGGTCGCGCGGCTCGAAGGCGAGACAATGCTCGCGGCGCTGGCCCGCCGGATCGCGAAAATCGAGATCACGGGCGAGCCACGGCGCCGCTTCAACAACACGCTGCGCGGGCTCGACAGCCTGCCTGTGAGCATCACGCCGGCCTGACGCTGGCGGCATCGAAAACAACAGGGGAGGGAACAATGAAGAACTTGAAGTGGACGCTTGCGCTGGCCGCGAGCTTGATTGGCGGCGTGGCAAATGCCGAGATCTCGGACAACGTCGTGCGTGTCGGCGTTCTCAACGACATCTCCGGCATCTTCCAGGATACCAACGGCATGGGCTCGGTCGAGGCCGCGCGCATGGCCGCCGAGGACTTTAACGGCGGCGGCAAAGGCATCAAGGTGGACATCGTCTACGCCGATCACCAGAACAAGGCCGATGTCGGCAACGCCATCGCGCGCAAATGGCTCGATGTCGAGGGCGTCGACGCCATCGTCGACGTGCCGAACTCGGCCGTCGGTCTCTCCATCAACACGCTGCTGCGCGACAGCCGCATGACGTTCCTGGCGTCGTCCACCGCGAGCTCGGATCTCACCGGCAAGGCCTGCTCGCCCAACACCATCCAATGGGTCAACGACGCCTGGGCCACTGGCAACACCACGGCAGCCGCGATGATGTCGCGCGGCGGCAAGGACTGGTATTTCCTCACGGTCGATTACGCGCTCGGCAAGGGCATCGAGGCGGAAGCCCAGAAGTACATCGAGGCGCATGGCGGCAAGGTGTTGGGCTCCAGCAAGCACCCGCTCGGCACGTCCGACTTCGCCTCCTTCCTGTTGCAGGCGCAGGGCTCGAAGGCGCAGGTGATCGGGCTCGCCAATGCCGGCGGCGACACCATCAACGCGGTGAAGCAGGCTGCAGAGTTCGGGATCCAGCAGGGCGGACAGAAGCTCGTCGCCTTCCTGCTCTTCATCAACGACGTCCACGGCATGGGCATCAAGGTCGCGCAAGGCCTCCAGCTCATGGAGGCCTTCTACTGGGACATGAACGACGACACCCGCGCCTTCGCCAAGCGCTTCGCGGCGCGGCCCGGCATGAACGGCAAGATGCCGAGCGGCAACCAGGCCGGAGTTTATGCCTCCACGCTCGCTTATCTCAACGCGGTCGTCGCGACCGGCAGCGATAATGCCAAGGACGCCGTGCCCGAGATGAAGAAGTTCAAGGGCAAGGACAAGCTGTTCGGCGACACCACGATCCGCCAGGACGGCCGCGTCGTGCATCCGATGTATCTGTTCGAGGTGAAGAAGCCGGAGGAGTCGAAATATCCGTATGACTATTACAAGCTGGTTTCGACGATCTCTGCGGAGCAGGCGTTCCGCCCGCTGGCGGAAGGTGGGTGTGAGTTGGTGAAGTAAGTCTCGTGCCCCGGACGCAGTGCGGCGCGTAGCGCTGCGCTGCGGAGCCGGGGCCCATGACTTCTGAGTCCCATGACTTCTGAGTCCCATGACTTCTGAGTCCCATGACTTCTGAGTCCCATGACTTCTGAGTCCCATGACTTCTGAGTCCCGGCTCTGCGTCGCGTCATTTCATGCCGCGCCGCGTCCGGGACACGAGAGGAACGCCCCTACACCACCTTGCTCGATCCCTGCGTGATCAGCCGCGCGGCGCGCTGGTCGCGGGCGTAGATCCAGAGCCAGCTCAGCGCGACGCTGAGGCGGTGGCGCAAGCCGATCAGGAAGTAGATGTGGGCGATGCCCCAGATCCACCACGCGATGGTGCCGCGCAATTTGATGCGGCCGAAGTCGATCACGGCGAGCCGCTTGCCGATCTGCGCGAGGCTGCCGGAGTGCTTGTAGCGGAACGGGCCTGTCGGCTCCTGGCGCAGCCGCGCCTTGATGGTCTCGGCCACGTGACGCCCCTGCTGCTTGGCCGCCGGCGCGATGCCGGGCACGGGCTTGCCGTCCCAGGCGTTGATCAAGACGGTGTCGCCGATTGCAAAGATTTCCGGATGTCCCGGTATCGTCAGGTCCGCCTCGACCTGCACGCGTCCGGCACGATCGGCCGGCGCACCCAGCCACTCGGCCGCGGGCGAGGCGCGCACGCCGGCGGCCCAGATTCGTGTCTTGGCTTCGAGCAGCTTGCCGCCGAACACCACGCCCTCGCGGTTGATCTCGGTGACGGCCTGTCCGAGCACGACCTCGACGCCGATCTTTTCCAGCGAGGCCTGGGCATAGGCCGAGAGATCATCTGGAAAGCCTGCGAGCACGCGCGGACCGGCCTCGATCAGCACGACACGCGCCTTGTTGGTGTCGATGTTGCGGAAGTCGGCTGGCAAGGTGTGGTGCGCCATCTCGGCGATGGTGCCCGCGAGCTCCACGCCCGTTGGACCGGCGCCGACGATGACGAAGGTCAGCCGCGCCGCGCGCTTGGCCGGATCGGTCTCACGCTCGGCGCGCTCGAACGCCACCAGGATGTGACGCCGCAGCGTCGTCGCGTCCTCCAGCGTCTTCAGGCCGGGCGCGAACTGCTCCCATTCGTCGTGGCCGAAATAGGCATGCCGCGCGCCGGTCGCGAGCACCAGCGTGTCGTATGGCACCTCGCTGCCGTCGTCGATCAGCACGCAGCGCCTGTCGGCGTCGACGCCGCTGACGGTCGCAAACAGCGTCGTCACATCGCGCCGGTCGCGCATCAGGTGCCGGACCGGCCATGCGATCTCGCTGGTGGCGAGCGAAGCGGTCGCGACCTGGTAGAGCAGCGGCTGGAACAAATGATGGTTGCGGCGGTCGATCAGCGTGATCTCGACCGGGCTGCCGGCGAGCCGGTGGGTCGTCTCCAGCCCGCCGAAGCCGGCTCCGACGATGACGACGCGATGCGGTGTCGTGGTCATGATGCGCCCCTCGAATCTCGCTGCTCTATTCTCTCATTTAAGTGCGGATTGGGCGTGGCGGTCCAATAGCCATCATCAATGGACGGATAGGCCAAGGGCATCGAGTGTATCGCCGTCCCGCGAAAAAGCGCCGCAGCCTCCGTCTAAGTAAGTAGAATTATATTTCTTGCTATCGCCGATCAGGGCGAAATATGGTGCAGGGGCGGGCGCTGAGCCATTGGCGGCGCGCAAGATTTTGCGTTCAATAGAGATGACCCGGGGCGGCAATCACCCCGCTTCCGGGCGTAATAATATGGAGGGGAGTTGTTATGAGGACGGCATTCTGGCTGGCGGGCGCAGCGGCGCTGGTGCTGGCAAGCCCGGCATCCGCCGGCGACACCATCAAGATCGGCTTCGTTTCGACCTTCAGCGGCCCGACCGCCGTGATCGGCAACGACATGCGCAATTCGTTCGAGCTCGCGCTGGATCACATCGGCCGCAAGATGGACGGCAAGCCGGTCGAGGTGATCTACGAGGACGACGGGCAGAAGCCCGACGTCGGCAAGCAGAAGACCGAGAAGCTGGTCCAGTCCGACAAGGTCGATTTCATCGTCGGCTACATCTGGTCGAACGTGCTGCTGGCCTCGCTCAAGACCGCCGTGGATTCGCAGACCATCCTGATCTCGGCCAATGCCGGTCCGTCGCAGCTCGCGGGCGAGCTCTGTTCGCCTTACGTGTTCTCGACCTCCTGGCAGAACGACCAGACCCCGGCCGCCATGGGTCTCTACATGAACCAGAAGGGCGTCAAGAGCGTGTTCCTGATCGGCCCGAACTACGCCGCTGGCAAGGACATGCTCGCAGGCGTGAAGAGCACGTTCAAGGGCGAGGTCAAGGGCGAGGAATACACGGTCTGGCCGAGCCAGCTCGACTTCTCCGCCGAGCTGTCCAAGGCGCGCGCCTCGGGTGCCGAGTCGATCTTCGTGTTCTATCCGGGTGCAGCCGGCGTGCAGTTCCTCAACCAATATGCGCAAGCCGGGCTGAAGAGCACGATGCCGCTCTACACGGCTTTCACCGTCGACGAGCTGTCGCTGCCGCTGCAAAAGGAGAACGCGCTCGGCGTTCCCGGCGCGCAGGAATGGGTGAATGATCTGCCCAACGAGCAGAACAAGCGCTTCGTCGCCGACTACCGCAAGAAGTATCCCGGCCTGCGCCCGACCTATTACGGCGCGCAAGCCTACGACGCGGCCCAACTCATCAACAGCGCGGTGGTCGCGGTGAAGGGCGACACCAGCAAGAAGGACGCGATGAAGGCCGAGATGGAGAAGGCCAACTTCAAGTCGCTGCGCGGCCCGTTCAAGTACGGCAAGAACCACATCCCGGTGCAGAACTTCTACCTGCAGGACGTGGTCAAGGATGGCGAAGGCCAACTCTCCCTGAAGACGGTCGCGACCATCGTCGAGAACGACCAGGATCGCTTTCACGACAAATGCGCGATGAAGTGAGCTGATTGCTTCTTCCTCTCCCCGTTCTTACGGGGAGAGGGGTTCTCAGCTCTCGCTTTCGTCATTGCGAGCGTAGCGAAGCAATCCAGAATCTTTCCGCAGAGGGATTCTGGATTGCTTCGTCGCAAAGGCTCCTCGCAATGACGGCGTGGAGGCAGCTACACCCGCGGCATGCTCACAGGCCGCACCTCTCGGGCTTGCGCCGCGAGCCTGATGCCGGCATTGGCCGCACCAAATCCCTGATAATCCCTTCGCTCCACGATTTCGAAGAAGAAGCGCTCGTCGAAGATGTGGGTGTAGACCTGGAAGAACTCCCCGTCGCCTTCGCGGTCGTAAAGAATGTGGTTGGCGCGCAGCTGCGCCATCAGGTCGGGCGCGAGGTCGTATTTGGCTTCGATGTCGTCGTAGTAATTGTCCGGAATATCGAGGAAATCCGCGCCGCGCTTGCGCATCTCCGCGACCGCCGCGAAAATGTCCGGGCACGTGAACGCGACGTGCTGCACGCCCGAGCCGAAGAACTCCGAGATGAAACGGGCCGGCAGCGTGCGGTTGGCGGATGAGCCGTTGAGCACGAAGCGCAGGCTCTGGTCGCCGTTGACGACGGCCTGGCTCTGCACGAGTCCTCTGGGATCGGCGATCTCCATCTGCGGCAGCCGCTTGAGGTCGAGGATGCCGGTGTAGAACAGCAGCCACGA
This sequence comes from Bradyrhizobium sp. F1.13.3, assembly GCF_040548265.1. NCBI lineage: Bacteria > Pseudomonadati > Pseudomonadota > Alphaproteobacteria > Hyphomicrobiales > Nitrobacteraceae > Bradyrhizobium > Bradyrhizobium sp. F1.13.3. Next base: position 358,834 of record NZ_JBEPRI010000002.1, on the reverse strand, counting down.
CAGCATCTCGTCATAGGGCATCGACTGCGCGATGTGATCGACGGCCAGCAGGGCGTCCGCGCGAGCGTCGCTCGGGACCTGTTCGAAATCCGTGTCCCAGTTCTTGCCGGCTTGGTCTAGAAAATACAGCAGGCTGCCGCCGACGCCGTGGATTGCGGGGATCTCGAGCTCGCCCGGCCCGACCGGCTGGTAGAAGGTGCGCGCTTTCAGTGTCTCGGCGCGCTGCATGACGAGGCCGGCATTGTCGACGTCGAGCGCGATGGCGCAGACGCCGGGGCCATGCGTCACGTAGTGCGAATGCGCAAAGCCATCGGTCTCGGAGTTGACGACGAGCTCGACCTTGCCCTGCGACCAGCGCTCCACCGCCTTGCTGCGATGCTTGCCGGTCTTTCGGAAACCGAGCTGCGAAAGTAGGTGGGCGAGTTCGCCGGCCTTGGTCTCGTTGACGGCAAACTCGATGAAGCCGGTGCCGCGACTTTTGGGCTTCGGTGCCAAGGGCTCGCTGATGAGCTTTGGCCAATCCGGTGCAAGCTGGTCCTCCAGCAGGATCAGCGAACGCAGGCCGTCGACCGCGGTCTGTACCGCCGAGCCGGCGCGGAATTGGTCGTTGAAGATCTCCAGCGATAGCGGCCCGGCATAGCCGGTCGCCGCGATCGCCGCCATGAACTCGCCGACCGGCAGATCGCCCTGGCCGGGGAAGGAGCGGAAGTGCCGGCTCCAGGACAAGATGTCGAGCTCGAGCTTCGGCGCGTCCGCAAGCTGGACCAGGAAGATCTTGTCGCCGGGGATCGAGGCCATCGAGCGGACCGGAAAGCCGGGGGCCAGCGCATGAAAGCTGTCGAGAATGACGCCGATCGCGGGGTGATCGGCGCGCCGCACGATCTCCCAGGCATCGCGGTAATCGTTGACGTGGCGTCCCCAGGCCAATGCCTCGTAGCCGACGCGCAAGGACCGTTTGGCCGCGCGGTCGCCAAGTTCGCGAAAATCATCCGCGGCGCGGTCGATGCCGCCGAGCGAGGCCGGCGACACGTTGGAGCAGATCAGCAGCAGATCGGTGCCGAGCTCCTGCATCAGGTCGAACTTGCGTTCGGCGCGGGCAAAGTTGCGCGAACGCTGCGGCTCCGGCATGCCCTCGAAATCGCGAAACGGCTGAAACGCACAGATCTCGAGATTGAGGTCCTTGCAAAGCTGAGCCACCTCGCGCGGGCTTGCGCCGAACGACAGCAGGTCGTTCTCGAAAATCTCGACCGCGTCGAAGCCGGCGGAGGCGATGGCGCGGAGCTTTTCGTCAAGGGCGCCGGAGAGAGAGACCGTTGCGATCGAGCGTTTGGTCATGCTGCGTTGTCCTCCATCGCGCCGCCGAGGAACAATTGTCCGATGCGGGGATCATTCAAAATGCGCTTCGCGCCGTCGACCATGCGGGTCTGGCCGAGCTCGAGCACGATGCCGATGTCGGATATCTCCAGCGCCGAGCGTGCGTTCTGCTCGATCATCAGAATGGTGACGCCGCGGTCGCGCAGGGATTTCAGGATGTCGAAAGTCTGCTGCACCATCAGCGGCGACAGGCCGATCGAGGGCTCGTCGATCAGCACCAGCTTTGGCTCGAGCAGGAGCGAGCGGGCGATTTCGAGCTGCTTCTGCTCGCCGCCGGACAGCGTGGAGGCCTGCTGCGTCGATTTCCGGCGCAGTGCCGGGAACAGGTCGAGCGCGGCCTCGATCCGGCTCTGCAGGTCGATGCCCTTGCCTGCGGAAACGCCGCCGAGCTCGACGTTATGGCGTACCGACAGCTCGGGAAAGATGTTGCGGCCCTGCGGCACGTAGCAGATTCCGGCATTGAGCAGCGCGCGCTGGCTCAAACTGGTGACGTCGCGGCCGGCGAAGCTGATCTTGCCCTCGCGCAGCTTGAGCAGGCCGAAGATCGCCTTGAACACGGTGGACTTGCCGGCGCCGTTCGGGCCGATGATGGTGGTGATGGTGGCCTGCGGCACGGCGAAGGTGGTGCCGTTCAGGATCGTCATCTTGCCGTAGCCGCCGACGAGATTGTGAACCGAGAGGATCGGATCGCTCATGGCTGGTTCCTCAATGTCCAAGATAGGCTTCGATCACGGCAGGGTCCTTGCGGACCTCGTCCGGCCGTCCCATCGCCAGCACCTTGCCTTCCGCCATCACCATCACGCGCGAGCACAGCGACATCACGAATTCCATGTTGTGCTCGATCACGACGAAGGTGGCGTTCTTCTCGCGGTTGATGGCAACCAGCCGCTCCTTCAGGTCCGTCAGCATCGACGGGTTGACGCCGCCGGCGGGCTCGTCGAGCAGCACCAGCCGCGGTCCGCCCATGAAGGCCATGGCGGCGTCGAGCAGTTTTTGCTGGCCATAGGAGAGCCCGCCGGCCGGCTCGTCGGCGAGATGATCGAGCTTGAAAAAGCCGATCATCTGGTTGGCGGCCTCCGTCAGTCCGGCGTCGGAGCGGCCGACCAGGCGCGAGGCCATGCTGCCCTGGTGCTCCTGTCCTGCGAGGATCAGGTTCTCGCGCACCGAGAGTTTTGGGAACACTTGCAGGAGCTGGAACGTGCGACTGACTCCGAGCTTGTTGAGCTCGGCGGGTCGCAAGCCCGTGACGACCTTGCCGTCGAGCTTGACCTCGCCGCCGCTCGGCGTGAGCTGGCCGAGGATGCAGTTGAACAGGGTCGACTTGCCGCAGCCGTTCGGCCCGATCAGGCCGAGGATCTCGCCCTCGCGGACGTCGAAAGAGACGCCGCCGACGGCGCTGATGCCGCCAAAATTCTTCTTCATATCGGTGACTTCGAGGACCGCGCTCATTGCACCGTCTCCAGCCGGGACTTTGCGACGGCGCGCTGGGCGGAGGCCGCTTTGGTTCGCCGCTCGGCGAGATAGCGGTCGAGGATTCCCAAAATGCCGGTCGGCGACCAGATCAGCAGCCCCATCACCGCGATAGCGTAGAGCATCAGATAATAGCCCTCGGTGAAGCGCAGCCATTCCGGCAGCAGCACCGCGATCATCGCGCCGAGGAACGGACCCAGGAAGAATCCGGCGCCGCCGACGATCACCATCATCAAGAGGTCGAGCGAGAGCGACAGGTTGAACGGCACGGGATCGATATATTGCGTCAGCGGCGCATAGAGCGCGCCGGCGACCCCGCCGAGCGCGGAGCCGATCGCGAACGCCATCAGCGTATAGCGTCGCGTGTCGACGCCCAGCGACTGCGCCCGCAGCGGGTTTTCGCGCAGCGCCATGAAGGCGCGGCCCCAGGGCGAGCGGATCAGCCACCACACCGCGAGCGAAACGATCGCGAGCGAGCCGAGACAGACATAGTAGAACGGCAGCGGCTTGTTGGTCGTGATGCCGAAGATGTGCGGACGCGGAATGTTGGAGATGCCGTAGATGCCGCCGGTGAGCCAGCTCTCGTTGCGAAACACCAGGAAGGCCAGCGTGGAGAAGGCGAGCGTGACGAAGGCGAGGTAGTGGTGCTGCACCCGCAGCGCGGGATAGCCGAGCACCCAGCCGACCGCGAAGCTCAAGGCGATCGCGACGACGATCGCCGCCGGCAGCGGCCAGCCATGGGTGGTCATGATCGCCGCGGCGTAAGCGCCGATGCCGACGAAGGCACCCTGCGCCAGCGAGACCTGGCCGGCATAACCGAGCGTGAGGTTGAGGCCCATTGCGGCGATGGCCATCACCGCCCACTGGCTCAGGATGAACAGGCCATAGCGGTTGAAATTCATGGGAACGACGATCAGCGCAGCGATCACGATGAGGCCGAACGCGATCTTCAGAGGTTTGGCGAAGCCGCTCATACGGTGCGCTCCTCGGCGCGGCCGAGCAGGCCCTGCGGCCGGAACAGGATGACGGCGATCAGGAAGATCATCGGCACGGCGGCGCGGTACTGCGTCGAGACATAGGCGGCCGCGAGATTGTCGAGCACGCCGATCAGGAGACCGCCTGCGATCGCGCCGCGCACCTGGTTGAACCCGCCGACGATCGCGGCGATGAAGGCGGCCTGGCCCAGCACCTCGCCGGACGTGAATTTCGCGAGGTAGATCGGCGTGATCAACAGCGAGGCGAGAGCGACCAGGAACGCGTTGATCAGGAAGGTCAGGAGGATCATGCGCTCGACGGGAACGCCGATGATGCGTGCCACCGTCGGGTTCTGCGCCGCCGCCTGCATCTGGTGGCCGAGCGAGGTGCGGTTGAGAAGCGCAGTCAAGCCGAAGACGGCAAGGATAGCGAGGACGAGGACCCCGATGCTTTGCAGCGAGACGGCATGGCCGAGGATGGAGACGTCGCCGGTCGGCACGATCGAGGGGAACGGTGAGGCTTCGGCGCTGAAGAACTGTTTTACGGCCTCCTTGAGGCCGATCGCGAGCGCCATCGTCGCGATCGCCAGCGGCAGCACGCCATGGCGCGTCATCGGATCCACCAGCAGCATCTTGAAGGCGAGGCCGAGCAGGAGCATCGAGAGCAGGATGCCGAGGATGATCGCGAGCCAGAACGGCGCGCCGGCATGCATCGCCGCCAGCATCAGGAACGCCGGCAGCATCACGAACTCGCCTTGCGCGAAATTGATAGTCTGCGAGGTCTGCCACAGCAACGTAAAGCCGACCGCGACCAGCGCATAGATCGCACCGGTTGCAAGTCCCGCGACCAGAAGATCGAACAGATTGGACATTTTCCCCTCTCGGCGCTCGCGCCCTGTCTTCTCGCTCTCCCCGGTCTTCCTTTTCTCCCTCTCCCCGTTCTTTCGGGGAGAGGGTCGGGGTGAGGGGCTCTTTCCGCGACCTCAATTGTCACCGTATTCGCGGAACCAGCCCCTCACCCCGCCCTCTCCCCGCGCAGGGGCGGGGAGAGGGAGACGAAAGATCTCTCCCCGCGAAGAGCGGGGCGAGGCAGAAGGGCAGAGCCTCATTTCACCTTCGGCAGCACCTGCTTCACGACTTGCTTGCCTTCGACCACCTCGACAAGAAAGCTCTGGCGATCGATGTCGCCGGTGTCGCTGAAGGTGACGTCCATCAGGATGCCCGGCTCGTCCGCGGCCTTGATGGTCAGGCCATGCAGATTGTCGGCGAACGCCTTGGAATCGACCTTGCCCATCTTGTCGGTCGTGGCCTTCACCATGTAGACCGCGAGATAGCCCTTCAGGCCGTTATGGTCGGGCACGTAATTGTACTTCTTCGCGAACTTGTCGCGAAACGCCTTGATCAGGTCGACCGGCGCGTCGGTGGTGAGACCGACATGGCCGCGCGCGCCGTTGGCGGCATCGCCTGCGAGTTCGATCACCTTCTGCCCGATCAGCGTGGTCTCGCCCATCAGCGGCGCGGTGACGCCCTGGCGCTTCAGCTCCTTCAGGATGCGTGCGCTCTCTTCTTCGTTGAGATAGACGAACACGGCGTCGGGATTGGCAGCCTTGATCTTGCCGACGTCGGCGGCGAAATCGGCCTGGCCCGCCTCGGTGGAGAGATCGGCGACCACCTTGGAGCCGAGGCGGTCGAGCTCCTTGACGACGACATCGCGACCGCCGCGGCCAAAGTCATTGTTGACCCAGACCACAGCGACCGACTTCGCCTTCATGTCGTCGTGAATGTATTTGGCGACCTTCGGCATCGAGGATTGCTGGCCGAACGAGGTGCGGAACAGGAATTTGTTTCCGGCCTGCGTCAGCTCGGCGGCTTCGCCGCCCATGATCTGCGCGATGCCGGCCTCGGCCGCCAGCGGCGCGGTGACCTTCACGGAGCCGGAATAGCCGGGTCCGAGCAGCACATAGGGCTCGGCGTCGAGCGCCTTTTGCACCTGCGCGCGCGCGACGCCCGGGTTGGATTGCGAGTCCGCATGAGTGACTTCGAGCTTGCGGCCGAGCACGCCGCCCTTGGCGTTGATCTCCTCGATCGCGAGGTCGATGCCGTTCTTCCAATTGGTGCCGACGGTGGCGCCGCCGCCGGAAAGCTCGGCGACGTCGGCGAGCTTGATCGCCTGGGCGTGGACACTGGTTGCGGTCGCGAAGGCAAGCAGGGCGCCCGCCAGAATGGTCGATTTCATGGTCTCTCCTCCGATTTTTTCGTTGATGTTGCGTGCGGCCTTGTGTCCGGCCGCTTCGATTACGCTGCCTGATAGGCCGAGCTTCGTGCCGCCATCACCTCGTCGAATGCCTCTCCCATGACCTCGGTCGATGGGGCGAGGCCCGTGAACAGTTCGAAAGCGTCGGCGGCCTGGTAGATCGCAAGCTCCCGCCCGGTCATGATCCGCGCGCCCTTGGCTTGGGCGGCCGCCAGCAGCGGCGTGATCAGCGGCGAGTAGACGGCATCGGCGACCCATAGGTTTTGACGCAGCAGCGTCGGCGCGACCGGCGTTTCCCGGTTCGGCAGCATGCCGACCGGCGTGCCGTTGACGAGGCCTGTTGCGCCGTCGAGCGCGGCCTCGGCGCTTGCGGCGACCCTGGCGCCACCCTGCTTGACGAGCAGCGCGGCGAGTTTTTCGGCGCGTGCCGGCTCGCTGTCGAAGATGCGGATGTCGGTCACGTCAAGGCTCGCCAGCGCAAAGGCGATCGCCTTGCCGACGCCGCCGGTGCCGATCACGGCGACCGCGTTTCCAGAGGGCGCCAGCAGCGGCGCGACGGCGCGCGCAAAGCCCGTCGTGTCGGTGTTGTGGCCGATCAGCCGGCCGTTGCTGACGACGACGGTGTTGACCGCCCCCATGGCGGCCGCACCCGGTGCCAGTTCATCGAGCAGCGGGACCACCGCCTCCTTGTAGGGAAAAGTGACGTTGACGCCGGCAAAGCCGAGGCGCCGCACGCCTTCCAGCATCATGGCGAGCTCGGCCGAGCCGGCGCCGGCCACCTCGATGAGCTGGTAATGGCCGCGCAAGCCCAGCGCCTCGGCGGCGCGCTCGTGCATGGCGGGGGATGCGGAATGCGCAATGGGAGCGCCGATCAAGCCGGTGAGAAGCTTTTTGCTGGCGGCGTGTCCGGGCTTTGACATGGTTCGCTATCGTCTCGTTGGGAGCGTTCGGTCCCGGCCATTAGCGGAGAAATCTGCGCAATTCCAAGGGGCTTCCGCGTGCGACGATAGCGCTTCCCCCGCCTAACACAATTACCCTCTTGTCCTGCAAACCTAACATAATGTTACTTCCTCCGCCCGCGTGGCGGCGCGGCCCTGCCTTTGCCCCGCGACGGCTCGACCGCGCGCATCTCGGCGCGCAGGGCCTCGATGAAATACTCGACGTGAAGCGACAACGGCGCGCCGCGCTTCACCGCGATATAGGTGTCGAACCGCGTCGGCTCGGTGATCTTGATCAGCTCGATGCCGGGATAGCCGCCATGGGCAACCGTGAATTGGTCGATGATGGCGATGCCGAGCCCCGCCTTCACCAGCGCGCAGACCGTCGTGCCGAAGCGGGCGCGGATGGTGATGTTGTACTCGAGCCGGTGGCGCGCGAAGATCTCGGCCATGATCCGCCCGTAGGGATCGTTGGGATCGATGCCGATCAGCGGATAGCGGGTGATCTCGGCCGCGGAGACCTGCTTGCGGCCGGCGAGCTCGTGGCCCGGCGGCACGATGCAATAGAGTTCGCCGGAGGCGAGCGGCAAGAAATCGAGCCCGGAATGTTCGAGCCGGTAGCTCATCGCAACGCACTCGCCGCGGCCGAGCAGGAGATAGTCGATGGCTTCCTCGAGCTTGAGGATGTTGATGTCGATGCCGAGATCCGGATAGCGCCGCCGGACCCGCTCGATTGCGCGCGGCACCATGACTTGCGAAATGCTCGGCACCGAGCCGATCCGCAGCTCCGACAATCCGCCGCGGCCGATTTTGGAGATGATCTCGGAGAGGTCGTCGACCTTTTTGTAGACGCCGTTGATCTGCTCGAAGATGTTCTCGGCTTCCGGCGTCGGGAAATAGCGGCCGTTCTGGCGCTGGAAGAAGCGGATGCCGAGCGAGCGCTCGGTGTATTTGACGAGGCGGCTGATACCCGGCGCCGAAACGTTCAGCAGCTTCGCCGCGCCGCCGATAGTGCCCGTCACCATCACGGCACGGATCACTTCAACCTGGCGCAGCGTCATCATGTCCCGGGCATCCGAAAGATAATCGTTGGCGGCGATTATCTCACGAGAGCCATGATGTCAGCCAGCGGTAAGGACGGCCAGCGGTAAGGAAGACGCGCGATCTGTTGTAGCGGCGTCGGTTGCCTCAATTGCGTTCTAGCTCGCCGGTCCGTCCGGCGAGGCGCTCTCCGCCGGCTTACTGCGCTCGCTTTGCAGCACTCCGCGTGCGAACTCGATGATCTTCTGCTTGTTTGCCGTTTCGCGGACAGCAAAAAACACGCGGTTGAGTTCCAGGCCGAGCACGCTGTTGAGGGCGATGTCCTCGTCTTCCATCGTGGTGTTCCCGCTTCGACATCGTAGGTGTATCTTGACGTCACTTCTTCCACAAGTAGATTAAACCTTCGGGGTCAATGGGATACCGGGAAACTACGGAAACGCTGAATTGAGGCAGTGCCCAAAGACGTGCTATAACGGACAGCGAGGGTCAGGAAACGCACCGATGTCCGCCGTGGATTATGGCCGGGAAGCGCTCGACTTCATTGAGGGGCTTGGAGCCTATACCAAGGTTCCCGACGCCATGGACGCGCTTGCGACCGCGTTCGGGCGCTACGGCTTCGAGCACATCATCGTAACCGGCTTGCCGAATCCCGATCAGCGCTTCTCCCAGATGGTGCTCGCCAAGAAGTGGCCGGCGGAGTGGTTCAGCCTCTATACCCAGAAAGGCTACGACCGCGTCGATCCCGTAATCCGCAAATGCCGGCAGACGGTGAACCCTTTCGAGTGGTCCGAGGCGCCGTACGATCCAGAGCTGGAGCCGGGCGCAGTGGAGGTGATGCGGCGCGCTGCCGATTTCCGCATGTCGCGCGGCTTCGTCGTGCCGATCCACGGATTGACCGGCTACGAGGCCGGCGTCTCGCTCGGTGGCGTTCACCTCGACCTCAATGCGCGCAGCAAGCCGGCGCTGCACCTGATCGGCATGTACGGCTTCGAGCACATTCGCCGCTTGCTCCATCCGGCGCCGCATCGATCGATGCGCCTTACCCCGCGCGAGCGCGAGGTGCTCGCTTGGGCCTCGCAGGGCAAGTCGGCCTGGGAAATCGGCGAGATCCTGCACATCACGCAGCGCACCGCTGAAGAGCATCTTGCAACTGCCGCGCGCAAGCTTGGTGCCGTCAACCGGACGCATGCGGTTGCGATCGCGATCCGCCACAGAATCATCACCCCCTGAAATCCGCGCCTACTGGGAAATTTCCCAATAGTCGCTTTGTCCGTTTTCCGTGAGTGTTCCCCTTATTTCGAACAATGGGGGAATAAATGATTCATGTGATTTCTGCCGCCAACCGGCACCTCTACGAGGATGTTCTCGAGCAACATTTCAGGATGCGTCACCAGATTTTTGTCGAGGAGCGGAAATGGGAGGCGCTGCGCAAGCCCGATGGCCGCGAACTCGATAGCTACGACAATGAGGACGCGATCTACCTGCTGGCTCTCGAAAATCGCCGGGTGCTCGGCGGCTCCCGCCTGTATCCCACCACCAAGCCGACGATGATGAGCGAGGTCTTCCCGCATCTCGCCGCGGTGCGCGGTTGCCCCTCCAACCCGCTCGTCTGGGAGTGGTCACGCTTCTTCGTTTCGCGGGAGCGCCGCGACGGTGCGTTCAATTGGCAACTGATGGCAGCGGCGCAAGAGTTCTGTCTCGATCAGGGCATCGAGCGTCTCTGTCTTGTCATGGAGACCTGGTGGCTGCCGCGCTTCCACGAGATCGGATTCATCGTCACGCCGCTGGGATTGCCGGCGCTGGTCGAGAATTCCTGGACGATGGCGGCCACGATCGAGATCCGTCAAGAGTCGCTGGATGCCATGTGTGACCGTATCGGAATGACAAACGTCATGCATCAGGACGGTCCGCGTATCGATTGCATCGCCCTTGCCAACCGCTGCGGCCTCGCTGCCGCGCAACGAAAGAGCGCCTGAGATGTCGAATATGATGAGGGACAGCCAGATCATGGCGCAAATCAAGGACGAAAATCTCGGCTACATGTCCGACATGGCGCTCGAACTCGCGGAGATGGCGGAAGACACCGGATTGGCGACGCTCGCCTATCTTTTCCGGATGGCGGCGCTGGAGGCCTCGACAGCCAACAGCGTGCTCGCCGAACCGGATGACCATTCCCGGCAGATGACGTCGCACTAGGCGTCTCCTTCCCAACGTTGCGACGATTTTCACACCCTCTCTCCGGCAACGGAGGGAGGGTGATCCGTTTGGGTGCGGCAGGTTGACCCATCCTGCGCGGCAGTCTTCTTGCAAGGGCCGATTACAGGGCCAGGATCGATCGCATGCATCGGCATGCAACAAAGTGCATGTTGGATGTCGAATCGCTCTTGCCTCGGAACGATACTGCCATTACCCATTTTTCCGCCTTGTACAGGCAGGGGGAGCTCTTTCACTGATGGCGACCGTGTTCGAACATCGGCGCGAACCTGCGTGCGCCTGAAAGAGTTTTGATGCTGCTCGTCGTCGAACAGTTCTTGAACGGTTTGCAGTTCGGCCTGCTGCTGTTCCTGCTCGCCGCCGGCCTGACGCTGGTGTTCGGGATCATGGATCTCGTCAACCTCGCGCACGGCTCGCTCTACATGATGGGCGCCTATTTCGCCGCGACCTTCGCAGCCTGGACCGGCAGCTTCCTGCTCGGCGCGCTCTTGGCGCTCGGCGCGACCTTGGTGCTCGGCATCGTGCTCGAGATGACCGCGCTGCGGCATCTCTACGGACGCGACCATCTCGACCACGTGCTCGCGACCTTCGGCCTGATCCTGTTCTTCAACGAGGCCGTGCGGCTGATCTGGGGTCCTGCCGGGCTGGCGCTGCCGCTCCCGGCCTGGCTCACGGTGCCGGTGCCGATCCTGCCGGGCATTCACTATCCCGCTTATCGCCTGGCCATCATCGTCGTGGCGCTGCTGGTTGCGCTGCTGCTCTATCTCGGCGTGATGCGCACCCGCATCGGCATGCTGATCCGCGCCGGCGCCTCCAACCGCGAGATGATCGGCGCGCTCGGCATCAACATCAAGCTGCTCTACACCCTGGTGTTCGGCCTCGGTGCCGCGCTCGCGGGCCTTGCCGGTCTGATGCAGGCGCCGATCCTTACCGTGCAGATCGGCATGGGCGAGAACATCCTGATCCTCGCCTTCGTCATCATCGTGATCGGCGGTATCGGCTCGATCCGCGGCGCGTTCCTGGCCGCGATCTTCGTCGGTATGATCGACACGCTCGGCCGCGCCTTCCTGCCCAATCTGCTGCGGCAGGTGCTGAGCGGCGCCGCGGCCTCCACCGCCGCGCCCGCGCTGTCGTCCATGCTGATCTACCTGTTGATGGCGATCGTGCTGGTGGTGCGGCCGGAGGGGCTGTTTCCGGCCAACCGTCGATGAAGTCATTCACTGTGAGCAAGGCCGTGACGGCCCTGATGCTGGCGGGCCTCGTGCTGCTGCCGCTCTATTCGCAACTCTCAGGCAACATCTTCATCCTGACGCTGTTCACCCGCATCGTCATCCTGGCGCTGGCGGCCGCGAGCCTCAACCTCATCATGGGTTTTGGCGGCATGATGAGTTTTGGCCACGCCGCCTATCTCGGCATTGGCGGTTACGCGGTCGGCATGCTGGCGCAGGAAGGCGTCGGAAGCGGCTTCATCCAGTTTCCGGTCGCGCTCGCGGCCTCCGCGACTTACGCGCTGGTGATAGGCGCGCTCTCGCTTCGCACGCGTGGCGTTTACTTCATCATGATCACGCTCGCCTTCGCGCAGATGGCCTATTACGTCGCCTCGGGGCTGGCGCGTTATGGCGGCGATGACGGCCTCACCGTCTACAAGCGCAGCGACTTCTCTGGGCTGATCAATCTGTCGAACCGGCCGCAGTTTTATTATCTCTGCCTCGCCTGCCTGTTCGGCGTGGTCTTCCTGATCTGGCGCATCGCCAATTCGCGCTTCGGCCTCGTCCTGCAGGGCCTGCGCTCCAACGAGCAGCGCATGCAGGCGATCGGCTTTCCCTCGAAACGCTACCAGCTGGTCTGCTTCGTCATCTCGGGCATGATGTGCGGCCTCGCCGGCGCGCTGCTCGCCAACAACACCGATTTCGTCAGCCCGGCCGTGATGTACTGGACGCGCTCGGGCGACCTCATGGTGATGGTGATCCTCGGGGGCATGGGCACGCTGTTCGGTCCGGTCATCGGCGCGGTGGTGTATTTGCTGCTGGAAGAGTTTTTGTCGCAGCTCACCGAATATTGGGCGCTGATCATGGGCCCGATGCTGCTGCTGATCGTGCTGTTCGGCCGCGGTGGCATCATGGGCCTGCTCGGGAGGCTCAATCGTGGCTGAACCGCTGCTCCGCGTCGACAGGCTGGTGCGCCGCTTCGGCGGCATCGTTGCGACGGACAACGTCTCGCTCGACGTCGCGGCGGGTGAGCTGCACGCCATCATCGGCCCGAACGGCGCCGGCAAGACCACGCTGATCAGCCAACTCACCGGGCATCTGGAGCCGCATTCCGGCAGCGTCTCGCTGGCGGGGCGCGACATCACCTATCTGCCGGCGCATCGCCGCTGCGCGCTGGGCCTGGCACGTTCGTTCCAGATCACCTCGCTGCTGCTCGATTTCACCGCCGCCGACAATGTCGCGCTTGCGGCGCAAGCGCATGCCGGCACCTCGTTCCGCTTCTTTGCCAATGCGCGCAAGGAGAAAGGCCTGCGCGATGCCGCGCATGCCGCGCTCGACCGCGTCGGTCTCGCCCATCGTGCCGATGTCCTGGTGTCCAGGCTCAGCCATGGTGAGCGTCGCCAGATCGAGCTGGCGGTTGCGCTGGCAAGCAAGCCGAAGCTTTTGCTGCTCGACGAACCGATGGCGGGCCTCGGCGTCACCGAGTCCCAGCGCATGGTGCAGCTGCTCCAGGAGCTGCGCAAAGAGGTCTCGATCGTGTTGGTCGAGCACGACATGCCGGCGGTGTTTGCGCTGGCCGACCGTATCTCGGTTCTGGTCTATGGCCGCGTCATCGCCTCCGGCGATCCGGCCGCGATCCGCGCGAACGAGGACGTCAAGCGCGCCTATCTGGGCGAGGCGCATGTGGTGACGCACCATGGCTGAAAGAGGGATGGGTGACACGCTGCTCGAGGTCGACGGCATCGAGACCTGCTACGGCCTGTCCCAGGTGCTGTTCGGCTTGTCCCTGTCGGTCAAATCAGGCGAGATGGTCTCGCTGATGGGCCGCAACGGGATGGGCAAGACCACGACCATCCGCTCCATCATGGGCCTGACGCCGGCGCGCGCCGGCAGCATCCGCTTTGCAGGCACGGAAGTGCGGACACAACCGTCCTACAGGATAGCGCAACTCGGTGTCGGCCTCGTCCCCGAGGGGCGGCAGATCTTCCCGAACCTCACCGTGCGCGAGAACCTGGTCGCGGCCGCCGCCGATCGTTTCGACAGCAGCAATCCGTGGACGCTGGCGGCAATCTACGTGATGTTTCCGCGCCTGGCCGAGCGCGCCTCCAACATGGGCAACCAGCTCTCCGGCGGCGAGCAGCAGATGCTCGCGATCGGCCGCGCGCTGATGACCAACCCGAAGCTCCTCATCCTGGATGAAGCGACCGAAGGCCTGGCGCCCCTGATCCGCGAAGAGATCTGGAGCTGCCTGTCGCTGCTCAAGAGCCGGGGACAGTCGATCCTGGTCGTGGACAAGAACGTCGACCACCTTGCCCGCATCTGCGACCGCCACACCATCATCGAGCGCGGCAAGACGGTGTGGAGCGGCACCTCTGAAGAGCTGATGGCCGAGCCGGATCTGCAGCACAAATATCTGGGGATTTGACGGGGCGGCGAGGGGCGGTACGCCGTTGCAGCTTCCCTCGGTGTCGTCCTGGCGAAAGCCAGGACCCGTACCGCGAGGTCTCCCTATGAGGGCAGTATCAGTACCGAACAACGGTCTTCGCCAAACCCTTTTTGGGGTAATGGGTCCTGGCCTTCGCCAGGACGACGTTGGCAATCACCAATAAATCCCATGCCGATGCAGTTCGCGGATCACGCGTGCCTCGGTGGATGGCTGGCGACGTTTCGGCTTTGCCGTTTCTCTCGCGCTGGCAACCGGCGCGGCGCTGGGCTGAGTTGCGGCCGGAGCGGTCGCGGTTGTTGTGGCAGTCGCTGCCGGAGGCGTTGAAGCTGGGGCGGTGGTCGCCGTCTGGACATTCGTGGGCGCTGCCGCCGGAGCTTGTGGCGGCGTTGCTGCTGTCGTTGCCGAGTCGGCGGTCTGCTGGCTCGCATTTGTCGCTGCAAGGCTGAGGCTCCGCGGTCCGCCGGCATAGGCCTGGCTTGCCAGCAGCGACATTGCCGCGATCAGAATCAGCTTTCGCATGACACCCTCCGTTATCTGGTCAATCCGTCTTACCTAACTCGCCTGTCTCTATCGCGACGAGCGGCCCATCCCGATTTCGATCAGGGTGGCACGGCAGGACAGGCGATAAATCAAGCTGAACAGATGATCCCACATGATCGAACTCCGTTGTTGATCAGTCCGGGGATTGTGACCCTCCATCGTTTCCGGCCATCTTCGCGGGGGCGGAAAAATGACTTCGTCGGCAATGTCAAAGGTTTCGTCGGAAGCACCGGCGCGAAACCGGCTCACGCCGGCGTGAGGGCCTGTCGGAGTAATGGTCGTTGGCTCGGCGCCCCGGCGATCCTAATCGTGGACCAACATCAGCCGACCATCCTCGAGGCCGAACACGAGTGCGGGATGATCGCGGTATTTCATGCCGCCGATATTCGTCGCGATCCTTGCCGGAAGCCTGATGCGCGCGATGTCATGCGGACCAGCGACGAACCCGATGAGCCGCAGCGTTCGCCGTTCGAGGTCCGGCACCGCGAGATCTGGATGGCCGTCGCCATCGAAATCGGCCGTAAAGCTCATGTGCAGCGATCGCGAGCCGATGAAATGGTTCGATACGTCGGAGACTTCCGCCGATTTTTCCAAACGATCATGCCGCCAGGACCACATTTCGAGAATCCCGAGCACATGAGGCTGGCGGACAAGCACGATATCCGTGGTGCCATCGCCGTCGAAATCGGCGATGCCGGCCGGGTTGAGCCAAGCATGGGCGTGGCCGATCGGAGGCGTCTCCGCAACGATGGCCGCCGAGGCGGGATCAATGACAGCCAGCGCGGAGCCGCGTTTCAGATAGGATTTGACCAGCACAATCCTTTCGCGGCCGCCGATCGCGGCGACGCGCGGCTCGAGGTCTTCGAACACGGCGTCACCATCCAGGCGCAGCGTGCGTGGCCCACCCTCGCGCGGCTCGATCACCAGGCTGCCGGCCTCGATGACGTCGCCGAGGACGCCATGGCGATAGCGTTCGGTCGGCTCAGCGAGCCAAGCACGGGCGACGGTGTCGCGGCCTGTCGCGACGCGCCCATCCGCAAGGGCCCCGGGCGGCGGCGGCGGACGTTCGAGCGCCGCGGCCGGCACCATGCGCATCGCTTTCGCGTCGAACTGGTACCAATTCGTGCCGATTGCAATTCGGATGTCGCTATCCGCTAGATCAATTTCGCTGACGCGGCCGGGGGTCCGTACGGTGCTCGCCTGCCAATCGGCCAAAGCTGGCGCGGACAGGGCTGGCGCGAACAGTGTCAGGGAAAATAGCAGGACCGCCGGGCGTAACCGCATCATGGTACTCCTGGAAATCCGGCCGTGTTGCGGGGATCAGCGGCCGGTTGGCGGCGGCTCAAAACACCTCGAAATATTCGCGGTGCTCCCAGTCGGTCACCTCGGACAGGAAGCGGTCGATCTCGGCATTCTTGATGTGGGTGTAGTAATCGACGAACTCGGCACCGAGCTTTTCGCGGAAGAACGGATCGTCCTTCAGCGCGCTGACCGCATCGCGCAGCGACTTCGGCAAGAGCGGCGCCTTGGTTTCGTAGGGTGTGTCGGCCGACGGGCCGGGATCGAGCTTGCGGTCGACGCCGTCGAGGCCGGAGAGAATCTGCGAGGCCATGTAGAGATAGGGATTGGCGGCGGGCTCGCCGATGCGGTTTTCCAGGCGCGTGGCGGCATCGCCGGCAGCGCCGAGCACGCGGATCATCACGCCGCGATTGTCGCGGCCCCAGATCGCGCGGTCCGGCGCCAGCGAATAGGAGCGGTAGCGCTTGTAGCCATTGATAGTCGGGGTGGTGAACAATGTGGAGGCGCGGGCGTGATCGAGCAGGCCGGCGAGATAGGCCTTGCCGAACGCGCTGAGCGGTTCGCTGCCATCGTTCGCCATGAACTGGTTGTCGCCGCTCGCGCGCGAGACGATCGATTGGTGCAGATGCCAGCCGCTTGCGAACAGGTTCGGCAGCTTCGGCCGGCACATGAAGGTGGCGTGATAGCCGTGGCGGTGCGCGATCTGCTTCACGGCGGAGCGAAACAGCACCATGTTGTCGGCAGGCTCCAGCCCCTTCTTCGGCGCGAAGGTGAACTCACACTGGCTCGGCCCGAATTCGACCTCGACCGAGCGCAAAGGCAATCCGAGCGCGACGATGTCGCGCCGCAGGATCTCCAGCACCGGCTCCATCTGATCGAAGCGCTGCTCGGTGAGGTATTGATAGCCGTGGCTGAGCAGGCTCACCGACGGCGGCGTGCCGGGCTGGCCGGCGTCCTCGGGCCGCATATGCGGATCGTCGAGCTTGAAGATGTGGAATTCGACCTCGAGGCCCGCCACGAAATCGTGGCCGCGGCTTGCGAGTTCGTCGAGCACCTTGCGATACAGCCCGCGCGTCGCGAACGGCACGGGACGGCCGTCATTGAAATAGAGGTCGCACAGCACCCATCCCGTGGTCGGCGCCCATGGCAAAACGCGAAACGTCGTGGGATCTGCGACCATCAGCACGTCTGCCGCGCCCTCCATCTCCTTCATCCCGAAGCCGCCGCCCGAGGTGAACACCGGAAACACCGTGCGGTGCGAGGTGTCCTTGGCGAGCATGGTGGTGGTGATGGAGCAGCCGCTCTCCAGCGACGCGATCGCCTCGGCCGCGACGATGGTCTTGCCGCGCAAAATGCCGTGCTGGTCCGGGAAGGCGAGGCGGATGACCTCGAGGTTCTTCTCCTCGACGATGCGGCGCATACGCGCCGCCGCGTCCTTCTGCTCATCCGACCACAGCGCATGACGCGCGACGAAAGTCACTTTGGTTGCTCCTTGCTAGTCGGCGAGAGCATTGCCCACGCTGTCATCGTCCGCGAAGGCGGACGATCCAGTATTCCAGAGACGTTCGTTTGTCCACGAGAGGCCGCGGCGTACTGGATGCCCCGCTTTCGCGGAGCATGACAGTGGAGTATGTGGCGCCCGCCGCTGCCCAACGGCATTCTCACTCCGCCGCCGTCAGCCGATGCACGTTGTCCGCGATCTCCTTCGGCACCGGGGCCGTCCATGGCGCGCTGCGGCGGCGCTTGACGTCGACTTCCATCCAGTAGATCTCCCAGCCTCGTGTCGGCCCGATGCCGTCCATGGTCGCCGGGCCCTGGATCGAACGTGCGGTGGCCTCGTCGAGATGCAGCATCGGCTTCTCGCCGCCTGCGACTTTCTCGATCTCCTGCCGCAGCAGGCGGCGGTATTGCACGATCGCCTTGTCGCTCGTGCCGAGGTGCTCCTTGGTGCGATCCTGGATCGCGCCCATCGATTCCACCGCCCACTGGTCGTGCACGTTGATGTCGGTACCCATACCGGTATAGGTCGCCGTCTGCTGCTCGTGCGGGTCGAAGCCGTAATCGTTGGTCCTGTTCTTGCGAGATTTGTAGTCCGGCAGCTCATAGAGCTCGAGCCGCTGGTCGCGCATCTTCTTCTTGTCGACCGGATTCGAATAGCTGGTGAAGATCGCGTACCAGTAGCAGTTCTCGTCGTCGACCGGCACGTGCCACTGCGTGATCGTCATCTCCGTGCTCATGGGGATGACGAAGCCGTGCGGGAAGAGCTGGTTGGTGACGCGAACATGGGTGCGCTCCTCGTCGATCTCGCGCAGCGCGATCAGCCGCAGGCCGTATTCGGTGTGCTCGACATTGATGATCGGGCGATCGTATTCGCGCAAAATCTTCGTCATCGGCAAGTCGCTGCCGGCCGAGGCGCCGCGGAACTGCTTGCCGTAGGCCGTCGAGGTGTCCTCGTCCTCGAAGAAGCGATGCAGATAGGAGGCGTGCGCGGGATCGATGCCGACTTCGAGCGCCTGCAACCAGTTGCAGGCCATGTGGCCCTTGAATGCAAAGGTGTGGGTATCGGGCGCGACAAAACAGTCGAGCTCCGGAAAGGCCGGCGGCTCACCCTCGCCGAGCCAGGCCCAAAGGATGCCGCTCTTCTCCACCACGGGATAAGAGCGCTGGCGGATGTTCTGGCAGAGTTTTGAATCCTTCGGCTCGGCCGGGGTCTCGATGCACTGGCCGGTGGCGTCGAACAGCCAGCCATGGAAGGCGCAGCGCAGGCCGCCGTGCTCGAGCCGTCCGAAGGCGAGATCGGCGCCGCGATGCGCGCAGTGGCGATCGATCAGGCCGTAACGGCCGGTCTCGTCGCGGAACAGCACCAGGTTTTCGCCGAGCAATCTGATGGGACGGATCGGACGATCGCCGTCGAGCTCGTCCACCAGCGCCGCCGGCTGCAAGTAGCTCCGCATCAGCTTGCCACATGGGTCCTTCGGCCCGGTGCGGGTGATCAAGTCGTTCTGCTCCTGGCTCATCATGGCGAGTGCATCCTCTGTGGAGTGGCGGTTGTTCGCCTATTGAACGAATGGGCGAATTATGACATGCCTTGATCCGCCAGCAAGCACTATTTTGCAGGACCCTGACATCATGCCCAAGCTGAAACGAAGCGAGAGCGACGAGCGCGCGACGGATTTCGTCGAGAGCCTCGACCGCGGGCTGCGCCTGCTGCAGTGCTTCGGCACCACGGCCGGGCCGATGACGCTCAGCGATCTCGCCCGTGCCGCCGAGCTTCCACGCGCCACCGCGCGGCGCATGTTGTTCACGCTCCAGCGCGGCGGCTTCGTCAGTGGCGACGGCAAGCTGTTCTCGCTGACGCCACATGTGCTGACACTCGCCGCGTCCTACCTGCGGTCGAACCAGCTCGTCACGGTCCTGCAACCAGTGCTCGACCGCGTCGCGACAGCGGCCAACGAAATCTCCTCGCTCGCGGTGCTCGACGGCAATGAGGTCGTGTTCATCGCGCGCAGCAGTCCGGCGCGGATGTTTTCGGGTGGGCTGGACATCGGCTACCGGCTTCCAGCGTTTTGCACCTCCGTCGGTCGCGCCATGCTCGGCCAGCTCGACGATGCCGATCTCGCCGCACGGCTGAAAGCGATGAAGCGCGAGGCGCTGACGCCCGATGCTGTAACCGATCCCAAGGCACTGCTCGCGCGCATCGTCGCCGACCGCGCGCAGGGCTATTCGCTAGTCGACCGCGAAGCCGAGCCGCATTTCCGCTCAATCTCCGTCCCGGTGCGTCGTTATGACGATGTCATCGTCGCCGCTATCAACATGGGCGCCCATGTCGACCGCGTGCCGGCGCAGGAGTTGATCGAGCGATTTTTGCCACTGTTGCGTGAGGGCGCAGTGGCCATAAAGGATCGCCTTCTCTAGGCGCATCTTGTCTCCATTCAGCAGACGCAGCTTTAGGCGGACCCGCGCCGCGGCGAATCGCCACGCCTGTAAGTTGGATCACATCCGCACCTCGCCCCCACGAATAGCATGCAGGCGCCGCACGCCAAGATTGTACGTGGCGCTATCTTCATTTGAACGTGACCGACAATATTGAAGGAGATTAGGAATGACCGCGACTTCTAAACAGCTTCGCTACTGGGTCGATATGGCAATCGAATGCATCCGCCGGGATCATACGCAAGCGCTCAGCCCCGGCGATCAAAAGGGTCCCTTTTTGACGGCGCGGGCGCTGGGCATGGCACTCGCCGCGCTCAATGACGCCCATGCACATGCAAGCAGCCGTTCCCGTCTTTTGAACGTCGCCGCACCGCCCGGTCTTGGCGATGCGAACGCCCAGATCGCGGCGGCCGCCGCCTGCGCCCAAGTGTTGCTCAGGCGATATCCAAATCAGACCCGCTTCCTGGATCCGGCTTGGAGCACGTGGCTCGAGTATTTCGGCCTCGGGCAGCCCGGGAGCGCGTCGGAGCACGCCGGCCGCGCGTTCGGCGACGCGGTGCACGCCCTCGGCACAAGCGATGCGACCAACGCCGCTGCGGATCAATATGTCGCTACCGGCGCGCCCTATACGCATATTGCCCCTCCGAACCAGCCGACCCAGCGTTACGCCGGCGGAAAATGGGGCGAGTGCACGCCCCTGCTCGCGACGCGAATCGCGAACTTTCCACCGCCTCCCGGCCGAATCTCGCCAACGCAGGTCGAGCCGACGCCGCACTATCAGGCCGATTTCGCCAAGGTCGTGGAGAAGGGAGGCCTTCAGCGCACGGCGGGCTCTCGGACCTTGGCCGAAGAAGTGGTCGGCATCGCATGGGGCTATGATGGCCCGCCTGAGCTCGGCACCCCGCCGCGACTCTACCTCCAGGTCTTGCTGACGGCTCTGGACGCGATCGAGGCACGGACCCCCGGCAAATTGAACCTCGCCGACGAGCTCACGATCGTCGGAGGCGCCGCGATCGCAATGGCAGATGCCGGGATCGACGCGTGGCACTACAAATATGCCGACACGCACATGATGTGGCGTCCCGCGGTGGGCATTCAAAAAGCCGTTGCGGGCAATGGGAAAGCCATACCGGGCTGGCTGCCGCTCGGCCGCCCCGACACCAACGGAAGCGGCATCGGCTTGACGCCGGACTTTCCGGCCTACCCCTCCGGACATGCGACGTTCGGTGCGGCGGCATTCCAGCTGTTGAGGCTCTTCCTCGTCGAAAAGGGCGTCACGTCGTTCAACCAGCACGGGGTCGATAAGTTCGCCTTTGATTTCGTCTCCGACGAATACAATGGCCGCAACATCGATCCGCGAACGATGCTTCCGCGCGACCATCTGACGCTCAGTCACGACAGTCTCTGGCGCGCAATCACCGACAATTCCGTCAGTCGCGTCTATCTCGGCGTGCACTGGCAGTTTGACGGCATCACCAAACGCAACCCCGCAAACACTGCCGACGAATTCGGGATTCCCACGCCGGTTCATCTCGGACACACCGGAGGTGTATGGCTCGGAGCGCAAATCGCCAACCAGATCGCTCCGAGACTGGGCATCAGTCAGGCGACGATCGCCGCATCGAAGATCACCTGACGAATGGTCGTTGTGGCTCGTCAATAAGCTGAAGCGCGACGGCGATTCAATCCAATCTCATCGCGCTTTGGCATTGGTGAGCGCAACGAGACCAGGGAAGGTCATTGAGACGCGATCTGGATTCTCGCTCCGCTCATCCCTTGGCCGCTCACGTCCGGTTGCGCATCCAGTCGGCGAGGCCCGACAGAGCGCGCTCGAGATCCTGCCGCGCGGCAGTGTCGACGACCGTCTCCTCCAGCGCGCCGCGCATGCAAAGCATCCACGCGTCGCGCTCGGCGTCGCCAATGGCAAAGCCGATGTGGCGCTGGCGCAGCCGCGGGTGGCCCTTCTCGACTGAATACAGTTTCGGGCCACCGGTCCATTCGGTGAGATAGCGCTTCAGCACATCCCTGATGAGGCCCAGGTCGTCCGCATGCATGGCGCGAATGATCTTCGCCTCCGGCAGCGTATCCATCCGCTCATAGAAACGATCGACCAGTCGATTGATCGTGGTGCTGCCGCCGATCCGCTCGAACATGGAGATTGCGACGGCGCTATCGGTCATGGGAGTTCGGACCTACAGCGCCACGCTGCGCAGCCCGAAGCTGCGTGCTTCGTTCTGCAGCACCGGCCGCACCGCATCGATCAGCCTTGCCGCGGCGGCATCGACGGAAAGCCCGGCCGTGTCCACCACCGCCGTCGCGCGTGCATACAGCGGCTCGCGGCTCAGGAGGATGTTGCGCAGCTCCGCCATGGCGGAGCGGTCGTCGGCCATCGGGCGCAAATCGCCCTGGCGGCGGACGCGGGCCATGTGCTCCTCGGGCTCGGCCTTCAGCCAGATCGTGTAGAACGACGACAGGATCTGGTCGAAGGTCAAGGGCTCCGACACGATGCCGCCGCCGGTCGCCAGCACCATCAGCTCGTTGCGCGCGAGCAGCTGCTGCAGCGCCGCCTGCTCCATGCGGCGAAAACCTTCCTGGCCATAGAGCGCGATGATCTCGGCGACCGAGAGGCCGTTCTGCTGTTCGACCTCCTTGTTGAGCTCGACAAAACTCCAGCCGACCTTCTTCGCCAGCATCCTGCCGAGCGTCGATTTGCCGGCGCCGCGCAGGCCGATCAGCGCGATGCCGCAGAACGGCGCGCGCCGCGGCGCGGTTGCGCTGCCGCCCGCAAGTAAATCCTTGGCTTGCGCGATCTGCGCCGGCGTCGCCTTGCGCAAGAGATCGCGAAACATCTGCCAGTCCGGGGTCGGATCGACCGAGGGAAGCAGATCTTCGAGATGCGCGCCCATCGCGTCGGAGACGCGGCGGAGCAGCACGATGGAGACATTGCCCTTGCCGCTTTCGAGCTGCGCGATGTAGCGCTCCGATATTCCTGATACCTTGGCGAGCACCTTGCGCGACATGCCGCGCAGCGCGCGCATGTTGCGCACGCGCTGGCCGAGCTGTTCGAGAAATCGGGATTCGGCGTCGGGACTGTCGGTCATGGACTACGGATCACGGGCTTCTTGTGCGGAGGTCTTCTTTTAGGGGTGTCCTGCGGCGCGTATTAATGAAACATAGTGCCTGCTGGCATTGACAGCAAGCCGATGCGGTGTCTTTCTATGAATTATAATTCTAAATTCAGGGGAGAAGTCCGTGAGCGAGGGATCCTATAACGCGGTGACCTGGCTGCTCGACCGGAATGTCGAGGAGGGACGCGGCAACAAGCTCGCCTTCGACGACACCGTCTCACGGCTCACCTATGGCGAGCTCCAGCGCGAAACGCGGCGCGCCGCCAACATGCTGCGCCGGCTCGGTGTCCGCCGCGAAGAGCGCGTGGCCATGATCATGCTGGACGCCGTCGACTTCCCGCTTCTGTTCCTGGGCGCGATCCGCGCCGGCATTGTGCCGGTGCCGCTCAACACGCTGCTGACATCGGATCAATACGCCTACATCCTCGCCGACTGTCGCGCGCGCGTGCTGTTCGTCTCGGAAGCGCTCTATCCCGTCATCAAGGACGTCGTCGGCCGCATGCCGGATCTCGAGCATGTCGTGGTGGCCGGAGCCAAGCAGAACGGCCACAAGCAGCTCGCCGAGGAGATTGCGGACGAGAGCGACCGGTTCACCACCGCTGCGACGCATCCGGACGAGCCGGCGTTCTGGCTGTACTCGTCAGGCTCGACCGGCATGCCCAAGGGCGTGCGGCACATCCATTCGAACATGCAGGCGACCGCGGACACTTATGCGAAGCAGGTGCTCGGCATCCGCGAGAACGACGTTTGTCTTTCTGCGGCAAAGCTGTTCTTCGCCTATGGTCTCGGCAATGCGTTGACCTTTCCAATGTCGGTCGGCGCCACCGTAGTGCTCAACAGCGAACGGCCGACCCCCGCGCGCATGTTCGATCTGATGAACCGCTATAATCCCTCGATCTTCTACGGCGTGCCGACCCTGTTCGCGGCGATGCTCAATGACGAGGCGATGAAGGGCGAGCGCGGCGGCAAGAATTTGCGCATCTGCACCTCCGCCGGCGAGGCGCTGCCGGAATCCGTCGGCAACAGCTGGAAGGCACGCTTCGGCGTCGACATTCTCGACGGCGTCGGCTCGACCGAGCTGTTGCACATCTTTCTGTCGAATGCGCCCGGCGACATCAAATACGGCTCCTCCGGCAAGCCGGTGCCGGGCTATGCGGTGCGGCTCGTCAACGAGGCCGGACAGGATGTCGCCGACGGCGAGGTCGGCGAACTCCTGGTCGATGCGCCCTCCGCCGGCGAAGGCTACTGGAACCAGCGCCACAAGAGCCGCCGCACGTTCGAGGGACCGTGGACCCGCACCGGCGACAAATATGTCAGGGATGCCGAGGGCCGCTACACCTTCTGCGGCCGCGCCGACGACATGTTCAAGGTCTCAGGCATCTGGGTCTCGCCTTTCGAGGTCGAGAGCGCGCTGATCACGCATCCCGCCGTGCTGGAAGCTGCCGTCGTGCCGGAAGCCGATCCGGAAGGTCTGCTGAAGCCGAAGGCTTTCGTCGTGCTGCGCCCCGGCGCGACGACGACGGGCCTGCAGGAGATGCTCAAGGACCACGTCAAGCAGAAGATCGGCCCGTGGAAATATCCGCGCTGGATCGACGTGGTGGACTCGCTGCCGAAGACGGCGACGGGCAAGATCCAGCGGTTCAAGCTGCGGGACGGGGCGAATTGATTGGCCTCGTCATTCCGGGGCGCGCGAAGCGCGAACCCGGAATCTCGATCCGCAGACTGCAATCTCGGGTTTCCGGATCAACTCGCTTTGCGAGTTGTCCGGAAGGACGGACTGAATGGATACGACAGCATGACCGACCTCACCCCCACCGGCTTTCTCAGCATCGACAACGCCAGCCTCGAATACAAATGGCTGGCGCCGCAATCCGCCGATGCACCCACCATCGTCATGCTGCATGAAGGCCTCGGCTCGGTCGGGCTCTGGGGTGACTTCCCCGAGAAGCTGCAGCAGGCGACCGGCGCCGGCATCTTCGCCTATTCGCGTGCAGGCTATGGCCAATCGAGCCCGGTGACGTTGCCGCGCCCGCTCGATTACATGCAGCGCGAGGCACTGGACGTGCTGCCGAAGGTGCTCGATGCGATCGGCTTCAGGCGCGGCCTGCTGCTCGGCCATTCCGACGGCGCCTCGATCGCGACCATCTATGCCGGCGCGCATCAGGATCATCGCCTGAACGGCCTCGTGCTGATCGCGCCGCATTTCATCGTCGAGGACATCTCGGTGAAATCCATCGCCGCGATCAAGAGTACCTTCGAGACCACCGACCTGAAGGCAAAGCTCGCGCGCTGGCACAAGGACGTCGACAACGCCTTCTATGGCTGGAACGGCGCCTGGCTCGATCCAAAGTTCCGCGACTGGGACATCTCGGAATATCTCGCCTACATCCGCGTTCCGGTGCTGGTCCTTCAAGGCGTGGACGACCAATACGGGACGCTGCATCAGGCCGAGATCGCGCAGCAAGAATGCTATTGCCCGGTCGAGTTGGAAGTCATTTCAGGCGCGGCGCATTCTCCCCACCGCGAAGCTCCGGGACAGACGCTTGACGCGATTGAGCAATTTGCAGCAGCGGCCCTGCGCGAAGACATGAAACAAAATGCATGTTCACTCGCTTAAGGGGTAGACGCGCCCAGGAATGTGCACTATTGTGCATCTAACGCTATAGCCAAAACGCATAATCAAGCTCAAGGGTGGCCCATGGCCGGGGAAGATCGGCGCCTCGCAGGCGGCGCGACATTCATCGATTTCCAGACCGAGCCGTCCCGCTACCGGCACTGGAAGCTCGCGGTCGACGGCGATGTCGCGACGCTGACCATGGACGTCGATGAGAACGGCGGCCTGTTCGAGGGCTATCTGCTCAAGCTCAACTCCTACGATCTCGGCGTCGACATCGAGCTTGCCGACGTCGTCCAGCGGCTGCGCTTCGAGCACCCCGAGGTCAAGGTCGTGGTGATGCGCTCGGCCAAGAACCGCGTGTTCTGCGCCGGCGCCAACATCCGCATGCTTGCGGGCTCGACGCATGCCCACAAGGTCAATTTCTGCAAGTTCACCAACGAGACGCGCAACGGCATGGAAGACTCGTCGGAGAATTCCGGCCAGCGCTTCATCACCGTCGTGAACGGCTCGGCCGCGGGCGGCGGCTATGAGCTCGCGCTCGCCACCGACTACATCATGCTCGCCGATGACGGTGCGTCCGCCGTCGCCTTGCCGGAAGTGCCGCTGCTCGCGGTGCTGCCGGGCACCGGCGGCCTCACGCGTGTGGTCGACAAGCGCAAGGTGCGCCGCGATCGCGCCGATTTCTTCTGCACCATCGAGGAAGGCGTGAAGGGCAAGCGCGCCGTGCAATGGCGCCTGGTCGACGAGATCGCGCCGAACAGCAAACTCGAAGGCAAGGTTGCCGAGCGCGCCAGGGAATTCGCCCAGGCCTCGAAGCGCGCGGGCAGCGGCAAGGGCATCGCGCTGACGCCGCTCAAGCGCATCATCGATGAGACCAGCATCCGCTACGGCTTTGTCACCGTCGACATCGATCGCGCCGCGCGCATCGCCACGATCTCGATCAAGGCGCCTGAAGCCGCGCCGCCCGCCGACATCGACAGCATGATGGCGCAGGGTGTCGCGTTCTGGCCGCTCCAGGTCGCGCGCGAACTCGACGACGCGATCCTGCATCTGCGCATCAACGAGCTCGAGATCGCCATGCTGGTGTTCAAGAGCCATGGCGACCGCGCGCATGTGCTCGCCTGCGACGCCTTCCTCGAAGCCAACAAGACGCACTGGCTGGTCAACGAAATCAGGCACTACTGGAAGCGCGTCTTGAAGCGCATCGACGTCACCTCGCGGACGCTGGTGACGCTGGTCGAGCCCGGCTCCTGCTTCGCCGGCACGCTCGCCGAGCTCGTATTCGCCGCCGACCGCTCCTACATGCTGATCGGCACGCGCCAGGGCGACAACCGCCCGCCGCCGTCGATCGAACTGTCAGCGATGAATTTTGGCCCGTATCCGATGAGCCACGGCCTGACGCGGCTTCAGTCGCGCTTCCAGGCCGATCCGTCCGATGTGGAACGCGCAGAAGCCACGATGGGCACGGCGCTGGACGCCGAGCAGGCCGAAGAGCTCGGTCTCGTCACCTTCGCGCTCGACGACATCGACTGGGACGACGAGGTCCGCGTGTTCCTCGAGGAGCGCGCCAGCTTCTCGCCCGACAGCCTCACCGGCATGGAAGCGAGCCTGCGCTTCGTCGGCCCCGAGACGATGGAATCGAAAATCTTCTCCCGCCTCACCGCGTGGCAGAACTGGATCTTCCAGCGCCCGAACGCGGTCGGCGAGGAAGGCGCGCTGCGCCGCTACGGCAGCGGCCAGAAGCCGAAATTCGATATGACGCGGGTGTGATGACATTTGCTGCGTCATGGCCGGGCTCGTCCCGGCCATCCACGTCCTTGGCTGAGCAAGCCAGAACGTGGATGCCCGGCACAAGGCCGGGCATGACGAAAGAAATCCAAGGAGCACGGCCATGAACATGAACATCATGAACGTCGACTACTCGACCAAGATTCCGAACAACGTCAATCTCGCCGAAGACCGCCAGGTGCTGAAGGCGCTGGAAGGCTGGCATCCCGGCTACATGGACTGGTGGAAAGACATGGGGCCGGAAGGCTTCCAGGAATCGCTGGTGTACTTGCGCACCGCCTATTCGGTCGATCCGCGCGGCTGGGCCAAGTTCGATTACGTGCGCATGCCCGAGTATCGCTGGGGCATTCTCCTTGCTCCCCAGGAAGAGAACCGCGTCGTGCCGTTCGGCGAGCATTTTGGCGAGCCGGCCTGGCAGGAAGTCCCGGGTGAATATCGCGCCATGCTGCGCCGTCTGATCGTGATCCAGGGCGACACCGAGCCTGCCTCGGTCGAGCAGCAGCGCCACCTCGGCAAGACCGCGCCCTCGCTCTACGACATGCGCAATCTGTTTCAGGTCAATGTCGAGGAGGGCCGTCACCTCTGGGCGATGGTGTACCTGCTGCAAAAGTACTTCGGTCGCGACGGACGTGAAGAGGCTGACGATTTGTTGCGCCGCCGCTCGGGTGACGCCGACTCGCCACGCATGCTGGGCGCCTTCAACGAGGCGACGCCGGACTGGCTGTCCTTCTTCATGTTCACCTATTTCACCGACCGCGACGGCAAGATGCAGCTGCACTCGCTGGCGCAGTCGGGCTTCGATCCCCTGTCGCGCACCTGCCGCTTCATGCTGACGGAGGAAGCGCACCACATGTTCGTCGGCGAGACCGGCATCACCCGCGTCGTGCAGCGCACCTGCGATGCGATGCGGGAAGCCGGCATCACCGATCCCACCGAGATCGCGAAGGTCCGCGCGCTCGGTGTGATCGACCTGCCGACGATCCAGAAGAAGCTGAACCTGCATTATACGCTGTCGCTCGATCTGTTTGGCTCGGAAGTCTCGACCAACGCGGCGAACGCCTTCAACACCGGCATCAAGGGTCGCTATCACGAGACCCAGATCGACGACGATCATCAGCTCAAGAACGCCACCTATCCGGTGCTGAAGTTCATCGACGGCGAGATCAAACTGGTGGACGAGCCGGCGTTGACCGCGCTCAACATGCGTCTGCGCGACGATTACAGCCAGGATTGCGTCAAGGGCATGCTGCGCTGGAACAAGGTGATCTCGACCGCGGGCTACCAGTTTGAGCTCAAGCTGCCCAACGTCGCCTTCCATCGCCATATCGGCGAGTTCAAGGGCATCCACGCGACGCCGGATGGTCTGTTGATCGATGACGCAAATTGGGCCCGGCGCAAGGACGAATGGCTGCCCTCCACCGCGGACGGCGACTTCATCACCTCGCTGATGCAGCCCGTCACCGAGACCGGCCAGTTCGCCTCCTGGATCTCGCCGCCGAAAGTCGGCATCGACAACAAGCCCGGCGATTTCGAGTATGTGAGGATCGAGTCGTAGGAGCTGGTTCTCTGCCGGCTGATACACGCGAGGGAGGCGCAAAGCCTCCCATGTCGTCCCGGCGAAAGCCGGGACCCATAACCACAGGGAGAAGTTTGGCGGCGGGCTAGTTGTTCGGTACTCCTACCAACCGCAACCGATAGATCACGCGGTATGGGTCCCGGCCTGCGCCGGGACGACGCCGGAATTTGAGGCGCGGGCCGTTGCCTCAACTATCCCACCCGCTCCCCTTGATCCCCGGGTTCGCATAAACAATGCCACCATCCACCGCGATGGTCGCGCCAACCACATAGTCCCCCGCGCGCGAGGCGAGATAGATCGCAGCGCCCGCCATGTCCTCGTCGGTGCCGATGCGGCCCGCAGGCACGCGGGTCGAGACTTCGTCGGCATGATCGCGTGCGGCGCGGTTCATGTCGGATTTGAACGGGCCCGGCGCGATCGCGGTGACCACGACGTGGTCGCCGATCAGCTTCACGGCCATGCGCCGCGTCAAATGGATCAGCCCCGCCTTGCTTGCCGCGTAAGAATAGGTCTCGCCCGGATTGACGAAGATGCCGTCGATCGAGGCGATGTTGATCACTTTCGCCGGCCGCTCTGCTGATGCCGCCGCGCGCAGCGTGGGCGCCAGCGCCTTGGTCAGGAAGAACGGCGCCTTGACATTGAGGTTCATCACCTTGTCCCAGCCGCTCTCCGGAAACTCGTCGAACTCCGCGCCCCAGGCCGCGCCCGCATTGTTGACGAGGATGTCGAGTTTTGGCTCGCGCTTTCCGAATTCGCTCGCAAGCAGCTCGGCGCCGGCCAGCGTCGAGATGTCGATCGGCAACGCGATGCATTCGCCGTCATACTGCGCGGAGAGCTCGTTCGCGGTCGCTTCGCAAGGCCCGGCCTTGCGCGCGGTGATGTAGACCTTCGCAGCCCCTGCGCTGAGAAATCCCGCCGCGATCATCTTGCCGATGCCGCGCGAACCGCCGGTCACCAGCGCGACACGGCCTTTGAGCGAGAACAGATCGTCGAACATGGTGCCTCCCTTTGTTGGCGACGTTTTGAGCGCGGGCGGGGAGGGGAGTCAAGGAAGGCGCTGCATCGTCGTCCTGGCGAAAGCCAGGACCCATTACCCCAAGAAAGAGTTGTTTGAATGAGCTGCGGCCCGAGCGCGTCGCAAAATGGACAGCGGTGGTAATGGGTCCTGGCTTTCGCCAGGACGACGTCCGAGTTCGGGCAGCGAAGACGGAGAGATTTAAGCCGCCGCGATCCTGCGGAAGCCGTTCCACATCGCGGTCGCGGCGCCCGAGGTCAGCACCGGCAGAATCCGCGTGTCCTGGTAATTGCCGTTGAGCGAGACCCGTGGCAGCGCGGTCATGTGGCCGGCGTTTTCGGCGAACAGCATTCCGGGCCGCGTCGTCACCGCAGTCTTGAAGCCGGCGGACGCAGCGAGCACGAATTCACGCTCTCCCGCCGCCTCGCGATCGCCATAGGGATAGGCAAGATGTTGAACGTTGCGGCCGAGCGCCTGCTCGATTCGCGCGCGGCTTACGGCCATCTCCTGCGTGGCGATCTCTTCGCTTTGCTTGGCGAGATTGCAATGGCTGATGGAATGCGCGCCGATCGTGACAAGGGGATCGGCGGCAAATGTCTTCACCTCGTCCCAGGACAGGCAGAGGCTGCGGCACAGCGCGGCCATATCGACGCCGTACTTCGTGCAGAGCGCCTCGATCTCGCGCTTGAGATCGTGCTCGCCGGGCAGTGCGCGCAACCAGTCGTGCAGGCGGTCGAACGCCACCTGCTTGGCGGCTGGCGTCGTGGCATCGAGCCGCAGCGCGGCATTACCGATTGTCACCTCGATCTGCTCGGCCTTGGCGATCACGGCCTCCAGCGCCTCCCACCACAGCCGACCCGTGCCCTCCGCGAAATCGCTGGCGACATAGACCGCCAGAGGCGCGTCAAATTCGCGCAGAACCGGCAGCGCAAAATCGAGATTGTCGCGATAGCCATCGTCGAGCGTGAAGGCGGCGAAGCGCCGGTCGAACCGGCGCCGCACCAGCCGCTCATGCAGCTCGTCCATGCTGACGATGTCGATCTCGCGCGAGCGCAGATGGCACAGTGTCGCGCGCAGAAATTCGGGGGTGACTTCGAGATGCCTGTTCGGCTGGAACGCCGCGTCGCGGGCCGGCCGCACGTGATGCAGCATGAAAATGGCGCCGACGCCCGACAAAAGCGGGCGCAACAGGTGGTGGGCGCCGCTGAAATAGAGTGCTTCCAGCCCGGCGCGGATGACGTTGTTACGAAGTTGTTTCATGACCCGCTGGCGGACTTTGGCATTCCGTCTTCAACTTACGGAAGAACCCTTGAAGAAAGAGTTATTCCAATTGTCCACGCCCGGCCTTCGGAAGGGCGTCATTTCCGGTTTGACAGCCCGCCAAGGGTTTGTTTTGTCTCCGGTTCCAGAGTTCGGGTCGTCGAATGCAGAAGCTTTTCAGGTGGGCCAGCAAATGGTGGCCAGGGCTGATTCCCCTGGCCGTCATGTGGGGATTTGCGGCCTGGAATAATACTTCGCCGGTCGAGGCGGACCTTTCCGCCCGCAGCTCGGCGGCGCTAAAGGATACCGTTCTGGACAAGACCCGGATCGCAGTGGACGGCCGCGACGTCAGCCTGGCTGCGGACGCGTTTTCCGAGGAGGGTCGCCGCGACGCTGTGGTGGCTGTCGAGACCGTGCCCGGCGTGCGCCTGGTCGACGACCGGACCCGCCTCGTTCCCGAGGCAAAGCCCTTCGTCTGGAACGCCGAACGGGACGTGGTGCGGGTGACGCTGTCGGGCTCCGCGCCCCTGCCATCGATGAAGGGCCGGCTGACCGAGGCGGCCCGCAAGGAGGTCGCCGGTACAGAGGTGGCCGATCAGATGGGGCTGGCGCGCGGCGCACCGCCGCGGTTCGAGGCGGCTGCGATGCTGCTGCTCGACCAGATCGGCAAGCTCAAGGACGGCAAGATCACGATCACAGACACCAAGGTCACTCTGTCGGGGATGGCGCGCGATCTCGGCGGCCGCGAAGCGGTCGTAGCTGCGCTGAAAAACCTGCCCGAGGGCTTTTCGATCGCCGCCAACGACGTCAAGGCGCCGCCTTACGTCTTCCAGGCCTACAAGGATCCGGTGGCCGCGACGGTGACGCTGACCGGCTATGTTCCCGACAACAACGTCCACGCGGCCATCGCCACTAGCGCGTCCCGGAAATTCTTCAACGAAAAGGTCGTCGACAATCTCAAGGCCAGCGTCGGCGCGCCCGGCTCCTTCAGCCCCGCCGTGGTCGCAGCGCTCGGCGCGCTGTCGCGCCTGTCGACCGGCACGCTGGTCGTGTCCGACCGCGAGGTGAAGCTGTCGGGCGATGCGCTGTATGAAGGTGCCGCCAACGACATCCGCGCAGGCCTCGGCAAGGATTTCCCGAAGAACTGGCAGTACAAGCCGGAAATCACGGTGAAACCCGCGGCCGGCCCGGTCGACGGCACCGTGTGCCAGCAATTGTTCTCGGAGCTCTTGGCCAAGGCCAAGATTCGTTTCGCGGCGAAGCGCGCCGACATCGATCCGGATTCCGCCGGCATTCTCGATCATCTGATCGAGACGGCACTGCGATGCCCCACCACCAATATCGAGGTCGCCGGGCATACCGATGCCGACGGCGAGGATTCCTTCAACCAGGCACTCTCGGAGAAGCGCGCGCAGGCGGTGA
Organism: Bradyrhizobium sp. F1.13.3; assembly: GCF_040548265.1. Lineage (NCBI taxonomy): Bacteria > Pseudomonadati > Pseudomonadota > Alphaproteobacteria > Hyphomicrobiales > Nitrobacteraceae > Bradyrhizobium > Bradyrhizobium sp. F1.13.3. Next base: position 326,337 of record NZ_JBEPRI010000002.1, on the reverse strand, counting down.
TCGACTATCTGGTCAAGGCCGGCCTGCCTGCCGGTCGCTTCACCGCTGTCGGCTACGGCAGCACGCAGCCGGTCGCCACCAATGACAGCGAAGACGCCAAGGCGCAGAACCGCCGCATCGAATTTCTGGTGAGGTGACGATGCCCTATCTCGTCTCGTTCCATCTGGGCTGGCTGATAGGCTCGCTGCTGCTCGGCTTCTGCATGGGCTGGATCTCGGTGGTCCAACGCGGCAACGGCACCTCGAAGGTGACCGCGCGCTGGCTCGCCGTGCTTGCTGCCGGCCTGGTCGCGGCCTCGTTCGCGCATGTGGTCCCCGGCCGCTTCGGCTACTGGCTCGACCTCGGCCTGATCATGTTCGCCTGCTATCTCGTCGGCGGCGCCATCGGCGCCTGGCTGCGCGACCGGGTGGTTGCGCGCAGCATGCCGCCGGCCTGAGCGGCTGAGCTGAGGGGCAAACGCGCTCATCACTTGCGCCACCATCAGATTGCCAGGGAGTCGAGTGGTGCTTGACATTAATACGTACGTACGTATTATGAAGTCATGCCAAAGCCATCGCTCAAAGACGCCATCATCGACGCCGGCCTCAATGTCATGTTCCGCACCGGCTATCACGGCACCAGCGTGCGCGATGTAACCACCGCCGCCGGCGCGCCGCAGGGGTCCTTCACCAACCATTTCCGCTCCAAGGAGGCGTTCGCCTCCGAGGTGCTCGACCGCTATTTCGACATCACCAGGGGCTTGGTCGCGGAGGCATTGCAGGATGTTTCGCTGAGCCCCCGCGCGCGGCTCAAGCGCTACCTCGACATCATCACGGGCAGGCTGGAAGCCGACGGCTTTGGTCGCGGCTGCCTGATCGGCGATCTCAGTCTGGAAGCGACCGGCAGCAGCGAGATGCTGCGCGTGCGCCTCGCCGACATCTTTGCCGAATGGCGCGTGCCGTTCGCCGCCTGCATCGCCGAGGCGCAGACCCGCGGCGAGATCGCATCCGATTTCGAGCCTGAGGAGCTCGCCGACTTCCTGCTCGCGTCCTGGCAGGGCGCGATCCTGCGCATGAAGGTCGACCGCAATCCGAAAGCGCTCGAACGTTTCAAGACTATCGCATTCCAAACCGTGTTCAAGGAGCTGACATGACCAAGCAGATCGAGATCAAGATTCGCAAAGCGTCCGTCCTCGGAAGCAGCATGGCTTATCGTGAGACGGGCGCGCAGAACGCGCCGGTCGCGCTCTTCCTGCACGGCAATCCGACTTCCTCGCACATCTGGCGCAACATCATGCCCTTGGTGTCACCGGTCGCGCATTGCCTCGCGCCCGACAACGTCGGCTTCGGTCAGTCCGACAAGCCCGACATCGCCTACCGCTTCTTTGACCACGTCCGCTATCTCGATGCCTTCATCGAACAGCGCGGTATCACGTCGGCCTATCTCATCGCGCAGGATTGGGGCACGGCGCTCGCATTTCATCTTGCGGCGCGCCGACCGGATTTCGTGCGCGGCGTCGCCTTCATGGAGTTCATCCGTCCGATGCCGACCTGGCAGGACTTCCACTACACCGAGGTTGCCGCAGAGCAGGAGCATGCCGAGGCGGCACGGGCGGCCTTCCGCAAATTCAGGACGCCGGGCGAGGGCGAGGCGATGATCCTCAAGGCGAATGCTTTCGTCGAGCGCGTGCTCCCCGGCGGCATCGTCCGCAAGCTCAGCGACGACGAGATGGCGCCCTATCGCGCGCCGTTCCCGACACCGGAGAGCCGCCGGCCCGTTCTTGCGCTTCCGCGCGAACTGCCGATCGCAGGCGAGCCTGCTGACGTCTATGGCGCGCTCCAATCCGCGCATGCGGCGCTGGCCGCGTCGTCCTATCCAAAACTCTTGTTCACGGCCGAGCCTGGAGCTCTGGTCGCGCCGGAATTTGCCGAACGGTTTGCAGCCTCCCTGAAGCACTGCGCGCTGGTTCGTCTCGGCGCCGGCCTGCATTTCCTCCAGGAGGATCACCCCGAGGCGATCGGGCGCTCCGTGGCCGGCTGGATCGCGGGGATCGAGGCGGTGCGCCCGCAGCTTGCGGCCTGAGCAGATCGCTACCTCCGAACGACATGCTCATCGCGGCCGCTGGCGGGCGGCCGCGATGACGTCTGTGATGTCGCAGTGCAACCGGATGGATCGGGCGCGAGCCGTCGGCCACGTAATCGCGCGGGCCGCAGCGGCCTCGCGCCGCGCCACCCCCTCTTTCAACAGGGGAATCCGGCCCATAGATTGACGTCGGCTTAAGTCGTGACGGAACATTGTGCGGTCGAAATCATCAAAACTTCATGGCCACTGCGCAGGATTGCCATGGAGATTCGCGTCAGTCTTGCCGCCGAAAGCGCCAAACCGTGCATCAGGAGCCCGCAACCCTGCCTAAAATATTGAAGGCACGAGTTTTTGTTCGAATTGCCGAATTCCACTCCGCCCGGAAACGCGCTAGTGGAGGGATAGTAGGTATGCGCCATGCCGGGACCCGCAGCGAGGGTTCGTCGGGTGCCTGCGTGTCGTTCGCCTGTTCGCCGGCCACCCTGGCCGCTGAAGCGTTGTTCGAGGTTTAGATGCTGGAAGCCATACGCAGGGCGATGTCGTTTCTGCGCCAGAAGCAAATCCTGCATAAGCTTGGAGTTGTGATCAGCGTCGCGGTCATCGGCATCGCTTGCTATGTGCTCTACCACATGCTGCGCGGCATCGATGTCAACGAAGTCCTCGAAGCGATCAAGAGCACCGAGCCGAGCCAGATTGCGATGGCGGCGCTGTTCGTCGCCGCGGGCTATTTCACGCTGACCTTCTACGACCTGTTCGCCGTGCGCGCGATCGGCCACGCCCACGTGCCCTATCGGATCAACGCGCTCGCCGCCTTCACCAGCTATTCGATTGGCCACAATGTCGGCGCCAGCGTCTTCACCGGCGGCGCGGTGCGCTACCGCATCTATTCTGCCTACGGCCTGAACGCGATCGACGTCGCAAAAATTTGCTTCCTCGCCGGCCTGACCTTCTGGCTCGGCAATGCCGCGGTGCTGGGCCTCGGCATCTCCTATCATCCGGAGGCTGCGGCCTCGATAGACCAGCTTCCGGCCTGGCTGAACCGGACGCTGGCGATGATGATTATCGTCGGCCTGGTGGCTTACGTGGTGTGGGTCTGGACCCAGCCGCGAATGGTCGGCCGCGGGCCCTGGACTGTGATGCTGCCGGGCGGTCCGCTGACGCTGCTCCAGATCGCGATCGGCATTATCGATCTCGGCTTCTGCGCGCTCGCGATGTACGTGCTGGTCCCGGACGAGCCCAATCTCGGCTTCGTGGTGGTCGCGGTGATCTTCGTCTCGGCCACGCTGCTCGGCTTTGCCAGTCATTCGCCCGGGGGCCTTGGCGTGTTCGACGCGGCCATGCTGGTCGGTCTCTGGCAGATGGACCGCGAGGAGCTGCTGGGCGGGATGCTGCTGTTCCGCGTCCTCTATTATCTGTCCCCTTTCGTCATATCTGTAATCTTGCTGACGTTTCGCGAAGTTATCATCGGCGCACGATCGAAACGCCTGCAACAGGCCGCGCTCAAGCTTGACCCCGGCCCCGCGCCTGAAGCCGCTTACGTGAGAAAGCGCAGCGACAGCGGCGCCTGACCGGCGCAAGATCCTTTTGGAGAAGCCCGCCCCGATGGCGATCGACGCCCCATCTTCTCCCTCCTCCCAGCCCTGGTCCGACCGGCTGCGGCACTCGACCGTCATCCTGATCGCCGCGGCGCTGGCGCTGTCGGTGGTGGTCTCGCTGGGCGAATTGCTGGCGCTGCATGCCATTGCGGTGTTCCTCTGCATCGCGGCCGCGGCGCTGATCCCGTGGCGCCTGCACGATACCGCCGCCTCCCGCGAAGAGACCCGCCGCGTCAACCCGGTCGAGAGCGCGGCGGTGGCCGCGGTGGTCGCTGGCATGCCCGATCCCGCGGTGCTGCTCGACCGCGCCGGCCGCGTCATCCATCTCAACGCCGCGGCCGCCCAGCTCGCGCCGGCGCTACGCCGGAATGAGCTCGCCCAGTTCGCGCTGCGTTCGCCCGAGATCATCACGGCGCTCCGCGAGTCGATCGCGACCACCGAGCCGCGGCGCGCGACCTATCTCGACCATGTCCCGGTCGATCGGTGGATGGAGCTGACCATCACGCCGGTGCCGGTGCCCACCACCTTCGGCGGCGCCGACAAATGCATGCTGATGACCTTCCACGACCAGACGCCGCTGCGCCGGGTCGAGGAGATGCGAGCCGACTTCGTCGCCAATGCCAGCCACGAGCTGCGCACGCCGCTGGCCGCGCTGTCCGGCTTCATCGACACGCTCCAGGGCCAAGCCAAGGACGATCCCAAGGCGCGCGAGCGCTTCCTCGGCATCATGCACAACCAGGCGACCCGCATGGCACGCCTGATCGACGATCTGCTGTCGCTGTCGCGGGTGGAGCTGTCGGCCCATGTGCGGCCCGACACCCTGGTCGACCTGCTGCCGATCATCTTGCAGGTCGCCGATGGGCTCGAGCCGCTGGCGCGGGAGCGCCAGGTCGAGGTCGAGACCCAGCTCCCTGAGAGCCCGGTGCTGATCGCGGGGGACCGCGAGGAGCTGCTCCGCCTGTTCGAGAATTTGATCGAGAACGCGCTCAAATACGGCGCCTCGGGTGGTCGCGTCATCGTGTCGCTGATATCAGGCGCCGCCCCTGATGGAACTCAGGAAATCCGGGTCCTGGTCCGGGATTTCGGCCCCGGCATCGCGCCGGAGCACCTGCCGCGGCTGACCGAGCGCTTCTACCGGGTCGATGTCGGCGACAGCCGCTCGCAGGGCGGCACGGGCCTCGGATTATCGCTGGTGAAACATATTCTTAACCGCCATCGCGGCCGGCTTTTGATCGAAAGCGTGCCCAAACAGGGCGCCATTTTCACCGCCTGTTTCCCCCAGGGCAAGCCCGCGGCTCTGAGCTAAATTCCAGCAATTTCAGCTGCTTAACGCTGTCATCCGACTGTCACCAAACCTTCGTAAAAGCTCAGCTGTCCGCTCCTAAAGGGGCGGCACGGGGAGCGCGATCGGGCGCGGATGGCGCTTCGCTCCCCTGTATGGAGACCAGCATGAATTTCCTCAAAACACTCGTCGCTGCTGGCATGGTCGCCGCATCGACGACGGCGGCCTTTGCTGCCGATATCACCGGAGCCGGCGCGACGTTCCCGTTCCCGATCTATTCCAAATGGGCCGACGCCTACAAGAAGGAGACCGGCAACGGTCTGAATTACCAGTCGATCGGCTCCGGCGGCGGCATCAAGCAGATCCAGGCCAAGACCGTGACCTTCGGCGCCAGCGACGCGCCGCTCAAGGCCGAGCAGCTCGAGAAGGACGGCCTCGTCCAGTGGCCGATGGTGATGGGCGCCATCGTTCCCGTCGTCAACATCGAGGGCGTGAAGCCCGGTGAGATGGTGTTCGACGGCGAGACCCTGGCTAGCATCTATCTCGGCAAGATCACCAAATGGGACGACGCCGCGATCAAGAAGCTGAACCCGAACGTGAAGCTGCCCTCGGAGGCCATCACCGTGGTCCGCCGGTCGGACGGTTCGGGCACCACCTTCAACTTCACCAACTACCTCGCCAAGGCCAGCGCGGACTGGAAGAGCAAGGTCGGTGAAGGTACCGCCGTCGAATGGCCGGTCGGCGTCGGCGCCAAGGGTAACGAAGGCGTGTCCGGCAACATCAGCCAGACCAAGAACTCGATCGGCTACGTCGAGTACGCCTATGCCAAGCAGAACAAGCTGACCTACACCGGTCTCGTCAACAAGGCCGGCAAGCCGGTGCAGCCCACCGTCGAAGCCTTCCAGGCGGCCGCCTCCAACGCCGACTGGGCCAAGGCTCCCGGCTACTACGTCATCCTGACCGACCAGCCCGGCGAGAAGTCCTGGCCGATCACGGCGGCGACCTTCATCCTCATGCACAAGGACGCCACCGACAAGGCGGCCTCGCAGGAAGCGATCAAGTTCTTCCGCTGGGCTTTCAAGAGCGGCAGCAAGGCGGCTGAAGAGCTCGACTACATCCCGATGCCGGACCCGGTGGTTCAGCTGATCGAGAAGACCTGGGCTGCCGAAATCAAGAGCTAGTCTCGCGACGCTCGTGCCCCGGATGCGCTGCGCCGCATCCGGGGCACGGACCAACAAAAAACGTATACTATTTGGAACAGGGGATCGGCGTGGCAGAGATGGCCGTTCAGAGCGATGTAATCGACGACGCCGGACCGTATGATCGCGCCAAGGCCTTGAGCGCGTTCAAGCTCGGCGACGTCACCTTCTACTGGATCACGCGGCTCTCCGCGATCTCGGTGCTTCTGATCCTCGGCGGCATCATCATTTCGCTGATCGTCGGCGCCTTCCCGGCGATGAAGGAATTCGGGGTCTCGTTCCTGTGGACGCAGCGCTGGGCGCCATCCGCCGATCCGCCGGTGCTCGGCGCGCTCGGGCCGATGTACGGCACGCTCGTCACCTCCTTCATCGCGATGCTGATCGCCATTCCCGTGGGTCTCGGCATTGCCATCTTCCTTACCGAGCTCTGCCCGCAATGGCTGCGCCGCCCGATCGGCATGGCGATCGAGCTGCTCGCCGGCATCCCTTCGATCATCTACGGCATGTGGGGCTTCTTCGTGCTGGGCCCATTCCTGGCCAATACGTTCCAGCCCTTCATGATCAAGATCTTCGACGGCGCGCCCGTGCTGGGCGCGATCTTCGCGGGACCGCCGTCCTATCTCAGCCTGTTCAATGCCGCGCTGATCCTCGCCATCATGGTGCTGCCCTTCATCACCTCGATCTCGGTCGACGTGTTCAAGACGGTGCCGCCGGTCCTGAAGGAAGCCGCCTACGGCGTCGGCTGCACCACCTGGGAAGTCGTCCGCAGCGTGGTGATCCCCTACACCCGCGTCGGCGTCATCGGCGGCGTCATGCTGGCGCTGGGCCGCGCGCTCGGCGAGACCATGGCGGTGACCTTCATCATCGGCAACTCGTTCCGGATCTCGTCGTCGATCTTCGCCCCCGGCACCACGATATCGGCGGCGATCGCATCCGAGTTCGCGGAGAGCGACGGCCTGCACCAGTCCGGCCTGATCCTGCTCGGCCTGCTGCTGTTCGTACTGACGTTCTTCGTGCTCGCAGCGGCGCGGCTGATGCTGATGCGGCTGGAAAAGAAGGCGGGGAACTAGCGCCATGAACCCGATCTATTCAAGTCGCCGTCGCAAGGACATCGTCGTCCGCGGGCTCTGCATCGCCGCAACCGCCTTCGGCGTCACCTGGCTCGCGCTGATCCTGATCACGCTGCTCTACAACGGAGTGGCGGGACTCAATGTCCAGCTGTTCACCGAGAACACGCCGCCACCGGGATCGAACGAGGGCGGTCTGCTCAACGCCATCGTCGGCTCGCTGATCATGACCGTGATCGGCGTCGGCATCGGCGCGCCGCTTGGCATGTTCGCCGGCACTTATCTTGCCGAATACGGCCGCAATGACCGGCTGACCTCGGTGATCCGCTTCATCAACGACATCCTGCTCTCGGCGCCCTCGATCATCATCGGCCTGTTCATCTACGGCGCGGTGGTGGTGCCGATGCGCGGCTTCTCGGCGATCGCAGGCTCGCTCGCGCTCGCGGTCATCGTGATCCCGGTGGTGCTGCGCACGACCGAGGACATGCTGCTGCTGGTGCCGAACGCGTTGCGTGAGGCGGCCTCGGCGCTCGGCCTACCGCGTTCGCTGGTGATCAAACGGATCGCTTATCGTGCTGCCCGATCGGGTCTCATCACGGGCGTGCTGCTCGCGACCGCCCGCGTCGCCGGTGAGACCGCGCCGCTGCTGTTCACCGCGCTGTCGAACCAGTTCTTCAGCCTCGGCCTGAACAAGACGATGGCGAACCTGCCGGTCACCATCAACAACTTCGTGCAGAGCCCCTATGTCTACTGGAAGCAGTTGGCCTGGAGCGGGGCGCTGCTCATCACCCTGACCGTTCTTGCCCTTAATATTGGCGCGCGCATCCTTGGCGCCGAGAGGACCGCAAAATGAGTGATCTTTCCGTATCGATGAGCGCGGCCGGTGGGCTGCCCCACGCGCCGGTGCTGCCGGAGGCGCCGCCCAAGGTGACCGTACGCAACCTGAATTTCTATTACGGCGAGCACCACGCGCTGAAGAACATCAACCTGACGCTCGGCGCCAACCGCGTCACGGCGTTCATCGGTCCGTCGGGCTGCGGCAAGTCGACCCTGCTGCGCATCTTCAACCGGATGTACGACCTCTATCCCGGCCAGCGCGCCACCGGTCAGCTCATGCTCGATCAGACCAACATCCTGGACGGCAAGCTGGACCTCAATTTGCTGCGCGCCCGCGTCGGTATGGTGTTCCAGAAGCCGACGCCGTTCCCGATGACGATCTACGAGAACATCGCGTTCGGCATCCGTCTCTATGAGAAGATCTCGAAGTCCGAGATGGACGGCCGCGTCGAAAAGGCGCTGCGCGGCGGCGCGCTGTGGAACGAGGTCAAGGACAAGCTCAACGCCTCCGGCCTGTCGCTCTCCGGCGGCCAGCAGCAGCGCCTCTGCATCGCCCGCACCGTCGCGGTGAGGCCCGAGGTGATCTTGTTCGACGAACCCTGCTCGGCGCTCGACCCGATCTCGACCGCCAAGGTCGAGGAGCTGATCCAGGAGCTATCCGAGGATTACACGATCGCGATCGTCACTCACAACATGCAGCAGGCGGCGCGCGTCTCCGACAAGACCGCCTTCATGTATCTCGGCGAGCTGATCGAGTTCGACGACACCAGCAAGATCTTCACGTCGCCGACCGACCGGCGCACGCAGGATTACATCACCGGCCGGTTCGGCTAGGAGACGCGACATGGGTTCTGAACATACCGCAAAGGCCTTCGATACCGACCTCCAGGAACTCACCCGCCTGGTCGCCGAGATGGGTGGCATCGCCGAGCGCATGATCGTCGAGTCCGTCGACGCGCTGATCCGCCGCGACGTCCCGCTCGGCCAGCGTGTCGTCGCCATCGACACCGAGCTGGACGCGCTGCAGAAGCGCATCGAGGAGCGTGCGGTGCTCACCATCGCCCGCCGTCAGCCGATGGCGGTCGATTTGCGCGAGATCGTCGGCGCCATGCGCGTCGCGACCGATCTCGAGCGCATCGGCGACCTCGCCAAGAACATGGGCAAGCGCGTCGCCGCGCTGGAGACGGACTTCCATCCGCTCAAGCTGTTCCGCGGCCTCGAGCACATGACCGACCTCGTGCAGCAGCAGGTCAAGTCGGTGCTGGACGCCTATGCCGCGCATGATCTCCCGGCGGCGATGGCGGTGTGGAAGGGCGACGAGGAGGTCGACGCCATCTGCACCTCGCTGTTCCGCGAGCTCCTCACCTACATGATGGAGGATCCGCGCAATATCTCGTTCTGTATTCACCTGATGTTCTGCGCCAAGAACATCGAGCGGATCGGCGACCACGCCACCAACATCGCCGAGACCGTGTTCTACATGATCGAGGGCCAGGCGATCACCGACAAGCGGCCGAAGGGCGACATGACGACCTTCGCCAACACGGTACCGAACACCTGAAGACTTAAGGAGCGACGACCCGATGGGCGCACGCATTATGGTGGTTGAGGACGAGGAAGCTCTGACCGAGCTTCTCCGCTACAACCTCGAAGGCGATGGCTATGACGTCGAGACGGTGATGCGCGGCGACGACGCCGACACCCGCCTCAAGGAGCACATCCCCGATCTGATCGTGCTCGACTGGATGCTGCCGGGCCTGTCAGGCATCGAATTGTGCCGGCGGCTTCGCACCCGTCCCGAGACCAAGCAGCTCCCGATCATCATGCTCACCGCGCGCGGCGAGGAGAGCGAGCGGGTGCGGGGTCTTGCGACCGGCGCCGACGATTACATCGTCAAGCCGTTCTCGGTGCCGGAGCTGCTGGCGCGCGTGAAAGGCCTGCTGCGGCGCGCGAGCCCCGAGCGGCTCGCCACCGTACTTGCTTTTGGCGACATTGAGCTCGACCGCGACAAGCGCCGCGTGGCGCGCTCGGGTCGGCCGATCGATCTCGGTCCGACCGAATATCGCCTGCTGGAGTTCTTCCTGGAGCATCCGGGCCGGGTGTTCTCGCGCGAGCAATTGCTCGACAGCGTCTGGGGCCGCGACATCTATATCGACGAGCGGACCGTCGACGTACATATCGGCCGCCTGCGCAAGCTGCTCAACCTCGGCCGCGAGCAGGACCCGATCCGCACCGTCCGCGGCGCCGGCTACGCGCTGGATGATCGGTTTGCCAAGGCGGAGCAGGTGTAGGAGATTTTGCGGTGTGATGTTGGCAGGTGATCTAGCGCTGCCGCCACAATCTCCGATGTCGTCCCGGCGAAGGCCGGGATCCATAACCACAGGGCGCGGTTTGGCGAAGACTCGGAGTTACCCTTTCGCACAACAACTACGTGCTCGGAGTATGGGTCCCGGCCTTCGCCGGGACGACATTCATTATTTTTGAGCCGTCATCGCGTCACGGCTCGATCCTGAAATCGAAACTGACTTACCGCGGACCCGGCTTCACCGGTGCGCGGCGCCGATCGGACGCCGGCTGGTAGGCAACGCGCGAGTGCTGGGCGCAATAGGGCAGGCCGGACAGCGCCCGGCCACCGCAGAAGAAGAAGTCCGGGCTCGAGGGATCGCCGACCGGCCAGTGGCAGGTCGCCTCGTTCAATTCCAGCAGCGACAGCCTCTGGCTCATCGGCACCACGTTGTCGTAGGTGACCGGATCCGGCTCAGCCTCGACCTCGAAGGCCTGCGCCAGCGCGGTGTTGCCGCGCGAGATCGGGCGGCTCACCCGCATCATGTGCTGCGCGGGGCGCGCCTTGCGCGGCCGGGGCGCTGCCGATGACGGGCTCTTGGCGCGGCCCGAAAGGCCGAGCCTGTGCACTTTGCCGATCACGGCATTGCGGGTCACATTGCCGAGCTCCGCCGCGATCTGGCTGGCCGAAAGTCCGGCCTCCCAGAGCTTTTTCAGCTGCTCGACGCGATCATCGGACCAGGTCAAAACCGTCATTGCACCCTTTCCCTCGCTGCGCGCCAGCCATCCTGGGGCCTCGCAGCGAATGCCTAAGCCTTCAAAAACCCGTGCCGCCAGAATCCCTTAAGGCTCGCCGGGCGTGACTAGAACGCCCGAACGTTTACGCCGGTACATAAGGACTTAGAGATCAGAACCACTGCACGAGATGTCGTATCTGACAATCCAAACGCTACAATATGGCGTGACTCCCGCGCAAGAGTCCGCCGACTCGCTTCCACATGTTCCGTGGTGAAATCCCGCAAAATCGGCACCGCAAGACTACGGATCCAGCGTTTCGCGAGGCTTTCCGGGCGGCATTGACACCGGTTTCACCGGGCCTAAGATAGTCGTGCGTGCCGCCCTCAAGAGGCGGCACGTTTCGTTTTCCGGGCCGGTCGATGGTGCGTTGCGCAATGCACGCACACCGTCCGCAACATTCAAGTGATCGTCATGACTAACAGCGTAGCGCCGCATTTGCTCCCCGTTTTCGCCAGGTCCGACCTCGGTTTCGAGCGTGGCGAAGGCTGCTGGCTGATCGCGACCAATGGCGAGCGCTATCTCGATTTCACCTCCGGGGTGGCGGTGAATGCGCTCGGTCATGCCCATCCGGCGCTGGTCGCGGCGTTGCAGGAGCAGGCCGCTAAGCTCTGGCACATGTCGAACCTGTTCCAGAGCCCGGACGGCGAAAAGCTCGCCGCGCGCCTGTGCAATGAAAGTTTCGCGGACTTCGTGTTCTTCTGTAATTCCGGCGCCGAGGCGCTGGAAGGTGTGATCAAGCTGGTCCGCCATCATCACTTCTCCAACGGGCATCCGGAGCGCTATCGCATCATCACGTTCGAAGGCGCCTTCCACGGCCGCACGCTGGCGACGCTGGCTGCGACGGGTTCGGCAAAATATCTCGAAGGTTTCGGCCCTCCGATGGAGGGCTTCGACCAGGTTGCGCATGGCGATATCGAGGCCGTGAAAAAGGCGATCGGTCCGCACACCGCCGGCATCCTGATCGAGCCGATCCAGGGCGAGGGCGGCGTGCGTTCGGCAACGCCCGCCTTCCTCAGGGCGTTGCGCCAGCTCTGCGACGACAAGGGCCTGCTGCTCGCCTTCGACGAGGTGCAGACCGGCATGGGCCGCACCGGCGATCTGTTCGCGCATCGTCGCACCGGCGTCACCCCCGACGTGATGTCGCTGGCTAAGGCGCTCGGCGGCGGCTTCCCGATCGGCGCGGTGCTCGCGACTGCAGACGCGGCTGCCGGCATGGGGCCCGGCTCCCACGGCTCGACCTTCGGCGGCAACCCGCTCGCGATCGCGGCGGCAAACGCCGTGCTCGACGTCATGCTCAAGCCCGGCTTCTTCGACCACGTGCAGAGGATGTCGCTGCTGCTCAAGCAGAAGCTCGCCTCCGTGATCGACCGTCATGGCGATGTCGTCAGCGAAGTGCGCGGCGAGGGCCTCCTGATCGGCATCAAGGCCGTGGTGCCTTCAGGCGATCTCGTTGCCGCCTTGCGCGCTGAAAAGCTGCTCACCGTCGGCGCCGGCGACAATGTCGTGCGTTTCCTGCCTCCTTTGATCGTCACCGAAGCCGAGATCGAGGACAGCGTCGGGCGGCTCGAGCGCGCCTGCACGGCGTTGTCCGGCAACAAGCGGGCGGCAAGCTGATGAACAAGTCGCCCGACAAAACACCCAAGAAAACACCGAAGCACTTCCTCGATATCAACGAGCTGCCGCTGTCGGAGCTCAAGCGCATGCTGGCCGCGTCCACCGCGATGAAGGCGAAGCAGAAGGCGCATCAGCCGGTCAGGCCGCTCGAAGGCAAGACGCTGGCGATGATCTTCGAGCGCCCCTCGACACGGACGCGGGTGTCTTTCGACGTCGCCATGCGCCAGCTCGGCGGCGAGCCCATCATGCTCACCGGCGCCGAGATGCAGCTCGGCCGCGGCGAGACCATCGCCGACACCGCGCGCGTGCTGTCGCGCTATGTCGATGCCATCATGATCCGCATCCTTAATCACGATGCCCTGCTGGAGCTTGCGGCGAACGCCACCGTACCCGTCATCAACGGCCTGACGCGGCGCTCGCATCCCTGCCAGGTGATGGCCGACCTCATGACGTATGAGGAACATCGCGGCCCGATCGAGGGCAGGACCGTGGCCTGGACCGGCGACGACAACAACGTGCTGGCGTCCTGGGCGCACGCCGCCGAGCGCTTCAAGTTCCAGCTCAATGTCGCGACGCCGCCGGAGCTCGCGCCGAAAAAGGCGATGCGCGACTTCATCAAGGCGACCGGCGCGCCGATCATGCTCGGTACGGATGCCGAAGCGGCCGTGCGCGGCGCCGATTGTGTCGTAACCGACACCTGGGTGTCGATGGGCGACAAGGAAGGCGAGCACCGCCATAACGTGCTCAAGCCATATCAGGTCAATGCCCAGCTGATGTCGCTGGCCAAGCCCGATGCGCTGTTCATGCACTGCCTGCCCGCCCATCGCGGCGAGGAAGTCACCGACGAGGTGATCGACGGTCCGCAATCCGTCGTGTTCGACGAGGCCGAAAACCGCCTGCACGCACAGAAGGGCATTCTGGCCTGGTGCTTCGACGCGGTGAAGTAACGCGGCCGATGAAGCAGGTTTGGATCGTCGTCCTGGCGAAAGCCAGGACGACACTGAGTGTGCCGCGCTTGTTTGCGATCCAATCGTTGCCTGGAACACTCAGCCCGCCCCCCTTCCAATTCCGCCTTCCGACCCCAGATAAAGCGCCATGGTTTCCCAATCCCCAGACATGAAAACCGGGCCCGAAGGCCCGGTTCGCGCGCCATCCGCAGTTCCGATCGATGACGCCGTGCTGCCCTACGAGGTCGACGCGCTCGACGTGCGCGGTCGCCTGGTGCGGCTTGGTTCGGCGCTCGACGAGATCCTGACCAGGCACGATTATCCCGCGCCGGTCGGCAAGCTGCTCGGCGAGGCCATCGTGCTGACTACGCTGCTCGGCTCCTCGCTGAAATTCGAGGGCCGCTTCATCCTCCAGGCCCAGACCGACGGTCCGGTGTCGTTCCTGGTCGTGGACTACCAGGCGCCGGATCGCCTGCGCGCCTATGCCCGCTACGACGCCGCGCGCCTCGGGGATGCAAAAGATTCCGGCGCGCTGCTGGGCCACGGTCATCTCGCCATGACGATCGACCAGGGCCCCGACATGAGCCGCTACCAGGGCCTGGTCGCGCTCGACGGCGGCAGCCTCGAAGACGCCGCTCACGAATATTTCCTGCGCTCCGAGCAGATCCCGACCCGCGTGCGTCTCGCGGTGGGCGAGGAGTGGCGTTCGAACGACGGCGGCAAGCATCGCTGGCGTGCCGGCGGCATGCTGATGCAGTTCCTGCCGAAGGCGCCCGAGCGCGCGCGGCAGGCCGATCTGCATCCCGGCGATGCGCCCGAAGGCGTCGAAGTGCATGCCGTCGCTGAAGACGATGCCTGGGTCGAGGCGCGCTCGCTGATCGAAACCGTCGAAGACGTCGAGCTGATCGATCCCGAGCTGTCCGGCGAGCGGCTGCTCTACCGTCTCTTTCATGAGCGCGGCGTGCGCGTGTTCAATCCGCTGGCCTTGAAGGCGCAATGCTCCTGCTCGCGCGATGCGGTCGCATCGATGTTGAAGAGCTTTTCGCCCGACGACCGCGCCGCGATGGTCAAGGACGACAAGGTCGTCGTCACCTGCGAGTTCTGCTCGTCGGTGTACGAGTTCACACCGGATGAGGCGGGCGTGGAAGACGCGTAGGCTGCCCCTCCGTCATTGCGAGCGGAGCGAAGCAATCCAGGATCTCTCCGAGGAAAGACTCTGGATTGCTTCGCTGCGTTCGCAATGACGAGGTTCGGGGAAGCCGCGTGCCAGGCGCTCGTACACCGTACGACACCGCGCTAATTCAACACCCGCTTGTTGTCCGGGCTGTCCAGCGAGAACGTCGGCACGTCGATCTCGAAGCGCTCGCCGGTTGCGCTGACCATCTGGTAGCGGCCGGTCATGAAGCCCGAGGCGGTCGTGAGCGGTACGCCGGAGGTGTATTCGAAGCGTTCGCCGGGGGCGAGCGTCGGCTGCTCGCCGACCACGCCCTCGCCCTTCACCTCCTGCTGCCGCCCGGTGGCGTCGGTGATGATCCAGTGCCGCGTCTTGAGCTGCACGCTCTCGTCGCCGGAATTGGTGATGACGATGGTGTAGGCCCAGAAATAACGGGAGCGGTCGGCCGACGACTGCTCCGGAACAAAGTTCGGCTCGACGGTCACTTCGATCTGGCGGGTCACGGCGCGGTACATGATTGCCATCATACCGAAATCCGCCCGGGAACCAAACGCCGGAGGCGGCTTTAGCGACATCGTCCCGCCAGAATTCGCAGGGAAGTACACGTCCAAATGTACTTGCAAATGTATTTGCATGTGATCCGGTCGCTTTGCGAGATGACGGCCGGACCGGTACACTCCTTGCCACGTCGCGATTTGCGGAAGGGTTTTTAGGCCCCCGATGACCATTGCCGACCAAGTGACGGGATCGACGATCGCGGGAACTGCTAAGCCTGTGGAGGCCAAGTCCGCGGGGACGAAGCGGCGCGCGGCCGCGCCGGCCATTTCGCTGCCCGCCATCGGCGAGCGCGAGCTCCGGCTCGACCTGTTCCGCGGCCTCGCGCTGTGGCTGATCTTCATCGACCATTTGCCGCCGAGCCTTCTCACCTGGTTCACGATCCGCAATTACGGCTTCAGCGACGCCACCGAGATCTTCATCTTCATCTCCGGCTATACCGCCGCCTTCGTCTACGGTCGGGCGATGCTGGAGTCCGGCATCGTCGTCGCCACCGCGCGCATCCTGCGGCGCGTCTGGCAGATCTATGTCGCCCACGTCTTCCTGTTCACGATCTTCCTTGCCGAAATCTCCTACGTCGCGACCAGGTTCGAGAACCCGCTCTACACCGAAGAGATGGGCATCATGGATTTCCTCAAGCAGCCCGACGTCACGATCGTGCAGGCGCTGCTGCTGCGCTTCCGTCCCGTCAACATGGACGTGCTGCCGCTCTATATCGTGCTGATGCTGGCGCTGCCCTTGATCCTGTGGCTGATGAAATGGCGCCCCGATGTGACGCTCGGTCTCTCGGTCGCGCTCTACGCGGTGACCTGGGAATACGACCTCTATCTGTCGGCCTATCCGAACGGCTTCTGGGCCTTCAATCCCTTCGCCTGGCAATTGCTGTTCGTGTTCGGGGCATGGTGCGCGCTCGGGGGGGCGCGCCGGATGTCGCGCATTCTGGCTTCGCGGGTGACGATGTGGATCGCGATCGCCTATCTGGTCGCGGCATTCTACGTGACGCTGACCTGGTATGTGCCGCAGCTCTCCCACTTCATGCCGAAGCGGCTCGAGCAGTGGATGTATCCGATCGACAAGGCCGACCTCGACGTGCTGCGCTTCACGCATTTCCTGGCGCTGGCCGCGCTCACCGTGCGCGTCCTGCCGCGGGACTGGCCGGGCCTGAAATCGCCCTGGCTGCGGCCGCTGATCCTGTGCGGCTCGCATTCCCTGGAGATATTCTGTCTCGGCGTCTTCCTCGCCTTTGCGGGCCATTTCATCCTGGCCGAGGTCTCGGGCGGCCCGGTCATGCATGCGCTAATTAGTCTCTCCGGAATCCTGATCATGTGGGCCATGGCCTGGCTGATTTCGTGGTACAAGCGGGTGGCTGATAAGAGCGGTTCGAAAACCAAAAGCGCCGTCGGCAGCGCCGATATGGCGGGAGGGGGCTGATGAAGGCGAAGGTTTTCCTGAGCCTGATCCTGCTGTGCGGTGGTCTCGCCGCGCCTCCGGCGCGCGCGGGCGATGCTGCGTCTGCTGCTTCAGCCGCGCCTGCAGCCTGTGAATTGCCATCCTATCTGCTCAGCAGCGAAAGCCAGCTTCCCAAGGTCGCCGATGCCATCAAGGCCGGCAAGCCGCTCGAAATCCTGGTCATCGGCAGCCGTTCGACCACGATTCCGGCTTCCGAGGACGCCTCTTATCCCGCGCGGATGCAAGCCATTCTGAAGGACAAGCTGCCGCCGTCCGAGGCGGTGCACGTCTCCGTAGAAATACAGAGCAAGAAAACGGCGGAGGAGGCGGCCGCCAGCTTCGTTAAGCTGATGGAAGCAAAAGCGCCTACTTTGGTCATCTGGCAGACCGGGACCGTGGATGCTATCCGAGCCATTGATCCCGACGATTTTCGTGGCGCGGTGACCGAAGGGGTTGTTGCGTTGCAAAAGGCAGGGGCTGACGTCGTCTTGATGAATTTGCAGTACAGTCCGCGTACCGAAACCATGATCTCGGCGCCGCCATACCTCGACAATATGCGGGTGGTGGCGCAGGAGCACGATATTCCGCTGTTCGATCGTTTCGCGATCATGCGGCAGTGGAATGATCAGGGGCAGTTCGACCTGTTCAGCCCGTCGCGCGGGCCTGAGCTGGCGAAACAGGTCCATGATTGCCTTGGCCGGGCGTTGGCACAGTTCGTGATCGACGCTGCCCATCTGGAGCCGGCCCAGCAGCAAAATTGAGGTCTAGCGTTAATGAGTTCTCTCCGCCCTTTTTGCCTGACGGCATGGCTGGCTGTGCCCGCAGCAGCGCTGCTGCTGGTGCTGAGTCCGGCCTCGCAGTCGCACGCGCAGACGCAGGCCGCGCAAGCAACGCCGGCCCCGCAGCAGTCGGCTAATCCGGCTCCCGCTTCGCCGTCCCAGACCACCGTCGCAGCGACGTCCCCCGACCAGCGTGGCATTACGGCGCGCGCCATCGACAAGGTGAAGCAGGTCGCGAAATCCGCCGGCGACATTTTCAGCCGCGTCCCCTGCCTGTCGCCGAAGGGCGGCTCGAAGGCAATGGGCTCGCTGCCGCACGTCGCGGGCAAGCTCGTCGCCGGCCAGCCCGTCGTCATCGTCGCATTCGGCTCGTCGTCGACCGCGGGATTCGGCG
The DNA here is from genome assembly GCF_040548265.1 of Bradyrhizobium sp. F1.13.3. Lineage (NCBI taxonomy): Bacteria > Pseudomonadati > Pseudomonadota > Alphaproteobacteria > Hyphomicrobiales > Nitrobacteraceae > Bradyrhizobium > Bradyrhizobium sp. F1.13.3. The sequence continues at coordinate 308,303 of NZ_JBEPRI010000002.1, read as the reverse complement.
CGAGCTCGCCTGAGTTCAACTATCCCAATCGCCTTGCCGCACAGCTGCACCGGCACTATCCGACCGCGGACATCACCGTCGTCAATGCCGGCGTCGGCGGCGAGGACGCGCCCGAGATGATGAAGCGCCTCCAGAAAGAGGTGATCGATGTGCATCCGGATCTGGTGATCTGGCAGGTCGGCACCAATGCCGTGCTGCGCAATCTCGATCCCGGCGAGACGGCCAAGCTCGTGGAGGACGGCATCGCCAGCATCCAGGCTGCCGGCGGTACTGACGTCGTGCTCGTCGATCCGCAATATTCGCCCGCCGTCAACCAGCGCGCGGACAGCGCCGGCAAGATGGTGAAGCTGCTCGGCAAGGTCGCCGAGCTCCGTCACGTCGGCATCTTCCCGCGCTTCGAGGTGATGCGCGACTGGCACGAGAAGCAATCGATTCCGGTCGAGAGCTTCGTGATCGCCGATGGCCTGCACATGAACGATTGGGGTTATGCCTGCTTCGCCCAGCTCCTCGGCGACGACATCATCCGCTCCGTCGGCCAGATCAAGCTCGGCGTCAACGTGCCCGGGGACGTGCGGACGTACCGGCCGATGTGACTTGTCGTCCCGGCGAAGGCCGGGACCCATACCGCGTGATCCATCAATGGTGCGCGGTGTTCGTGCCGCGCCCCTTAACTCTGGGTCTTCGCCAAACTGCTTCCTGTGGTTATGGGTCCCGACCTTCGCCGGGACGACAATAATTCACGCCTTCTCCAGTGCGGCGGTCAGATCCTCGATCAGATCATCCGCGTGCTCCAGCCCCGCCGAGAAGCGGATGAAGCCCTCGCTGATGCCGAGCGCGGCACGGTCCTCTGGCTTCAAACGTTGATGCGTCGTGGTCGCGGGATGCGTGACGAGGCTCTTGGCGTCGCCGAGATTGTTCGAGATCTTGGCCAGCTTGAGCTCGTTGAGCACGCGGAACGCCGCCTGCTTGCCGCCCTTGACCTCGAGACCGACCAGCGTCGAGCCGCCGCGCATCTGCTTCTTCACCAATGCAGCCTGCGGATGATCGGCGCGGCCGGGAAACACCAGCCGCGAAATCTTCGGATGGCTCGCCAGCACGTCCGCGATGCGCGCCGCCGTCTCGGTCTGCGCGCGCACGCGCACGGCGAGCGTCTCCAGGCCCTTGAGCAGGACCCAGGCGTTGAATGGCGAGATGGACGGGCCGGTCTGGCGCATGAAATTATGGATGTGCTCGGCGATGAACGCTTCCGAGGACAGGATGATGCCGCCGAGACAGCGGCCCTGGCCGTCAATGTGCTTGGTCGCCGAATAGACCACGACGTCGGCGCCGAGCGCGAGCGGGCTCTGCCAGATCGGGGTGGCGAACACGTTGTCGACGACGAGCCGCGCGCCGCCGCTGTGTGCGATCTCGGCAATGCCGGGAATGTCGAGCACGTCGAGCGTCGGATTGGTCGGGCTCTCCAGGAAGAACGTCTTGGTGTTCGGCTTCATGGCGCGCTGCCACTGGTCGAGATCGAGGCCGTCGACGAGCGTGGTCTCGATGCCGTAGCGCGGCAGCAAATCCTGCACGACGTAGAGACACGAGCCGAACAGCGCGCGCGAGGCCACGACGTGATCGCCGGCCTTGAGCGGCGCCAGGATCGCTGTCGTCACCGCGGCCATGCCGGTCGCGGCCGAACGTGCCGCTTCGGCACCTTCGAGCTCGATCATGCGGCGCTCGAACATCGCAATGGTCGGATTGGAGTAACGTGAATAGATGAAGCCGGGGTCCTCGCCCTTGAACCGCGCCTCGCACTCCTCGGCGCTGTTGTAGACGTAGCCCTGGGTCAGGAACAGCGACTCCGAGGTCTCGCCATATTGCGAGCGCAGGGTGCCGGAATGGACCAGGCGGGTTTCGGGACGGTAGTGCGCGGTGGGCGCCGGGGGCTTCGACATAGGATCTCCTCTGCGTGACCATCGAAATGGTCACAAAAAAACCGGCCTGGAATATCTCCACGGGCCGGGATCACAGAGGTCCCCGGCCTGTTTAGCGACTTATTTAACGTGGCTGCAAGCCGGCCGGCTCAAATCACCACGGGATAAGTCATGCTCATATTCCGCAATGCCCTTTCCGTCAAGACGTCCATCGGATAGCCGTAAAACGCTATTATTTCCCCGTGTGTCGGGATGAATTGGACCCCTATGAGGACCCCCGGTTGACGTTCACGGTTGCCGCCGACGCCAATGGTATCCTGCCCGACCGCATGATCGCGGCGATGGCGGAGGGCGGTCTCATCCTGCCCGCATACGATTTCGTCGAGAGCCAGATCCAGCCGGCGAGCCTCGACCTTCGCCTCGGCGACATCGCCTATCGCGTTCGCGCCAGCTTCCTGCCCGGTCCCGGCGCCACCGTCGCCGAGCGCATCGACGAGTTGAAGCTGCACGAGTTCAGCCTCGCCGACGGCGCAGTGCTGGAGACCAACTGCGTCTACATCGTGCCGCTGCTCGAAAGCCTCGCGCTGCCGCCGGAGATCGTCGCGGCCGCCAACCCGAAAAGCTCGACCGGCCGGCTCGACGTCTTCACCCGCGTGATCGCCGATGGCACCCGCCGCTTCGACATGATCGGCGCCGGCTATCACGGCCCGCTCTATGCCGAGATCAGCCCGAAGACGTTCCCGGTGCTGGTCAGCGAAGGCTCGCGCCTGTCGCAGGTGCGCTTCCGCACCGGCGACGCCATCCTCAACATCGACGACCTTGAGGCGTTGCACGCGACCGAGCGTCTCGTCGATATCGACGATGCCGATCTCACCGGCGGCGTCGCCGTCTCTGTTGACCTTTCCGGCGAGAAGAGCGGCGGCTTCGTCGGCTATCGCGCCAAGCGCCACACCGGCGTGATCGACGTCGATCGTCGCGCCGGCTATTCCGTCGACGAGTTCTGGGAGCCGATCTCGGCCCGTCCCGACGGCAGCCTGATCCTCGATCCCGGCGAGTTCTATATCCTGGCGTCGAAAGAGGCGGTGCAGGTGCCGCCCGATTACGCCGCGGAGATGGTGCCGTTCGATCCGCTGGTCGGCGAGTTCCGCGTGCATTATGCCGGATTCTTCGATCCCGGCTTCGGCTATGCCGGTGCCGGCGGGCTGGGCTCGCGCGCCGTGCTCGAAGTGCGCTCGCGCGAGGTGCCGTTCATCCTCGAGCACGGCCAGATCGTCGGCCGCCTCGTCTACGAGAAGATGCTGGCTCGCCCCGACGCCATGTACGGCCAGCGTATCGGCTCGAATTACCAGGCCCAGGGGCTGAAGCTGAGCAAGCATTTCCGGGTGTAGCGATAGCCTCACCCTCCTGTAAATGCTGGCATAGTTTGTCCGCAGGGAGCCCATGTTGATCCGCAAATCAGGGCAAAGCCAACCGCAAATGCGAGCATAGTCTATCCGCTACGCGATGTCGGAGTCGAAAAAGGCCGGTAAACCGAGCCTTTTTCGACTCCCCAAAGGTTTGACAAGCATTCGCCGAACACCCAAATGCGATCGCTACAAAACTTTTGAGGAAACGACGGTGAAGGCGACAATACAGACCACGGGCGGTGCGGCCGAGATCGAGACCGACGTCGAGTCCGCGAAGCGGCTCGTTGCGTTTGTCTTAGCCGCTAAGCGGTTGAATGCGGGGTCTTTCGCGCAAGCGATCGACCGGGTCCGGTTCGCCATCAACACGAAGTACAGCGTCGAGGGCCGTGAGATAATCGCCGAAACCTGGTTTACTCATCCTGACGTTAACGAAGAGGCATTCGAGTCGTTTGCCCTGCGGCTACGTCCGATCATCTACGAACGGGATGTTTGTCATTTTGAAAAGGTGATTTCGATCTCGCGCTCGATGTTCGCCAACGTTCCGGCGACCCTGGCAGGGCTGACAGATATCGAGACGCTCTATCATTCAGAAAGGCTGACCGAGCAGCTTTCTAAAATGGAGGCGCTCGCAGAGGCCGTCAAAACTTCGAAATGGCCTGTCGTGAACCTATGGAACGTTGTCTTCGGCGGCAATTTCTGGATGCGCCGGTCGTACCATGATGAGCTTTTTCGCTATGGCTTTTTGTATCACTGGAACGCCCAGGGCGATAAGTGGATGCAATACCGCGAAATCGAGAAAGCCGCGGGCGGGAGGGAGAACGTCCTTCGCTGCATGATCCCGTTTTTTCAATGCCACCATCTTGCCATTACGCGCCTCCAGCAGGTGCTGATCCCCGCTCTGCAGGCGCTGGGATTAGGCGCAGAAATCGAAAGTGGCATGGCACAAGCGACTGACGATGAGAAATTCGCAGATCCCAGCGAGTCGGACACCGACCTTGTTCAGAGCAAGCGGGATATGTCTGAACCTGCTGAACATGGTCATGTAAACAACGAGGAATCGTCGGTACTGGACGTGTTGGGAATGGTACGGTCGCTCTTGCCTGGCCAGCATCTGATCGAAAGGCATTCTTGGGCATTCAGAGAGGGAGAGATGAAGCGGACACTTTCGCTGGAAGCATCCGAGGGCGTTCAACCTCCGCCGGTAAGGCGTGACCGACCTATGCAGATTGCTCCGGTAGGAATGATGATAGACATCATCCCTGCCGGCCAGACGTCAGTGACGCTCGAAGCGACGCCCTACATTTCATCTCGCTGACGATGCTCCATCGGTCCCGGACGAGGGCGTTGCCGATCTGAAAGTACCAATCGCGGGTCTGTACGGGGCCGTGGATTGCTGTGGTGGCAGCGGTAAGGTCAGCCCGCTTTCGGGGCTGCGGCCCGCCTCGCCAGCCATTCTCGGCACGCGGTCTCGACGGCCTTCGACATCTTCGTGCCGTCCTCGATCGCGGCGATCTTCACCTGCTTAATCACCGTTTCGTCCATGAGCACCAGCATCTGTTTGGTGCCGGCGGGGAGCCGCGGACCGCTTCGTGAAGTCTTCTTTTTAGGTTCGGTCGGCATCGAAAATCCTTGATTCGGCAGTTGCCATCATTGCCGATCAGGGGACGCAGGGCAAAATATCGCGCACATTGTTATAGTGCGCAGTTGACTCATAAGAAAGTTTCTACTAGATTTCAATGCGCACTATAACGTAGCGGACAATAATGGTCGATCTTAGGCACATGAATTCGGCTGAAAGGGATCTCTTGGAGACCCTGGCTGACGTGTGGCCCGAGTATGGCCGATCCCTGCGGGACAAGTACGATCTCGACGGCGGCATGCAGTGGAAGGTCGCGAAGGGCCGCGAGTATCTGACCCGCTACCGGCAGGATCCCGAGACCGGCAAGAAGGTCTGGTCGTCGCTGGGGCGCCGAAGCCCCGAGACGGAGGCAATCTACGCCGAATTCATGGGGCGGCGGGCGACCGCCCGCGAGACCATCCAGACCCATAAGGACGACATCACGCTTGGCGGGCGACTGGCCCGGGCGCGCGGATTGACGCGACTTCCCACCCGGAATGCAGAGGTCTTGCGGGCTTTTTGGCTGAATTCGGTCGACGCCTCGATCACCCTGTTCTGCGGCGCGTCGCTCTTGGCCTACGAACGCGAAAGTCGCGTGATCGCCCCGGTCGATCTCGTCCGCGACGACCGCCTGATGTTCGTTTTCGATCCCACCGTCGAAGCCGTGGAGATCGACGGCATAGTGGACGTCTACCAGGAGGTCGTGGGCGGCAAGGCCCGGGTCCGTCAGCGTGACGACATCATGACCGTTCAGGCCCCCGATGGCGTCGGACTGGACATGGTTTCCGAGCGCTACCTGCTCGATCGTACGGCCGATGGCGACCAGGCGGACCTGCTGTCCCGGGCGCTTCGGGAGCCGCCATTCAGAGGCGTCACGTTCGCGAGCGACGGGCAGCCCGTCGCGCTGAAGACTTTCGCCCCGCAGTCATTCGCCATGATGGCTCACGTCATGGCCCAGGAGGACGACCGCTGGCTTGCGAAGGCGGAATTCGCCGGCGCGATGGTCCAGGCGCGCTGGGGATTCGAGCCTGAACAGGAGGCGGTGTTTCCGGGTCTCGGTCTCGATCCGGCCGATATGCCGCCGAGAATCTGACGGCTGCGCAGTGGGGGCCCAGGGAATGTCGAAAATGGTTAACGAAATTCTTCAAGGATTCGTCTGCCGCAATCCCGAAATCCGCCGACCCCTGTAATCAGCTGGTTTCCTGAAAATCGTTGGCAGACGAGTCCTTGGAAAAGAGTCCAGAAGCCACTGTGCCACAAGGGTTTCTACTAATTTTGGTCGGCGCGCAAAAACAGGAATCTTCTTGCCGATCGCTACGATCGCAGCTTACCTGAGCATCGGGAACGAGAGGAAAACAGACCCAGACACGTAACCCGCAACGAAAAGGGGCGGCCCGTTTGCACCGGAACCGCCCCCAAATCGACTGGCCGAAGCGTCGACCAGACCGCACCCGCTAAGGCGATCTGATCTTCGCTCAATCGTCCGCTTCTCGCAAGCGGCATTGCGCCGGATGTCCGGCTGTCGGCTCCCCACCATGAGCATGCTTAACGCCGGCCCCAAACCGGCGAACGGCATCGCTTTGCCGAAAGCCGAGGATCATGACGACGACGTGGAAGACGCTCGAAGACTATCTGAAGCCGAACCCCAACCTGCGGCCGCCGGTCGCAATCAAGGTCTGGACCCCGCCCCGCCGTAGCCGCGGCAAGCGCAAGATCTCGCTGCGCTCGAAGGGGTCGTCCAGGGGCGGCTTCCAGGCGAACGGCAACGCCACCGCCTACGAATCGAACCTCGAGCTGGACGCGGCGCTGTCGCTCCTGGCGCGGCCCGACGTCGTCGACGTCATCGACCAGTATCCGCAGGTCTCCTACGTCGATGCGGACGGGGTCCGCCACCGCTTCACCTTCGACTTCATGTCGATCCACATCGACGGCTCGCGCATGGCGCACTCCGTGAAGCCGAAGGACAAGGTCGAAGCGTCGCGCGTCGAGGAGATTCACGGCTTCATCCGCCGGCAGATCTCGCCGAAGGTCGCCACCCACGTGAATCTCGTCACCGAAGAGAAGCTGACGGACGAAGACCGCTTCAACGCGCGCCTGATCCATACCGTCCGCCGCAAGCCCTACCCCGACGACGACGCGATCATCGCACGCCTGATCTCCGGCCTGCACGGCTCGACCACCCTCGGTGCGCTGGCCAAGGCCAGCGGCCGCCGCGGTTTCGGCTATCGCGCCGCCGCCCGTGCGGTCGCCGCCGGCAAGCTGCGTCTCGTCCGCCACGGCCGCATGGTCTCCAAGGCGGTCGTGTGCCGCCCCAGCGACAAGATCTGAGGAAGTAACATGGCCAAGCTTCGCATCGATCCTCCGGCACCTGCTCCCCGCCCCCGCGGCGGCGTCCGGCTGCGTTTCGGCCGTCACGACCGCATGGTCATCGACGGCGTCGAATACACCATCCTCGACCACGACAGGACCTCTGTCACGATCGCTCGCGCCGACAACGCCGACGCGACGCAGACCCTCAGCCGCGATCAGGTCGATGTGGTGCGCTTCAGCCCGGGTTTCCGGCTGGACCGCAACTTCTATCGTCCTGGGGTCGCGAAGGCCCGCATGCATGCCGGCGTGGATCATCTGAGCGACCTGCCGCAGGAGGAGCAGGCCGACATCATGTGGAAGTTCGCCTACTGCGTGGCGTACATCCGCATGGTCGAAGACGCGAAGAAGAGCAAGAAGAAGATCGCCAAGGACGACAGGTTCGCCATCGCGATCAAGGCGATGAGGGAAAAGGCCAAGGAGAGCGGAAAGAAGGTCGGCAGCGACGACGTGCTGGCGGTGATCATCGAGGCCATCGCGGAAGAGATCGAGAAGACCGAAACGGCGAACGTCTCCCAGAACAAGCGCAAGCGCGCCGGCCGCAAGGTCGTCGTCCGCAAGCCGCCCGGGCCGCGATGCCTCCGCGACTGGGTGAAAGCTCTCGTCGCCGGCAACATGAATCCGTTGGCGCTGCGCACGGACCACCGCAAGTGCGGGAACAAGAAGGCTCGCTTCAACGCGCTGGAGTACGCCATCCTCTATGAGTTCTCCCTACGCGTCGCCACGCCGGAGAAACCGGACGTCTCGGTCGTGTGGCGGGACATGTCGTCGCACATCGAGAAGCTGAACAAAGAGCGTCGCGACGCTGGTCTTCCGGACCTGAAGACGCCGTCCTACACCTGCCTGCTCGACGAGGTCGCGAAGATCCCGGCGTTCGATCTCATGGCCGGTCAGGAAGGGGAGGAACGCGCCAAGAATTACTTCCGCGCCGTCACCACGGGCCTTGCCGACGTCGTTCGGCCGCTCGAGCGCGTCGAGATCGACGAGTGGACCGTCGACTTGCATATCCTGCTGATCCTGACTGGCGTCTGGAACACCTACACCGACGAGCAGAAGGCCAGGGTGCCGAGGGTGAGGCTGGTGCTGTGCCTCGCCATCTGCGTGGCGACGAAGTGCGTCGTCGGAATGAGCCTCGCCCGCAAGGCTTCGTCGGCCAACGCGATCCGGACGCTCGACATGATCGTCTCGGACAAGCAGCCGTACGCGGATGCGGCCGGCGCGTTGACGCCGCTCGACATCCACGGGACGCCCGAGATGTTCGTTGCCGACGCCGGCACCAGTTTCGCCAACCTGGACGTGCGGGCGCGGGTCGTGGATCTCGATGTCGTCTTCCAGACCACGGTGAGCGCCGTGCCCTTCCTTCGCGGAACGGTCGAGCGCGTGTTCCGCACGACCAACGACAAGTTCATCGCCATGTTCGCCGGGAGGACGTTCTCCGACGTGGTGGAGAAAGGGGACTACGACAGTCAGGGGCGCGCGAACCTCACCGTTGACGAATTCGCCGAGGCGCTTGTCCGGTACAAGGTGGATCACTACCACAACCACCCGCATTCGGGGCTCGGCGGCGAGGCGCCCCGTGCAGCGTGGCTGCGGTTGACCGAGGAATTCGGCGTCGATCCTCCGCCGGACGATCATCTGCGGCGCATCGTGTTCGGCGTCGAACTCCATCCGGTCCTCGACGCCAGTGGCCTGCGTGTGCTGGGCGTAGACTACCAGTCGGACGAACTGAACGCGCATTTCGTGGCCAAGAAGCACGTCGAAGTGCGCGCGCGGGTCAACCTCATGAACCTTGGGGCGATCTCGGCCAAGATCGGGGACGACTGGGTTCTGGTCGAGGGACCGGGCGAACTCGAAGGCGTCACCGCCAAGGACTGGATTGCGGCCTGGGATGAATTCCAGCTTCGCAACGCGGCTCTGAACAAGCTGACGAAGCCGCTTCTGGATGACACGATCGCCCACCTCGTCGAGGTCGGGAAGCTCGGCCGCCAGCGCATGAACATTGCGACCGAGCCGATGTCGCCGAAGGAGATCGCCCACCACCATCGCCGAATGAAGATCGGCGTCAAGTTCGTGGCGGAGCGAAAGAGGGCGAAGCGGGCGGGTCCCAGGGATCTCCTTGACGGTGCTCAGGCGGTCGATGGGCACGACAACGCTGTGGCTCGCGCCGCAGCGCCGAAACGTCGCGCTAAGCCGCGCGTTGCCAAGCGCAGGCCGGCGACGAAGCGGGCTCCCGCGAAGCCCGCGGCTGCCAAGAACAAGTCCCGCGGAGTGCATTGGGATATCCCCGACGAGGGCGGCAAGTGAGCCGCCGCAGGCCCCAGGTGAAGCCGGTGGTGGACGACGACATCGCCGACCGGCTGGCATCGCTGACGTCCTTCTTGACGGTCGAGGACGGCCGCGTGGCGGCCGTGATGGCCAAGCTCGAGGCCACCTACGTGAGGTCGAACCGCGACGAACGTATCGCTGTTCAGATCAAGCGCCTGATCAAGAATGCGGTAAAGAAGCGCTTCAAGAACAAGCCGCTCTCCGGGCGCAATCGCCGCGCCGGCGTCGGCTTCGCCGTCGTGGGCGAAAGCGGCTCGGGAAAGACGGAGGCCCTCGAGGTCGCCTTCGCCGAGCATCCGGCCTTCCCGGGGTACGGCGAGCCGGGGTCCGGCTGCATCCTCGTCAGCGTGCTGGCGCCGGGCTCGTGCACCCTCGGCCAACTCGGCTACACCGTCCTCGAGGCGCTCAACTACGACCCCGACTCCGATACGGTCTTGCGCGAGAACGAGGTCTGGAAGCGCGTCAGGGCACAGTTGAGGGCGCAGAAGATCCTGTTTCTCCACATCGACGACTTCGGAAACGTGCTGCACCAGGCGAGCAAGAAGGAGCTCAAGAAGATCAGGGACACGCTGCGCAACCTGATGATCTCCCGGATCTGGCCGGTCCACCTGATCCTCAGCGGCACCGACGAGATCGTGGCTGTGACCAAGGGCGACCGTCAACTCTCCCGCCGCCTCAAGTACGTCGTTTTCGAAGATCTCGGCCCGGAGGACGACGCGGCATGGATCGCCGACGTCGTCGAGAGCTTCGCGAAGGCGGTCGGGCTGAAGGTCGCCAAGCAGGAGGAGGATCTGGTGCCCCGGCTGCGCCGGGCGGCGGCCTTCCAGATGGGCTTGGTGATCGAGATCTTGCTCGAGGCCATCACGCTGTGCGTCGAGGGCCGTCGCCGGACCGTTGGCCGGAAGGACTTCGCGGAAGCCTATGCCGAGCGCACGATGCAGCCGGAGGCCCTGAACATGTTCTTGTCGCCGAACTGGATGGACCTCGACCCTAGCGTCATCCTGGAAGAGGAGGAAGAAGAGGAGCTGTCAGTCGGTCCGAGCAAAAACGTCCGCAAGACCACCAGGAAGTTCTGATGAAGCTCCCGGCAACGCTCGATCAGTGCGCGTCCGAGCCGCCGACCAGCCTGCTCTCGCGGCTCGCCTTCCTCAACGGCCTGACGGCGCTAGAGCTCTGCGGCGACTTCGGACTCGATTTCCAGGGCATCGTGGACGGCGCCGACGGTGCCGTCGCCGACCTGGCCGAGCTGGCCGGGCTCCCCGCGGCGGGCCTCATGGAGTTTGCTTTCGTTCGTGGCAAGGGCTTCGATTATCAGCATCGGGGCGAGATGTTCGTCCGCGACATGCTGAGACGCCGGCGCGTGATGGTTTGCCCGGAATGCCTTCGGGCGGACGGGCCGCGAATTCCGATCCGGACCGGGATCCGGAGGCGGTGGTCTTCAACCGCGCCGATTGGTGCATCGAGGCGGTGGCTACCTGCGCGGTCCACGGTCTCGGCCTGGTCGAGGTCGCGAGCGCCGATGAATACGGACTCCGCCATGATTTCGCGCGGCTGGTCGCGCCGTCGCTGCCGCGTCTGGATGCGCTGTCGAGCAGCGCCGTCCGGCGGCGGCCGACCGGCCTGGAGGACTACGTTTCGGCGAGGCTGGCGAAGCGATCGGCGCCGGTCGGCCTGCTCGACACACTCGAGATTCACGTCGCGATCACGCTTTGCCAGCTCGTCGGAGCTATGAAGCTCTACGGGCGCACGGTGGATTTCGATCGCCTCGACGAAGAACGGCGTCGTCTGGGTGGACACGCCGGATTTTTGATCCTGCGCGGCGGCGCGGAGGCGTTCACCGGGTTTCTGGAGGACATCCAGCACGACTTCTCCCTGCTACGCAAAGGGGGGCTCTACGGGCCCGCCGCAGCGATCGGCTCGTTGTTCAAGCTCCTGAAGACCCGCCGGCAGCGCGTCTATCCGCGGCATGCGGCGTTCGCGCCCGTGCGGTCGTTCGTAACCGACTTCGTGCTCAATAGCTTCGCCCTGCGGTCGGGAGAGGAGTTCTTGGGCAAGGTGGTCGACGAGCGCCGGCTGCACTCGGTCTGGTCCTTGGCGGACGAAACCGGCCTCAATCCGCATCGGCTGAAGAAGGTCTTGCACGGGTTCGGCGTGATCGGCGATCGCCAGATGGCTTATTCGTTCCACAAGATCGCGTTCGACGCCCGCGCCGGCTTGGAGGCGGTGGAATTGGAGAGGCAGTCCTTGGCCATCCCAGAGGTCGCAAAGCACATCGGTGCGACGGCCGCGGACGCAGCGCGCCTCGCGCGGGACGGGTTCATCCGACCGGTCGCGATGCCGCCGAAATCGAAGGTCAGGCCGCGCTACGCGATCTCGGAGCTCGATGCCTTCGTCGGGAGCATCCTGCGGAACGCCAAGCCCGTGGCGGCACGATCGAAGGGACAGATTTCGATGAAGGACGTGCCGCGGCGGACGAGCAGGCCGACGGCGGTTGTCTTGCGTCACCTGCTCGACGGGCATCTGAAGAGCACCTTCAGGCTTACCGGAAAGCACGGCTATGCCGCCCTTCTCCTCGATCTGGCCGAGGTGATGCGCATCGTACGGGACCGGGACCACGGTGGGCTGAAGCTCCGGCAGGCGACCGTCGCGATCTGCACCTCCGAGCCGGTAGCGCGTGCCCTGATCAAGGAGGGCTACATCAAGACGGTCGTCGTCAGGAATCCCGTGACCAGGCAAGAGCAGGTCGTGGTGATGCCGGCCGAGGTCGAGGCCTTCCGCAAGACGTTCATCTCGGCGTGGCTTCTGGCCCGCGAGCGGGGAATGCACCCTACCACCGTCAGGAGGGCGATGGAGCGCGCCGGGATTGAGCCGGCCTTCGCACCGCTCAAGATTGGCGGTTGGATCTATCGGCGTGACGACGTGCCGGCGTCACTAGAGGTTTGAAGCGTCGACTGCGAGGGCGCCTTGCCGGTGTAAATTCTCGGATTTTACCCAATCGGTCGCGGCGCCGGCGCGGCCGATTTTTTTGTCCGGAGGCCAGGTTGCGGATCGACTATGCCCACATTTGCGGCGAGCTTTGCCCTTATTCACGGATCGATTCGACGTTCGTAGATGCAGAAAGGGGGGCGTTTTGGGGATAAACTATGCCCTCATTTACACCCTCCGCTGTCATGCCCCGGCTTGACCGGGGCATCCAGTACGCCGCAACCTATCGGTTCGATGACATCCGCTTCTGGAATACTGGATCGCCCGATAGAGTCGGGCGATGACACCGAATCTGTGTCAGGATGAGAAGCGAAATCCGGGCTACGTCCGAGGTGGCGAAATGACAGATCAATCCCAACTGGACGCAAAAATTCTCGACGACGTTGCAGACGCGCTGATCTATTCGGATCGCTCCGGCACGATCATGCGCTGGAATCGCGCATCGTCCGCACTGTTCGGCTTCTCCGCGGACGAAGCGCTGGGCCAGAATCTCGACCTGATCATTCCCGAACATCTGCGCGCCGCGCACTGGAAAGGCTTCGAGGCCGCGCTTGCCAGCGGCGCGATGAAGCTTGCGGGCAAGCCGACACTGACCCGCGCGCTGCACAAGGACGGACGCAAGCTCTACATCGAGATGACCTTCGCGCTGGTGCGGGACGCCGCTGGAGTGGTGCAGGGATCGGTGGCGATGGCCCGTGACGTGACCGAGCGCGTCGAGCGCGAGCGTGCCGCCAAAGCTGCGCAAAACTAAGCCTCGCAAAATTCGTGATGCGGAATTGGCGAGCCGGCGTGCAGGGCGCCCTGCGTGCGGCTCAGCTTGTCCCTCACCGGATGCAGTGACACACTCGATCAAAACAACGATCGGGAGCGAACATGGCCGCCGCATCAGACCCCGCGCAGGAAGCTCAATGGAAACGCTGGCGCGCGGTTGCCGATCTCTATCACGCCTATTTTACCGGCCTGATCCTCACCGTGGTCACGCGGCGCGGCACGGCAGATGCTGCGGAGTTCGTGTTTCGCGTGTTTCGCCGCCAGCAGCAGGAGCGCTTCCTGCCGGGGCTGGAGAAGCTCGGGCTGAGCCATCTGCCGCCCGCTGTGGCGGCCGCGCAATATCACTACCTCTCGAACTGGATCGGCGGGGTGCACGTCGAATACATGTATGAGAGCGACCGCAAAGCCTGGATCCGCTATCCGCCGCCGCGCTGGATCTGGAAGGGCACCGCGATCTGCGGAGTGCCGGGCGAAGTCTCACGCGCAATGCTGCGCGGTTGGCACGCCAACAACGGTGTCGCGCTCGGCGATATCAGATTGGGGTTCGTCTGCACCAAGCAGAGCGTCGACGGCCAGGACGGGCTCGAAGGCTACTATTATCAATATGACCAGCCGCTCGAACTCGACCAGCGCCTCGTGTTCGCGCGGCATCTCGAAGCGCCGCTGTTCGATGCCGCCGCGGCTCCGGCATTGCCGGTCGCAAGCTGGCCGAGACCGCGACTGGAAAAAGCCTATCGCAACTACGCCATGGAATATGTGCGCACTGCCGCGCCCGTAATGGTGCAGCTGTTCGGTCCGGAGGATGCGGGTTATCTCCTGCACCTCACCGGCAAGCTGATCGGGATGCAATATTTCGATGAGGTCGCTGCGGCGCTGTCGATGGGCCGCGGCGGTGCGAGCGAATTCGCGACGTTCCTCAACGCGCTGTTGGTCGCGCAGGACGATGCGGCTGAGACGACACAATCCGAAGGCACGTTTGAAATCCGTCAGCAGAGCTGGAAGTTGATGGACGGCGTCGCCGATCACCACCCAGCTTGCGCCGAGGTGCTGGCGGGGTTGTTCGAGGGGCTTGCCGCCGGATGCGGGCGGCACATCGGCGTGCACCTGTCCCCGACACCGGGCGGCCGTCCGCCGTTGCTCTGGCGCATCGGTTAATTCCTCCACGAAATGCGCTGCCGCAGGGCACGCCTGCACCTGGCGCAGGAGGAATCGCTGCGCGTCGTGCTAACAAGCCTCTCGTTGCGCCCTGCGCGCGAACCAATTCATTGGCACACCTAAGCATTGCTGCGCCGCAAATGGCGCTTCGCCCGGAGAGGACATGTCAGACATCGCCGAAATCCCGGTCGATGAACAAGAGCGTCCGCTGCCGCCGCCCCCGCGCCCCGTGAGGAGCGCGCTGACGGACGGGCCGATCCTGCGCACGTTGCTCGGACTGGCGTGGCCCAACGTTGTCGCGCTCTCCGCCGGTACCTGCACAGTGATTGCGGAGACCTCCTATATCGGACGTCTTGGTGTGGAAGCGCTGGCCGCGATGGCGCTGGTGTTTCCGACAGTGATCCTGACCATGACCATGTCGGGCGGTGCGATGGGCGGCGCGGTAGCCTCCGCCATCGCGCGGGCGCTCGGCGCCGGCGATCGCGAGCGTGCTGGGACGCTCGCCGCGCACGCGCTGCTGATCGGCATCAGCTTCGGCCTCGTCTTCATGCTGGGCATGCTGATCTTCGGACCCAAGGTGCTTGAGATGCTCGGCGGCCGCGGCGAGGTGCTGACGCATGCGATCGCGTACACCCAGGTGTTTTTCGGCGGCGCCGTGCTGCCTTGGCTGCTCAACACCATGGCCGGGGTCCTGCGTGGCACCGGCAACATGAAGCTGCCGTCGCTGTTGATCCTCAATTCTGCGGCCTGGCAGATCGTGCTCGGCGGCACGCTCGGCCTCGGGCTCGGTCCGGTGCCGCAATTCGGCATGCGCGGCGTCGCCGCCGGCGCGCTGATTGCCTATTGCATGAACATCGGCGTGATGGGCTGGTACCTGTTCTCCGGCCGCGCCCGCGTGACGCCGAAGCTGCGCGGACTTCGCATCCAATGGGCGATGTTTTTCGACATCCTCAAAGTGGGCGCCGTTGCCTGCTTCTCGCCGCTGCAATCGGTGCTGACAATCTCGATCTTCACCCACATGCTTGCGAAATTCGGCACCGCGATCCTCGCCGGCTACGGCATCGGTGCGCGGCTGGAATTCCTGCTGACCTCGATCGCGTTCTCGTTCGGCATCGCCTCGGTGCCGATGATCGGCATGGCGGTCGGCGCCGGCCGCATCGCCCGCGCCCGGCGCATCGCCTGGATCGCGGCGGCGAGCGCCTTCGTCGCCGTCGGTGCACCGGCGTGCCTGGTTGCGATCTTCCCCGATCTCTGGGTCAACATCTTCACCGACAGCGCGACCGTGCGCGCGACCAGCCATCAATATCTGTCGACGGTGGCGCCGTTCTACGCCTTCATCGGCCTCGCCTCGACGATGTATTTCTCGTCGCAGGGCGCTGCGAAGGTGATCGGGCCGGTGCTGGCGCAGACCGCGCGGCTGATCTACATCGCGGCGGTCGGCTGGTGGCTGTCGACGCATGATGCCACCGCGCAAAACTTCTTCTGGCTGGCGGCGAGCTCGATGGTCGTGCTCGGCCTGCTCTCATCCTCCAGCGTGGTGCTGACACGCTGGGGACCGCGCCAAACCAAACCTGCGATCAGGCCGGCTCTGTCGGCCGCTGCGGACTAGCGGTGCCGGTGGCGGCGATGGCCGCCACCGACGTTGGTGAGCCGCATCAGTTGCGGAATCATCGCCATCATGTCGCCGCCACCGGCGCCGCCGAGCATGCCCATGATATCGCCGCCACCCATGCCGCCCATTCCGGTCGGCATGTATCCGCCTGCGCCCATCGGCGCGTAGCCACCGTAATTGGGTGCACCGAAACCGCCGCCGAGATTGCCGCCGCCGAGGCCACCAATTCCGCCGCCGCCATTCTCCATCATGCGGCTCATCATCGGGCCCATGGTCTGCATCATCATGCCGAAGCGGCGCTTGCCCATCTTGGCCTTCATCATCTCCAGCATCGGTGCCATCTGCGTCATCATGTCCTCGCCGCCGGCACCGCCGCCGCCGAGGAACTGCGCCTTTGCCGGCGCGCTCGAAATCGAAAACATCAGCAGCACGGCGGCTGCCTGGCAGATCACCTTGTCCGCACCTCTCATGGCCTGCTCCTCGCGTGCGTGGCGCCGCCGGGAGAGCGGAGCCAACCGGGCGCACGCCGCCATGGTTATTGCGGACGAGGGCTGGGCTCTGTGAGAAAGATCACGCAGCAGCTGCCGGGAACGGTCGGTGTATCGCGGCGACGGCGTCCTTGGTCTGTCCCTGCACATAGGGCGCGAGCTCGTTCGGCAGCATGTCGATGATCCAGACCAGGCGGCATCTCGCCTCGCCCTCCGCGATCACCTGCACCGAGGCGCTGTAGTGCTTCAGACGCTCGTTGTTGATCGCGTAGACCAGCCGCTGCCGCGCATCGTCGCAATCGACCAGCATCTCGCGCGCCACCGATCCGTTGGCGAAGGTGACGACGCGCGCGTCGCCGTCGAGCGTGCAGGCCGTGACGAAGCCCGGCGCCAGCCGCCGATGCAGCGCGCCGAAATCGCGCACCGCATCCCAGACGTCGCGCGCCGGGGCGGAGAGGGGAATGTCGTTGTGGATGGAGGCCATTGTTGAATCCTGGTTGAGTCCTGTGTAGAGAAGCGAGCGATAGCGCCGTCATCTCAGCTGTCATCGCCCGACTTGATCGGGCGATCCAGTATTCCAGTGGCCGCTGTGATGAAATCGAGAAGCTGCGGCGTACTGGATGCCCCGGTCAAGCCGGGGCATGACAATGTGTGTGGTGAGGGCTGCCGTACTCACGTGCAGACCGCCTCGACATTGTTGCCATCGGGATCGATCAAGAATGCCGCGTAGTAAGTCGGGCTGTAATCCTTGCGCGGGCCGGCGCCGCCATTGTCGCGGCCGCCGCTCTTCAAGCCCTCGCTGTGGAACGCCTTCACCGAATCATGATCCCCGGCGCGAAAGGCGATATGGGCGCCATCGGCCTTGCGTCCCTTGTTGAGGTGCAGCCATAGCCCGGGTTCGCCCTTCGGCCCGAAGCCGGCATAACCGTCACCGCTCGAGCACAGGACATAACCGAGCGGCGCCAGCACCGCGGTGTAGAAGCGCGTGGCGGCGTCGAGGTCGGCTACGCGCAATCCGATATGGTCGTACATGGTCGTCTCCATTTCCAAAGCGCGCCGCAATCGGCGCGCGCCGGAGACGAACCTAGTCAGTTGAGGGCAAGCTGTTCTTGGAGAATCTTGCGCTCGCCCTTCGAGGCCTGACGGAACTTGGTAGGCGACACGCCGGCGGCGCGGTGGAAGGTGCGGACGAAGTTGGAGAGATCGCCGAACCCGACGTCATAGGCGATGTCGGTGACGGCGATGTCATCGTCGGTAAGCAGCCGCGCCGCGTGCCGCAGCCGCGAGCGCAGCAAATATTGATGCGGGGTGACGCCGAGCACGGCGGAGAACAGCCGCAGGAAATGGAACGGGCTGAGCCCTGCCTGCCGCGCGGCCTGTTCGAGGTCGACCTCGGCATGCGAATTGGCGTCGATCCACAGCGCGGCTTCCACGGCGCGGCGGCGGTCGCGCGCGGTCGGCGTCGTCGGCTTGCGCGCCTTGCCCGAGACGACATCGACGAAACGGCCGGCGAGGATCTGACCGACTTCGTCGAGACCGAGGTCGCTGTTGCCATCTGCCGCCGTCTGGGCGAGTTCGCCCAGCACCATCAGCTCGGGCAGCGGCGGCGTCGCGCCGACCTGCCAGACGTCGCGCCGGCCGCCGAGCGCGTCGACCAGATCCTCGCTGAGGAAAAAGGACAAGCAGACGTCACCGGCGACATGCTCATGCGTGCAGGTGTATTCCTCGCCTGGCGCGCCGACCAGCATCGAGCCCGCCACCAGATCGAAGAACCCGGCGCGGCAATGACAGCCAAAGCTGCCCGCGCGGACATAGGCGATGGAATGGCCGGTGCGGCATTCCGCAAACGGGCTGTCGTCCGGTCCCGCGTCGCAGCGAAACTCGGAGACGGTCATCGAGGGGGTGGTCAGCAGCGTGGTCGCGTCCATGCCACCTATCTAGGTGGAGGGTCTCGGTGGGGCAACGGGCAGCAGCACGTCGAACAGCGTCTTGCTGGCGATCGGATGGGCGCCCTCCAGCGACAGCAGCCGCCGCTTGGAGATCACCCCGCCATAGGGCGAAAGCCGGTCGGTGTAATTGCCGGCCTCCAGCACCCGGTGGCAGGGCACGATCAGCATGTAGGGATTTTTCGCGATCGCCTGGGCCACCGAATGCGCGGCGCCGGAGGCGCCCAGCGTCTTGCCGATCTCGTGATAAGTGCGCGTCTCCCCGCGCGGGATGGCGCAGGCCGCTTCATAGACCCGCCGGTTGAAGCCGGGCACCCCGCTTGCGTCCAGGCTGACCTCGGAAAAATCAGCATCGCTGCCTTTCAGCAAGCCCACGATGCCCTCGATCGCAAACGCGGCATTCGCGGACGGCCGCTGTTCGCGCGCCTCGGGATGGACCTGGAAAATCCGGCGGCGGGTATCAATCTCCCGCGCCTCCGGCAATTGCACGGCGACGATGCCGGTGCTGCTCCAGATGATGCCGCAACGCCCTATGGTCGTGTCGAATATCGCGTAGCCACGCCCCACCATGCACACGCCCCACTCAGTGCACGTCTCCCCAGACAGGCGATCATAACACCGCCACAATCCGGCGCGCACCCAAAATCTTACCGGAAACTTAAGAAGGGTCGGGCGGGCTGCGCCAAAGCGCTTGGCGAGATGCGCCGTCTCGGCTAATCAGAGCGGGCGCAGGCTGCGCATCCGCGGGCGTAGTTCAATGGTAGAACGGCAGCTTCCCAAGCTGCATACGAGGGTTCGATTCCCTTCGCCCGCTCCAATCAATTTGCTCCTGTAAAACCAGGCAATTCCGAGCATTTTTCGCTCCGAATTTCCGTCGTTTTCAAAAATCCTGTACAACCCGCGTACAACGATCGGCGGAAAATCCGGCACCGGCGGGTCCGACGGGCCGATGATCATCGCGGCGGTTATCGTCGACGTAGCGCCGGCATCGGCATCATCATGCTGCTGCTGATGATGATGCCGACCATGATCGCCGCGGCTACGCTGCCCCTTTGAACGAGATGTTGAAGTAGGCGTTTGGCGAGCCGGCATGGGTCCGCTCAGCGGAGAAGCCCAGCGCCAGAGCCGCAGCGATCAGCATGCCGTTCGCGACGTAGTCTCCTGCCTCGCGCTCGGCGTCGTGCTTCAGCCCGTAGCTGCTGCGCTTGCGGTTCATCGACTTGCGCCGGCCGAACTTCGAGAGGAACTCGGCAGCTCTGATGAACTCCTCGACGCCGTGCTTGCCGAGCATCTCGTCGCGGTTCTCCAGGAAACGTGCCTCGGCCTCCTCTGCGGTCTCGCTGCGGCCACGCGTCACGCGGTACCCGAAGCTGCTGAGCTCGGGCGCGAGATCCATCGCCTTCCGGAGACCGGCTTGCGCGAGCGCCCGCAGCAGCGTGCCGCCAGGCGCGTCGAAGGAATGCTGGCGCAGGTAGTCCTGAAAGGCGCCTTCGTCCGGAGCGGTCCCCGCCGGCGCCGTTGCGAGCGCCGCGCGCATCGACGCGTTCGTGGTCCAGCCCAGGCCGCGCGCGAGCGCCTCGACGCGGTGGGACGACTTGACGTCGGGGAGCGATGCCCGAAGGGCATCCTTCATGCGTTCGATATCGTTGAGAGTGACGATCGACTTCATCTGACAATCCTCGGTTAGGGGCACACGGGTCGCCGATTAAGCCAAGTGCCTCGGTCCGAAAGGATCGGGATGGTCGATGTGGAAGCCGTTTGATCCGGCGACAGGTCGAAGGTGGCGAGCCCGTTCCGAATATAGCGATCGCTGTGAGTCGGCGCAACGATCCGCTACGGTTTCTTCTGCTGCGTGGCCTGGGCGATGCTGCCGTCCTTCTTCGCGACGCGGACAGTGAAGGCATTGCCGGTCGTCGGCACCGTGAACATGACGACGTAGGCGTCGCTATCGGTCTCCATCTTGTCGAAGTGGATCCTGTCGGAGGTGAGGCCCGTCTCCTTCGCGACGAAGCCGGCAGCAGCCGTGAGCGCACCTTCGGGCGCCGTCGCCGGCGCGAACAAGCGATTGACCGCGAACGTGACCGTACTCGCCAGTGCCAGCAAAAGCGCGATGATCACGACGCGCGCATGACCGCGCACGCCCTTCGAATACTTGTCCACGTCATCGGGGTTCTGAGGAACCTTCGCGGTGACTGTCAGCAGATTTGCATAGGCCGAGAGCCCCATGACGGCGAACGCCACGACGAAGAGCAAACCGGTGCCGGCGAGCACCAGCACCCACTTGGAGAGCGTGTCGCTCGGAACGCGCGATGGGTCGGTGAAGAGCGCCGCCACGCCGCCGATACCGGCAAGGCCTAGCGTGAGTGTCTGCTTGAGGAACTCGAAGCGACCGGAGTTCGCGTCGATCGTGTCCTTGATCGTCGTGGGGGGCGGAGGCGCTGAACCGTTCATGGTCGGCTCAGATCGGCCAGCACGTGCAACCCGACAGGCTTTGCCACAGTCCCATGTTCTGGAGGACGAACACGCCGCCGATCGTCCGCTTGGACGTCTCGATCTTGGCGCGGTTGTCGGCCTTCTTCGCGAGATCGAACAGAAACGTAGGTAGGGCGCCCATGACCTGACGGACTATGGGAGCCCTATCAACGGCCACGGCGAAATCCCCGAGGCCGAGCGTATCTACGTGGACTGATTTGAGGCCTTCCTTGAGGATGGTCTTCGCCTGCGGGCTCAGCGTCCAGCCCGACTTCCTTTCGAAGTCCGCAAAGATCGTCTCAAGCGGGTCGGGAGCGGTCGACTCGATCATGACCATGGATCACCTCAACGGTCGCGCTGCGCGGGAATGCAACCAGAAGGATAGCATACGCGAGCCGCGTGACAACCGCCCGGCGATCGGCCGTCGGATTTGCCGTCGGCGAGGCCGTCGGGAATCTTCGGTGCCGTCGGTGAGAAGTCCGAGCGACGGTCACGCTGCGTTCAAGGTCGCTTCGGCCGCCTTGATCTTGGCGAGGATGTTGTCGAACGGTGGGATATCGCCGAAGATCATGCCGGCCATCTTTTCGTAGTCCGCTTTCAGCGGATCGAGCATGCCGTCGGCGGGCACGATGCCGAACGTTCCGGGCGTCGCCTGGTCGAGATCGAGAGGCTTGCGGTCGAAGTAGAGGCGTGCGTGCTTCACGCAGCTTTCCGCGAGCTCCAGATCCTGCAGCGCGGCGTCGCCGTGTTCGGAGGCGAGAAGGCGGAATACGTCGTAGTAGTGGCGCGACAGGCGCTGCCCGTCCTTGTAGAGTTCGCCCCTATTCTGAAACCAGTGCCGCTGTCCGTGCAGGATGATGATCTTGTCCCAGAACGTCCTCTCGGGTTTGATCGTCAGCACGTTCGGTACGGCGAGATCCAGTCCATCGGTGTCGGATGCCGAGTAGGGAACGATCGTCTTGGTCTCATGCGGATCCAGTGCCGATTTCGCTCCTGACTCGATCTTCACGACGCGGCGGATGTAGGCCTCGTCGGAATTCGTGAACGCGCTTGGATAGTGGAAGAGAACGGACTGCTTGTCGGGGTCGTCCGGATCCGGCTCGATCTTGAACTTCATCCCATCGAGCTCGGCGGCGGCGAACTTGGTCAGCGCGGCCTGGAACGGACCGTGGATGTAGCTGCTGCAGCGATCCTTGATCTCATCGAGCTGGCGCTTGCGCTTGTTCGATCCCATGGCACGCAGTTCGTCGTCGGAGGGAAACGGATCGCCCGGCAGGTCGTCGCGGAAGACCGTGATGTCGATGTCTTCCGAAAACCGCTGGATCAGGTCGAAGGCCTTCGAGAGCGAAGTGCCTCCCTTGAACAGGAGGCGCTCCCCGATGCCCGCCTTGTTGTAGAGCGCATCGAGCGTCCAGCAGACCCAGAAATCCTTTTCGACGTTCTCCGGCGCGCACGACAGGCGTTGTCCGGTCGTCTGAAACAGACCTCGACGGTCGTCAGCGCTGGCCCGGATGATCTGCTGCAGGTCGCTCATGATTGCCTCTCACGGAGTGCGAGCCGGCGGTGGCGGAGCCGGCGTCGTCGCGTCGTTCAAGATATCCTTCACCAGCGGAACGAGCCAGTCGGGCAGGTCGCCCAGGTGGTCCTGCAGGTCCTTGCGCATGCGCTGCCCGTCATCGCCGTCGTTCAGGATCGCCTTGAGGCGGCGCTTCGCGACGTCGTCCGAGGGTAGAACATCGCGCAGCCAGATCAGAGCCTGTACCAATTGAGCCGCCGGGCGGTCCGCCCATACAAGCCGGCTGGCCGCGACCTTCTTGAAATCGATGACCATCTTGTCGAGATGTATCGGTTTCACGCGCGCGTCGGTCCACACTACCACCTTGGCCGGCACGGCGTTGGTGAAGCCCAGGTTGTTGGCGGCGGTGATGCCGTCGACCAACACCTTGGCGCCGTCTCGTCGCGCCACCGCCTGAATCACCGACCTGTAGTCGGGCGGGGAAATCTTCTTCGTGAGCTGGTTGGGGCGCGGAAGGTCGTAGAGACCCTGGTCGACGCGTCGGATCCGGTTGTCGCTCCGGAGGCGATGGAGCGCGACATCTACGGCCGACCGTGAGCCGATATCGGCGAAGTCGCGTGCGGTCCATACCTTGCTCGGCTGGGCGTCGTGGCTCATCCGGTTGTAGATCTGGGCTACTGTGCTGCTGGCCATATCGCGGCTCCCATGTAAGAAATATGTATCAAATTTCTTACAGAAGTCAATCTATGTAAGAAATATGTCTCAGATTTCTTACATATGCGGTGCTAGGTAGGGTGTCCGGGTTCCAAGAGGCGCCGCCGCGTTCCACATCGCGCCCCGACGATCAGGCCGATGCCCGGTCTTTCTCGATCGCGCCGATCGCCTCTGCGGCCGCATCCCCGGCGCAGCGTGTCAACGTCTCGGCGCCGAGAGACAGGACCGCATCGACCGACCGCGCGCCCGTCGCCGCCAGCGCGAGATACTGGCCGCGCGACAGGGCCACTGGCAGTCCCAGCAGTCCAAGCGCGTCCGTCGGGAGACCGAACTCGAGGCGCCGCAGCAGCCCGTCGAGCGCGAGCAGAAAGTCTGGATGCGAAGGGAAAAGGGCCGACAAAATCTGGTGGGCCGATCGAAGATGGAAGCGGGCACCGTCCGCTATCCGGGCGATGTCGCCGTAGCTGACGGCGCCTTGGAAAGGGATCGTCGTGTAGCGCCGCTCGATCTCGTCGACGGGGACGCCTTCGATCCAGTCGTACAGGATGACGGCGCGCTTGCACCTCGCCAGGAATTCGAACTCGCCGTCGCAATAGCGCTGCAGGAAGTGCGCCATGTCGGCCCCGAAGCGCTGTCCGACCTGGCTGGCGCGGATGCCCTCGGCGCGCCCGCGTTTCATGACGGGCGTGTAGATCGCGTCCATCTCGGCAAGCACCTGGACGATCCCGAGCACCCTGACCGGGTCCGTGCGCGCGATGTCCAGCTGACGCATCAACTCGATCAGGCGCAGGCTGGACTCGAAAGCGAGCGAGGAGGATCCGCAGGCGCGACCGAGCAGCGTCAGACGGATCAGGTCGCCGTCGCGCTCGGCAAGGCCTGCCTGCAGCAATCGGTCGACGAGCGATGCGACGTCGCTCTCGACATGCCGGATCCAGTGCGGATTCGCCAGAGACGCGGAGTAGCCGCCGAACGTGTTGGCGAGCAGCCCCGGGATTTCTTCGGCGCGCACGCCGCGGACCTGGCTGAGCAGCCGGAGGATCCAGGTCGGAAGGTCGCGCTGCTGGAACGAAGAAGTGACGTCTTCCGGCCTGCCGAGCACGTATTTCTGGAATAGCTGCGCCCGCTCGACCGGCGTATCCGCAAGGATAATCGCCTTGCCGATCTCGTTGTAGCCGAGCCGTCCCGCGCGGCCGGCCATGTTCTTGTACTCGGCGATCGTGAAGGGGCGCCCGTCCTCGCCGACGAACTCGTTCTCCGCGAGAATGACCGTCGAGGCCGGGCTGTTGATGCCGGCGGCGAGCGTGGTGGTGGCGGCGAGCACGTGGATTTGCCCGTTCAAGGCGCGGTATCCACGCTCTACGGCTTCGCGTTCGGCCCGCAGCAGATTCGTGTTGTGGAAGGCGGTGCCTCCTGCGAGGCAGTTGCGCAAATCCTGCGACGCGGCCGTCAGATCCTGCGTCGGCAACGCGGAGAGGACGTCGGTCGCGGGCTGGAGACCAAGCTCCTTCGACAGATAGCGCGCACATCCTTGTGCCGGACCACGCGTGTTGCGGAAGACGATGATCTTCTCGCCCTTGGCGACCAACTGCTTGGCGAGAGGCACGATCACGTCCTGCGAACTCGGCTTGTCGCGCCGTTGGACGATGTGCCCGGTCGGGATCAAGGTCTCCGTCTTCGTGGTGCCGTCGACATCGACGAACTGGAAAGTGCCGCGCCGATCCAGCACGCCCTCGATCAGCGGAACGGGACGGTCGCGCGAGGTTAGCAACGGTAGATCGAGCCAGCGGTCGAAACTGTTGAGGTTGCCGATGACCGCGGACAGGACCACCAATTGGGGATCGATGCCTCGTTGCCGCGCGCGGAGCAGCAGTGCGAAGATCAGTTCGACGGTGATGCCGCGCGTGGGATCCGTGATGAACTGCCCTTCGTCCAGCACGACCAGACCGAGCTGGTTGAGCAGGTGCGGCGAGGAAAGCGCAAGGTTCAGGAACATCTCATAGGTAAAGAAGCCGAGGTCGTACCGACCGCTCAGTACCGGCGCGACGCCGTCGGAGGCGTCGCCGCTGCAGCGGACGACTCGAAGGCCGGCCGGCGCGAAGCGTGCGCTGAAGTCTTCGAATTTTTCGTTCACCAGCGCGCGGTACGGCAGCAGAAAGACGGCCTTCTTGCCGGCGGCGACCGCGCGGATGGCGGCAAGTTCGCCGACGAGGGTCTTGCCGCTGCTGGTCGGAGCGACGACGAGCAGCGACTTGCCATCCAGCACGCCGAATTGGTTCACCGCCTTGATCTGCAGGGCGTTCAAGCCGGCTGGAAAAGTCGCGCTCCACTGGTCGACGATCTCCTGCGGCAAGCCGGCGCCGGCGAGCTCCGCGAACGAGCCCGTGATCCGGTGCACCGGCACGGCCGGAAACGCCGCGGCGTAGTTCGCGCCGCGCACCAGAGCCGGGAAAACCAGTCCTCCCTGGACGCTGCCGAGAAACGCCGGCGTTTGAGTCACGCCGATCCGCGTCGCCTCGACGCGTGCGAGCCGTATGATCTCGTCGGCCACCGCAGGGAAGCTGACGGGCGCGCCCGCGCTTCCGGTCATCGCTTGGATGGTGGCGTAGGTGAGAAGTCCGTGGCCGGTGCCCGGCTGTTCCCACGCGGACTCGGTCGGCGCGCAGGCTGCGAGCAGGATCCGGCCCTCGCCGAAGATGCCGGTCAGGGCGAGGGTGCTGCGTGGCCTGGCCGCGGTCTCGAGCACGCGGGCCGGGGCGTGGCCGCTGAAGCAGCAATCGAGAATGAAGAGGACGACCTTGGCCTTGCTGGTCCGGAACGCCTCGGCCAGCACGGTCATCGACAGCGCTGTGCCGGAGAGATCCGAAGGTTCGGTGTCGTACAGGACCAGACTGCCGTCCGGAGACCCATGTCCGGCGAAGCTCACGATCACGATGTCGTCGGCGTCGGCGGCGTTCAGAGTGCCGACAATCGCATCCCCTACCTCCGGAAGCGTCGCCTGCTCGTCGACGAGGAGGCGGGAAGCGAGCCCGGGTACGGAATCCGTGAACAGCGCCCACAGCGCGGTCGCGTCGCGCTTCGCGCCGCCGAGTTCGGGTACGTCGGGACTGCGGTGCCGATCGATGCCGACGAAGACCGCCTTCAACGCCATTCACGCCCTCCTGGGCCAAGCGGCGAGTTCTCTCGCCGAAATGGTCCGACCGGGCGGACCCGGATCACATTAGGCCGATCGGCGGTGAGTCGCGCGCGACCTTTTCTCGGTCGGGCCTGCCTCGCGTTTTTGGGACGCATTCTCCAGCATCGCCGCCCGTGCCGGAGCGGACCATCATGTCGGAACGGACCCTTCAAAAAGCAAGGATTCGATATCCGACCGTTGTCGTACCGGTAGTGCAGGTGCCGATGGCGAGGACCGCGGCCGCGGTCGACGCGCGCGGGCGGATCGGTCGGAATATGAATCCTTGGAGCGTTGTGCTTCGGCGGGGGTCGGCGGCAGCCCGGAAAAGGGACTTTGCGCGCCCGTTCGAGGCGGAATCGGTAAAACAGAAAAGTAGAATAATATTCTCTTTGGGCGCCTTCAGCGCCCCGGAGGGGTTTTGCCCTCGGCGAGGTGGGGGCTCAGAGGAAGCCGGCGCAAGCGTCGAGGAGGTCGCCGAGGTGGGGGCCCCCGGGGGCCCACTGTGGGGAATTTAGAGGCGGATTAAATCCCCATCGGTCCCGCACCGTCCCCTTCGTTCCCTAATTAGTCCTGTGGTTGAGTTTCGGGCTGGTCCGACAAGGTGCTGGCGGGAAACGCCATTTTTTGGGGGTAGAAAACCAGGAAGTGCCTCGCGCGCGCGCGCGGTTAACGGACTGCGTGAGTTAACCGCGAAGCGCGCGCGAGCGCGAGTCCCTGCTGGGCAAGCGAATCCGATGCGCCCGCCGACGCTGTGGGGAAAACGCGCAGCGCGCGGCGGGAGCGCCCGCGCGCGGCACGGCGCCGGCGAATCCGGCAAACGCGGCGTCAACCTTTCGCCGGCATGCTCGCCGCCGATGCCAGAAAGCTTCCCCGGAAAGACGGCCGCACTGCCCGAGGCGACGCGCGCGCGCGTCGATGCGGTCGCCGACATGCTGGCGCGCGAGCGCGGCGGGCCGGACCTCGTCACCGTGGCGGACATGCGCGAGCGTCTGACCGACACCCATGGCCGGCTCGGCCGGTTCTTCGCCGACTGGCAGGCGGCGCGCGCCGCCGGCGCCTCGCCGCCGGCCCAGCAGGCCCAGCAGGTGCTGCAGTCCCAGCAGGCCCCGCCGAAGCCAGCCCCGCCGGCGCCGGCCGTCCCGACGCCGGTCCCCGCAGGGCCGCCGCCCGCCGCGCGCGGCCGGCCGCGCAAGGCAAAGCCCGGTCCCGGGGGCAGCATGGTCGCCACGGCCGGCCAGGAGGTCGCCGACGAGCGCCTGGGCCGCGTGGCCAAGCGCCTCGGCCAAGCCCACGCCGACGGCCTGCGGAGGCGAGCCGAAGCAGAGGCGAGGACCGATGCCGCGCCAGATCTTTCGACCGCCGCAGGCCACCTGCGGGCGGCCCTGGAGGGCACCGGGCGGCCTGGTGCCCCCGAGCGCAGACGGGTCCGCCAGGCGGACCACCAGGGCGCCGCGAACCCCCCGTTTGCCCGGGCGGTGGCGGTCTTCCTGTGCGACCGCGGCCGGCCTGCGCGCTCGCACGAGATCTTTGCGCGTTTCCATGCGCCGACCACCTACCCGCTGAAGGAGAGCGCGGCGCGCGCGCTGGTCGTCGCCGCGCTGAAGGGCAGCCAAATGGTCATGATCGGCGCCGAATGGTGGTTCGCCGGCGAGACGAAGCCGCGGCGCCCCGGCGGGGACAGCTTCGAGGAGCTCTTCCTGGCGGCTGCCAAGGAGACGCTGCGCGAGGCCGGGGGAGCCGAGCTGTCGGCGCCCGAGCTCGAGGCCGCGCACGGCGACGCCCACCTCGCCGTACGCAAGGGCTTCCTGGCAGATGCGCTGCGCCGGGAGGCGGCCCGCTACGCCGAGGAGAGATCCCGACCGAACAAGAAAAAAGGGACCGCCGCGGCTGCGGCGGTCCCGGAGGACGGCGGGGTCGAGAAGGTCGGCGAGCTCTACCGCTGGCGGGCCCGCCGGCGCTGACATCAGGCGTCCGGCGCGCCGGCCGGCGGGCGCCGGCGCTCCTGCGCGCGGCGCGCCTTGCGGGCCTCCGCGAGCTTCTCGTCGTGCACGAACTGGGCCTTGATGCGCGCGATGCGCTTGTCCTCGAGCTCCGGCACCGGCCGGCCCTCGTCAATTGCCTTGCGGATCTCGGCCTGGCGGCGCGCCTGCTGCAGCGCGCGCTGGCGCTGGGCGGCATGCACGTCGGAGGGCGTCAACCCGAGATACGCAAGCGTGGTTTTCGTATCCCGGTGGCCCAGGAAGGCGGCCGCCACCTCGATGTTGGAGTCGAGCCAGAGCCGGCGGGCCGCCGTCCGGCGCAGATCGTGGAATCCGAAATCCTCGATGCCCGCCTCCCGCAGTGCCGGCGCGAGCTGACGGTGCATGCGGTTGTAGGTCCACGGCACCTCCACCCCCGCCGGATACACGATGTCGTCGCAGCGGGTCTCGGCCTCGGCCTTCGTGGTGAAGACGTACTGCGACTGCGCCTTCGCGCGACGGCGGTCGAGGATCTGCAAGGCCGTCTCCGACAGGAACGTCGTGTGCGGGATCGGATCGTGCCCCTTGCCCTTCAGGTAGACCGTCACCGACTCCTCGACCACGTCGACGTCGTCCCACGCGAGCCCGGCCAGCTCGTTCCAGCGCAGGCCGGTTTCCAGCGCGAAGCGGATGACGTCTGCGAGGTCGGGATCGAGCAAGGCCAGCAGGCGCTGCTGCTCTGACCCCTCGCGCAGGTACCTCGACCGCGGGGTCACCACCAGCAGGAGATCCGTGTACGGCGGCAGCGGGCGATCGGGCAGCGACAGGCCCATGCGCGTCGCGCCGAAGGTCAAGATACGGCACGCCACCCGCAGCAGATTGTTGATGCTCTTCGGCATCATCCCCTTGCCGCCGCTCTTGCGCGGGCGGCCGCGCTTGCGCGCGGGCGCCGGCTCGGTCAGCAGGCGGTCGCGGACCTCGACGAACTTGCGATAGTCCATCCGCGAGCCCATGGTCTCGGGCCCGAACGCCAGCACCACGCGGAGGAACTCGCGGCGTCGGGCGCGCATCGACGGGCGCTCGCCCGACGTGCGCAGCGTCGACTTGATTGCCTGCCAGCAGGCGTCGGCGATGGCGTCGAACGTGGCGTCGACCGGGGCGCCGGCCTCGCGGCGCTCGGCCGCTTCCCGGAGCATGCGGGTCTTGATCCGCTGCACCAAGATGGCCGCCTCGGCGATGTCGACGCACTTGGTCGAGCCGCGCACCTGCGGCCGTCGACCATGATGTCGTAGTGGTAGAAGCGTCCCCGTAGGACGAGATTCAGTGCCGTCGTGGCGCCGAAGTCGGTTTGGCTAAGCGCGTTCATGCTACTTCTTCTCCTGTCTAGTTTCGGTTTCGAAGCGGGCCACGAAGCTTCCGCCGCCGGCGTCGCGAGGACGGACGCGCACGTTCTCGGCTCGGCGCACACCGGTGGTGTGCACCGTCCGCGTCGCCGCGTCGGCGTAGAAGGTTTCGAGGTCGGATACCGTGAACTCGCGTCGCAGCCTGCGTCGGCCGCTTCCGACCGTCCTGAACGGGACCCGACCGGACTGTACCAACCTCCTCAGAGATTTTGTGTCCAAATTCAACAGCTTGGCGGCCTCGGCGAATCCGACGGTCGGCCGGTCACCGAATCCTTGGCGCAGCGTTTCGCGCAGATGGTCGTCGACGTAAGGATTCAAAATTGCCTCCTTCGGCGAGCCGCCCGGCCCTCGCCTCCGAGGGCTCCGGCGAGGTCGCTGCGGTTCAAGGTTTCGTTCGGGGACCGCCACGGTGTCCGGAGCGGCCATGCTCAGGTTCGGTCGAGCGGTCGGAAATCGAAGGATTCGAAAAATGGAGGAGAACACGGTGCCGGTCGGCCTGCGCTCCGCTTCGCGTGCGCGGAGCGATCGGATTTTCGGCGGATCCGAATGAGGCGCGGAGCGCCGACCTGCTCTCAGGCGGGGCCGGCTCGCCCCGAGGGCTCCGGCCGATTGGGGCGGGCGATGCCTTGCTGCTTCGGTGCCATGCTCTCTCCGGTCTGCTCTAGCGACGATCGGACTCGTTCATCGTCAGGCGTCGAGCCAAACCGCCTTGGCGGGTTCGAGCGGCAGCCAGCGGCCAGGCGTGTGGGCGCCGCAGACGGTCTTGGCCGCGATCGACTGCGTCGGAAACGCCACGGCGACGACGAGGCGCAGGCGGTCGGCGACGCCGGGGATCGCCGTCAGCACGCCGGCGCCGAGCAACTGGTCGTGACGCCGCTTCGTCAGCCTGTCGACGCTGTCGTTCGGCTGGCTCCTGACCTCGGAGCCGGCGGCCACGACGAACCTGTCGCCGTGGGCGTAGCCCCGCGCCCAGAGCCCGAGGTAGCGCAGGCCGAACTCCGCGGCGCCGAGCGGCACGGTCGACACGTCGATGGTCAGCGGGCCGCCGTCGCGTTCGTCGCCGTTCGCCTCGGTCGCCGGGCCCGGCGGCGGCGGGGGCTCGTCCGGTTCGACGACCGCGGGCGGCGGCGCGCGGAAGACCGGGCAGCCGGAATCGTGGAGGAGGCGCAGCGCGTCGTCGAAGATGCGGTCGTGCGTCGAGCGGTCCGCCGGCGACAGCGCCGGCTCGACCGGATTGACGCCCTTGGCGAGCGCGACCGCGCCCGTCGCGAGCGCCAGGCTGGTCAACCGGTATTGGAAGTCGACCGCGACGGACTTGTCGAACGCTCCCGCTTCGCCGCTCACCACGAATGCCTCGCGTGCGAATCCCTTGGCGGGATCGGCCGCATGGTCGGCCAGGCGGCGCGACGGGCGGCTGGATTCGCCGATGTAGGCCGTCGCGCCGTCGGTCAGCACGTACGCGCCCGCGCCGGCGAGAAGGCCGGTCGCGGCGACGGCGGCCAGATCCGCGAGCGGGAAGGCGTGGACCACGGCCCTGCTCGCGCGGTCGTAGACCAGCCGGTAGCCGGTCAGGCCGCCGAGAGGGCGGTGGATGATCGAGGACGTCGGCATCGAAGGATTCGTCATGCTTTTCTCCGTCATGTTCGCGGGAGGATCGTCGAGGTTCGGACGGCGTCAGAGGGCGGAGCGGCCGCCGCTCGGGCGGTGTGCGTCGAACAGGACCCGCGCCTCCTCGCCCGACAGGTGGCGCCGTGCGACCAGCGCGTCCGCGATGGCGTCGAGCGCGCCGCGGTGGCTCGCGACGATGTCTGCGGCGGCGGCGTGGAGCCGGCTCAGGTCCGCCTCGACCGCCGCGCGCAGAACGGGGTCCGTGCGCAGCAGCGCCGTCGCGTTCGTGGGATCGGCAAGGTACGCCAGGCCGTTGCCGAGGCCCATGCTGACCCTGAGGCCGCAGACGGCGCGGGTCGCGAGGGCCAGATCGCTCGACACGTCTCCGCCCGCGTTGGCCGAACAGTCCCCGCCGTAGACGACGGCCTCCGCCGCGCGGCCGCCCAGGTTGACGGTGGCGCGTCCCTCGACCACGGCGCGGGTCTCGATGCCCTCCCGGTGGCGCATCAGCGTGCGGCCCCACGCGCCGGTGCTGCCGATGGCCTCGACGACGACGAGTTCGTCGATGCCGAGCGCCAGGCAGACGACGGCGTGCCCGCTTTCGTGGACCGCGATGCGCCGCAGCGTCGCGACATCGACGTCGAGCTTCGGCATCAGCGCTTCGACCAGATCGTCGTGGGTAAGCACGCGCTTTCCGGCGCGCGCCGCGCGCCGAGCCACCTTCACGACGGCCGCGAGCTCGGCGGGCGTGCGGCCGAGACCGAGCCGGCCCATCACGGCGAGGTCGGTGCCAGCGAGGTCGCCGTCCAGGTGATGCCGCAGGATCGACGCGATCCCCTCGGGACCGGGGGGCCTGAAATGGATGACGCGGTCGAGCCTGCCGGGCCTGATCAGGGCGGGGTCGAGCCGGTCGACGTGGTTGGTCGCGGCCCAGACGAAACGCATTTCCTGATTGCAGCTCGTTGCCGAATCCAGCAAAAGAAGGAACTCCGCGATCACAGGCGCCCACCATGCAAGGTGTCGTGAATCAAGATTTACACGCGAGGGTAGAGCATCCAGCTCGTCCAGGAAGAGTGCCGCCTTCGCCGCTTCGGCCCGGAGGAACAGGTCGCGGACGCCCTTCACGACGGAATCCAAATATCCCGCTGTAGTTGCAAAAATTTCAGACATCGACCCCACGATGAGTGGCACGCCGAGGTGCTCCGCAAGGATCCGCGCGAAAAAAGTCTTGCCGAGGCCGGGGTCGCCGGCGAACACGCAGTTGGCTAATCCGCTGATTTCCGCCCATTTGAGGCGTTTTGCCCGGTACTCGGCGACATCCCTTCCTAAGGATAATCCGAAATCGCGAGCCTCTCCGAATTCCACGGCATCGACCAACTTGGGCAATCTGTCCTGCCGCGGGCTGGTCCGGCGGTCCGCGGCGCGCCTCACCCTCGCGACGATCTCGGCCGCGCTCGAGTCCGCGCGGAAGCTCACGACGATGTCGGCGAAATCGAGGCCTCCCAGTCCTTCGACCGCGGGCGGCCGCGGCGGAGCACCGACGAAGCGGGCGATCGCATCGTTGACGACGCCGCCGTCGATATCGACGTCGATCGCGACATCGGAGCCGGCGACCAGCGAACTCGGCAGCAGCGCCGGCGACGTCGCGATTCCGACGACGGACTTTCCTTGCGCGAGCGCTTCGGCCACACCCTCGTTGCCGACGTCCGCCTTGTGCCGCGCGCGGTCGCTGCCGTCGCGCCCGATGACGAGGACCCGGAAGGTGAGCCGCTTGAAGCATGCCTCGATCTGCTTCACCCACGCCGACGTCGGCGCGCGCACTACGGCGACGAGCGGCTCGCCGCCGTTGAGCCGGTTCATCAGGTCGTCGCCGGCTGCCGCGCGCACCGCCGCCTCCGCCAGGCATCGGCCGGGATCCGGCCGCTGGACCGGCATCGGGGTTTCTGCTTCCTCCTCCTCTTCCGCAGCCGACTGATCGAGATCGAGATCGAGATCGGGATCGGCCTCGGCGGCGACATGCCTGCGCCCGCTGGTCTTCTTCGCCTTCACTGTTTTCTTGGCCTTGCTCATCGGCGCTCCTGACTTCGGTGGAGAGGACTAGGCGGCGACATGGTGCGGCTTGGTCTGCGTCGGGCCGATGCCGAGCCCGGGGGGCAAGAGCGCGCGGCCCCGCCCTTCGACCCGGCCACGGGCCTCGCGGCCCGGCGGTCGTCGGTTGGCGAAAAAACTCGGTAAATCAAAATTCAAAGGAGCGGTTTCCAAGGATTCTCCGCTCGCTTGGCATTCCAAAAGTACCGACGCGGCAAAGCGCTCACCGCGCGACGCTTGGCCGCGCGGTGAGCGCTTCTGCCGATGCAGTGGGAAGCTATGCGCCGTTTGCGCGCAGGCCGGCGGCGAACACCGTGTGACCCGGCCGCACGATGAGGTCGTAGGTGATGCCGCCGCGCAGATCCAGCTCGACCGCGCCCTCGGAAGCGAGCGCGAAGATCAGCGCGCGGGCATCGCCGCGCGTTGCGACCGACCCGATGAGCTGGCCGAGCCCGACCGGTCCCTCGCGTTCGAGAGTCTCGAGGATCTCTGCCCGGTCGTCGGGATGCATGCGGACGGTGCGGTGGCTCCACACCTCGCGGGCCGCCGAGCAGTGCGGCTCGGTGCGGATGTCGGCGCTGCGGAGTTCGATGACGCCGTGGCACTTGCGGGCGAAGGCAAGCTGGACCAGCGCTTCGGACGACGGGTCGTTAGCCGGTCGGGCATCGACGATATCGACCGCATAGCGGCCGTCGAAGCGCTCCACGATGATGCCGTAGGCGGACACGATGCGCTCGTCCATGATCACGCTGTTCTGATACTCGATCCGACGGACGTCGCCGTCCAAGGTCGACTGGATAAGCAGATCGCGGGTGAGAGTGTTGTGGATGGGAATCGCCCGGCTGGCCTTGAAACCGATGAATAGGTTTTTCTGCATTCTGACCTCGCTGATATCGTCGAATGAAAACGGCGAACCGCGGTCGCCACGCGCGGGTAGCGCGGTGCCAACCGAGGGGGCAGCAAATTCTCCCATGTAGTTGATGAGCGTGCGGTGCGCGGAGAAAATCACAAAAGCCCGCAAAAGTCAAGGAAAAAATCATCATTTAGATATCTAATAGATATCCATCAGATATCTATTTGACGTCCGTATTGCGCGCAGTCAACAGCTTTATGGTTACCGCCCCTTAGCACCGCCCCGCACTGCTGTTAGTCTTTGGTCGGATCCAGAAGGGATGCGACGGCATGCCGAAGGCGGCAAAGACTGCAAAGACGGGAACGACGGAGGCGAAGAAGCCGACCGAATCGAAGCGTCGCGACCTAAGAAAGGCCCTGCTGGTGTACATGCAGACCGATCTGATCGAGGCGGCCAAAGAAGCGGCTTCCAGCAACGACGAGAAGGTATGGCAGTTCGTTGAGCGGACCGTGGCCAAGGCACTCGGCTGGAAGAAGCCGCGGGGCGAAAAACGATGGGTACCCTAAGGACGCCCAATCCGCTCGGGCCGCCCGCAGTGGATTCGGCGGTGCACGGATGGATCGAACGTTGAACTCGCGGCCATCCCGTCAACCATTTCGGAGACCGGGCGTCTCCACGAAGAATGGATACCGGATGCTGTCTATGTCTGGCGCATCCTTCACTCGCGCCACAAGCGACATGGTGATTTCGTCACCGACGTATCGCCTGAAAATGGCCGCTGCGAAGCCGAAAGTGAATTCCGAGAGGTCATTTGCCACTGGCGCCATCTCGCCGAGAAGTTGGTGAAGGGCCTCGTTCGCGTCGGCTTCAGGTAGAGCGTTTGCCATGCCATGCACCAGCACGAAATCAGACACGAAGAAGAACGTGTTCAGCAGCGCGTTGTTGAAATAGATCGCCCAGTCGGCGACTTCGCTTTCCTCCGCAGCCGCGGCCCTTTCGAAGGCGGTCTCGATCTCGTCGGTTTCGGGATGATGGAATGCGTAGTTGTTGCGAATGATCGCCATGCGGTTCAGCTTCCCGAACCGCTTCTTGAGCTTTTCGAGCGCATCTGCCGCCGGCGGATCCAAAAGCGGAATGAATTCGCGGCCTATCGGCCTCTTCAGAAAGCGCTCCTCCACGAGCCGCCATGCCTCGCGCATCGCGCCGATGGCGAGCCGCACGAACACCTGCGTCTGAGCGCTCTCGAGCCGCTCCTTGACCGGGTCGGTCTCGTCGCCGTTGGTGAGGATGATCATCAGTTTCCAGAGCGCGTTGACCTGGTTCGACGCATGACCGAGCGCGAGGAATTAATCGACCGAGGAAAGGCCGCCTCCTCGCGAAGGATGGGCGCACATTTTCAATTTCGACAGATACGCACAAGATTGCCGAGTTCGAGAAGGCCGCTGCGACATCTATGAGCCGCCCGGATATCCGTCGATCGCGTGTCTACTGATCGCCTTGCCGATGGCTTGCGCCATCTTGGGCGGCACGGCGTTCCCGATCTGGCGGGCCCGCGACTCCAGGCTGCCGAAAAACCGATAGGTCTTCGGAAAGGTCTGCAGGCAAGCAGCCTCCCTCGCGGAAATGGCGCGATGCTGCTCTGGATGGCCAAATCGGCCGTTCGACAGACTGATGCAGCGCGTCGTCAAGCTGGCCGCCGGCCGATCCCACGAAAGTCTGCCGTAGACGTCGGAATGACCTCGGTGGCCACGATGGCAGTCCAACCAAAGCTTCTTCGGCCAAAATTCACGTCCGCCGCCGACGGGAGTCGCGCGGATGCGAGCGAGATTGGTTGGCGAAAGACAGGCCGCGTGGTGGTCGCCATCGTCCGGATCGATTTCGCCAGCGGCGAGTGGCGGCAGATCGCGGATGGCGTCCGAGACACTCGCGAACGGCAACAACCCTTCACCGTGGGTCGGCGTCGGGAGCGTAGGAATCCCCTTCCTCGAAGCAATGAGGATCAATCTCTCTCGAACCTGCGGCACACCGAACCAGAGCGCCGGCAGGACGTCGACGACGTGCGAGTATCCCTCTCGGGTCAGGGTGCGTCTGAAACGTTCCAGCGGGCCATTCGGCGTGCGAATGCGCTGCAGGCCCGGCACGTTCTCGACCACCACGAAGTCCGGCTTCCAACGTTCGACGAAACGCGCGAACTCCCCGAGAAGATTGCGACGAGGGTCTTTTGCCCGGGAGGACCGATTTTGCTTCGAGAATGGTTGACAAGGCGCGCAACCACTGAAGACGACAGGTCCCGACAAGTCGTCGAACAGCGGCTTGAGGATTTCGACGGAAAGTTTCTGGATATCGTCTTCGATGAACATCCGCGGACGCATGTTCTGCATGAAGGTCTTCGCGGAATCGCGATCGAAATCCAAACCGAAGACGATCTCCATTCCCACATCGGCCAACCCTTGGGATGTGCCGCCGGCCCCCGAAAAGAAGTCAAAGACCTTGAACGTTTCGGTCATCGGGCCGCGAACTCTTCGAGCGCCGCGGCCAACTCCTGCATTTCGGGCAATTCCATGCTCAAATCCGCGACGCGTCGCTGCTGGGTCTGCAAAATATCCGCCGATACCACCGTGTCCAGAGCAGTATTGCGGCCAAGTTCGACGCGCGCGAGGAGATCGAACCGCTTCTTGTAATCCGGATCATCGGGAATAGAGTTGGATTTAGCGTCTGGAGCCATCCGTTTCCAGAGAAATTCTTCCGGGTATTCGTTGGTCGGGAGATACTTCACGTTTCGTCTTGCCCATTTGATAAATTTTCGCCGTGCGGCGCACTCTTGCGCCGCGTTGGCGCCTGCGTCCCCGCCATCGACGTTGAAGTTGATGTCGACGACCGCGACCGACTTCAGCTTCGCCTCGAGCTCCGCTTCCTGTGCCGGACCGAATTGGCCGGGATCGGGCAGTGGATCCGCGGGTCTCTCGTCGCCGTCGAAGAAGACGAGAACATCGTCCCTGTCGTCCGCGGCATAGGTCGGAAGAAGGTGCGCCCAGATCGTCTTGCTGCCGCCGGTGCCGTGCCGCACGTCGAATTGCTGCTGGAAGGCCTCGTTGTTCTTCGCCCGTATGACCTTGAGGATGATGTCGCGCGCCAGGCCGTCTTCGACCAGGATGGTCTTCTTCCCGGGTAGGGGTTCGCCGATGTGGTAAAATGCCTCCGCCGGCGAGGCCGATTGCGAGATGATCTCGATCCGGCCGGTACGGGGGTCGGCGGCCATGACTTTGATCGCCCCGGACGGCAAGGGACGTATCAATGCCGGCGAATGCGTCGCCATCACTATCTGATGCTTCTTGGCCTTCACCTGGTCGAACAGGAAATCCATCAGCTTTTCCTGAGCACCCGGATGAAGCGATACTTCGGGTTCGTCGAGAAGGATCAAGGACCTCTCTGGAGCGTTCATGACGTCGACCACGAGCCGGACGACGGCAAACTCGCCGCTACCGGCGAAAGCTTCCGAATAGTTGAGCGCCTCGGTGTGCAACACGCAGGTGAAGCCGTCGACCCCGAAGAAGAAGTGACGGATCCAGTGGATCGACGAATACCGGCGACCAAGGATGTGGGAGATCGCGGCCACTTCCGCCTGGCCGAGTTTGCCGTTCGTCTTTTCCCTGATCCGTTCGATCCTCGCGAAAAAGGAGGATTTCGCGGAGCTCGTTATCGCCGAAAGCAAAGGTGCCGATCGCGACCGGATCAGCGCCTTGCGTTGATTCAGCGACGAGCCTTGGCGCGGTTCGCTGTGGTAGAACACCTTGTCGTACGCGCTGAGAGACTGCCTGAAGTCGAGATAGACGACCGGCTTCACGATCGGACCCTGTCGGGTCTTCCGTTTCTCTCCTTCGACCTGCTCGATGGGAGCCATGCCGAAGCGCCTGATCGGACGGGATGTCTCCCACAGGTCCGGATCATCCGCGTCGGCGATCCTGACCTTGAGAACCTCCGCGATTTCATCTTCGTCGACACGCTTGTACCCGTAGACGAGCGAGTTGGGCAGGTCTCCCGTCTCCTCGATAGGATCCATCTTCGTGGAAAACCAATATTGACTGGGACTGCGGTCCCTAGGCGCACCCTGCAGAGCCACGAGTATCGAGCTCTTGTTCGTGCCGTTCGGCCCCACGAGCGCCGTGATGGGAAACGAGAAATCGATGCGGAAATTGCTTGCAAGGTTCTTGTAGCGGGGAAAGCGAATGTGCCGGATGTACGGCTCCAGCTTCCCGGCTTCCAATATCTGCCGGACCTGGTCTACAACCTTCTGGGAAGGCATCCGATCACCCGCAATCGTGAATTGCCCAAGAAAGGCAATTCGGACGATTCGCGCAACCGTCAGGCGGATCTTCGGTGAGACTTCTGTCCCGTTTTCTTGGAGGCCGACTCCTTGGCCGGCTTCTTGCCGGCAATGGGCATCACCATCTCCTTCTGGCCGGCCCGCTGGCTTTTCGGCTTTCTTGGCCGGCTTGCTGGTCGTCTTCGTCTCGGCCGCCGCGCCGCCGATGCTCTTGCGTAGCGCGTCCACCAGATCGACGACGTTCTCGCCTTTTCGGCCGTCCTTCGGCACGATCTGCTTGCCGGCGCGCTTCTGGTTAATGAGGTCGAGCAGCGCCGTGTTCGTACTGGTCCTCGAATTTGTCGGGCTCGAATGATCCGGACCTCTGGTCGACGATGTGCCTGGCTAGGTCGAGTTCTTGGTGACGTCCTCGATCTCGTCGAAATATTCCTTCGGGTCCCGCACTTCGTAGGGGTAGCGCAGCAGCGCCCTTGTCCGGCGGCTCGAGGGCGATGATGTGCTCGCGGCTGGTCAGCACCCGGCGCCCGATCGCAACCTTGTCCATCTCCCGAATGGTCTCGGATCAGCGCGAAGGCGTCGTCGCCAACCTTGCCGTCCAGACGAGGTAAGGGGCGGATCAGGCACCGTGGATCGGTCGCTGCGGTCGACGAACTCGTCGATCTCGATCGTTCGGGTCAATTCCAGGGCGACGTTCTCGAGCTCCTCCTTGGTGACCACGACGAACGTGTCGGTATCGACCAGCGCACTGCAGAAACGTTGCTGCGCACGCGGCAGTCTGGCTGGAGGGCCTCTGCGGGTGGTTTGAGCCTCACCAGCGAGGACTTGAGGCCGTAGACGGGGGGCATCGCGCTTAGCCCTGAACGCGGGCTTAGCAGATGCCGGCCCCCGATCCGACCCATTCGTCGGCGCGGACCTCCAGAGCGCTCTGCTGGCGTCGTCGAAAGGCGCCGCTGGATGCGACCAAGAAGCGCGCCGCGAAAATGGAGGCGAAAGGCAACCCGGTCGACTTCAAGCAGCTGCTTCGGATGGAGCCGGACTCCGGCACGACCAACATCCGCAACGTGAAGAGCAAACACTGGACCCTATGGCTCGGCGTCGAGAACCGTTGCGTGGTGCCGTTCAACTCGTTCAGCGAATTCAACAAGAATGATGGCGGTGACATCTGGTTCGCGCTCGACGAGACCCGTCCGCTCGCCTGCTTCGCGGGCATCTGGACCAACTGGACGTCGGTCCGGTGTCATTCGGCATCATGCGCTAGGACGCGCCGGCACCGGTCTTTTCGGAGAACCTTTTACGCTTTCGCTCGATCTGCTCGAGCAAGGAATCATTCTTCATGGCCCAGCGGCATATGGCGGCGATCGGCTCATGTATCCGTTCACCCGCAGTGGTCAGCGTGTACTCGGTCCGCGGCGGTATGTGCTCGTAGACCTTGCGGTCGACGAGGCCATCGGATTCCAACCGACGCAGCACCTGGATCAGCATCTTCTTCGAGATGCCGGTGATGCCCCGGTGAAGTTCACCGAATCGGACGGGCCCCCGTGAAAGGCAATAGATGACGATCGGCGTCCATTTGTCTGCGATCAACTCCAGCAGCCGGCGAGCCGGAAACGCTGGGCCGAGCCCATCGCCGGATCGACTTGGCGCCGTAGCCGAACCCTCTGACTTTTTGCGAGCGGGCTTCACGGACCTTCCGCCAGATGGCGATGCACGAAATTGACCGCCATCCCGCCTTCTCCGACGGCGGTCGCGACGCGCTTCACCGAATTGTGCCGGACGTCTCCGGCCGCGAACGAGCCGGGGACGCTGGTCTCCAGATGGTAGGGCTGACGCTTCAGCGGCCAGACCTTCGGCCAGGCGCCGTCTTGCTGGAGATCGGTACCGGTGAGCAGGAAGCCCGCGGAATCGCGGATGATCGGAGTGTCCTTTGCCCATTCCGTGTTCGGAACACCGCCTATGGCGACGAACAGGCGCGTGGCCGACACGCGTTCGACGTCTCCGGACCTGCGGTCCCTTATCCCGATCGCCTCGAGGGCGCCGTCGCCGTCCAACTCCGAGACCTCCGAATTGAACCGGACGCGGATCTTCGGATGCGACAGGATGCGTGTCGACAGGTAGCTCGACATCGTCTCCTTCAGAGCCGCGCCGCGCACGAGCATGGTCACCTGGTCGGCGTACTCCGCCAGGTGCATGGCGGCCTGACCGGCCGAATTCGCGCCGCCGACGACGTAGACCTGTTCGTTCCGGCAAAGGGCGGCTTCGCTCATTCCGGCGCCGTAGTAGAAGCCTCGACCGACGAACCTGGCTTCATCCGCCAGCCCTAGTCTCCGCCATTCCACGCCGGTCGCGCAGATGTTCGACTTTGCGACCATCTTCGTGCCATCGGCGAGACAGGCGACGATCTTGCCGTCCACGAAGGACGCCTTGATCCCTTCGCGCAGCAGCAGAATTTCGATGCCGAATCTCACGGCCTGCTGCCGAGCGCGCTCGGCAAGCTCGGCGCCGGAAATGCCGTCGGGAAAGCCCATGTAGTTCTCGATGAGCGACGACGAACCGGCCTGTCCGCCGACCGCGTGCCGTTCGATCACCACGGCGTGGAGGCCTTCCGAAGCTGCATAGACTGCGGCGGAAAGGCCGGCTGGGCCTGCGCCGTAGATCGAAACGTCGTATTCGCGGCGGCGGGGTTGCGTCACCCACCCCAGATGCTCGGCGAGCTCGCGGACCGAAGGGGCATAGAGCCGGGCTCCGTCCGGGAGTTGGACGATCGGCAGCCGCTGAATTTCGGCAGCATCCAACTGGAGCTCGCGGTCGGTCCGCTCATCGGCCCCGAATTCGATCCAGTCGAAT
Source organism: Bradyrhizobium sp. F1.13.3 (assembly GCF_040548265.1). Lineage (NCBI taxonomy): Bacteria > Pseudomonadati > Pseudomonadota > Alphaproteobacteria > Hyphomicrobiales > Nitrobacteraceae > Bradyrhizobium > Bradyrhizobium sp. F1.13.3. The sequence goes on along the minus strand of NZ_JBEPRI010000002.1, from coordinate 266,765 downwards.
TCGACGACGCTTCTCTGCAGGAAGTCCCGCAGCGCGAAGGCCTCCCCGCTGCGGGCGGTGCCGATCAGACGGAGCTTGACCGTTGCTCTTGCGACCGCGTTCGACATCAAAGGTTTCCGCCACATGATTTGGCTCGGCCTCGGCCGACTACCCCGTCATACTGGACGAGACGGCCGGCTCGTTCCAGCTGCAAAAGGTCCGCCGCATCCGACGTCCATGTTCGAGCGCTGCACCGTGCTCGCTGCCACGACGCAGAACCCGCGGATCGGTCGGCAGCCAGCGCGGTGAACCGTTGATCCGAATGCCTCCTCATCGACCCGCCGCATCCGGATGGACTTCCGCAACCGACGGCGAGGCCTGGGACACGACCGCGCTTCGCATGGCGGCAAGCATCGTTTCGGTGCTGCGAGCACCAGAAAAAAGCGCGTTGCCGTTCACGAGGATCGTCGGCACCCCGGTGAATCCGCTGGCGTATGCGGTGGCAGCCATGAGCCTTACTTCGTCGCGACCGTCATCGCCTTCCAGAAACGCCATCACCTTGGCTCGGTCGAGGCCGGCTCGGCCGGCGATCTGGGTCAGAACCTCGCGGTCTCCGACGTCACGACCTTCCGTGAAGTAGCCGGCGAACAGTCCCTCGACCACCGTGTCCTGGACTCCCTCCCGTTCCGCCAACCAGATCAGCCGGTGCGCATCGAAGGTGTTGGGCGTTCGTTCCATGCGCTCGTGATGGAAGTCGAGACCGGCGGCCTTTCCGGCTTCCGCGACGTGTGCGTCGAGGCGCTGCGACTTCTCCCATGATCCGAACTTTGCCGATCGATATTCTTTCCGGTCGAGGCCGTTCTTCGGCATGTCCGGGCTGAGTTCGAACGGACGCCATTTTACGTCCACGCTGAAGGACGTCCGAAGTTCGGCGACGGCGGCGTCCAGATTCCTCTTGGCGACATAGCACCACGGACAGATCGCGTCCGAGACGATTTCGATTTGCAAGTCCGGCGATCTGCTGATCGAGATGACCGTATCGGCGCGATCATCCCCACTCGGCCCGCAACCATCGATGCCGCATACGCTCGCTTCCGAAGGTCCGCTCATCTTCCGTCTCCGTGAATAGTTCCTGAGCGAGAGGTGGCGAGCGGTTCCCATATCGCAAGTAGTCACCGAATGGTGCCCACTTCATGCGACGGCTCCGACGGATCCTAGGATCGGCTTCTAGCGGCGAGGGGAGTCTCCTCAGGAGACGGCAGACCGTCCGAAATTTCCGCCGTGGCGGTCACTCCCTGACCGTTCAGGACCGCCGTCATGCGAGCGGAATCGAGCTCCCCCTCGCTGCGCGAGATGACGATGGTGGCCACGCCGTTGCCGATAACGTTGACTAGGGCTCTGGCCTCGCTCATGAAGCGGTCGATCCCGAGGATCAGCGCCATCCCGGCGACGGGAATGGTCGGCACCACGGAAAGCGTGCCGACTAGTGCGATGAAGGAGGCGCCGGTGACGCCGCTCGCGCCCTTGGAGGTGAGCATGGCGACGGCGAAGATCGCGATCTGCTGGGACAGGGTGAGGTCGGTGTTGGTGGCCTGCGCCACGAACAGGGCCGCGAGCGTCATGTAGATCGAGGAGCCGTCGGTGTTGAAGACGTAGCCGGTCGGCACGACCAGCCCGACGACCGGCTTCGAACAGCCGAGCCGCTCCAGCTTCTCCATCAGGCTGGGCAGAACCGGATCGGACGAGGACGTCCCGAGCACGATCAGGATCTCTTCCTTGATGAAGAGCAGGAACTTCCAGATGCTGAAGCCGGACCACCACGCGATCGGACCGAGCACTCCGAAGACGAACAGCGCGGACGTGAGATAGAAAAGGCCGACCAGCTTGATCAGCGGCCCCAGCGAGCCGATCCCGTAGCGTCCCACCGTGAACGCCATCGCGCCGAACGCGCCGACGGGGGCGAAGCGCATGATGACGTTGATGGCGCCGAACACCAGCATCGACCCGGCGTCGATGATCTCGCGCACCGGCTTGGCGCGCTCGCCCAGGCGGGCCAGCACGAAGCCGAACAAAACGGAAATCAGCACCACGGGCAAGATGTCTCCACGTGCGAACGCGTCGATCACGGTGTTCGGAATGATGTTGAGAACGAACTCCGCGATCGTCTGCTCCTTCGCCTTGCCGGCGTATTGCGCAACCGCCTTCGCATCGAGCGTGGCGGGATCCACGTTGAATCCGGCGCCAGGCGTCGCAACGTGCGCCGCGATGAAGCCGATCAGGAGCGCAAGCGTGGACACGACCTCGAAGTAGAGCAGGGCCTTGCCCCCGACGCGGCTGACCTTCTTCATGTCGGACATGCCGGCGATCCCGGAGACGACGGTGCAGAAGATCACGAGTGCGATCACCATCTTGATCAGCTTGATGAAGCCGTCGCCCAAAGGCTTCATGTCCACCGCGAGCGACGGCCAATAGTGCCCTAGCAGGACCGCCATCGCGATGGCGGCGAGCACCTGGACGTACAGGATGGCGTAGAGCGGCTTTCTCGCGGTCTTTTCCGTGACGATCGTGTTCATCGAGTTCTCCGCCCTTTGTTTGTTTCTGAATTTATGGCCGCTCATCGGCCGGCAGCGGCATGACGAGAAGCACGACGCTCGGCATGCTGGTCCGGTTGGCCAGTCGGCGGTTCTCCCCGCCGGCTATCCGGCAGGAATCCCATTTTCCCAGGGAGACTTCGGTGGCGCCGTTCGAAACCTCGAGCTGGCCGTCGAGCACGACGTACATTTTCTCCTGCGGCGAGGCCGACAGGGTCGTCCCGCCGCCTGGGGCGATCACGGAGACGCCCATCCAGAGATCGTCGGAGGGGCCGGCCTCTCTGCCCTGAAGGCGCACCATCGACATGTCGAAATGTCCGGGAGCGGTGTAGGCCGGCGCGTCGGCGAAGCGAACGACATGCATGGGCTCAGCCTTCCGATCGCAGCAAGATGCGGTCGCGGGACGATCCGATCACGGCCGTGTAGGCGGCTTTGGCTTCGGCGAGGGAATAGACCGCACGCTCGGAAATCGGAAACGGCTTGAGCTTGCCTGCCGCAAAGCCCGGCAGCACGTCGCGCAGCAATTCGCCGCTCTCGACAGAGGTGAACGCCAGCGTGTCGATCCCCACGTAGGTGTGGCGCCCCCGATAGAACTCGAGGATGTTGAAGGGAACGCTCTTGCCCATCGCGGCGATCAGGATCTGCCGGCCGCCCTTGGCGAGCGAAGCATGGGCGTCCAGGAAATAGGGATCGCCGACCGTGTTGAAGACGACGTCCGCACCCCTGCCGTCGGTGAGCTCGAGGACGCGGCGGGCCACGTCGGTCGTCGCGCTGTTGACGATCTCCACCGGCGCGTTGGCGTGACCGGCATAGGGTTCGTCCTTTCGGACCACGCCGATGACTTTCGCGCCCTTCCAGGTCGCGAGTTGAACGGCGGCCTGGCCGACCTTTCCGTTGACGCCCATCACCAGGACGTATTCGCCGGCGTTCGGCATTCCGGCCCTGCGCAGGCCTTCGATCGCCGTCACGAACGGGACGCCTATCCCGGCGGCCTCGTCCATCGAAATCGAAGGCGGTTTCTCGACGAGCGCCGCCGCCTCGACGACCAGATGCGAGGCATGGGTCCCGTCGCGGCGGATGCCGAGGTCGCCGGAGGTGCCGAACACGGTCTTTCCGAGCCACTCGCCCGGTCCGTCGATCACGATGCCGGCGAAGTCGCGGCCCGGCGTGCGCGGAAACACCGCGTAGGGCATCAGCCCGGTCGCGGCCTTCACGTCGGACGGGTTGACGCCGGCCGCCTTGATTTCGACCACGACGTCGCCGGGCCCGCCGGTCAGAAGCTTGTTCTCGATCACCGGTGCGATCGAGGCCGCATCCGGCGCCTTGGCGTTCAACCGCACGCAGCGGGCATCGATGACGGCTGACGAATTTCTCTTGCTGACGCTCGCGTCCATGTCGACCGCCTACGCCGCGCGCGTCGACGGCGCCTTGGCAGGCAATCCGGTGATCTGGCGAGCTTCAGCTACGGTCGCGATCGCTCCGCCGAGGTCCTCGACGATGCGCCGCGCCTTGACCACCATTTCCGCGTTGGAGCTCGCGAGCCGGCCGCGCGAGAGATAGACGGTATCCTCGAGGCCGACACGGACGTGGCCGCCGGCGAGATAGGACTGCGCGATCGAGGTGAAGGCCGCCTTGCCGATGCCGATCGCCGTGAATTCGGAGTCGTTCGGCAGCAGGTCGCGGGCGTAGAGCACCGTCTCCGGACCTGGCTGGAAACCGTAACGTACGCCCATCACGAACGAGCAGAGCACGGGCCCTTGCAACGTGCCGTCCGCGACGAGGTCGCGCATCAGCGCAATGTCGCCGGAATCGAACAGCTCGATCTCCGGCTTGACGCCGGCTTCCGCGATCACCTTGGCCATCCGGCGGACGTTCGACGGCGTGTTGATGACGACCTCCTTGCCTGAGTTCATGGTGTTCAGGTCGAGCGTGCAGATGTCCGGCCGCAGCGTCGCGATGTGCGCGACGCGTTCCTCCGGCACCATCAGCGTGGTGCCTGGCGCGGCCACCTTCGGATCGTCCCGGGAAGGCACGAAGCGGCCGCCAGGGCCAGTCGTGATGTTCAGGATCAGATCGGAGTTGCTCGAGCGAATCCGCTCCACAACATCGACGTAATGGTCGAGGGACATCGAGGGACGGCCGGTCAGCGGGTCACGCACATGGATGTGCACGATGGCCGCGCCGGCATCTGCGGCGCCGAGACAGGCGTCTGCGATCTGTTCCGGCGTGATTGGCAGATGGGGTGTCTGCTCCGGCGTGGTGAGATTGCCGGTCACGGCGCAGGTGATGATGACCTTGTCGCGGGGAGATCGCATGGGTTTTTTCCTTCAAAGCGAGCGGCCGCCGTCGACCACCAGGGTGGTGCCGGTGGCGAAGCCGAGTTGCGTGGCGCAGGCGAGGATCGCCGAGGCGATGTCGTCCGCGGTTGCGATGCGCTTGAGCGGGGTCGTCGAGGCGGTCTTCGCGTTGAAATCCGCGCTGCGGCCGGGGACGAAGGCGGTGTCGACCACGCCGGGCGCCACCGCAAGCACGCGGACTTCGGGGGCGAGCACGCGGGCCAGCGATTTCGTCATCACGTCGATGCCGGCCTTCGCCGCGCAATAGGCGATCGACGAGCCGATGCCGTTGCTGCCTGCGATCGACGAGAGGGAGACGATGAGACCGTCTCCGGACGCCTTCAGGAGGGGCGCGAAGGTGCGGATGGACGCGAACTGCCCGCGCCAGTTCACGGCGAACATCCTGTCGATCAGTTCGTCGTCGAGCGCGTCGAGGTCGGCGTGGGGCACCGGCTTGGTGAAGCCGGCGGCATTCACCAGCACGTCGAGACGGCCGTAGCGCCGTTCCATCTCGCCGCGCAGCGCCGTCAGCGTCGCGGTCTGTGCGACATCGGCGACAAGGGCCGCGTGGCCCGCTCCGGCGAGGGTGGCCGCGACCTCGGCCGCAGAGGACGCTTCCTTGGCTTCGTCGCGATGGCTGATGACGACGCTGGCCCCCAGAGAGGCGAAGAGCCGCGCGGCGGCGGCGCCGATGCTGCCGGCGCCGCCGACGACGAGAACGACCTTGCCGGTCATGGATGGTTGAATGCTCATGGATCTCACTTGATCGGCGGTTTCGGAAGGATTGCCTCGCCGGCTTCCATGACGAAGCGGTGCGAAAGCGTGTGCCAGGGCGCGGAAACGCCGGGCACCGGCGAGGGGCCGCCGTCGTGGCGGCGGAAGTCGCCGATCAATGCGCGGGTGACGCCGAACACGACGTCGCTCTCCAGGTGCGCATCGTCGTCGACGAAAATCTGCGTGATGAGCGTCTTGAATCCCGGCTTGAAGCCGAGAAAATGGATGTGCGCCGGCCGATAGGGATGCCGGTTTTGCGCGCGCAGCAGCTCGCCGACCGGCCCATCGGTGGGCACCGGATAGCCGGCCGGCTTCACCGACCTGAATGCGAAGCGCCCGGCGGCATCGGTCGTGAGCTTTCCGCGCAGGTTCATGTCGGCCTGGGTCGCGTCCTGATTTTCGTAGAGGCCGACCGGCGAGGACTGCCAGACATCGATCTCGACGCCCTCGACCGGATTGCCGGCGCTGTCGACGACCTCGCAGGTGACGAACAGCTCCGGACCGGGGGTAGGCGATCTGACGATGGATTCGCCGCTCGCCGTCCGGGGCGAGTTCGCGCGCCAGAACGGACCCAGCAGGGCGGAGGCCGTCTCGGTCGGCCCGGCATTGCCGTTGTTCAGCAGGCAGACCAGGGTCGACAGCCCGATCGCATCGGCGAAAAGGATGCCTTCGTTGTGGCTGTCGTGGGTGGCCTGGCCGATCCGATTGAGAAAGTCGACGCCGAGCTCGAATTCGCCCTCGGAAAGATTCACCTCCCGCGCGAAGGCGTGCATGTGCCTGACGAAGGCCTCGGCCACCTCTCGGAGCCGCGCGTCCGGAGCGCTGGACATGGCGAGCAGAACGGCCGGGGTCACGTCGGCGCTGGTCTCGATGATTCCGCCCGAAGGGGCCTCGCTTCTCTGAGCTTGGGCCATAAATCGCTCCTGCAATCGATTGCACGCGTGTATGCAATCGATTGCAAAGAGTCAATAGGCCCGTTATGATGGTTGGTCTGGAGTGTCTAACGCGAAGAGAACGCTGGTGAATCGACAGCCGCCGACCATCAAACAGATCGCCGATGCGACGGGCGTCCACCCGTCGACGGTCTCGCGCGCGCTGGATCCCACCAAGAAGCACCTGGTCGCGGAGGACGTCGCCGGGCGCATCGCGGCAAAGGCGGCATCGCTGGGGTACCGGCCCAATCGGCTCGCTGCGAGCCTGCGTTTGGGTCGGTCCAATCTCGTCGGCGTGCTGCTGCCCGACATCACCAACCCGGTGTTCGCGCCCATCCTCGGAGGTATCGCCGAGACCCTGGCGTCGGCCGGCTACGCCCCCATCGTTGCCGACGCCGGCAACGATCCCTCGCAGCAGGTCTCGTTCGTCGAGAAGCTGCTCAACCAGCGTGTCGACGGGCTCATCCTGGCGACGGTTTCCCAGGATGACGAGCTCGTCGGATATTGTCTCGAGCGCGGCCTGCCGGTCGTTCTGGTCAACCGCTCGGAAGCGCTGGACCGCGCCCCGTCGGTCGTGTCCGACGACGACATGGGCATGCGGCTGGCGGTCGACCACCTCGTCGGTCTCGGGCACACGCGCATCGCGCACGTGGCGGGGCCGCTGACGACATCGACCGGTCTGCTCAGGCGCGACGGCTTCATGCGCGCGATGCGAGGCCATGGACTGGAAGGCGTGGTCCGGGAGGCGCCGCGCTATACGCGAGAGGCAGGCAAGGCGGCCAGCGCAGGATTGATCGGAAGCAAGGCGGTGACGGCCGTGGTCGCCGCCAACGACCTGATCGCCCTGAGCGTTCTCGACGCGCTGCGGGACGCCGGGCTCAGCTGTCCACACGACGTATCGGTCGTCGGTCACAACGACATGCCTCTGATGGATGTGGTGTCGCCGCCGTTGACCACGGTCAGGATCGAACATCGTGAGATGGGACGCAACGCGGCCAAGATGCTTGTCGAGAGCTTCGAAACCGGCAGCAACGAAATCCGGCACATGGTCCTGCGTCCGGAGCTCGTCCTCAGAGCTTCGACTGCGGCCCCGCAGCGAGGGGCGAAGCGCGCAGCGGGCTAGAGGCGCGTGTTCGCCGAGTCAGCCGGAAGCCTCGGACGACCGTTGGGCGGCTATGAAGTGAGTGACTTTGGGCTCCGTCGCGGCCCCGAATTCGCGGATCGCATCCTGAACGATCCGGTCCGCATTGGTCACGCGCTGATGCTGCCGCAGATGCTCGAGCCACGAAGCCACCATGAATGTCTCGAGGAAGCGCCCGCTGTCCGCCGCATCCTCGAAGACGTCCCAGGCATACGCGCCGTCTCGACGGCGCTGACGGCCCAAATCCCCGGCGGCGATCAGGAAGGCGTCCCGTTTGTGCGGTTCGATGCGGTATTCGACGGTGACCAGGACGGGACCGCGATCGGCCGACGCGTCGATGGCGAGGACCGGTGCGGGCCAGTGCATCGAGGGCGCGAGATCCACGCCCGCTCCGGATTGAAGTTTCCAGCGCCAGGTCAGCGCGATCCCAAGGAGCGCGCCGGCCGCCGCGATAAAATGGGCCTCCGGCAAACCCAACCTCGAGGCAAGCTGCCCCCAAAGCGCGCTGCCGGCGGTCATCGCGCCGAAGAACACCGTGACGAACATCGCCAACCCGCGGCCGCGCACCCAGTCCGGAAGCGAGACCTGGACCGAGACGTTCAGGCTCGCCAACACGGCGATCCACGAGATTCCCGCGATGAGGCAGGCGGCTATGCCGAGAGCAGGCTGACGCGCGATCCCCAGCAGGATCAAGGTCGCCGCTGTGCCGGCCGTCCCAGCCGCAACGAGCCTGTCGGGTCCGAGCGCTCCCTTCAAGGTGGGTAGAGCGAAGGCGCCGAGGACGGCCCCGACGCCGATCGCGCCCAGTAGTAGTCCGTAGAGCTCGGGGCCGCCGGCGATCTGATTGCGCGAGACCAGCGGGAGCAGAGCCCAATATGCGCTGGCGAAGAAGAAGAAAGCGACCGCCCTGACGAGCGTCGCGCGCAGATCCGGATTGAACCGCGCATGCCGGAAGCCCACGACCATGGCTCCGGTCAGGCGCTCCGGCGGAAGCCGGTCACCTTGCGATGCGGGGGGACGCCACCAGAGCAGCGCTCCGATCACCGCGAAATTGCTCAAGGCGTTGATCCAGAACGGTGCGGCGATTCCCAATCCGCCGATCACGACGCCACCCAGCGCCGGACCGATGGCCCTGCTGATGTTGACGCCGACGCCGTTGCTCGTCACGGCTGCGGCCAAGTCCCGCTTCGGAACCAGCAGGGGGACGATCGACTGCCAAGCGGGCGCGGTGAATGCCGCGCCCGCTCCAAGGAGGAAGGTGAATGCCAAGAGAATGGACGGGGTCATCAGGTCGAGCCAGACGAGAGCTGCGCTGGCGGCCGCGAATACCGTCAGGACGACCTCGCAGCCGATCAGGAAGCGGCGCTTGTCCACGGTGTCGGCCAGCGCTCCCGCAGGGAGCGCGAAGAGAAACATGGGAAGGCTGCTCGCCACCTGAACCATCGAGACGGTGAACGGATCGGCCGCCAGACCCGTCATCAGCCAGCCTGAAGCCGCGTTGTACATCCAGCTGCCGACGTTGGCGACGACGGTGGCCGCCCAGATCACGGCGAACGCGCCATGATGGAACGCGACCCATGCCGAAACCGCCGGAGCGGCCGACGATACCGCGGGCTTTTGGTCGGGCATGGACATCGAACTCACTCGGCCGCGACGGGTTGGGCGGCAATCTCCGTGAGCTCGAGCGCCGGCCACGGGGTTTGCTCGAGGGCGATGGTCATCGATCCCGTTCCCCGGTACAAGGATTCGGATCGACATCCTTCCGTCAAGCCGGCCGAGACTGATTGCAGATTTTCGCGGTGGTTTGTACGATTGCGTCGAGGCAGGAACGGAACGACCGCGGTCCTACCCAATTTTTGCTCGGAAGGTCGCTCCGATATCGTGAGAAAGTCCAAGACGTGGCCGTGATGTTCGGGATTGTGTGTGCGAAAGGGCCGGCAACTTCAGTGAGAATGGGTGCCCGCATGGCGCATTTGATGCGCCTGGCGGACCGCTGCAGGACCACGGATTAGGCAGCAACCGCGTGAACGCTCGGGGACTTCATCACGTTACGGCGATCATCGCGGATGTGCATCGATCGGCCGAGTTCTACGCCGGCGCGCTCGGCCTGAAGCGGGTCAAGAAGACCGTCTGCTACGACGATCCCGGTAGTTACCACGTGTACTATGGCGACGATGCAGGGACGCCGGGCGCCGTGCTGAGCACGCTCGCATGGAATTGCGTGACGCCGGGGATGGCCGGCGTGGGCGAGGTGGTGCAGACCGCCTTCCGTGTCGCGCCGGATTCGCTCGATGCCTGGGCGGATCGGCTCGCATCTCTCGGTGTGCCCACCCGGGCCGAAAGATCGGCCTTCGACGAGCGCATGCTCTGTTTCCCGGATCCGGACGGTACCGCGCTCTCGCTGATCGAAACGTGGGACGCGCGATCGGGGGAAAGGAGCCGAAATTCGCGGGCCGACCTCAAGCTGCGCGGCCTTCATGGCGTCACGCTGGACGTCCGCGAGGAGGACGAGACGATCGACATTCTTCAGAAGGTATTCGGTTTCCGCCTCGTATCACATCGGAATGGATCCATGCGCCTGGTGGCTCACGACGGCCCCGGGGGTGCCATCACCCTGCGCATCATCGGAAGATCGTCGCGTGGCCGGCTGGGCGGGGGCACCGTCCGCCACGTCGCCTTTCGCTCAAAAGATCTCGCCGACAGAGCGGAGATGGTGGAAAAGCTCCGCTCGGCGTACGGCATCGCTGTGAGCGAGCCCATCGAGAGGACCTATCTGAATGCGGTGGGCTTTCGAGCTCCTTGCGGCGTGCTGTTCGAGATCGCCACCGATGGTCCCGGCTTTGCGGTCGACGAGGCTCCGGAGCGGCTGGGCGAGAGGCTTCAGCTTCCCGCGTTTCTCGAAGCGCGGCGTGCCGAGCTCCAGCAGATACTCCCGCCGCTGAACTGAACAACTCAGCGAGCCGGAGCGCTTGAGTGGCCTTCCTTCCGACTTTTTTCGATCGCGACGTCGCCTTCGGCGGTTGGCCGATTTTGCGCTTGAATAAAGACCAGTAATCTTTATCTGGGGGAACTGCTCGGCAGAGGCGCCTGACACGCGGTACTTCGGTCGACATCTCCGGGGGAGGCAGCTTTGGACGCTCCAATCAGGGAATCCGAGGGTACGTCCCGCGGCTTCTACGGTCGTCGTCTCGGTCAGCACCTCGGCATGGACGGCGAATGTCTGTTGCAGGTCGAGCGGGAAAAGCAGTTGGTCCTTGCGGTCACCCGCCTGACCTGCTCGCGTTTCATCCGAGAACGAACGGCCACCGTTCCTGCGGAGCCGGCCTTCAGCATCCTGCATCAGCTTGGCGATCTCGAGAAGCATTCCTGCTGGCTCGCAGGACGGCCGCGGTATTCGGGATCGTTCGCAGCGGGAACGGTCAGCGTGACGGATCTTCGCGACAACCCTGAATGCCAGTTCAAGGGGCCGTTCGACGCCCTTCAATACTACATCCCGCGCAAGGCTCTGGACGACTTCGCGCGCGAGCACGGAGCCAAGCCGGTCTCGACGCTCAAATGGAGCAGGGATCAGCGGGATCCGTTTCTCTCGACCCTTTCGAACGTTCTGCTCAGCGCGGTGGAGGATGATACGAAGGCCAACCAGCTGTTCATCGATCAAATCGGGTTGAGCTTGCTCGCTCACTTCGCGCAGGCCTACGGCGGCATGCGCCCGGCCGACGAGGCCTCGGGCGGCGGTCTCGCGCCGTGGCAAGAGCGACGCGCGAAGGAGATCATGCGGACGCGGCTTGCCACCAGTCTCTCGATCGCCGACGTGGCCGCCGAGTGCAAGTTGACGCCGAGCCACTTCGCGAGATCCTTCCGGCGCAGCACCGGAGTCGCGCCGCACGAATTTTTGTCCGAGCTTCGCATCGAGGAGGCGAAGCGGCTGATGTTGAGCACGAAGCTTCCGCTCGCCGACGTCGCGCTGATCTGCGGCTTCGGGGATCAGAGCTACTTCACCAGGGTGTTCTCCCGCACCGTCGGCGCCAGCCCCGGAGCCTGGCGAAGGGCACGCTCCGAAGGCTGACGTCGGCGCGGGCGTATCTCAGGTCGGCCGGATCATGTCGCGGGCATAAGCCAGGCCGATGCCGTAGCCGCCGGCATGGGATTCGACGATGGCGCGAGCGCCGTCGTAGGTCTCGTGCCTGGTCCAGTCGCGCTGCAGTTCGAGCAGGACCTGGATCCAGGACGTGAGACGAGCGCCGGCGGTCTCCATCCGATGCAGAGCCAGGTCGTGGCTTGCGCTGGTGAGCCCACCGCAGCCGTCGCCTACCACGTAGACTTCCAGGCCGGCCGACAGCGCCGAGAGCACCGCGAACGTCACGCACGCCTCGGTCAGCAGTCCCGACACGATCAGGCGGCGACGACCGGTGGTGAGGACGGCCTCGCGGGCCTTGTCGTCCTCCCAAACGTTCATGCTGCGCCGGTCGATGGGCTCGATGCCAGGAAGAGCGGACTTGACCGCCGGCATCAGGGGCCCGCTGTAGACCTTCGTCGCCGAGGTGGAAGCGATGACCGGAAGGCCGAACACCGTCGCCGTCTTGGCGAGAGCGACGACATTATTCATGAGGACCTGACGATCGATCGATCCGACGCCGAAGGCGAGACCGGCCTGTTGGTCGACCAGGAGCAGGGCGCAATCCTTCGGCTCGAGAAGGTGAAGCGGATTCGGTGCCATCGATCTTCTCCCCTAGGTCTTGAGGAACGCGAGGAGGTCGGCGTTGACCTGGTCGGCATGCGTCGTGGCGGTCGCGTGCGGAGCGCCCGGATAGGTCTTCAGCTTTGCGCCCTTGATCATCTCGGCGGCCAGCTTGCCGGTGTAGGCGAACGGCACGACCTGGTCGTCTTCGCCGTGGATCACCAGGACCGGCACGTCGATCTTGGCCATGTCGGGCCGGAAGTCGGTTTCCGAAAACGCCGTCACGCAGTCGATCGTCGCCTTGAGCGAGGCCTGCAGCGCCGTTTGGAGCGTCCACTTGAAGATGCCCTGCGACACCTTCGTGCCGTGGTTGGTGCCGTAGAAGACGGCGCTGAAATCGTCCAGAAACTGCGGGCGATCCTTGAGCAATCCGGCCTTGAGGCCGTCGAACACCGCTTTGTCCACGCCGTCGTGGTCCGCGGTCTTCACGAAGAGAGGCGTCACCGCGCTGAGCAGGACGAGCTTGGCCACTCGCGATGTTCCGTGGCGTGCCACGTAGCGGGCGATGTCTCCGCCGCCCATGGAAAATCCGACCAGCGTGACATCCTTCAGGTCGAGATGGGCGACGAGGTCGGCGATGTCGTCGGCGAACGTATCGTAGTCGTAACCGGTCCATGGCTGGCTCGACCGGCCGAAGCCCCTGCGGTCGAACGCGACGGTTCGGTAGCCGCGCTCGGCGAAGAACAGCATCTGCGCGTCCCACATGTCCGCGCTGAGCGGCCAGCCGTGGCTGAACAGGATCGGCTTACCGCGTCCCCAGTCCTTGTAGTAAAGCTCGGTACCGTCCCGCAACTTGAGAGAGGCCATGTTTCGCTCCTGAATAGGTATGAAGGACCGGGACGCCACTGCGAGTCACTCGGCTCCGGCGCGCAGCGTCGCGGATCGGGTGCGGGTTGGCTTGGACGAACTGCTCGTTCTTTGGACTTGCTGGCGGTCCCGGACCGGCGCTGACGCAGCCGCGGGCGGCAATCGATCGCATTCGGACGGTCACCGGGATTTAGTCCAAGGCGCGACGTAATCGTGCAAGCGTTGGCGGCATTCGATGGTCACGATGCAGCGGCATGCACCACCCTTACGCCAGATCGCGCACGCCGATCGCAAGGAGACGTCACAATGTCCAAACTCGAAATGCTCACCCCGGACAATTCCGCGATTGCACTGATCGACTATCAGCCGGCGATGTACCAGGGTGTCCAATCGCACGACCGCCTCGTCGTGTTCAACAACATCCAGATCCTCGCCAAGGCGGCGAAGCTGTTCAAGATCCCGACGGTTCTGACGACCGTGGCGAAGGACTCGTTCTCGGGCCCGTTCATGCCGGAGGTGACCGGTCTGTTTCCCAACCACGACATCATCGACCGGACCTCGATGAACTCCTGGCTCGACGCCAACTTCCGGAAGGCGGTCGCGGCCACCGGGCGCAAGAAGTTCGTCATCGCCGGCCTCTGGACCGAAGCCTGCGTCATGTTTCCGACCCTCGACATGCTCAAGGAAGGCTTCGAGATCTACATTCCGGCCGATGCGTGCGGCGACCTATCGATGGAAGCGCACAACCGTTCGATGGAGCGGGCGATCCAGGCCGGCGCCATCCCCATCACCTCGGCCCAGTACGTGTTCGAGCTGCAGCAGGACTGGGCGCGCTCCGAAACCTACGAGGGCGTGATGGACATCCTGCGTGCGCACTCGCCGTACGGGATCCAGGTGCGCTTCTCGAAGTGGGCTCTCGGCGAGCACGCTTCCGAGGGCGGCGCCCAAGCGGCCGAATAATCCTCACTCGGGCCAGGAGAAGAGCGATGAAGATCTATCTGTTGTCGGCCGGGGCCGGGATCCTGGTCGGCGTCATCTACAGTCTCCTGAACGTGCGCTCGCCCGCGCCGCCGCTGGTGGCGCTGGTCGGCCTGCTCGGCATCCTCGTCGGCGAGCAGGTCATCCCCGTGGGTAGGCAGTTGGTGTCCGGCAGCGGTCTCGCCGCGGCATGGCGCCAAGCGCAGTGCGCCCCCCACATCTTCGGCCTGCTGCCGGGCCGACAAGCCGGCGCCCAAGCCGATGCTCTCACGATGGCGACCGATACCGCAAAGGAGAAGCGTTCATGAGTTCGCCCGATGTCATCCTGCACAGAGGCCTGTTCACCACGCTCGACCGCTCCAATCCGGCGGCCTCGGCCGTCGCGATCGCCGACGGACGCTTCGTCGCGGTCGGACACGATCAGGAGGTGATGAAGCTCGCCGGCCCGTCGACGAAGATCGTCGACCTGAAAGGGCGACGCGCGCTGCCCGGTCTGATCGACAACCATCTGCACATCATCCGCGGCGGCCTCAACTTCAACATGGAGCTCCGCTGGGACGGCGTGCGGTCGCTCGCCGACGCAATGAACATGCTCAAGCGGCAGGTCGCCGTCACGCCGGCGCCCCAGTGGGTGAGGGTGGTCGGCGGGTTCACCGAACATCAGTTCGCCGAGAAGCGGCTGCCGACCATCGACGAGCTCAACGCCGTCGCGCCCGACACGCCGGTCTTCCTGCTGCATCTCTACGACCGGGCGATCCTGAACGGGGCGGCGCTGCGTGCCGTGGGCTACGTCAAGGATACGCCGGAACCGCCGGGCGGCGAGATCGTGCGCGACGCGAAGGGCAACCCGACGGGGTTGCTGCTGGCCAAACCCAACGCCAACATCCTCTACGCGACGCTCGCGAAGGGGCCGAAGCTTCCCTTCGACTATCAGGTCAACTCCACCCGCCACTTCATGCGCGAACTGAACCGGCTGGGCGTCACCGGCGCGATCGATGCCGGCGGAGGATTCCAGAACTATCCCGACGACTACGCGGTCGTGCAGAAGCTGAGCGACGAGGGCCTCCTGACGATCCGGCTGGCCTACAACCTCTTCACCCAGAAGCCCAAGGGCGAGAAGGAGGACTTCCTCAACTGGACGAAGACGTCGAAGTACAAGCAGGGCGACGATTACTTCCGCCACAACGGCGCCGGCGAGATGCTGGTGTTCTCGGCCGCCGACTTCGAGGATTTCCGGGTCGCCCGTCCGGACATGCCGCCGGAGATGGAGGGCGAACTCGACGAGGTCGTCCGTGTGCTGGTCCAGAACAAGTGGCCGTGGCGGCTTCACGCGACCTATGACGAAACGATCTCGCGCGCGCTGGACGTGTTCGAGCGGGTCAACCAGGACATGCCGTTGGAAGGCCTGCACTGGTTCTTCGATCACGCCGAGACGATCTCGGACCAGTCGATCGATCGCATCGCGGCGCTCGGCGGCGGGATCGCGGTGCAGCACCGGATGGCCTACCAGGGCGAATACTTCGTGGAACGCTACGGCGCCGGAGCCGCGGAGGCGACGCCACCGGTCAAGAAGATCATCGACAAGGGCGTCAAAGTGTCGGCCGGCACCGATGCGACGCGCGTGGCCTCCTACAACCCCTGGGTCTCGCTGTCATGGCTCGTCACCGGCCGCACCGTGGGCGGCCTGCGGATCACGCCCCAGCGCAATTGTCTGGATCGCGAGACGGCGCTGCGGATGTGGACCGAAAACGTGACCTGGTTCTCCAACGAGGAGGGACGCAAGGGCCGCATCCAGGTGGGGCAGCTCGCCGACCTGATCGTCCCGGACCGCGACTATTTCTCCTGCAGCGAGGCGGAGATCGCCGACACGACGTCGCTGCTGACCATGGTCGGCGGCAGGATCGTGTTCGGCGCCGGCGACTTTTCGAAGCTGGACAGCGTGCCGCCGCCCGCGATGCCGGACTGGTCGCCGGTGAGGCGCTTCGGCGGGTACGCGGCTTGGGCGGACGACAAGGCCAAGGAAGACAGTCTCGCGATGAAGGCCATGCAGATGTGCGGCTGCGCCAACTCGTGCGGGGTGCACGGCCACGATCATGCCACGGCCTGGTCGAGCCGGCTGCCAGTGTCCGATCTCCGAAGCTTCTGGGGCGCGCTGGGCTGCGCCTGCTGGGCGGTCTGACGTGCAGACAAGCGCATCACCGGGCTGGATCGCCGCCATCTTGCATCGCCCGATCCTTTGGCACGCGGCCAGACTGCTGCTGGTATCCGCCTACATCCTGGGCGGCTTCGCCAAACTACTCGATTTCGCCGGCGCCGTGGCCGAGCAGGAACACTTCGGCCTCCATCCCGGGTGGCTCTGGGCGGCGGCGGCCATCGCCATCGAACTCGGTGGGTCCCTGCTCGTCGTTCTCAATCGTTTCGTGTGGCTGGGCGCCGGTGCCCTCGGCGTCCTGACCTTCGTGGCGATGCTCACCGCGAACGCGTTTTGGACGATGGAAGGCCATGACAGATTTATGGCCATGAACGCCTTCTTCGAACATCTCGGCTTGATCGCGGGGCTCGTCGTCGTCTCGGTTCTGTCCGAGGCATCCGCGTTCGGCACGAACCCCGCTGCGCGGGCCCAAACCCTTCAGGGAGTTTCACGATGAAAACAACCAGCGCCCTAGTGCTTTTCGCGTTTGCCGCGGCTGCCGTAGCGAGCGGACCGGCCGCCGCCAAGGACACGACGAAATCCAAGGAGACGGCGGTCGCGGTTGCACCCCAATACGACACGACCCACGTCTACGTGGCGCCCGACGACGTCGACAAGTTCGTAAGCACCTTCCTCGCGACCTTCGGCGGCAAGAGCACCAAGCAGGTGGTGGCCACAGTCACGCCGACGCCGAGCAGCACCACGTCGCAGCTCCTGCAGACGCCCGTCGGCACCGTCTCTCTGTTCGGCTTCAAGACGCCTGTCCCGTATCCGTTCGGAGCCGAGCGCAACGGCTATCTGGTCAGCGACCTCGACGAGGCGGTCAAGAGCGCCCGCGCTGCTGGCGCGGACGTGATCGTTTCCACCTTCCCGGACCCGATCGGGCGCGACGCGGTGATCCAGTGGCCCGGCGGGGTGAACCTGCAGATCTACTGGCATACGACGAAGCCCGACTACGCGGCGTTCGAACGGATTCCGGAGAACCGCGTGTACGTTTCGCCCGACAGGGCCGCGGCTTTCATCAAGAGCTTCGTGGCGTTTTCGCGCGGGAAGGTGGTATCCGACGATGCGAAGACGGCGGGCGTGGAGATCGGCAGGCCCGATGCGACCTACCGGCGCGTGCGGATCGAGTCCGCTTTCGGGAAGATGGTCGTGCTGGTCACGGACGGACATCTGCCCTATCCCTACGGGCGGGAGACGACGGGCTATGAAGTGGCCGACCTCGCTGCGACCCTTGGCAAGGCAAAGGATGCCGGCGCGACGGTGCTGGTGGATCCCTATACGTCGGACGGGCGCTCCACCGCATTCCTCATGTTCCCCGGAGGCTACGTCGCCGAAATCCACTCGCCGTCCGCGAAGAGCGCATCGCGGGCTGACGGGAAATGAGGTGATCTCTTCGGTGTCGGCGCGCGCCCGTCTGCGCAATTTTTTCCGGGTCGGGATCGCCATGGCGGTCTTCGGCGCCGGCATCGGATGCGCGCAGGCCGACGAAGCGGACACGGGGGTGGCCAAGCGGCCCGCC
The DNA here is from genome assembly GCF_040548265.1 of Bradyrhizobium sp. F1.13.3. NCBI lineage: Bacteria > Pseudomonadati > Pseudomonadota > Alphaproteobacteria > Hyphomicrobiales > Nitrobacteraceae > Bradyrhizobium > Bradyrhizobium sp. F1.13.3. Next base: position 248,776 of record NZ_JBEPRI010000002.1, on the reverse strand, counting down.
ATCCAGGCGAACCGCTGGGCCGAGGACTGGTCGGTGCTGGCCGATCCCAGATTGCGCACCGAACCGTTCGACGGGCTCAAGTACATCCCGCTCTGGGCCACCGATCCGAAAAGCTATGTCTCCCTAGGGGCCACGCTGCGTGAGCGGTTCGAGAGCAACAACGCGGCGGGATTCGGCACCTCCAACACGCCCTCGGACAGTTATCTCCTGCAGCGCCTGCAGGTCCACGCCGACGTTCACTTCAACGAGAACTGGCGCGCTTTTGTCCAACTGGAGGACGATCGGGCGTTCGGCAAGCAGAACATTTCTCCCGTCGACCAGGACCGTCTCGACCTTCGTCTTGCCTTCATCGAGTACGTCAACGTCTTCTCCGGCGGCACCCTGAAGGCGCGGGCGGGACGGCAGGACTTCGCCTTCGACCTTCAGCGATTCGTATCGTCCAGGGACGGGCCGAACGTCCGGCAGTCGTTCGATGCCATCTGGGGCGATTGGGAAACCGGAGTATGGCGCTTCATCGCATTCGTCAGTCGTCCGGTGCAATACTTCGACGGGCGCCCTTTCGACGACACGTCGAATGACAACTTCCGATTCAGCACGTTGAGGATCGAGCGCAAGGTACTCGGTGACAACGAGCTGTCCGGCTACTATTCGCTCTACGAACGCAACAACGCCAAGTACCTCGATGCCTTCGGCGACGAGCATAGGCACGTGTTCGATGGACGCTTCGCAGGCAAGACCCAGCAGATCGATTGGGACCTGGAGGCCATGGGGCAGCTGGGACAGGTCGGTACGAAGGACATTCGCGCCTGGGCCGTCGGCGCGCGAACGGGGTACACGTTCACGACCCTGCCGTGGCAGCCCCGCCTGGGTCTCCAGTTCGATGCCGCCTCCGGCGACCATCACCCCAACGACGGGACGTTGGGTACGTTCAACCCGCTCTTTCCGAACGGTTACTACTTCACCCTCGCCGGCTACACCGGGTATGTGAACCTGGTGCATCTCAAGCCGGCGATCACGCTCAGTCCCCTCCCGGGGCTGAAGGTGCTGGGCGCCATCGCCCTGCAATGGCGTGAAACCACGGCCGACGCGATCTACGTCCAGCCCAATGTGCCCATCGCCGGCACCGCCGGCAAAGGCAGCGCCTGGACCGGAGCCTATGGTCAGATCCGGGCCGACTACGCCTTCAACGAGCATCTGACGGGCGCCATCGAGGCCGTGCATTTCGAAGTCGGCGACACGATCATGCGCGCAGGTGGGCACACCAGCAACTATCTCGGTGTCCAACTCCAATACGGCTGGTAGCATGTCGAAGTCCGTCTCCGTTCTCGCTCTCCTGATGAGTCTCAATGCCGGATTCGTCGACACTGCGGGTTTCCTCGCGCTTCAGGGCCTGTTCACTGCGCACGTGACCGGCAACTTCGTCACCTTCGGCGCGGCCATCGTGCTGGGAACGTCCGGTGCTCTGGCCAAGCTGCTTGCGCTTCCGGTCTTCTGCGCCGTGGTGATCGTCACCAGGATATTCAGCTTCTATCTCCCCGCCATGGGGTTCCCGGTCCTCCGCTCGATGCTGGCCATCAAGACGCTGCTGCTCGCCGCGGGCGGCGCGGCGGCCGTCTATTTCGGGCCGTTCGTGCAAGGGGACAGCTGGCAGGCGATCGTCACGGGGATGATGCTGGTCGCGGCAATGGCCATTCAGAACGCGGCCCACCGCATCCACATGGGCACGGATCCCCCCAGCACGTTGATGACAGGAACGACCACCCAGATCATGATCGATGTCGCCGATGTCCTTCGGCGCGCCCCTCCATCGGTTCTGTCCGTCGCCAAACCTCGTTTGGGCAAGATGTCCGCGAGCGTGGCAACGTTCGCGGTGGGGTGCGCGGCCGGCGCCTGCCTGTACGCCAAGTTCGGCACGTGGTGCTTTGCCCTGCCCCCGCTGATGGCGCTGCCGGCCGTGCTGTTGGCGCCGACCGAGGTCGCGCCGACAAAGACGGCCTAGCGCTCGCCATGACACCAGCCGAGACTTTCCAGATCATCCTTCTGCTTCTGATGATCGCCGTCGTGCTCGATGCAGTGGCGCGTCGCCTGCATCTGCCGTCCGCATCGGTGCTGGTACTGGCCGGGATCGCTCTCGCTCTCGTTCCGGGACTTCCGGTAGTCGAGTTCGATCCGGACTTCGTGATGGTGCTCTTTCTGCCGCCGCTTCTGCTGTCGGGCGCCTACTTCACGGTGTGGCCGGATTTTCGGGCCAATCTCAGGATCATCCTGCAATTGGCCGTCGGGGCCGTCGTGATGACGACGCTGCTGGTCGGCGTGGTTGCGCACTTCTTCTTCCCGGCATTGCCTTGGGCCGCGTGCTTCGCGCTCGGTGCGATCGTCTCGCCGCCAGACGCCGTCGCCGCGCGCGCGGTCCTTGACCATCTCAGTGTCCCACCGCGGATTGCGGTTCTCCTCGAGGGCGAAAGCCTCATCAACGATGCCTCGGGAATCGTCCTTTTTCGGTTCGCCGTCGCTGCGGCGCTCACCGGGGCCTTCAGTCCGAGCGCGGCTGCGGGAAGCTTCGTCTACGTTTCGACCGTGGGAGTCGGAATCGGTCTTGCGCTGGGATGGATATGCGCACTGGTCGCCGGAAAGTTGACGGATGCCCGGCTCACCGTGGTCTGGACGTTCCTGTCCGCATGGGCTGCTTATCTGCTTGCGGACAGCCTGCATGTGTCAGGTGTGCTTTCGACGGTCGCATGCGGGCTGGTCCTCGGACGTCTGCAGCACAACGCTTTGAGCGCGGCATCTCGCGTTCAGGCCCAGGCGGTCTGGTCCGTGGTTACCTTCGTGATGGAGGCCTTGGTCTTCGTATTGGTGGGACTTGCCCTGCGCGGCGTTCTGCAGCGGTTCGGCGAACATTGGGGAACCGTTCTCACGCTCCTCCCGGCGGCGGCGGCGATCTTTGCGGTGCTCGTGCTCGCTCGGTTCGCCTGGATCTTTCCGACAGCCTACATACCGAGGGCGCCGATCCCGTCGCTCCGCAGGCGGGATCCCTACCCACCGCTCGCCGTTCCATTGGTGATAAGCTGGGCCGGGATGAGGGGGGTCGTCAGTCTCGCGGCCGCCCTGTCGTTGCCGGAGCAATTTCCCGGACGGGACATCATCCTGTTCGTGACCTTCTGCGTCGTCGCCGCGACCATCGTGGTGCTCGGATTGACGCTTGGTCCGGTGGCGAAGACCCTGGCGGGGAGGGCGTTCTTGCTCCACGGCGAAAAGACGCTCTCGGAAGAATCCGTCCGGGCCGAAGTCGCGCGCGCCCAATTCGATGTGATCAAAGCGCACTCTCTCGGAGCGGAGGGCAAGCACGCGCACCCTCGCCTCGTGGAACAGTACGGCCACCGTTTAGCGGTCGCGGAGGATCATGTCCGCGCCGGAGGACCCCATCGGGAGCGGAGACTCCAGCATTACCATGCCGTATTGATCGCGGTCGAAGCCGGGCGCAGAAAACTCCTGGAGCTCTTCGATACCGGGGGCATCCACGACAGCGTCATGCATAGGATCGAAGGTGAACTGGATCAGGAGGAGCTTTTTGCCTCTCGCGTGATCGGCGGGATGAAAGGTCCTTGAACGCGGCGGGCCCGGACTTCAGGGTCCGAGGGTTCGTCGCGCCCGGCAGCCTGGCCCATGGGATCGGCTTATGCTGACGGAGCGGCGCGCCTTCTCACAGTGTTGCTCGCGGAGACGGGTGGCGTCTCTCCGCGGGCGCCGTTTGTCGCAATTCGGCGAGCAACGTCTTGGCGCGACGGAAGGGCACTGTTTCGAAGCCCTCCACGAATTTTCCGACGGTTCCTTCCAGCAGCGCCGAGGCCTCTTCGCATCGATGCTGTGCCGCCAAGAAACGGGCAAGGCTGTCGGCCGAACGGAGCTCCCATCCAAGGGCTCCTTGACGTCTGGAAACGTCCATGGCCTCACGCAAGTGAAGCTCCGCCGCCGACGAGTTTGCACCTCCCAGCGCCGCCAGCACATCGCCATGAATCCTCAGGGAATCCGGCAACAACCAGAGCGCGTCGGTCGCTCGTGTCCGCTCCAGACACTCCGTCGACGCCAACAGGCCCTCTTCGGGGCGTCCATCCGCCGCCAGGAGCTCGGCCAAACGCCCGAGGAACGGAATGGAGACATTCTCGTATTGGGCACCGCTCAGCTTCGAGAGCGCCTCTCGCAACAATCTTTCCGCAGGTTCGATCTCTCCCCTCAGAAAAAGCAGCCTGCCTTCGAAACCGATCGACGCAAAGACATAGCTTTGGAAGTTGTTGTCGCACGCCACTTGCTTGAATTTCCGGATCGCTCCGGCTGCCCGGTCCAGGTCTTCCAGGATCAGGAACAGCGAAACCCCGCACCAACTGAGTGCCTGACAGATCGACGTCGGATTACCCGTTTCTTCCGCCTCGGATTGGGCCGAGATGCAGGCCCGGACGGTTCGATCGAAACGTCCTAGACTCCAGTATCCTCGCGCCATCACGCATTGCGCATAGACCGAGTGGTTCATGCCCCACCGACCTATCTGCGAAGCGATGGTGTGAGTTCGCAGGTATTCGTGCGCCTCGCGAGCGAGCTTCAGCGCCTCCGGGTATTCGGCACGGAAAAACAGCGATGCGCTCTTGACGCTCTTCATCATCGCCGAGGCCACAGGCTCGTCGGCTTCCGCCACGAGGGCCTCGATCCTTTTCGTGTCCGCCAAGGCGCTCCTGAAGTCGCCGCGCCGATGATTGAAGAGGACCAGGCCTAGTCGGGCCCTAAGCTCCCATCGCCGATCGCCGAGTTGCCCCGCCAGCTCGAGCGATCTGTTCAGAGCCTCTCGGGATCGAGCGGTCATGCCCTCGGTGAACATCACTGCGAGACCGAAAGCGGCCTTCAGGATCAACTCGCTTCGTTCGTCGGCGACGGCCGGCCCGAGAGCGTCGATCGCTTTCGTCGTCCAGGCGATGCACTCCGTCAGGAGGGAATTTTCCAACCACACAGGCACGGCGGCGGCTGCGAGCGCGACTCCCGCCTCAGCCCGGCCTCCAGGCGAAAAGGCCCAGTTCAGGATTCCGCGCACGTTGTCGAGTTCCTGGACCGCATCCCTCAGCGTCTTCACCCGGTCCGGTCCGTCGGCGTCCTTGCGCAGCATTTCGACGAGGCAGGACGCCAGGCGTAGGGTGAGCTCGGTTCGCTCCGACTTCTCGATCAACTTGGCGAGCACGAACGCCTTCGCGATTTCCAACAGCCGAAACCTGGCGCCATCGGAGCCGATCTCGACGGAGACCAGCGATTTGCAGACCAGATCCGCGAGGATCGATGCGGTATCGATCTCCCCCACAGCTGGAATGACGGAGATGGCCGCATCGAGCGTGAAGCTGCCGCCGAAGACCCCGAGACAGCGGAGAACATGTCGTTCACCTACGCTCAGCAGCTGGTAGCTCCATTCGAGCGCAGCTGCGATCGTTCGGTGTCGCGCTGGCGTGCCGCGGCGAGCGTCCGCGAGCAGCTCGACGCCGGTCTCTATCCTGCCGACCAGTCCCTTGACGCCGAACGTGTCGATCCGCGCGGCGGCGACCTCGATCGCGAGGGGGTTGCCGTCCAGTCCGCGGCATATCTGAGCGGCGAAGGCGGCGTCGGCATCGGTGAGCTCGAAATCGTTGACTATCGCGGCCGCCCGCTCGACGAACAACTGCACCGCGGGGTAGGCCAATACGTCCTTTGGGCTGACGATCGCAGCCAGCGGAGGCACTGCCAGCGGAGGCAGCCGGAAGATCTGCTCGCCCTCGATCCGCAGCGGCTCTCTGCTCGTGGTCAGCACCTTGATCTCGCCGGCGCAACGCAGCAATTCGCCTATTGCGGCCGCCACCCCCTCGATCAGATGCTCGCAGTTGTCGAATATCAGAAGCAGGTTCTTGTATCGTAGCGCGGCGTCGATGCCCGACGGCATGTCGCTCGACCGGACATCGAGCGGAAGCGCGGAAGCGATCACGCTCGGAATCAGCGAGGCCTCCGTGATCGAGACGAGATCGATCAGCCACACACCATGCCGAAACTGCGGCAGCATCGTTTCCGCCATGCGAAGCGAGAGCGAAGTCTTTCCGACGCCCGGCGGTCCGACGATGCTTACGAGCCGCTCGTCCGTCAGTTTCCGTTCTACCGACCGAAGTGCCTCGGCGCGTCCCACCAGTCGGGTCAGTTGTGCCGGGAGGTTGTGGGCCGGGGGCGAGGTCGGCTCGTCGACGGCTGCGCGCCCCTCTCCCAGCACCCTGATGGGTGCGACGAAACGATATCCACGTCCCGGGCTGTTCACGATGTACTGGTTGGCGGTGTCGTCCTCGCCGAGCGCGCGGCGAAGCGCCGCCACCTGAACGGTCAGATTGGCTTCGACCACGAACGTATCCGGCCAGGCGATCTCGACCAGTTCGCGCTTGCTCACCAACTCCCCTGCGCGCTCGACGAGCGCGATCAGGATCTCGATGGCCTTGCTGCCGAGGCGAACGACGCCGTCGCCGTCGAACAAGGTCCGCTTGGCGGTCGATAGGCGAAACGGTCCGAAAAGAAACGTCCGCTCCGGTGTGTTGTCGCGATCGGACATCCTGGATCAGCCATTGCCTTTCGCAGGCATCCTCACTACGCCACGGACCCGAGGGTGTCCATCCGTCGAAAGTCCGCGCAAACAGGCTCAGAGTTGATCGTCGGCCCGGACCTGTACGGCAACCGCCTGCTGGCGCGCCATGATCGCGGTCATCGCGATGCGTTCGGCTTCGGCCCCGCAGAGCGCCGCCAATTCCACCGCGACCACGGCCAATTGCTCGATCAGATCGGCGCGGGCGTGAAGCTGCGCCGTCTGCCGCCTGCCTACCCATCTGGCGAGGGTTTCAGGTTCGAGTGTGGCTTCTCGTTCGAGACCGGTCTGCAGCCTCTCGTGAAGCTCCGCGGCGCGCTCGGATGCCCTGGTCGTGGTGGCCCGAAGTTCGTCCAGACGGCTTGCAAGATTGCCTTCGTCGGCCATCGCCAAGCCCGTGAACAATCCGTTGATGTTGTCCACGCTTACCTGCAATCGAGCCAAATGGAGGCGCAGATCCTCACCGAACTGGGCCAAATTGCCGGTCATGAATGCACCTCTTGCACGAGCCCAGTCTTTCGCGCAAGTCGGCTGCCGCCAAACAAAATCTTGCAAATTCTCAGTGCGGCAACGCGGTCTCGCCCCGCTCAAGCCTTCTTTTTGGAACGATTTATTGGCGTTGCCGGGGAGCCGGGACTAGGAATCTTCCGCATGAGGGTTCGATGACCGATTTTCCGGACACTTCTTCCAGCGGGTTTTTCGGTCGGCGCCTCGCCATGCACCTCGGAATGGAGGGCGATTGTGTTCGCAAGATCAATCGCCAGGGCAAGTTCGCGCTCGCCGTAACGAGATTGTCGGGTCCCCGCTTTGCTGGTGGGCGGAGGGCCCCTATCGCGCCCGAGTCGGCCTTCAGCATCCTGCATCAGATCGGCGATTCGGAGCAGGATTCGGGCCAGATAGCGGGACCTCGCGGGTGTTCCGGATCCTTCAGGGTCGGAACGGTGAGCGTGCTCGACCTTCGGGACAATCCGCAGTGTGACCTCAAAGGGCCGTTCGATGCGGTCCAATATTACGTACCCCGCCGTGCACTTGACGATTTCGCCTACGAGAACGACGCGAAGCCGATCTCAACGCTGAGGTGGCCGCGCGATCGTCGCGATCCTTGTTTGACGACGCTGACAGGCGTTCTCTTGCGTGCCCTCGAGGAGGAGAGGGCGAAAAACCAGCTCTTCGTCGATCAGCTCGGATTGAGCTTGCTCGCCCACTTTGCGCAATCCTATGGAGAGCTTTGCACACGCGAGCGCGTCCAGGAGGGGGGACTTGCGCCATGGCAGGAGCGCCGCGCCAAGGAAATAATGCGTGTTCGTCTCGCCAGCAGCTTGACCATCGCCGACGTTGCGGCGGAGTGCAGACTGACGCCAAGTCACTTCGCCCGTTCTTTCCGCCGCAGCACCGGTCTTGCGCCCCACGCGTTTCTCTCTCGGCTCCGGATCGAAGAAGCCAAGCGGCTGATGACGACCACCAAGCTGCCGTTGGCGGATGTCGCCTTGATCTGCGGGTTCGGCGACCAGAGTTACTTCACAAGGGTTTTCTCCCGGACTGCGGGAATGAGCCCGGGCGCCTGGCGTCGGAATCGTTCCGAGGGGTAGGGCCCAGAGGGCTTGAGCCATGACGTCGTCATGGCTCAAGCCGCTCCGCCGCGAACAGCGAGGTGTCGACGGGTGCTCGACGGAAATCCGCCGAGAGCCTGTCGTCACGTGGCCGGCGCATGCTGCTTGGCTTCCGCCAGCCAGGTGCGGGCGAGCGCGACGTCCGGCTGCGAAAGCTGATGGCCCGCGGGCAGAATGCGATGGTCGACGCTGGCTCCCGCCTTCGAGAGCATCGCGGCCAGCGCACCTGCATTTTCGGCGGCCACGATCGGATCCTGCCTGCCGGACAGGATCAGAACCGGCTTTCCGTCGAGACGCGCCGCCGGCGGATCCGCCAGCGGGACCATGGCCCGCAGGAGGACCGCTCCAGAGAGCGCGTGGGGGTCCATCAGCAGAAGCGCGGCCGCGATGTTGGCGCCGTTCGAGTAGCCTACGGCGATCGGTGCGTCGATGCCGTAGCGTTCCCGCGCGTCCTGCACGAATTCGCCGAGCTCGAGCGCGCGACGTCGCACGTCGTCCTCGTCGAACACGCCCTCGGCGAGCCGCCGGAAGAAGCGTGGCATCCCGTTCTCGAGCACGCGGCCCCGCGGCGACAGCAGCGGCGAACCCGGCGAGATCGTGGCGCCGAGCTGCAGCAGATCGGTCTCGTCGCCGCCCGTGCCGTGAAGCAGCAGGAGCGGCGGCGCGCCCGTCCGATCGCCCGGTTCGAAGCGATAGGTGAACGGTGATTTCGTCGACATCATGCGGCTCCCTGAAGCTCGGGCAGGACGCTTTCGATTTCCTTCCGCTGCGGCTCGAGGAAGCTCGGCAGCTTCAGATCGCGGCCGAGGGTCTCGACCGGTTCGTCGACGGCAAATCCCGGAACGTCCGTAGCGATCTCGAACAGTACGCCGCCCGGCTCGCGGAAGTAGATCGAGCGGAAGTAGTTGCGGTCCTTCTGTTCGGTGGGATGCAGTCCATGATTGCCGACCAGCTTCTCGGCCATGCTTGCCTGTTCGGCGTCGTCCTTGGCGCGGAATGCGACGTGGTGCACCGAGCCGCGGCCCTGTCTGCCGCGCAGGAAACCCTTCGCCTCGTAGATGTCGACCACGTTGCCCTGCGCGTCGCCGGGCGCCATGAACCGGATCACGGAGCCTTCGCGGGCGGTCTCGCGAAACCCGAACACGTCGGTGAGGACCTTTGCGGTTCTCGCCGCATCCTCGAGCAGGAGTGTGACGCCCTGGAAGCCGCGGATCGCATGTTCCGCCGGCACGTCGCCGTTGCTCCATCCCGCTTCCTCTTCAGCGGCGGCTACCCCGACGAGGGCGAGCGCCATGCCGTCCGGATCGGAAAATGCGAGCACCGGCTCGCCGAAGCGCTTTTCCAGCGCCTCGAACTTGATGCCCTTCTCGAGAAAACGCTGCGTCCAGTAGCCGATGGAGCGCTGCGGGACCCGGAAAGTGGTCTGGTGGGTTTCACCGGCTCCCCGACGGCCCTCCGGAGCTCCTTCCCAAGGGAAGAACGTGAGGATGGTGCCCGGCCGGCCGGTCTCGTCGCCGTAATAGAAATGGTAGGTCGCCGGATCGTCGAAATTGACCGTCTTCTTGACGAACCGCAGGCCGAGATCCCGCGTGTAGAAGCTGAAGTTCTTGCGCGAGTCGCCCGCGACGGCGGTGACGTGGTGAATGCCTGACATGATGATCTCCGGGGTTTGCGGTCGTGCTTGGCTCTGCCGCCCATATCGGACAGCTTTGATCTGAGAACAATCCATGCTTTTATGGCATGTCTGTTTACGTTTTGGCGACAATGGGGGCGGAATGGACAAGCTGGGCAGTCTGAGAGCTTTCGTGAAGGTGGTCGAAACCGGGAGCTTCTCCGAGGCGGGCCGTCAGCTGCGGCTGTCCAGGTCCGCCATGAGCAAATACGTTTCCGACCTCGAGGAGAGCCTCGGTGTGCAGCTTCTCAACCGGACCACCAGGCACGCGAGCGCCAACGAGAACGGCCAGCTCTACTACGAGCGGGCGCTCGTGATCCTTTCCGAGCTCGAGGCCGCCGATCAGGCGGTTACGCATTTGCAGTCGACCCCGCGGGGCCTCCTGCGCATCAACGCGCCCATGTCGTTCGGCACGATCAGGCTGGGGCCGGCGCTCGCCGATTTCATGATCAAGTATCCGGAGATGCAGCTTCAGCTCGTGCTGAGCGACAACCTGGTCGATCCGGTCCAGGACGGCTACGACGTGACTCTGCGGATCGCCGAACTCGAATCGTCCAGTCTGATCGCGAGGAAGATCGCGCCGATCCCGAGGGTGATCTGCGCTTCGGCGGATTATCTGAAGCGGCATGGGACCCCTCGCCACCCGCAGGACCTGCGCGGTCATGTCTCCCTCACGTACGGCTTCCTGCTCACGGGCAACCAGTGGAAGCTGACGGGGGCGGACGGAGAGCACTGGATTCAGCCGGCCTGGTCGCTGTGCGCCAACAACGCGGAGGTGCTGCGCGACGTCGCCCTGAAGGGAAGGGGCGTGGCGCTGATACCCGAATTCATCGCGGGAGAGGCTCTGCAGAAGGGCCGTTTGAAGGCGATCCTGAAGGATTTCTGGGCGCCGCCCTTGGCGCTGTACGCGATCTATCCGCCTACCAGGCACCTGTCGGTGAAGGTGCGGCTCTTCATCGATTTTCTGGTCGAACGTTTCGGGCGCGAAGTCGAACCACCAGGAAACTGAAGGGCTGAGGCGATCGCGTCGGATACGTCCAAGTCCCGTCCGCAGATCGGAATATGGAGCGGTGCCCGGCCCTCTGAGGGCAACGCGCCGCTCCACCCCGTTCCGCGACCGCCGGCATGTCCCAGCTGCGCTTTGCGAGGCCAGACACGTCTCGGCCGCCAAATGCTCACCACCGAGGCTCAAACAAGCGGCAGAACCATGGTGGCTTCCGCAGGGCGACCGGCTCAGGCCAAAACGTGATCCGCAGGGTCCCGAAACGGGCACGCCTGCCGGAGGCGCTGCGTGACGCAACGCCTCCTGTCGGTCAGTGAGCGCCATCCGGCCTCGCCGAATCCAAGCTGGGATAGTCGAGATAGCCGAGATCCGAACCACCATAGAACCCGAACGGCTGCGGCGGGTTGTAGGGGCCGCCCGCCCGGATCCGCGCCGGGAGGTCCGGATTGGCGAGAAACAGGCGCCCGAACGCCACCGCGTCCGCTTCGCCGGACCTCACGATCTCGATGGCCCGCTCGGGAGTGATGCCGGCGTTGACGATGAGCGGCCCGCGATAGAGGTCGCGAAAGATCGGAATCATCCGGGCGTAGTCGGGGGCGCCGGTCCAGGCGTTGGTGTCGGCCAAGTGAAGATAGGCGAGGCTGGCGGTCCGCAGCCACTCCGCGAGCCGTCCATAGGTATCTTCCGGATGGGGGTCTCGTGTGCTGTTGTAGTCGGCGAATGGCGACAGTCTCAGCCCGATCCGCGACCTCGGAATGGCCTCGGCGATCGCCGCGACGATCTCGACGAGCAATTTCGATCGTCCCTCGACGCTCCCGCCATAGTCGTCGGTCCGCAGGTTGATCGTCGGCGAAAGAAATTGATGCACGAGATAGCCGTTGGCGCCGTGGATCTCGACGCCGTCGAAACCCGCGCGCGCGGCGTTGGTCGCGGCTACTCCGAATTCGTTCACGGCGTCCTGGATCTCGCGGACGGTCATCGCCCGCGACGGCGTGGCGGCGATGCGCACGTAGGCGCCGTTGGCCAGGAGCGCCCACACCTGCAGCCGGTCCAGATCGTCGTTGACGCCGGACGGCGACAGCGGCTGCTCGTCCGACAGCAGCCCGCGCGCACTCGCGCGTCCGCCGTGCCAAAGCTGGGCGACGATGCGACCGCCTTCTTCGTGGACCCGACCGACGACGGCTTTCCAAGCCTCCGTCTGTTCGTCCGTCCACAGTCCGGGCGCCCGATCGAAGGCGTTGGACTTCGGGCCCACGTTGATGCCTTCGGTTATGATCAAGCCGGCGCTCGCGCGCGAGCCGTAGTAATCCGACGCGGAAGAATTGATGACGCCGCGCTCGTCCGCCCGCGATCGCGTCATCGGCGCCATCACCGTTCGGTTCGCAAGACCGATATCGCCCAGCGCCGTCGATTCGAAGAGATCCGCCATTTATCGCACTCCTGTCGTGTTGTGTTGAGCGGCAGCCGCCCGTCTAGTCGGTTGTTCTGTCCCGCGACCAGCGATTGCCGAGCGCGAGGCCGTAGTCGTAGAGAGCGTTGCCGTACTCGAGTTGCTGCCGTTCCGTGGACCGGAGGGCGACGTCGACGTTCGCGCGCGCCGACTTCAGGGCGCGCGCGAGGGTCGATGCCTCGTAGGCGGCCTTCGCCGTGCCTCCCGCCGTGTGGGGGCGCACGACGAAGGCAGCGTCGCCGGTCAGCAGAACACGGCCAAACAGGGTTTTCGGCACCGTCACGTCAAGAATGCTCTGAAGGAAGGGGTCCGGCGTCGCCGAGACCAGCGCGGCCATCTTCGGATGGATTTCGCGCAGGGCGCGTTCCCGCAGACCGGCTACCGTCCCCTCCAGAGCGGTGCCTCGCGGCAGCGACGAGCGGTGCCGCACGCCGTTCTTGTCCGTCAGCACGTCGGCGAGCTCGGCCAGGCTCACGTGCACATACCAGACCCAGTTGAGCCGTCGCGATCCGGCTGCCACCGCCCCGTCGCTTCCAGGGATGAAGTACGCCAGCATGTGGCCGCCGCTGCGCGCTTCGGAAAACGTGAAGAGATCGTCGAAGAAGGGCAGGAGATCCGAAGGAACGCTCCTTTCCTCGACGGTACCTCTCCAGGCCACGTAGCCGGCGTAGCGGGGCTCGACATCGGGAAGCATCTCCCGGCGGATCGGCGAGCCGGAGCCGTCGGCTGCGAGAAACAGATCGCTTTCCACCGTCGTCTCGTCGCGGAGGGTCACATATGCCTTCGAGCCGGTCTGAGACACCGAAACCACCTCGGAGCCTGCCCGGTAGCACTCGTCCGGAACGGCGGCCCGCAGCGCCGCATGGATGGCCTCCCAGGAGGTGAATTCCTGAGGCATCTGCTGCAGGTCACCGTCGCCCCCCTTCGGATCCAGATATCGCCTGCCGCGGCAGGTGGTGAAGGGAAGGGGACCGGCGCCGTTTTCCTGCAGCAGTCTTATGAGTTCGGTCTGCACGACGATGCCTGCGCCACGGGCTATCATCTGGCCCGGCAGGCGTTCGTGGACCGTCACGGTCGCACCGAGCTTGCGCAGGACGATGGCATTGCATAGTCCGGCGACCGAGCCGCCGCTGATCGTCACCGCGAAGTCGTGGTCGGCGTGCCAACTCATCAGTTTCTCCGATTCATGTTCGTGCGCTCACTCCAAGTGCGCGCCCAATTCGCGGCCGGACGCTGCGATCGCCGCGCCGGCCTTGAGCCGTTCCTGTCCGTAGTCCCGCAGCGCGTCGTCGAGCGACTTCGACGAAAGGTGATTCCGCAAGGCGAGCGCATCCGCCGCCGCCTTGGCGATGCCCATCCCGGTGTGGGGACGCACCACGAAGGCCGCGTCCCCCGCCAGCGCGATCCGTCGCGAAACCATCCGCTTCGTTTCGTAGTCGAAGACCCCCTGCACGAACGGATGGGCGGTCGCTTCGATCGCGGCGGCGAAAGCAGGAGGCAGGAGTCGCGTGGCATCTTCGACGAGCCTGTTGCGCGCGCTCTCGGAGACGGCGCCCGGAGGGAGGGAATGCGGATGGATGCGGCCTTCACCGTCCGTGAGCGCCTCGTCCCTCGCGTGCGATCCGGCGGCCGGCCGGTACCAGACCCAATTGTACCTGCGACGTCCGAGCTCGGTTTCGCCGTGCGGTCCGGGCACCAGGAAGCCGATCACGTGGGAACGCGGCATCCGGAAATAGGCGAAGCGCTCGAGCAGTTCGTCGGCGGCGAAGCCGGGCAGCGCCGACTCCGGAAGAAGGCCGCGCCACCCCACGTAGCCCGCGTAGAGATTGGTTGCGGAAGGGCCGTCGACGGCGGCCCGCGACACCGAAGCGATCCCGTCGGCGCCGATGGCCAGGTCGGCGAACGTCTCGCTTCCGTCGGAAAAGCCAAGCGCCACCTGATGCTCGTCCTCGCGGATGTGTTCGATGCGCCGGTCGAGCCGATAGGAGCCCAGAGCCATGTGCTGGCGGAAGACGCGGTAGATGTAGTCCCAGGAGATCTGCGCCTGAGGGGGCATGTTCCTGTCGACGACGCCGCCCGAAGCGCCGAACACGATGCGCTCTCGCGCAATCACGCCGACGCGCGCCACGTGCTCGCATCCGGACGCGCGCAGAATGGCGAATGTCTCGCGCTTGCCGAGCAGGCCGGCGCCGCGGCCTTCGAGCCCATGGACGGATCGCTCGTAGACCGATACGTCATGTCCATCGCGGGCGAGCAGCGATGCCGCGAACAATCCGGCAAGCGAACCTCCGACGACCGCGATGCGCATGGGTGGCAACCCTCCAGGTCCGACGCTCAGAAATCGGCTTCAGTGATGGGCTGCATCGCCGTTCCGGCCGAAGGCTGTCGGCAGCTGCAGCAGCAGGCCCGCCGCCGCCAGCGCGGCGCCATAGCCGCACACGCCGAGCCACGACACATGCGCGTAGGCCCAGCTCGCACCCAGCGATCCGAGCGAGCCGCCGACGAACATCGCGGTCATGAAAACGGTGTTCAGCCTGCTCCGTGCCTCCGGACGGAGCGCGAATATCAGGTGCTGATTGGAGACGAGCGCGGCGTTCACGCCCACGTCGAGCAACACGACGCCGACGGTCAGTCCGGCGAGGGAGTTCCAGCCGGCGAAGACGGCCCAGGACGACAGCGTTATCGCCGCCGCGATCGCGATCACCAAGTGAGGTCCGCGCTTGTCGGCCATGCGACCGGCGAGCGGCGCCGCGAAGATTCCGGACGCGCCTATCACGCCGAACAGGCCCGCGATCTCGGCCCCGAGGCCGAATGCGGGCTCCTGGAGATGGAGGGACAGGATGGTCCAGAACGCGATGAACGAGGCGAACAGCATGGCCTGCGTCGCAGCGGCCAGTCGAAGCGCCGGCTCCTCCACGATCAGATGTATCAGCGATCGCAGGGCGGCGGCGTAGCCGATGCTGTGCGTGGGATGGTGCCGCGGCAGGGTCAGACGGATCAGTGCGGCGGCTCCGAGCGCCAATGGGGCACCGAGCCAGAACATCTCGCGCCAACCGAAGTGGGCGCCGACGAAGCCGGCGATTGTTCGGCTGAGCAGAATGCCGCCCAGGATTCCGCTCACCACCGTTCCGACCGCGGCGCCTCTGGACCGATTGTCCGCCAGCGTCGCGGCGAACGGGACGATCTGCTGGGCCACGGTCGCCGCGACGCCCAGCGTAAGCGACGCTGCGATCAGCGCGACGGTGGAGGGAGCGAGGGCGGCTAACGCGAGAGCCACCGCGAGCACGACGAATTGCACGATGATGAGACGCCGTCTCTCGAACAGGTCGCCCAACGGGACCAGGAAGAGCAGGCCGACCGCATAGCCGAATTGCGTCGCCGTGGGTACGAGGCCGATCACGGAGGAGTTCGGATAGTGCGCCTCGATCATCCCCAGCAGAGGCTGGTTGTAGTAGATGTTTGCGACCGCGATGCCGGCGCAAAGCGCCATGGCGAACGTGCGTGCGCGGGTGAGTTCGGGGACCCGCTGCTCCGTGACCGTGGACGATGACATGGCTGGAATCCTTGTTGCTGGGCGCGGGGCCTCGATTGCGCGCCTCCGACAGTTGACTTCGAGCAGAGCAACAGTTAATTTATCAAACGATAAATAGCAAGATCGTTCACCTGACCGTGATGCCCTTCTCCAAACTCACCGCTTAAGCGGACCGTCGGCGTTGTCGGGTCCGCATCCTGTCCGAGCTAGGACGTCCTTTCGCCGAGCCGTATTGGACGCCGTGCCGACGCTTTGGACTGGCTCGCTCCAATGCAGATCGCGGCGCGCCGTTGAGGATCGATGCAAAGGTGTTCGAGCCGCGATCTACAGTTTGTTCAAAAGCCGCATCAAACTGAAAAGACCAGAAAGCGGCTCGGCCCATAGTGCGGTTTCGTTCGGTAGGGGAAGGGCGATGAAGCTCCGGTCTATTTTGTTCGTCGTGCTCGCCTTCGGATCTGTCGGGGCGGCGGGCGCGTTTGTCTATGCGTGGGAGCCGACGATTCCGCCTATCGATCCACGAGAGGCCGCCGCGCCGGATCATGAGATCGCGAAACGGGGAGCAAGCCTCGCGCTGCTGGGGGACTGCGCCACGTGCCACACGGCGCCTGGCGGAGCGCCTTATGCCGGGGGGCTGGCGATGCCGACCCCGTTCGGCACCATGTTCTCGACCAACATCACGCCCGATCCGGAAACCGGCATCGGGCGCTGGTCGGAGCAGGCTTTCGTTCGTGCCCTTCGCGCGGGAGTGGATCGCGAAGGCCGCCATCTCTATCCGGCATTCCCCTACGATCATTTCACCCAGGTGTCGGACGACGATGCGAAGGCGATGTACGCCTTCTTCATGTCCGTCGATCCGGTAAAATCGTCGCCGCCTCCGAACCGGTTTCCCTTTCCTCTCAACGTGCGCCTGACGCTCGCCGGCTGGAAGCTGCTGTTTCTGCGCCAGGCCCGCTTCGTGGCCGATCCGTCGAAGGACGAGAAATGGAACAGGGGAAAGTATCTGGTCGACGGGCTTGGGCACTGCGGCGCCTGTCATTCTCCTCGCAATCTGCTCGGTGCCGAAAGGACGTCGGCCAGCTTCGAAGGAGGCGAGGCCGAAGGCTGGCGGGCCTTCGCGCTTGGGCGAAGTTCTCAATCGCCCGTCCCTTGGGACGAGGCTGCCCTGACAGAGTATCTCGCGACCGGGGCCCACGCCCAGCACGGCACGGCTCAGGGGCCGATGGCCAACGTCGTCGACAACCTTTCCTTGGTCGCTCCCGCCGAAGTGGGCGCGATGGCCCACTATCTCGCCTCCCTGGGCAGAGGCGAGGGACGGAATGACGTGAAGATGCCCGGCCCCTCGGGGCCGGGACGTCTGCCGCAGGCGGCCGGCGCACAGGCGGCGACGCCGCCCATGCCGGCCGACCCGGGCCAAGCCATCTACACCGCGGCTTGCGCGTCGTGCCACGAAGGCGACCGGCCGTTGCCGCTGGGCGGCTTGAGGCTCGCTCTGTCCACTGCGCTCGCCGGCGAGACCCCGACGAACCTGATCAATCTCGTGGTGCGAGGGATACCGGCATCGATGGGCGGAAGTTCGCGTCCGATCATGCCCGGCTTCGGAGATGTCCTCGACGACCGGCAGATCTCGGACCTCACGAACTATCTGCGCAGCCGAGTTGCCGGGAAGCGGCAGTGGGACGGGACGGCCAAAGCGATCGCGGAAGCGAGAGACAATCCGTGAGACGCCTTGGACAACAATCAGCGGAAGTATCGGTGAGGCACCATGACGAGACTGACGGTTAACGGTGAGAGCCGATCGATCGAGGCGAGCCCGGACACTCCGCTGCTCTACGTTCTCAGGGACGAGCTCGGGCTCAATGCCGCGAAGTACGGATGCGGTCTCGGCCAATGCGGAGCCTGCACCGTCATGGTCGACGGCAGGGCCGTTTTCTCCTGCGTCACGCCGGTGATGCTGCTGGAGGGCCGGACGGTCACCACGCTCGAAGGACTGGGCACCGTGGAGGCACCGGGCCCGATGCAGCGCGCCTTCATCGCGGAGCAGGCGGCACAGTGTGGGTTCTGCATTCCGGGCATGATGATGCGGGCGCAGGCGCTGCTGAACCGCGAGCCGCACGCGACCGATGAAGCGATCAGGGCCGAGCTCCAGCCTCACCTGTGCCGGTGCGGAACGCACATGCGTATTCTGCGTGCGGTCCGGCGCGCGGCGGAAGACATGAAGCCGAAGACCGCCGAAGCGAGGACCGAACGATGACACATGCCGTCTCGCGGCGCAGCGTATTGACGGGCGCCGGCGCCCTCATGGTCGCGTTCCGGCTTTCGGGGGCCCGCGCACAGACCGAAACGGGAACCGGTGGCAGCCCCTCGAAACGCGGGTTGCCCGGAAGCCTCGACGATACTCCGAAAATAGATGCCTGGATCCGGGTCGACGCGTCCGGAGCCGTGACCGTCATCACCGGAAAGGCCGAGCTCGGACAAGGCCTCAAGACGGCGCTGCTCCAGGTCGCGTCGGAGGAGCTCAAAGTCTCGTTGCACCGCCTGACGCTAGTGACGGCGGATACCGCGCGGACTCCGAACGAAGGCTACACGGCCGCAAGCCACTCGATGCAGGATTCGGGCACGGCAATCCGGCACGCCGCGGCGCAGGCGCGGGAGATCCTCGTCGCCGAGGCGGCGCGAAGGCTGGGTGTCGCGGCCACCTCGCTGCAGGTCCGCGACGGCGAGGTATTCGGCCCCGATCGCAAGAGCGTGGGATACGGAGACCTGGTTCGCGATCAACTGCTGTCCGTCGACGCGAAGCAGACCTCGTCGTTGACGTCGCCGGCCGACTTCACCGTGATGAACCGATCCGTACCGCGCGTCGATATCCCCGCCAAGGTGACGGGAGGAAGCGCCTACGTCCAGGATATGCGGCTCGAGGGAATGCTACACGGTCGCGTCGTTCGTCCGCCGAGTTACGG
Source organism: Bradyrhizobium sp. F1.13.3 (assembly GCF_040548265.1). Classification (NCBI taxonomy): domain Bacteria; kingdom Pseudomonadati; phylum Pseudomonadota; class Alphaproteobacteria; order Hyphomicrobiales; family Nitrobacteraceae; genus Bradyrhizobium; species Bradyrhizobium sp. F1.13.3. Next base: position 229,924 of record NZ_JBEPRI010000002.1, on the reverse strand, counting down.
AGCCACGTTGCGCGATCACGATATCCCCCGGGTCGAGCGGATGAGCGGCATAGTCAAGGTCGTCCGAGACGGCAACTTTCTGGGCGTGCTCGCGGACCGGGAATGGACGGCAATCCAGGGCATGCGGACTCTCGCCGCGACCACGACCTGGATCGAGAAGCAAGCTCTTCCCGACAGCGAGGACCTGGCGGCGGCTCTGATGGATCTGCCTTCGGAGGACACGACGATTCACGATGCGGGACGTCCGGGCAAACCTGGAGCCGTGGTCGAAGGGACCTTCAGCAGGCCCTATCTCACGCACGGCTCGATCGGTCCGTCCTGCGCGATAGCGCAATTCCAGGATGGGAAACTCACGATCTGGACCCATACGCAAGGCGTGTTCTTCCTCCGCGGTGCCATCGCCGGCATGCTGCGGATGCCGCCCGAGAACGTCCGCTGCATCCAAGCGGAGGGCGCCGGCTGCTATGGACACAATGGCGCCGACGATGCGGCAGCCGACGCGGCGATGCTCGCGCTCGCCATGCCGGGTCGGCCGATCAGGGTCCAACTCATGCGCGAACAGGAGCACGCGTGGGATCCGTTCGGACCGGGCATGGTGGTAAAGCTCAAGGCGGCGGTCGGAGCGGACGGTACGATTGCGGATTGGCACCATGAGGTTTGGAGCCAGTCGCACATGATGAGGCCAGGTCCTCCCGGGACGCTGGTCGCCGCCCGGCTGAAATCCGACGCCTTTCCGCCCGCACCGCCGATTGCGCTTGCCCAGCCCGAAGGCGGCGGCGATCGAAACGCCATTCCGCTCTACGCGATCCCCAATTCCAAGGTGATCAGTCACTTCCTGCCGGACATGCCCCTGCGCGGCTCCTCGATGCGCTCGCTCGGAGGCTACCTGAACGTCCTCTCGATCGAGAGCGTCCTCGACGAATTGGCGGCGGGATCAGGTCAGGACCCGGTGGCGTTTAGGCTTCGGCACACCGTCGATCCCCGGGCGCGAGAGGTGATCGAAACGGCGGCGTCGCGCTTCGGCTGGGCAGCTCGGGTCAAGGCTTCGGCGAGCACCGGCTTCGGCTTCGGCTTCGCACGCTACAAGAACCTCGAGGCCTGGTGCGCGGTCGCGGTCGAGATCGAGCTTGCGCGCCAGAGCGGCGTGGTTCGCGTACGCCGCGTCGTGGCGGCCGTGGACACCGGCCAGGTGGTCAATCCGGACGGTGTTCGCAATCAGATCGAGGGCGGCGTTCTGCAGTCGATGAGCTGGACGCTCTTCGAGCGGGTGACCTTCGACCGCACCCGCGTGACGTCGGTGGACTGGTCGGCCTATCCGATCCTGCGCTTCGACGCCGTCCCGGAATCGGTCGAAGTCGATCTGGTGGATCGGCCGGGCGATGTCTTCTACGGCGTCGCCGAAGCCGCGCAGGGGCCGACGGGAGCAGCCATCGCCAACGCGATCAGGGACGCGACCGGAGTGCGGCTGCATGATCTTCCGTTCTCGCCGGCGCGCATCAGGAAAGCCATTGGGGCGTGATTGGAACCGGACATTCCCCTGAGCGTGCGTGAGACGAGCGGCTCTCCAAGCCTTGCCGCCGAGCAAGTCGCCGTTGGCACGCACAGCCGAACAACGTCGAGCTGGGGCCGGGCCCAGCCGATCTTCCATGCCGCGATCGCGGCCGCCATCGTCGCGATCGCGTGGATGGTGGCGGTGCACTGGGACCGGTGGACCGGCGCTTCCCGCTATCAGAGAACCGCCGATGCCTACATGGCCGGCGACATCACGCCACTCGCGGCCAAGGTCTCGGGCTATGTCAGGAACGTGGCCATCGCCGACTACCAGACGGTGCGCCGGGGCGACCTCGTCGTGGAGATCGAACCCTCGGACTACCAGGCGCAAGTAGACCTTGCGGAGGCCAATGTGGGCGCGGCGCAAGCCGCGCAAGCCCAGATCGGATCGCGGCGGGCGGTTCAAGCGACCTTGATCGAGCAGGCCGAAGCCAACATCCGCGCGAGCCAGGCCGAACTCGCCAGAGCATCGGCCGAGGCCAGGCGCCAGCATGAGCTGATGCGGACGCAGATCGCCGGCACGGAACAGCGGCTGGAGCAAGCCGACGCCGATGCGCTCAAGGCGGAGGCCATCGTGCTTCTGAACCGAGCTCAACTCGAGCAGCAGAAGGCGCTTCTCTCGCAGCTCGACATCGATGAAAGGCAGCTTGCCGCCCGGACCCGGGCCGCGCAGGCGCAGTCCGATCTCGCGCGCAACAATCTCGGCGACACCCGGATCGTGTCGCCGACCGACGGAATGGTGTCAGTGAGACAAGTGCGTCCCGGCCAGTTCGTCGGCGTGGGCGGTCAGGTCGTCACCGTTGTTTCCCTGCCGAATCTGTGGGTGGTGGCCAACATGAAGGAGACCCAGATGACCGGCGTGCGCGCGGGCAACAGCGCACGGGTCACCGTCGATGCCTTCCCTTCCGCGGTATTGACCGGCAGGGTCCAAAGCTGGTCGCCGGCCACCGGTTCGACCTTTGCTTTGCTGCCGCCCGACAACGCGACGGGCAACTTCACCAAGGTGGTGCAGCGGGTGCCGGTCAAGATCGTTCTCGATCCAAGCCCCGTGCTCGGCGTCTTGGTCCGGCCAGGGATGTCCGCCGTCGCGACGATCGACACCGAGACGATGGCGACGACAGTCGTTCCGGATCAGGGGCCGGCACGGTGACCGATCTTCCTTCGGTCTCCGGGACCGTGCCCGAGCGGGAGACCCTGAAGCCCTACGTCGGGCTTTTCGGCGTGATGATCGGATCGATGGCCTCCACGCTGAGTACCCGGGTCACGGTCTTCGGACTGGCGGATCTGCGTGGGGCCTTGGGCGCCGGCTTCGACGAAGGTGCCTGGATCACCACGGCGGTCGGAATAGGCCAACTGGTCGGGGGACTATCCTGTCCTTACCTCGCCAGCCTCGTCGGTCCGCGTCGCATGCTTCTGGCCGGCATCGCCGTCTTCTTCACCGCCAGCCTGCTGGCGCCCCTTTCGCCGAGCCTGCCGGCGTACCTCGCCGCGCAGCTTCTCGCCAGCCTCGGGGCCGGCACCTTCATTCCGCTGACCATCATCTTCATCATCCGCCACGTGCCGAGCCGGTTGAAGATCTATGGCTTCGCCATATTCGCGATGAACGCCGAGTTCTCGCAGAACGTGGCGGCATCCCTCGAAGGCTTCTATGCGGATCATTGGTCGTGGCGGTGGATCCACTGGCAATACTGCCTCGTGCTGCCCGTGATGTTCGCATGCGTCCGATATGGAATGCCCGAAGACGATGTCAGCGACGGCTCCGGCATTCGAAATCTCGACTGGCCCGCGCTCCTGTATGCCTGGCTCGGGTTCGGCTTGCTGTACGCCGGCTTCGACCAGGGCAATCGGCTCGACTGGACGGGCAGCGGCATCGTGGCCGGGTTGCTGCTGGGCGGACTTCTCGGTCTTACGGCCTTCATCGTTCGCGAGCTTACGGCGGTCCGCCCGGCCATCGACCTTCGGATTCTCGCGCGCGGGTACCTGCTGCTGTTCTTCTTCCTGCTGATCGGCTTCCGCTTCGTCATTCTGGCGACCGGCTACATCATCCCTGTCTACCTACAGGTCGTACAGAACTACCGCGGCCTCGAAGTCGGCTCGGTGCTCGTCTGGATCGCCATTCCGCAGCTCGTGCTGGTGTTGCCGTTGGCGAAGCTTCTCCAGACGTTCGATCCAAGGTGGACGTTGGGCGCGGGGTCCGCGCTGATCGGAATCGCCTGCCTGATCGCCACCGGGCTGACGGACCAGTGGGCCACGGACGATTTTCTGGCGTCCCAGGCGATCCAGGCGGTTGGCCAGTCGTTCGCTCTCACCAGCCTCGTCGTGCTGATCGCGCGATCGATCACGCCGACGGAAGCCGTCGCGATCGGCACCTTCGTGCAAATGAGCCGCATGTTCGGAGGAGAGATGGGCACCGCCTTCATGCAGACGTTGGTGCGGACGCGCGAACAAATCCATTCGAACCTGCTGGGGCTGCATGTCCAGGCGCAAGATGGCCTCACGGTCGATCGGCTGTTCGCGTATGGCCGCGCGGCGAGCTCCCGCCTGTCGGACGTCTCCGAGGCCGCCGCCCAGTCGACCAGGCTGCTGGCCAACGCGGTCGCAAGACAGGCTTCCGTGCTCGCCTACATCGATGGATTCATGGCCGCCGCCGCGGTGGCGGCCATCTGCTGGATCCTTTCCGCCTTCGTTCCTCGTAGCCCCGCCAGGTGAGACGGCCATCCCCCGCCGCGATGCGCCATGTGTGCAAGGCCCGACGATAGCGCACAAGAAAACGCAGGTGCCTTGATGAAGGCTGCGGTTCGGGCGCCGGCCTCTCGAGGCGCCGGCGCCGTGTGGGCACCGCCGACAGGGCCGCAGCCGAGAAGGACGCGAGACCGAAATGGAAGTAACGCCGCTTGTTTTGTCACGGATCCAGTTCGCGTTCACGATCTCCGTACACATCATATTCCCGGCCTTCACGATCGGCCTCGCGGCCTGGCTCACGTTTCTGGAGGCCTGTGGACTGATCACCGGGCGGAAGATCTTCCGTCTTCTCTCCGACTTCTGGCTGAAGATATTCGGCGTCGCTTTCGGCCTCGGGGTCGTGTCGGGCATCGTCATGGCGTTTCAGTTCGGCACGAACTGGAGCGAGCTCTCGCGCCGCACCGGACCTATCCAGGGCCCTTTGCTGGGCTACGAGAGCTTCACCGCCTTCGCGCTCGAAGCCGCCTTCTTCGGCGTCCTGATGTTCGGGCGCGACCGCGTTCCCAGGTGGCTCTACTTCGTCGCGTGCCTGATGGTGGCCGTCGGTACGAGCCTCTCTTCGTTCTGGATCATGGTGAACAACACCTGGATGCAGTGGCCGACGGGTTATGCGATCCGAGCGGACGGCGTGTTCGTTCCGACCGACTGGACGTCCATCGTCTTCAACGAGGTGGTGTGGGTCAGATTTCCGCACATGATGTTGGCCGCCTTCGTGACCTCGGCCTTCTGCGTGGCCGCCACCGGCGCCTGGTATCTGTTGCGCAAGGAAGCCGTGGAGGAGGGCAGGGCGATGCTCACCATGGCCCTGCGGCTCGCCGCGATCCTGGTGCCGGTGCAGTTGTTCTTCGGCCATCTGGCCGGCGACTATGTGCACGACAAGCAGCCCGCCAAATTCGCCGCGATCGAGGGGCGATGGAACGACCAGCAGCCCGCGCGGGAAATCCTGCTGGCTTGGCCCGACGAAAAGGCGGAAACGAACCGCTTCGAGTTGGCGATCCCCTACCTCGGCAGTCTGATCGGATCGATGAACCTGACGTCCAAGGAGATCGGCATCCGGAGTTTCGCCAAGGACGACCGCCCTCCGGTGCTGATCCCGTTCTTCGCGTTCCGCATCATGGTGGGCTGCGGTCTCCTCATGCTCGCGATCGCATGGATCGGATCATGGCTCAGCCTGAGCGAGCGGATCCTGAGCGCCAGGCTGTTTCTATGGGCCACGTTCCTGTCCTTTCCGCTCGGATTCGTGGCCACGCTCACCGGGTGGTTCACCGCCGAAGTCGGACGGCAGCCGTGGACCGTCTACAACCAGCTGCGCACATCGGAGGCCGCAACGCCCTTCCTGACCAGTTCGCAGGTGGCGACCACCCTGGCGATGTTCGCTTCGATCTACGCGCTGATCTTCTGCTTCGGCACCTACTACATCTACATGCAACTCAAGGCCGGGCCGATCCCCGCACCCGCGCTTTCCCCGACCAGCACGAACGCCAAGCGGCCACTCTCGCTGTCCGGGGCCGGGCCGGGCGTGCTGCAGGGTTCGGAGGCGGGAGAATGAGCATGGTGGAGTTCTGGGCGGGCGCGTTGTCGATTTCGATCCTCCTTTATGTCCTGCTCGACGGTTTCGATCTTGGAATAGGCTTGCTGTTTCCGTTTGCGCCGGGGCAATCCGCCCGTGGGCAGATGTTGGCCGCGATCTCTCCGGTCTGGGACGGAAACGAGACCTGGCTGGTCATCGCGGGAACGATTCTTTTCGGTGCGTTTCCGATCGTCTACGCCACCCTGCTGCCGGCGTTCTATCTGCCCCTTTTCCTCATGCTGGGAGGCTTGATCCTGCGCGGCGTGGCGTTCGAGTTTCGCTACAAGACGCTTCGTTTCAGGTGGTTGTGGGATGCCGGATTCGTAGGCGGCTCGTACGTCGCGGCTTTCGTGCAGGGCACCACCGTCGGCGCGCTCGTCCAGGGACTTCCGATCAGGAACGGCATCTACGTCGGCGGTCCTTTCTTTTGGGCTTCGCCTTTCGCTTTCCTCTGCGGTCTCGGACTGTGCGTCGGGTATGCGCTCATCGGAGCGTGCTGGATCGTCGCGAAATGCGAGGGTGAGATCCGCAAATTCGCGCGCAGATCATTGCCTCCCCTGATGGTCGCCCTGCTCGGGTTCCTGGTGGCGGCGTTCTTCTACGCGCTGGTCGTCGATCTTCCCGTCCTGAGTCGCTGGACGGAGCGCCCGATTCTGTTGGCATTCCCGATGGTCGGCGCCGCCGCCTTCGCCTTGCTCGCCGTCTCCTTGAGAAGAGGATACGACGCGCTGCCTTTCATGTGCGGCGCGACGATCTTCGCCGCGGCATTCGCCACGCTGGCGGTATCGTTTCTGCCGTACATCGTGCCGTTCTCGATCACGATCCAGGACGCTGCGGCCCCCGAGGCTTCGCTCCGTTTTCTGTTCTGGGGGGCAGGACTGTTCGTCCTTCCTATAACCCTCGTCTACACCGGGATCGTGTACTTCCTGTTTCGGGGCAAGGCGGGAAGCGGCGAGTATTCCTGATCGGCCGCACCGGCAGCAGGGCGCGCCGGCGGTCGCTCTAGCCCGCCGCCTTCGCGGGGAGGATGGACCGCACGCCGCTGAGGAAGGTCGTCACCTTGGCGTCGATGATCGAATTGACGTCGGTTTCGAGCGGCATCGAGTAGATGAATTTGCGCACTCCGAGATAGAAGATCGCGGCATGGAGACCCCACACCATCTCGATCTCGAGAACGGTCGCCGGGACTTCGTCGGTCGAGGGACGCCCGTACTCGGTCCTGATCTCCTCGATCACGCGTTCGAACGCGCGCTCCCGCAACATCTTGAGATAGCGGGCATTCAACCCGAGGTCCCTCAGGCCCGCGAACATGAACAGACGGATCCACTCGTACGTGAGAATGACCTCGGCGTACTCCCGGTAAAAATGGATCAGTCGCGCCTTCAGCGGGACCGAGCGGTCGGTGATGATCTTCTCCCAGGACGGCTTCCATCGTCCGACGAAGACCTCCTGATAGACCCGCTCGATGAGAGCTTCCTTGCTGGGAAAGTAGCGGTAGAGCAGCGGCTGGGTGATGCCGAGACGCTTCGCAAGTTCGCGGGTCTGGCCGCCGAAGCCGTGCTCGGCGAAAAACGAGACCGCTTCCCGGGCGATGATGCTTTCCCGTTCCGACGGGTCCAGCCGCTGCGGCTCTCGGATCTGCGCTCGCGCGCGCGCTTTGCTGGGCTGCTTCACACCTGGATCTTCGCTCTGATGGCTCTTCAGCATTCCATATACCCGTTTTTCCGCCGCCGAGACCGGCGTCAGCCGGCGCACATTTTGTTGATCAATTGATAAATAGTAATTGACTTGCGTCAATGACAGACGCACTATTGATCAATCGATAAATAAGAGGTTGACGAAACCCGGAACATCGAAGGCAAGGGAGGTTGCTCATGACGGATTATGCCCGCAGGCGCGACGCGCAGCCCAAGGCTGTGGTTATCGGAGGCTCGATGGCCGGGCTGTTCGCGGCGTTGCTGTTGCGACGAGCGGGCTGGCAGGTCGAGGTCTACGAGCGCATTGGCGCCGAACTCGGCGGCCGCGGCGCCGGCATCGTCACTCATTCCGAATTGTTCGACGTGCTGGGCAGGGCCGGCATCGACACCGAGGCCGCCGCCGTCGGAGTGGTCGTTCCCGGCCGGCGCGTGCTGGACCTTTCGGGCCGCATCGCGGGCGAGCTCGGGCTTCGGCAGGTGCTCACGTCGTGGGGCCATCTCTATGGGCTGCTGAAGGCGGCGCTCCCCCCGGAGCACTATCACCACGGCAAGAACCTGGTCGATGTCACGGAGTCCGAAGAGCGGGTCGTGGCGCGTTTCTCGGATGGTTCGGAAGCTTCCGGAGACCTGCTGATCGGCACCGACGGCATATTCTCGTGCGTCAGAGACCGTCTCGCGCCCGGTGTCCGGCCCTCATATGCCGGCTACGTCGCCTGGCGCGGTCTGGTGAACGAGCGCGACCTGTCGCCCAAAACGCGCGCGGAGTTGTGCGACTGGTTCGCCTTCAGCCTTCCTCCCGGCGAGCAGATGCTCGGCTACCCCGTCGCCGGCACCAATGAAGAGATGGCTGTCGGAGAGCGCCGCTTCAATTTCGTCTGGTACCGGCCGGCGGACGCCGACGGCGGCCTGGCCGAACTCCTGACCGACGTCGACGGCGTCCGGCACGAATTGTCCATTCCGCCGACCGCGATCCGCTCCGACGTGATCGCCTCGATGCGCCGGGACGCGGAGCGATTGCTGGCCCCGCAGTTCGCCGAGGTAGTGCGCATGACCAAGCAGCCGTTCATACAGGCGATTCTGGATCTGGAGACGCCGCGTATGGCGCTTGGGGCCCGGACGGTGATCCTGGGCGACGCTGCGTTCGTCGCCAGACCGCACGTCGGGATGGGAGTGACCAAGGCGGCGGCGGACGCGGCGGCCCTGGCCGATGCGCTCGAGGCGCATCCGTCCGATCTGCCGACCGCGCTTTCGAAATTCGAGTCGACCCGACTTCCCTTCGGGCGTGCGGTCGTTCGCCGTGCCCGTCATCTCGGCGCGTACATGCAGGCGCAGATCGCGACCGCCGAAGAGCGCGCAATGGCGGAGTTGCATCGCAGCCCCGAAGCCGTGATGGCCGAGACCGCCGTCGCCACCGGCATAGCCGCCTAGATCACCGACAAAAGGGAGGACAGAACACAATGGACCTGCAAACGATACAGAACCACCCCTCGTTCAAGCAGCTTGCGAGCGAGCGAGCGCGCCTCGGCCTCGGCATGTCGATCGTCATGGCGGCCACCTACTTCGCCTACATTCTGACGGTCGCCTTCTGGCCGCGGCTGCTGGGACTTCCGCTCTGGAGCGGGACCGTCATTTCCTGGGGCGTAGTGATCGGGGTCGCCCTGATCGCACTCGGCTTTCTTCTCACCGCGATCTACGTGCTGCGGGCGAATTCCCGGTTCGATCTGCTCAGTCAGCACCTTTTGGAGGACCTTCGATGACGTCACGTTCAGCTTGCGGAGCCCTGCTGTCGGCTCTCTTCGCTCTTTTGTCCGACCCGGCGGCCGCGGACGCGCTGACCGGAGCCACCGGCATTCGGCAGAGCCTGAATGGCACGGCGATCGCCATGTTCCTTTGCTTCGTCGCAATCAGCCTCGCCATCACCTTGTGGGCGGCGAGACGGGGCACCAGCACCGCGAAAGACTTCTATGCCGCGGGAGGCGGCCTCAAGGGCGTCCAGAACGGGCTCGCGATCGCCGGCGACTACACGTCCGCGGCGACCTTCCTGGGCGTAACGGCGCTCGTCTATTCCTCCGGATACGACGGCATGATCTACGCGATCGGATTTCTGGTCGGATTTCCGATGATCCTGTTCCTGATCGCGGAGCCGCTGCGCAACCTCGGCCGTTTCACCTTCGCCGACGTGGCGGCATACCGGCTCTCCGAGGTACCCGTGCGCGCGGTCGCCGGGGTGAACACGCTCGTGATCGTCGTGTTCTATCTGATCGCTCAGCTCGTGGGGGCGGGCAAGCTGATCCAGCTGCTGTTCGGCCTTCCCTACATCTACGCGGTCGGCATCGTCGGCGTGCTTATGATGGTCTACGTCACCGTCGGAGGCATGCTGGCCACGACCTGGGTGCAGATCATCAAGGCGGTGCTCTTGATGTCGGGTTCGGTTCTGATGTCGTTCCTGATCCTCGCGCACTTCGACTTCAGTCTGGAGGCTCTCTTCCGCGAGGCGGTCGCCTTGCATCCGAAGGCCGACGCGATCATGGCGCCCGGCGGGCTCGTCAAGGATCCGATCTCGGCGATGTCTCTCGGATTGGCGCTGATCTTCGGCACGGCCGGGCTTCCGCACATCCTCATGCGCTTCTTCACCGTCAGCGATGCCCGGCAGGCTCGCACCTCGGTGCTGGTCGCGACAGGGTTCATCTCCATCTTCTACAGCCTGCTCTTCGTCCTCGGCTTCGGCGCCATCGCCATCGTTTCGGCCAACCCGCAGTTTCGCGACGCCTCGGGAGCGCTGGTTGGCGGCGTCAACATGGTGGCGCTTCACCTGGCGGACGCGGTGGGCGGATCGCTGCTGCTGGGCTTCATCTCCGCGGTGGCGTTCGCGACCATCCTCGCGGTCGTGTCCGGGCTGACGCTGGCGGGCGCTTCGGCGGCGAGCCACGACCTCTATGCCCGCGTGCTCCGCAGGGGCCGCACGAGCGAGCGGCAGGAGGTGTTTGTCTCCAAATGCGCCGCGGTGGCCATCAGCCTGCTTTCGATGGGGCTGGCCCTCGTGTTCGAGAACCAGAACATCGCCTTCATGGTGGGCCTGGTCTTCGCGATCGCCGCGAGCGCGAATTTCCCGGTCATACTGCTGTCGATCGTCTGGCCCGACCTCACGACACGCGGTGCGGTGAGCGGATCGATCGCCGGCTTGCTCAGCTCGGTGGGCTTGGTCGCCCTCAGCCCGGGAGTATGGACCACCACGCTGAAGCTCGGATCGGCGCCGTTCCCTTACGACAATCCGGCTCTGGTCTCGGTTCCGCTCGCCTTCGCCATCTCCTGGGCGGTGTCGGTGCTGGACCGCAGCGCGGCCGCCGCCTCCGTCCGGGCGGCGTTCGGCGCGCAACACGTTCGCGCCCAGACCGGGCTCGGCATCGAATAAAGCAGCGAATGACTGGATAGAGGAGGATACCGCAATGAGCGCAATCGTGACGGAAGAGGGCAGAAAAGCCTGGCCCGACTTCATCCGCGAGGACTTCGAGGCCAATCGATTCAGCGGCCGAGTCGGCACGCGGCTGCTGTCCGAAACGGATCGTGTGCGCGTGTGGGAAATCCGGCTGGCGCCGGGCGAGCGGATCGGATTCCATCGACACGTCCTGGATTACTTCTGGACCGCCGTGACGCCGGGGAGGGCGAAGTCGCACGCGGAGGATGGCACGATCGTCGAGGCCGTCTACTCGGCGGGCGAAACGCGCCATTTCGTATACGGCAAGGACGAATACAAGATCCACGATCTTCAGAACGTCGGCGCCGCCGACCTGTGGTTCACGACGGTCGAATTCCTCGACAGCGTCAACGCGCCTTTGGAGATCGACACCAAGCTCTCGTGACGGCACGTCTTCGCATCCAAATGCTCGCCAGCGAGGCTCACAGTGCCGCCGGCGCCGATTTGTCGGCATCTGGACAACTGGACGTCGGTTCGGAAGGTCAAGGAAGGGGGAGGACACCAATGACCTCTACGACCTCTACGCCTTCCTGACGACCGAGCCGAACGCAGAGGTCGGCGCCGTGCACCCTAAGGCGATGCCGGTGATCCTGACGACGCCAGGCGAAGTCGAGACCTGCATGGACCGTGCCTCCGGACGAGACCCCGCAGCGGCCGCTTCCGGACGGGGTGCTACGGATCGTCGCCCGCGGCGTGAAGGAAGACAGTATTGTGGCGGCTTAAGCTACCGGTCCTCGCACTCCTTCAGCTTCTGCACGACGGCTGAACTGTCCACCACCTTGCCGTTTCGACTGAGCGGCACGTAGGCGGCCTTCCGCCCGTCGGCGTCGGTCACCTCGATCACCTGGGGCATCGTGTCCGGGTATTCGCCGGCGTGCTCGCGCGTCTCGATCCGATAGCCCTCGAAACGCATGTCGCCGCCGTCCATCCCAGGATCCTGCGGGCGCTTCTCGCGTCGCATCGGCGGCAGGTCGGGGTCGGCGGCATTCGTCGGAGGAGAATTCCAGGATGGTTCGCCTCGATCGAGCACGCGCCGGAGTTCGGCGACGGCTTCTCCGCTGCTGTCGAGCTCTTCGACCGCCGCGACCACATCTTCGCGGTCGAGCACGCCGAGGAGTTCCTCGATGACCCTCTCGCAATCGCGCTCCCCCGGTTCGACGTAGCGCGCCAGGATCATCTGCGCCCTCCGGACGGCTTCCAGCACCTGGTCTTCCGCGGTCATACGCAACTCCACGCAACTCGCACCCGTCGATTCAATGAGGGCGACGGCGCCAAGTTCCCAGCTGACCGCCGCCCCGAAAATGGGGGAACACGTGGAAAAGCAGAGCCATCGCGATTGCGAATCCCTGGCCTGTGGTAGCAGCGCGGAACGCAAGGCGGTCCACAAGGATTCGTCGAGAGGCACCCGGAGGGATCTCGATGCTCATGCCAAGGGAAAGACGACCTTCCATCCGGACCGTGCGCGGCTGGGCCATCTCCGTGCTGCAGGAAGCCGGCGCCATCCGCCAATGCGAGGAGCACGGCTGGATGCAGGACCGCGCCGACCCGCATGCGCGCGAGCGCGCTATCGACATCGCACGTCAGGACCCGCCGCCGAGAACCTCTCTGGACGAAGCCGTGGCCGAAGTACGGGACGTACTGGATTCGATCGGCGACGCGTGTCCCGAGTGTCCGTCCGACGACTAGAAGGGATGGATGCTTCTGCTTGATTCAGGTCAATGGCGCCTTCTGACATCACCTCAAGGTCCGGTCATGAAGCGGCCGGTTCAGGCTCCTCCCAACGGCGGAAAAGAGACCAAGACGAAGCCTTCGCGCACGGAGGAGGCCCGCCGGGTTGTCGAGGAGTACGTGAAAGATCTGCTCGAGATGATCAAACGGCTTCGCGGCCGCCTTCATTGAGGCGCTTGCGCCGCCAGCGAGCCACCTAGGCGCCAGCCGACTTCCGCTCCGACCGGACCGAGGTCTCTTGCTGCTGCTTGCGGCTTATTGAGGCAGTCGGCGTCAGCACCTTGTGCGAAAACTTGCCCCTCGACTTCGCCCAAGCTGGAGCCTGGTCGGCCGAGAAACTACCTCATCGAACGGATTCGATCTTCGCTGCCATGTCGGGGGAGCGGCCGATCCGGTACGTCCCGTTGCTGCATTTCAGCGTCCAGACGGCGTAGTCCGGCCGGGAGCGCTTCTTGTCCCTCGCCGCCCCAAGCGTCTTATCGCATGCGAACCCCTGCATGCGGATCTGCGCCGCCAGCATCTCCTGCGGATTGTCGGCTCCCTCAAGCGGCTGCGCCTGCACCACCGGGCTGAAGAGAGCCGCGACAGCCAGCATTATCGGCCCAAGCGATCTACCCATGATGTCGTCCTTCTCGCCGTCCGTATCGCATGCATTCGAGCATGGTCGCGCGAGGCGTATTTCGTCACCATTCGCCGCGTTGGCGCATCGGCCAGCCTGTCGGACAGGCCCTGTCCTCTCTTTTCGAAAGCGACGACCCTGGCGATGCTGAAATCGCCGCTCTGCGCATATTGCGTCTCGGGCAATGCAAGTTCAGCCATAGTCACCCCGCCGCCGCTACGTAGGTCCGGTGGAGTATTGGTCAAATCAGGGATGAGATCAACCTAGCGCCGACGGGCGACCCAAGCCCCGAGCAGGAACGCTACGCACAGCGACTGCAACGGCGCCTTCAAAGTCACCTCGCGCAGTTGGTCGACCCAGCGCATCGCGGCATCCTGCGAGTTCGGCTGCAGCGGGCGGCGGCTCGCTTCCGCCTCGGCGCGCAACCTCGCCGCCGACGCATGATCGGCGCCGTCCTGCTCGTTCGTCAGTCCGGAGGCTTCCGTCATTGCCGAGGTTTCTTTCATATCCATGCAGCTCTCCTACTCTGTCAGGCTGACTTCCGCTGCGACCTGGCCGCCGGCTTCTTCGTTGCCGTCTCCTTGGCGGGCTTCTTGCCCGCGATTGGCATCAGCATCTCCTTCTGCCCCGCAGCAGCCTTCCGCGGCTTCTTGGCGGGCTTGTCGGCCTTCGCCGGCGCGGCCTCCTGACCGACGCTCCGCCGCAGTGCCTCCATCAGGTTGACCACGTTGGTTGCCGACGGCTTGTCCTTCGGCGTGATCGGCTTACCGGCGCGCTTCTGATTGATGAGCTCGATCAGAGCGGTCTCGTAGTGGTCCTCGAACTTTTCCGGCTCGAAGTTGCCCGCCTTCTGGTTCACGATGTGCCTGGCAAGGTCGAGCATGTCCTTCGTGACCTTCACGTCCTGGATCTCGTCGAAATACTCCTGCTCGGATCGCACTTCGTAGGGATAGCGCAGCAGCGTGCCGACCAGACCCTTGTCCATCGGCTCGAGCGCGATGATGTGCTCGCGGTTGGTCAGCACCACGCGCCCGATCGCGACCTTGTCCATCTCGCGGATGGTCTCGCGGATCACAGCGAAGGCGTCGTGTCCGACCTTGCCGTCCGGCCTGATGTAGTAGGGGCGGATGAGGTAGCGCGGATCGATGTCGGCCTTGTCGACGAACTCGTCGATCTCGATGGTGCGCGTGGACTCCAGCGCGATCTCCTCGAGCTCCTCCTTGGTGACCTCGATGAACTGGTCCTTCTCGAGCTGGTAGCCCTTGACGATGTCCTCGTTCGGCACCTCGTCGCCGGTGTCGGCGTCGACCTTGAGGTACTTGATCCGATGGCCGGTCTGGCGATTGAGCTGGTTGAACGAGATCTTCTCGCTCTCCGAGGTCGCCGGGTAGAGCGCCACCGGGCAGGTGACGAGGGACAGGCGCAGGAAGCCTTTCCAGTTCGCGCGGGGGGCCATAGGTATGCAACGCTCCAGGTACGGGACACGGATTCAAGAGGAACGGGGCAGCACGGTTCCGACACCTCCGGCGGCCCTCCACGCAGTTCAAGTCCGCATCCGCAGCGGCCGCCAGCGAAACCCGGTGCCGTCTTGTGAACAAAAGGAGAACATAATCCGATGACCGCCACCCCCGAGCCACCCGAACCGGCCGCCTTCGACTTGGACGCCGCCGCCGACCAGGCCATCGCGGCCTGCGGCCGGGACGCCCGGGAAGCGGTCAAGGCTCTGATCGTCGCGATCGAGTTTCTCGAGGTCGAGGCCGACGAACTGCGCGCAGCGGTGTCGAAGGGATATTCGCGCGGGCGTCGCAAGCCGCAGCGCGATCGCAAGGACGGTACGAACGAGGGTTGAGATGCCGATTTCGGTCGATCTGGACAAGAACCCGCTATTGCGCAGCATGGTCGAACACGTGCGCCGGGACTGCACCGTCGACAACATCGGTCTGGTCTTGCGTGCGCGTTTCGGGAAGCCGCTGCCGAGCGAAACGGCCGATCGGCTTCGGGACTGCCCGCAGGAAGAATTGGACGAACTCATCAGTCGCAGCGCGGTGGCGCCCACACTCGACGAGGCGCTGATGGTACGGCTGGACAGCGCCGGCGCGGTGACGGCGGGCGGGCGGTCAAGCAACCGCGAGGAGGACTGAGATGTCCGAGGTCACCTACTACGTCGCCCTGCCCTTCGTGGCCGCCGCCGACGGCGTCGCCGCCGGCGAGGCGGTCGAGTGCTTCAATCCGAACGCCGCCGCGATGAAAGCCGAGGCGCTTTCGCGAAAGCCCGGCATCCTCGGCGCTGTCGCGTTCAGCCGTACCGGGGATCCGGGAAGCGGCGACTTCAGCGACGCCATGCTGATCCGGAAATTCGGCGACGTCCCGGACGACCTGAGCGGACTGTGAGAGCCAGCGCCGTCGTGCCGACCAACCTCCGATACCGTCGGACCCGCGGGAAGCGCCGGCTGAAAGCGGCGGCCGCAACGCTGTCCACTCCGTACGGCGCAAAAGATGGCTCACCTCAATCATGCCATCACGTCCGTCCGGTCTAAAACGATCCGGCCAGACCGCCATGCTCCCCGATATTGATAACTGCCGATTGCAACACTAAACGTTGCCGATGGCAGACATCAGGGTAGCTGACTACGTCACGAAGGTTCAGGCGATGGACGCCTTTTCTTCTCGGCGGAAGAAATTCCCAGCCGAGGCGGAAGCCGTGCAGCCGAGGCGGCCTTGCGACGCCTTGCGAAGAAGGGTGCGATCCGGCGGCTTCTTCCGAAATCGCCGGCGTTCGTCATCGTGCCTCCGGAGCACCGCACGACAGGCTTGCCGCCGGTCGAATGGTGGCTGGACGATCTGATGGCCCACTTCAGAAGATTACTATCTCGGGCTGCTATCGGCGGCCGCCGCCTACGGCTCCTCGCATTTCGCGGTCATGGAGACCCAGGTCGTCACGACCAAGTGGTTGCGACCGATCGAGAACGGCCGTCACCGCATACGGTTTTTCCAGAAGACGAGAGCTGCATCGCTGCCATCTTCAGCGATCCGTTCCTGAGCGAAAACCTGGCCATGCGCGGCTAGGTATGACGAACCACAGGCCCGAACCGTGACATGAAGCTGACCGACCGCGAGCGCGATGAAATCCTACTGCTGGCGCGCGAGATGTTCGGGCGCTGCGCGACCGTGCGCCTGTTCAGATCGCGGCTGGACGACGACAGGACCGGAGGCGACATCGATCTGCACATCGTGGCGGAAAGTGCAGATTCGGCGACCTTAGGGAACGAATTGGAGTTTGCCGCCAAGCTGAAGGACAAGATCGGCGACGTGCAGGTGGACGTCATCGTCCGGCCGCCGGGCTATTGGCCGCGCGGAATCGATCAGGTCACATTGGGAACGGGCGCCGTGCTTTCTCCCGAAGGAAAGGCCCCCGGCATGAAGACTGTGGAAAGGAATCTGTGATGCCGCACCAACTCACCCGCCGACATCTCCTCGGCCGCGCCGGGGTCACCGCGGCGTGCGCAGCCATGCCCGGCGCGGCCGTGATCGGGGTGGCAGTGGAGAAGCGGTCGTTCCCATTGCCGCCGTACGTCGACAGGCAGACCTTCTTCGATGGCAAGATAGATTGGACGTTCTACGCGCGACGGCGCGAGTGGATTGGCATCGATCGAGTCGAGGAGACTGCGTGATCGCTCACGCAAGACCGCAGCCCGGCGACGCAGCTCCGCCGGAGACGATGGGATTAGCTACCTGCCGCTGAGGGACAGGCTCATGCGGGTGACGACGTCGTCCCAGGCGTGCTCTTCCTCGGCGGGATAGTTGATCAGCACGCAATGGACCAGCCGCCCCGAGAAGTTGCAGCGGTCGTAGAAAACCTTGTCGCCCTTGTAGCTGGAAACCGCGAAGAATCGCGGCGTCACCCGCTTGTACTGGATGCGGGAAGGCGGATGCTTCTTCGCCAGAAACGCGGCGGGTGAATCGCCCTCGACGTTGGGCGCGGCCTGGATCGTGAGGTCGGCGCGTCCGTCGGCGGTTCGGAAGCGTTGGCCATAGCCGTCCGGCCGGCCGGCTTCTTCCGTGAAGATCGAGGAAGGGAAATCCACCGCGGTGCCGGTCTGCGGAATGGTGTACCTGGTCCATCTGACCGGTTGCGCCGAGACCGTCGACGTCGAGGCAGCGAGTGCCAAGGCAAGAGCCACCATCGGTGCCTTCATCGCATTTCCCTCCCGGACGCTTTCCTCTGACCCGGCGGAGCCCGGTCCTATCCTTCCTTCAGCGCCGACTTGACCTCACGTACCGGCCAGCTCTCGCCGTCCCCGATCACGCGCACCTTTGCGTCTCCGCCGACCAGCACGTGAGAACTGAGATCATCGTCAGCCGGCATGACGACGATTTCCGTCTCGGGCTTCCAGTTCAGCGTCAGATCAAGATCGCCGGGGAAAATCTGCCAGCGCGAGCCATCGTCGAGCTCGACGATGTGGCTCTCGGAATGAGATCTGATCTTCATCGCGCAGCCCGGGTGCCAGCGCGCTACTTCTGCCCCGATGGCGCTTGGGCGTCCGAGTTGTTCGGATTCTGCTTGTTCGCTTCGTGATGTCCGATCGCGCATCCCGCCGCAGCGCCCAGCTTGCCATGGCCCGCCATGTGGCCGGCGACCCCGCCGACGATGGCGCCCTTGATGCATCCTTTGGCTTCCGCCGGTGACGCCAAGGCGAGTACGGACAGGCAGGTGATGGCCAAGATCGCTTTCATGATCGTTCTCCGAGCTGAGGCACTTCGGAGAATCAAGTCGTATGGAGTAAGCCCGTTCCGCTCCAGACGGCGAATGCTCGCCGAATACCGCGTGCGGCACGGGCTTGGCTTCCCAGACGCCCCCTCACGCATCGTTGAATCCCAAAGACCCGCTTGATGGACCGGCCGGACGTGCGTTGACGCGAGGGGGTTTGCGGGAACGGTCCATAGCTTCGGCCGTTCGCAAACTGGCATCAGATGTGAGGATTTCCGGGAGCCGCCGGTGCGAATACTCCTCGTCGAGGACGACCCCCTCATCCGCGAATTCGTGGTGGAGGCTCTGCGGGAGGAGGGCTACGAAGTCATCCATGCGGCCAATGGCGAAGACGCGCTGGCATGGTGTGGGAGGCGGGTCGCCGACGTGCTCGTCACCGATGTCAGGCTGCCGGGACAAGTCGATGGATGGCAGATCGCCGAGCGATGTCGTGAGCAGGATCCCGAACTCCCGGTGATCTACGCCACCGGGTTCTCGCCCGTCGCGCCGCGTCCGGTATCCGGCAGTCTGGTCCTGCAAAAGCCCTATGATCCGGCGGACATCGTCAGGGCCGTCAAAACCATCGGCAGGCGCACTTCCCCGAAATGACGGTTCGGCAGCTTGTCTGGCCGTTCGGAGCCGCTGAAGCGCGGCACGGCAGTCCCCTTGTCGTCGGCGACGGCGTCTACAAGACCAAGACGGAAGCGGAATCGGCTGTCAAGACCACGAAGGTCTGCACCGAACAGTAGGACTCGACGGGCCGGCTACGGCCAATCCCTGAGAGTGTAGGACCGACAATGCCAGTATTGCTGTTGCGGGCCGTACCCGCGGTGATCGTCATCGGCGGCTATTGGTTAGTTCACGTGCATTGAGCGAGATAGAAGCTCACATTGGACGGCTCGTCCGATTATTCGGGCGGGCCGTTTCCACGTCCGCTCGTCGTTTTCGGCCGCTGACTAGCGCCCGTCTACAGCGTCTTCCGAATCCTTGGCTCTCGGCGCGCTTGGAAGCATTCTAGCGCACGTCGGCGCGAGCGATCAGCTTGCGGTACTGAATTTCGTACTCTCTCGCCATCCGGCTTGCCGCGAAACGCTCCTCGAAACGCGCACGGATCCTCCTTCTGTCCAGCCGCCCCAATTCCTTCACCGCGCTGATGGCCTGCGCCTCGTCGTCGACGATGAAGCCGGTCACGCCATCCTCGATCACTTCGGGCACGGACCCGAAGCGATAAGCGATCGCGGGCGTTCCACAGGCCATCGCCTCGATCATGACGAGGCCGAACGGCTCCGGCCACTTGATCGGAAACAACAAGGCGGCGGCGCCGGCGAGGAACGGCTGCTTCCTGGCTTCGTCCACCTCGCCGACGAGCTGGACGTTCTCGCCATCGACGTGAGGCTCCAGCTGCTTCCTGAAATACGCTGTCTCGGCTCGCGGTATCTTGGCGGCGATGCGCAAAGGCATCCCGGCGGCACGCGCGATGCGGATCGCGTCCTCCGGACCCTTGTCCACCGACAGGCGACCGAGAAACGCCAGATACGATCCCCCTTCGTAGGACGGCTGCAACGATCGCGGCGGCAGGCCGTGGGGGATCGTGCCGATCCAGTTTGCCTCCGGAAGCGGTAGTCGCTGATGTTCGGAAATCGAAACGAAGGCCGCTTCAGGGAACTCCCGGACGACCTCGGATAGCCCCGGTAGGTCCAAGCGTCCGTGCATCGTCGTGAGAAACGGCACGCCAGTCCTGCGCAGCAGGGGAAGCGGCAGCCAATCGACGTGGGAGTGGATCACGTCGAAATCGCCGGCGCGCTTGGCCATGGCTTCGATCAGGAGAGTGCAGGCCGCGTTCGGGTCTGCGCCCTTTCGCCCGAGGCGTAGCGCGCGCGGCCAAACGGGGTGAAGCTTGCCGTTTGTCCGGGAATCGCCGCTCGCAAAAAGGGTGACGTCGTGTCCGAGCTCCACCAGTTCGTCCACCAGCCAAGCGATCACGCGCTCCGTTCCGCCGTAAAGCTTGGGAGGGACGCTTTCGGCGAGCGGCGCGAGCTGGGCGGTGCGCATCTGCCCCTAGGCTCCGAAAGCGCATCGCAGACCCAGCACGACCGTGGCTGAGATGAGAGACGAGATCGCCAGCAGGGTCCAACTTGGCCTTGTGCTTCCGCGGGCCATCTGGCCGACGAGCATCTTCCTGCGCGTCAACATTCGTCGGAGGAAAGGCGATGCAGGTAGGCCAGTCCGAGCGCCGCGAGGTCTTCGGTATCGCTCACCTGCTCCCTTCCCGTCCCTTGGAGGTGGCGCTCGAGCAGGCAGCGGCGGCTATCGGATGCATCTATTCCGGGATGCGTCGCACGGAAGATCGACCAGGCCGTCTCCGCGGCCGTTCTCACTGTAACCTCGTCCACCATTCCCGCGCTCCGGCACTAGACCTTGTCGCAGGCAACTCGACGCATTCAGTAAAGTTTCCGGTTTTTCCCGAAGCTTGCGGCTCGCCAGCGCTGCTGGCGCTGGGTCGTCCGCACGGATCGAGGCAGGCCCGACATTCGACGACACGCAGCTTCGGTTAGGAACGAGCGAGACTGCCGCCGGTTGATCCCAATCATGGGAGGAGATCTCGCATGGCCTACGAAGAACGGGAAACAGGAAATCTGATCGGCAGCGACAAGGTCGAAGGGACCGCAGTCTATGGGGCCGACAGTCAGCGCATCGGTTCGATCGAACGGGTGATGATCGACAAGATCAGCGGCAAAGTCGCCTACGCGGTGCTGGGCTTTGGCGGCTTCCTCGGAATCGGAGACGACCATTATCCGCTTCCGTGGCAATCGCTGAAATACGACACCAGCCTTGGCGGCTACGTGACCGGGATCAGCGACAGTCAGCTGAGAGGCGCGCCAAAGTACAGCGACGAGAGCAGCTGGAATTGGTCGGACCCGTCGGTCGCCCGCTCGGTGGACGACTACTACCGGGGCATTCCGGCCCCGTGAGATGAGCGCCGTAGACGCGCCCGGGCCCACCGTTACGCGCCGACCCGGCGTGCCGTCTGCTGCAGCTCCTGTCGGCCTACTGCTCCGGCGGGCGCAACGGACCCTCCGTCCATTTGAGAGTCGCCGGGTCGTGTAGCGGGTCGTCCTCGCAATTGGTGCAGACATACCGCAACTTACCCTCCCGAGCTTCGTCCGGCACAGCCTTCATCGGCCTGCCGCACGCCGGGCAAGCCTTCCGGACGGGATCGAACACTGGCATCTGATTTCCCCTGCGCTGGCCAGTCTACGTCCGCCGACATTGCGATCTCAAGACGGTTCGCGGAAAATGCCGCGGCGTCGGCGCGCTTGACTCCACGACCGCAGGCTACTCAACTCTGGGGAGTGATGTTGTGGGGGTGCGTCATGGAGCAGGAATTCTATCAGGGTCTCGCGCAGCGGGTCCGGGCCATCGCCGAGAAGGCCGACCCGTTCACCCGACGTCGTCTCCTGGATCTCGCCAAGCGGTACGATGCCAAGGGCAATCCGACCTCGCGATCCGGAGCGACCGAGCGGCCGCTGCCGACGCCGCGCACCACGCCGCCGGCTTCGATCTTCTCCGGACCGGGCGAGGTCTGACGTCCGAGCGGTACGTCTGCTGCGGACTTCGAATGTCTTCTTGAACGTCCGAGAGCGATCGATCGAAGGCTCGTTAACCGCTCAACGGATGCTGCATGAAGAAACGCAACATCTCCCGGCTCGCGTCCGGCCCGCGCGGATCTGTGTAGGACCCGGCAGGACTGCCGCCCGACCAGGCGTGGCCGGCGCCGTGGACGCTCCAGTGCTCGGACATCGCCAAGCTGCCTCCATCGGTGAGGATGGTGCGGGTATACGCGTGCCCCTCGGGTACTCGCCCGCGAACCACCTTGGCTTTTTGGCCCTCGGCTTCGCCGGGCCGATCGAGAACCCGTTCACCGTTGTCCGGATGCACGGTGGTGTCGCCGTCGCCATGAAAGACGATGGTGGGCACCGGAGAGCAAGCCTCCGCGATAGCTCTGGGTGCACTGCCCTGCCGCATCGCCGCGAACGCAGAAGGAAGATCGCTCGCCGCGCCGCACGCCAGACCCGAGTGGACGCCGACGGCGGCATACAGGTCGGGGTACGTCGCACCCATGATGGCGGCGGCGGCCCCGCCGGCCGACAGGCCCGCGACGTAGACGCGCTCGGGATCGATAGGGTACTCCCGCATGATCTGGCGGGTGATGCCCGCGATCAGCGAAGGCTCGCCGGCATCCCGCTGCTGGTCTCCCGTGCGAAACCAGTTCCAGCATTTCGCCTGGTTGGCTCCGCGTGGCTGCTCCGGATAGGCAACGAAGCAATTCCGCTCCTCCGCCAAAAAGTTCATCCGGGTGCCGGCGGCGAAATCGTCCGGCGACTGGGTGCAGCCGTGAAGCATGACGACAAGAGGACGCGGTCCACCATCAGCGCGGCTCGGGATGAACAGCTTGTAGGTCCGGCTTCCCGCCGCGTTGCTGAAGGCGGCAGCGACAAACCTTGTGCCGTCCGGTGCAATATCCGCCTTGGACAGTGGAGCGCGACCGACCGGACCTCGCAGGCTGAATTCGGAAAGACCTTCCATGCCGCCGAACGGCGCGGGGCGTTTGCGCGTTTGGACAGAAGCGGCCTGCGTAGGTTGGCTACTCTCCCTCTCCTCGACGACGTTGGCCTTCAGCTCGAGTGTCGGCGGCTCGAGCCTCGTCGGCTCGACACGCACAGCACCGCCCCTTGTCGCTGCGGGGCCGCCATCGCCGCGCAGCATCCGCTGCAGGAGTGCAGTGGCCTCTACCAGTTGGCCAGCCCGCGTGAGGCGGGTCGCTTCGCGAACCATCTCTGGATTCAGCATCGTTTCACCTCGTTCTGTCGGCGAGAGCGGCCTTGACCGCGGGAGTGGCATGAAGGGCTCCGAGCACCAAGACCGATGCAATCGTGGCGCGGGCCAGCTCGGGCGTGACGTCCTGGGCAATGGTCGCGAGACCGAGAACGTTGATGTGCAGCATCTCGCCGGCGCGCCGCGCCGCCTCGAGATCCTCGCGGGTATAGTTTCGCAGCCCGAGATCTAGGCTCTTCCGGGCCGTCGAATTCTTGACGACGTCCGCATGACGTTCGAGCTGATTGCGGATGGCCGTCCGGATGAAGTCGGTCCTGTTCGAATAGAACCCCTCCTGCACCATCAGATCGACCTGACCGAGGTCGACGAAGCCGAGATTGACGGTAATTTTTTCGGTGTCCGGGGTCTTTGGCCGGAGCTCGTGGACATTGTCAGCCATGAGAGTTCCATGATTTTCCCATCCAACCGGATGGTGCATGGAGGGCCATATGGAGCTTCGAAAGGGGACTTCAAGGCGGCGAGGCGCTTCACCCGACCGACATGCCGTCCTCTGTGAGCTTGGTTTCGATCCGGAGGCTCTTCAGCTTCGAGGTCCGGTGCCGAAACCTGGTGCCTCGCATCAGGATGAACTTGAACCGGCCGGCGATCAGCATCTGCAGGATCGGCGTCAGGGCGCCCCACGGGATGCCGATGTTGCCCGGGATGCCGTCCGGACCGACGGTGAGCGAACCGAGAGCGACCGGCGTCAGGTCCTTGCGGCGCTCTTCCACCAAGTCGGATGACGGCAGCAGCGAGATCTCCGCCGTGTCGGCCTTCAGCCCTGCCGGCGTCAGCAGCCGGCCCTTGATCTGCAGGTGGCGGAATTCGTGGTACGGTCGGTGGGCTGCCGCTCCAGGTGAGCGAGAACGAGTAGCCCCAGCCCCAGTCCTGTTGATCGAGGCCGCCAGGCGCCGGAACGTTGGGGGCTCGGCGAGCAATCGGGTCTTCTCGTTTTCCACGCGCATCCAACCGCTACTGGCCGGTCCGGTTGCCCTGGTTAACGGACGATCACCGCAACGCGTAAGATCCCGGACACCATGATGAGGCAACGCTTACGCGTTCGCCGCATCATGCCGCTGCCGCAAACCCACCGTTAAGGCCTCGGTGGGACCTTGCGCCAAAGGAGCCAGCGTCCCATGCCAAGCAGCCGCCGCGCGGTCGAGAAGGCCCGCTTCCCGTTGTGGGCGGCGGGCTTCGTGGCGTTGGCTTGCGTCGCCATTCTGGCGCTGAGCGGATGGCGTGAATGGGAGTCCCGCGAGGTCGAGCTGCGCAACGCGGAAGTCGACATGGCGAACCTTGCCCAGTCGCTGTCGCAGCATGCCGAAGACACGTTCGAACTCGCCGACACCATCCTCGGCGGAATGGTCGACCGGATGGAGGTCGGCGGAACGAGCCCGGCCGCGGTCGGGAAGATCCAGACGTTCCTGCAATCCCGCAAGTACAACAGGCAGCGCATCCGCGGCATCTTCGTCTACGACGAGACCGGCCGCTGGCTGGCGACCACCGAAGACGGCGACTTCGCCAGCTTCAACAACAGCGATCGCGACTACTTCCAGCGCCATCGCGCGTCGGACGATCGAGGCACGTCGATCGGCCGTCCCGTCAAGAGCCGGTCGGGCGGACAGTGGATCATCACCGCGTCGCGCCGGTTCAATCACCCAGACGGAAGTTTCGCCGGCGTGGTGTTGACGAGCATCGACGTCGCCTACTTCATGCAGTTCTACCGGCGCTTCGACATCGGCCCCAACGGCGCGGTTTCGCTGCTGACCGCCGACGGCATCATGCTGGCGAGGAGTAGCGACGACGAAGGCGCCTATGTCGGCCGCGACATGTCGGGCTCGCCGTTGTTCCGGACCATGGGCCAGCGGCCGGACGCCGGCGCGTATTACTTCAAATCGCCGTTGGACGGGCAGGAGCGACTGAGTTTCTATCAAAAGAGCAGCCGGTATCCGATCGTCGTCCTGGCGACGAAGGCGCAGAGCGATGTTCTCGCTCCTTGGCGCCGGCAGGCCGTCACGCGCTTCGGCATCGTGACCGGTCTGACCTTGTCGATGGCGCTGATCGGCTTCTTCCTGGTGCGTCATCTCGCGAAGGGACAGCGCATGGCGGCGGCCCTGGTCGCCAAGGAAGGAGACTTCCGCTTGATCGCCGAACAGTGCAGCGACGTGGTGATGCGCGTCGGTCTGGACGAGCGCGTTCTCTACGCGTCGCCGTCATGTGCCCGCATCCTCGGTTGGGACCCCGCCAGGCTGCTCGGCACCTCCGCGCTCGCGGGCGTCAATCCGGAGGACAGGCCCCGCGTGGAGCAGGTCGTCGCGGCATTGAAGGCCGGAGAGGCCGAGGAGGCGCGCATCATCTATCGCGCCCATCGCCGCCAGCAGCAGGATATCTGGGTCGAGACGGCGCTGCGGGTCACCCGGTCCTCGGCAACCAATGAGATCGACGGCGTGGTGGCGATCTCGCGCGACATGACCGAGCAGAAGGACCTGCAGGACAAGCTCGCCGCGCTCGCCACCTCCGACGGCCTGACCGGGATCGCAAATCGCCGCCATTTCGACGAACGGCTCGCCGAGGAATGGGCGCGGGCCAAGCGCGACGGCAGCCCTCTGTCGTTGCTATTGCTCGACGTCGATCACTTCAAGAAGTTCAACGATCAATACGGCCACCAGGCCGGCGACGCCTGCCTTCGCGCGCTGGCGCGGGTCCTCGCCGCGCAGGTCCGCCGGCCGGCCGACCTCGCCGCCCGCTACGGCGGCGAGGAGTTCGCGCTGCTGCTGCCGAACACGGACGCGGAGGGCTGCGAGCTCGTCGGCGAGAACGTGCGCCTGGCGCTACGCGACCTCGGCATGTTGCATGCGCTGAACCTGCCGTCCAAGATCGTGACGGTGAGCCTCGGTGGCGCAACCAACATGCCGTCGCACGGTGCGCTGGACTGCAGCACCCTGATAGCGGCGGCCGATCGCGCACTCTATGCCGCAAAGGACAACGGGCGCGACCGACTCGTCATGTCCGGACAGGTGGTCGCTTGGCCAGGCGCCAAGAGCGCCTGAGCCCCCGTTGGCATCGGCACGAAGCCGGTCGAGACCACCATCGCAAGGATCGGTGAGATCAAGCGTGGGCGGCGACATTTCGCTACCGCCGAGCGCGTTGCGAAAGCCGACCGAAGAGGTACTCATTCTTCGCAATGCGATTGAATTCAGCGGAGGAGTTCATGGCCAAAACGAACTCGGCTATCCGGTGCGGATCGCGGCGGATGGAGCCTGGCGGCGGCGCCGCGACTTGTAGCGGTGGCGTTTCTTTGGGATCGCCTCGGCCGGCTCGAAATCATAGCGCGGCCCGACAAAGACGAAGATCTTCCCGCGAAGCCCGAGGGCGGCCGGGACGCCTCGCCGGCGGGACAACGATCCATCGCATGTCGATGCCGAACTGAACCGGCCCTCAATCGGGCCTACCTAGCGCGACCGGCTCGAGACGCCCACGCCGGTCCATGACGAGTTCCAGGTACGGCAACAGCGCAATCGACCGTCGGACGGGTACATTGTGGGCCGACTTTGCGCCGTCACGGCGCAAGCGCCGGCCGTCGTCCCATATTGGCGGCCGTTCCGCTACGCGAGCGCCCCCGCAACCGGATCCCAATTGCACCGGCACTCCCGAAAAGGCCGTGAATTGCTCGTCTTTCGGATTCCTCGCGGGCGGCGCAACCGGTATTCTGCGACCTCACCGGCCGCGGGTAGGCTCGCCTCGAGAAGAGATGTTTCAAAACGCATCGGATCTGGCCGGGATGGCCGAAACCTTGAGCCGGTCGACGGAATACCGGGTGCTGCGCCGCCTGGCGCCACGGCCGACGTCGATGCCGGCCCCGGGACAGGAAACCAGGATCGGCATCCTGCTCGACACCGAGACGACCGGTCTCGACCACTCCACCGACGAGATCATCGAGCTCGGGATGGTCAAGTTCGACTATACGCCGGACGGCAGGATCGTCGGGGTCAGGGACATTTTCTCGGCCTTCAACGAGCCCTCCGCGCCGATCCCGCCCGAGGTGACGGCGCTCACCGGGATCACCGATGGTATGGTGGCAGGTCACAGATTCGACGATGAGGCCATCACGGCCTTCGTCGACGACTCGGTCGTCACGATCGCCCACAACAGCGGTTTCGACAGGAGGTTCGTCGAGCGTTACTGGCCGGTGTTCGAGCACAAGGCCTGGGGCTGCAGCGCCACCGAGATCGACTGGCGCAAGCACGGCTTCGATGGAGCTAAGCTCGGGTACCTGCTGAACGGCGCCGGCTTCTTCCACCAGGCGCACCGTGCCGTCGACGACTGCCATGCGCTGCTGGAGATCTTGGACTCCACGCTGCCGACGACGGGAGCGCCGGCGCTCGCCCTGCTGCTCGAGAACGCCCGCAAGCCGACCGTACGGATATGGGCGGAGCAGACGCCGTTCGAACTCAAGAATTCGCTGAAGCGGCGCGGCTATCGCTGGAGCGACGGCAGCGACGGCCGGCCCAAGTCCTGGTACGTCGACGTCTGCGAAGCCGCGCTCGACGCCGAACTCGCATTTCTCCGGTCAGAGATCTATCTGCGCGACGTCGAACCGCGGCTGCAGACGATGACGGCTTTCACCCGTTTTTCCGGTCGCGTCTGACGAGCCCGCTCGGCCGTTTCCGCCTAGCGCGCGAGACGCTTCTCGACACGCTTGCGGCTATTGCCGACCTTCTTCACCGCCTTCTTCACCGCCGAGACCGAGCGGCCGGTCTTCTCGGCTTCGTATCGCACTTCGTAGTCCTGACCTTTGGCCACACGGGCGCGGTCCTGTTTGCGTCCACGCGCCGTCTTCTTCTTCGCTGCCATGTGCTTCTCCGTCTGCGAAAACCATGGCGGTGCAACGCTTCAAGGATTCGCGGGGTTCCCTCAAAGAAGCTGTTGGGGGCGAGCAGAATGACCGTGGAGCGATTCAGCATCTCGGCTTCA
Source organism: Bradyrhizobium sp. F1.13.3 (assembly GCF_040548265.1). Classification (NCBI taxonomy): domain Bacteria; kingdom Pseudomonadati; phylum Pseudomonadota; class Alphaproteobacteria; order Hyphomicrobiales; family Nitrobacteraceae; genus Bradyrhizobium; species Bradyrhizobium sp. F1.13.3. Next base: position 201,946 of record NZ_JBEPRI010000002.1, on the reverse strand, counting down.
GGTGGGACCAGCGACCGGATGGCACATGTCTAGTCTGCCTAATGCCCGTCAGTGGCCGCTTGGATGGTCATGCATGATGGGAGCCCATCCGTCGAGCAACAGGCCGTCCCAAGCCACGACGCCTTCACCCCATTTCTGCCCGTACTCGCGAAACATCGATGCCCATTGAGGATTCCATTCAAAGATCTGGTCGTTGACTTTGTCGTGGACGCGACAGGGCATATCAAGATCGAATGTGTCCATCGGATTCATGCAGTACGTCCGGGATCGAGTCCTCCCGCGTCTGCTTCTCTCGCCGAGACGTCATCTTCGCCGGGCTTTCTTTTCCGGGACCCCGCCGGGACCGAATTCTTAGCGCTGGATGTCATTTCGGCGCGCGGGCTCCTCATCGGCTCGTCGGGCGTCATTCCATCCTTGCCTTGTCCTTCAGGTCGCGGATGCGGATCTCAGCCTCCTCCTTCGAAGTGACGATCTCCGACTCATCCGGCACCCGGGCTATCGCGCTGAGCCCTTTGAGTTCGACGAGTTGTTCTGCGGTGGGCTTTTCCATTTTCGATTCCTCGACCGCCTGCACGACCGCTTCGTCGTCGAGCACGTGCAGCAGCTGATTTATGGTTCGCGCGCAATCTCTAGGACCCGGCTCAACATACCGGGCCAGAATGGTCTGTGCTTCTGCCAATGCCTTCGAAACTCGCCTTTCCGGATCCATGGCCGGTACTCCACGCACACGCAGGAAAACGCGGCTATGAACGGCGCGTTCCTCTACTCAGCCCTTTGAATGAGCTGGCGCGCAGAAGACCTTCGGAGGTGATGTCACGGTACTCGATGTCGGCATAGAACTTGGGCTCGACCCAGGTGGCCTTGGGTTTCCGGATGGTCTTCGTCAGCTTCTGCTTCGGACTGACTACCGTATCGAGCGCCTTGCGGATTTGCGCCGATGTGGTTCGATTCCATCCCGTGCCGACCTTCCCCATGTAGAGCAGGTCCTTGCCTTCCTTTTTGCCCAGATAGAGAGCGGCCACGCCGGACGGGTCTTTGACGAAGCCGACCACGGGGAATTTGCCGTTTCGGACGACTTTGATCTTCTGCCAGGCCTCGACCCGCTCCGAGCGATAGGGCGCATCTACACGCTTGGATACGATGCCCTCGTAGTTCAACTTGCTGGCGGCGGCGAATAGCGCCTGGCCGTCGCCTTCGTGATGCTCGCTGTAGAAGATGGGCTCTTCGAGCTTGTGCTGCTCGATCAGCTCCTTGAGCTGCCTCTTCCGCTCGATCTGGGGCTCTCTTCGCAGGTCCTTCCCGTCGAGCCACAGCAGGTCGAATGCGAAGTAGATCAGGCGGTCCTGATCGCCGCGGCCGAGGTCGACCTGCAGCTCGGAGAAGTTCGTGCGTCCCTCGTGAATGACGACAACCTCGCCGTCGACGATGGCCTGCCCTTCGAGATCGAAAGCGCCAGTTATCCTTGAGAACTTGCTGATCCAATCGTAGCCGTTGCGCGTGTAGGCTCGCCGATCATCACCGTCGATGCGCAGCTGGATGCGGTAGCCGTCATATTTGATTTCGTGAATCCACTGCGCTCCCGAAGGCGCCTTGGCCTTCAGGGTCGCCAATTGGGGGCTGATGAACCCCGGCATGCGAGCGGCTTCCGGTTTGGCGGCCGGTGCCTTGATACGCTTCGCCACGCTACGCTACTCACAAAAAACCCACCGCCGGGCTAGGGCCGACGGCGGGCGCTCTACCTACCTTACTCACGATAATTGTAACATCGGGGGCGGTGAGGTGTTCCGGCAAACGCCTTCGGTCCGCGCCCTTGATCGCGGTGGGCCACGCCCAGTTCCTCAATGACGGCCCGGCAGCCGTCAATCTGGCCGATGCCGACTGAACTAGCGGAGATTGCCTGCGTTTACTGACATCATGTCGGACGCTTTTGATTACTTCCGCGCCTACGCCGTCCGGGCTCTTTGCAAAGCCCGATCGATGCCGCGCGGCAGAATGAAGCATCTGCAGCTGGTTGCGGGGCGAATTTACAATCTCCTCAAGAAGGAGGCCGCTTATAGCCCGAACACGCAGCACCTTGAGGACTTCCGGGCAGCGCAGAAACTTGAGGCATCTCTCGATCGCCGGCGCGATGACGGCCCACCCGCTAAGGGAGCCTTTGCGCCGGTGAGGCCCGGCGCGCAACGGGAGGCTCGTTGAGTGGCCTCCGTCGACGCTCGCACGATCGTCAGTCTCCTGCGAGAATACGCACAGCGGACGGCGTTGCGTGGGGGCAACCCGTACAGGGCGAAAGCGTATGCGCGCGCCGCTGACAGCCTGGCGGCCCTTGCCGTCCCTCTCGACGTGCTCATCGCCGAAGACCGACTGACCGAAATTCCCGGCATCGGCGAGGCGATCGCTGGCATCATCACCAAGCTGCACAAGACGGGCACCCATCCGAGCCTTGAAAAGCTCCGGAAGGAGATTCCCGAGGGCGTGCTCGAGATGCTCGCCGTGCCCGGCCTTCGCCCCGAGAAGGTGCTGCGGCTCTACAAGGATCTCGGCATCACTTCGCTCGCCGAGTTGGAGGCCGCCGCCAAGGACGACCGCATCAAGAAGGTAAAAGGCCTCGGCGCTGCGCTGCAGACCAAGATTCTGCAGAACCTGGCGATCGCGAAAAGCGGAGAAGGCCGCCTCCACCTGCACCGTGCCGCCGCCCTGCTCGCGCACGCCAAGGATTCGCTGCGGAAGGCCCAGCCGGAGCTCAAGCGGGTTACGATCGCAGGAGACTTCCGCCGAGGCTGCGAACTCGTCGGCGATCTCGCCATCGTTGCGGAGGTCCCGAAGGCGGGCAAGTCCTCGAAGCTATCCCCGGCGGCCGGACTCCAGGTCCGCCTCTCCGACCGCAAGCACTTCGGCGCCACTCTTCTCTTCGCGACCGGCTCGGCCGCTCACATCGAGCAGCTCCGGACGTTAGCCGTCCAGAAAGAGATGCGATTGGAAGCCGACGGCTTGCACAAAGGTCGCACCCTGATCGCCGGCGACGAGGCCGAGATCTATCGCGCCCTCGGCCTGCCGTTCATCGATCCTGAACTGCGGGAGGGGCGCGGAGAGGTCGAACTGGCTCAGAAGGGCAAGCTGCCGAAGCTCGTCACCGACAAGGACCTGCGCGGAATCCTTCATTGCCACACCGATGCCTCCGACGGCACGGAGACCTTGGAGACGATGGCCAAGGCGACGCGCCAGCGGGGGTTCGAGTATTTCGGGGTCGCCGACCATTCCAAGTCCGCGCACTACGCGGGCGGTCTCTCGGAGGACGAGATCGCGCAGCAGCACCGGGACGCCGACCGGTTGAACAAGCGGTTCGGCAAGGATTTCCGGATCCTCAAAGGCATCGAGTCCGACATTCTGGCCGACGGCTCGCTGGACTATGCGGAGGACGTGCTGCAGCGCTTCGACTTCGTGGTCGCGAGCATCCACGGCCGCTTCAAACTCGACCGCAAGGCGCAGACGCAGCGCCTGCTTCGTGCGATCTCCGATCCCCACACCACCATCATAGGCCACATGACCGGACGCCAGTTGCAGCGGCGGCCGGGCTACGAAATCGACATCGAGAAGGTGCTACGGGCATGCGCCAAGCATGACGTCGTCGTCGAGATCAACGCCCACCCTTGGCGACTCGACCTGGATTGGCGCTGGCATCAGGCTGCCCTCGAGTTCGGCTGCATGATGAGCATCAATCCGGACGCGCACTCGGTCCCCGAGCTCGACCACATGCACTGGGGCGTCGAGATGGCCCGGAAGGGAGGCGTCCCTGCCGACCGCGTCCTGAACGCGATGGCCCTTCCGGAGATCACGCGCTACCTCCGCCAGAAGCGGCGCTCGGTCGCCCGGGCGGCCTGATGCCCCAGGCGGACGCGCTCTCGCCGGAGGGCACCGTGATTGCGGTCGCCGCCGATCGCGGTCACCACTTCAGCAAACCGCCGCAGGACGAGATCGTGCTGGTGGAAGGCCATGGCGTCGAAGGCGACGCCCACGCCGGCCCGTTTGTCCGGCACCGCTATCTCGCCCGCCGCCAGCCCCGCCTAGCCAGTCTCCGGCAGGTTCACCTGATCCCGTCCGAGCTCTTCGCCTCCCTCTCGGAGGCTGGCTTCGAGGTCGCAGCGGGGCACCTGGGCGAGAACATCACCACTGCCGGTCTTGACCTCGAGCGGATGCCGCTCGGGACTCTCATCGAGCTTGGACCCGCTGCGATCGTGGAGCTGACCGGCCTCAGGACGCCCTGTGTCCTCATCGACCGCTTCCAGGCCGGCTTGAAACGGCAGGTGCTCTCGTCGGCGGAAACGGGCCCTCCATTCAAATGCGGGGTGCTGGGCGTGGTTAGGGTCGGCGGAGCGGTCGCGGCTGGCGATAGCGCGCGGGTTCGGCTCCCGTCCTCTACTTTTCGTGCCTTACCGGCGCTGTAGGACACTTCAGGAGGCGTTCGCCCTCGCTCGTTCGGGCGCCTCGCGCCGCCGTTCGCGGCGCTCGCGCCGCCGCTTGGTTGATCAACGGGCTGCCGCAGCGGAGGATCCTGCGTCGTAGCGACTATCTCCCGAGGCGGCTGGCTTCGTCGCGGCAAACACGGTAGGCGCGACGCTCGCGGCGACCATCCTAGGCTGTAGGACATTGCTTGACCCGGCTTTCGCGCGAGGAACGTTCCGGTTTGCAAGCCGGTTACCGGTCTCTTCGAGCTTCGGGAGGAGAGACATGTTCGGCCGATCGGAACCAAACGAACTTTCGAAGCCGCAGCCGCTAGGCCGGGCACTCGCATCGACAGTGGCCTTGGTGGGCATCGCGCTCATATCGGACCACTTGCTGCAGTCTCGTGAGGCGCGATCCGAAAGTCCCTCCATGGTCCCCTTCTCAAGTCCTGATGCAGAGGCCGAAGAAGAGCCTAGGGGACGTCAGGCGACAACCCCTTCCGAAATCCCGGCGCGGGGTTGGAAGGACATCCTTCTGCGGGTCTACGCGAACATCTCCAAGCACCGCATTCTGGCCCTGGCGGCGGGCATGACCTACTTCAGCATCCTCGCCATTTTTCCTGCCCTTGCAGCCTTGGTCGCGGTGTACGGCCTTTTCTCCGACCCCACGACCATAACGCGGCACCTCGATCAGCTGGGCGGATTTCTGCCGGGCGGAGCGATCGATATCGCACGCGAGCAACTCACCAGAGTCTCGTCCAAGGGCTCGCAGACGCTCGGCGTCACCTTCGCCATCGGCCTTGCTACTTCGCTTTGGAGCGCCAACGCGGCCATGAAGTCTTTGTTCGACACTTTGAACATCGTCCACGGCGAGGAAGAGAAACGTGGTTTCTTCAAGCTCAACGCCATCTCACTAGGTTTTACGCTGGGTGGCATCGCCTTCGTCATCGTTGCTCTTGGATCCATCGTGGCCGTGCCCGTCATCCTGGACCATCTCGGTCTGACCGGCGCAGGCGATCTTCTGCTCCGGATCGGGCGGTGGCCGGCGATGTATCTCATCCTTACCCTCGCGCTCGCAGTGATCTATCGCTACGGGCCCAGCCGGGAGAAGGCGCGCTGGCGGTGGGTCACTTGGGGCAGTGCGATCGCCGCTCTGCTCTGGATCGCGGTTTCCGGCGCCTTCTCCTGGTACGCGGCAAACTTCGGCAAGTTCAACGAGACCTACGGCTCGCTGGGGGCCATCATCGGCTTCATGACTTGGTTGTGGATCTCGGCCATCGTCGTTCTCCTGGGCGCGGAAATCGATGCCGAGATGGAGCATCAGACCGCTCGCGACACCACGACCGGGAACGCCAAGCCGCTTGGAGCCAGGGGAGCAAGGGTCGCCGATACGGTGGGCTCCGCTCGGTGATGAAACCACTTCGAGCGTCAAATCGTCTCCTGGAGAATGGATCGCGAGAAGGAAATACAACGGCTCAAGGAGCAACTGGCGAGATGCCGAAGGCTCACCAACGAGTTCACCGACAGCGTGACGGCTCAGAACCTGGGTGAACTCGCGGCCGAGCTCGAAGAGCGCCTTCGCGCACTGGAGAGTGAAGGTTAGTGCCGCGATGAGCCAAGCAACGGCTACGGTTGCGGGTAGGATTGGCGGCAATCCGCACCCGAACTCAAGACGATCCAGCAACACTGGCGCGAATGACCTCGGCACGGCAATGCCGCTTGAAGTACCTCTCCTGAGAGCAGTTGCGAAATTCGGCCAGACCGCGAGACGTCGACCGCCTTCGTGCGTGCTGAGATCGACAGCCCAAACCCGCGGCCGGTGAGGTGCGCGATGGCGGCGGACGCCGATCACGTAGCGGCCACTCAGGCGAGATAGCCGGACACGCCGTCCCAAAGCAGCTTGAGCGCCGTCACCACCAGCAAGCCGTAGCAAGCGCGAAATATCTGCTGCTGGTCCAGCCGCCCGTGCAGCCGCCAGCCGAGCCAGACGCCGGCGGGAATGGCGAAGAGGCAGATCGCCATCACGATCCATTCGTTGCCGCTCGGCCGCGTCAGTAGCAGCCATGGCACCGCCTTGGTGGCATTGCCGACTGTGAAGAACAGGCTCGTCGTTCCCGCGTACACTTCCTTGCTGAGGCCGAGCGGCAGCAGATACATCGCCAGCGGCGGCCCGCCGGAATGCGCGACCATCGTCGTGACGCCTGAAGCGAGACCGGCCGCTATCGCCTTCTGCGTCGAGCGCGGGCGAATGGTCACCTTTGGATCGCTCACGAACCAAAGGCCGACGAAGATCAGAGTGACGACCGCCATCACGATCGCGACTGCGCGATGGTCGAGGACGCGGAACAGCAGATAGCCAAGGCCGATGCCGATCACGAGCCCGGGCAGCAGCAGCACGAGGTCGGGCTTCGACCAGGTCGATGGCTTCCAGTAGCGCAGCGCGAACAAATCCATCGCGATGAACAGGGGCGCAAGCAGGCCGCCGGCCGTGACCGGGTCCATCACGAAGGACAGCAGCGGAATGCCGACGATCGAAAAGCCGCCGCCGAACGCGCCCTTCATGAAGCAGATCAGGAACACGCCGGCGAAGGCGATGAAGATGGTGGTGACAGTCAAATCCATATCGGCATCTCCGACACGACGGGGCTCAACCCCGACCCTCGGGGTCGCTACGAAGCCCGTCGGCGCGACGTGGCCTCACTCCGGAAAAACACGCGAGGCAGCGCTGAAGGCACGCCAAACGACAATCCGATGAATGCGAGAAACAGGTCGAAATAACTGAGGTGCATTTTCGTGGCTCCGTGGTTCCGGGGTGAACCCGGTACAATCCCTTGATTGCTAGGAGTATGATCCGATATCTATCTCAGTACAATATGGACATTGTCCTCAGTGCAATTTGGTGAAGAGTGGCATGCCATGAGCATCATCCGCAGAAGGAAGAGGCTCCCACCGCGATACGCACCGCCCGGCAGGCAAGCTACGGGGCGCCGCTGGTCTGTTCCCCGCCAACAGCACCGCCGGTGGTGATCGACCCGAGCACTTCGACCGTTGCGGTGGCTCCTGCCACAAGCTCGCTCCGCTCGGTGGGCTCGAGCGCGATCCGGACCGGAACGCGCTGCGCCAGCCGGACCCAGTTGAACGTCGGATTGACGTTGGCCAACAAGGTTGCGCCGGAGCTGCGGTCGCGGTCCTCGATGCCCGCCGCGACGCCCTCGACCCGTCCACGCAGCACATGGTCGCTGCCCAGCAATCGCACGCTGACGGGGGCGCCAAGGTGGATGCGCGGCAATTTGGTCTCCTCGAAGTAGCCTTCGACGCGAAGCGTGTCGGAATCGAGCAGCGCCATCACGCCCTTGCCGGACGTGAGGTAGGTGCCGGGACGCAGCTCCATGTTGGTCACGACGCCGCTGACGGAGGCGCGCACCTCGCTGCGCTCGAGATTAAGCCGGGCGAGGCTGAGATCGGCAACCGCCTCGTCATAGGCGGCCTGCGCCGAGCCCTGGACCGCGACGACCTGGTCGATCCGCTGCTTGGAAACAGTCACGTCGGGTGTCAGCGCGCTATAGCGCTTCAAATCGGCATTGGCCTCGTCGAGCGCAGCGCGCTTGCCGAGTACCACCGCTTCGGCCTGCTTCTGCGCAATGTCGTATCGTGCGCGGTCGATCCGGAACAGCACGTCGCCGCGCCTGACCTGCTGGTTGTCCCTGACGAGCACCTCGGTGACGAAGCCCGACACGTCGGGCGCGACAGGAACGACGTCGGCGCGGACGTGACCATCGCGCGTCCACGGCTGCTGCAAATAATAATCCCACAGCTTGTAGCCGGCCCAAACCGCGATCAGGACCATGAGTATGGTGAGCGAGAAGCGACGGAGCGAATTGAGGGCGGCTTTCATGACACGAGATCCTTGAAGGTCAGAACAAGAGTGGCGACGAGCGAGACGTAGAGCGAGAAATCGAACAGGGCGGCGTGCCAGACGTGGCGATAGAAGCCGGCCCGTGTCAGCACCTTGCTGACGGTGCGCGCGAGCAGATAACCAACGACGCACCACAGCAGCAGGCTCGGAACGATCACACCGAACAAATCAAGTTGGTACCTCATGCGGCAACACTCCTCGGCTCCGGTTCATGCGGCCGGTACGGCGCCGCTTGCGGGAACAGGCCGGCGCGCATGCCGGCGAGGCTATCAAGCGCCTCGTTGCGGCCTTCGCTCGCGGGCTCCCGCAGCGTCGATGCAATCGTGGCGTCGAGTCGCCCGAGCAGGTGATCCGGCGGAGCGCCCGGAACGAGGGCGCGGCACGATGCAGCGAGGGACGCAAGCAGTCCGTCGATCGCAGCGGTCACGGGACGCGACAGGCCAAGACTCGTCTCCCGCAGACGGGTGACATTCAGGGCAGTGCGCAATTGGCGAAGGTTGGCGGCGTCGCTTCGGGCAGCGGCGGGAACCACGGCGATACGCGAGGCGAGAAGCGCCAGGCGATGCTGCATCAGGCCGGCAATGGCGGCGCGTCCCCGCGGTCCCCTGCCCTCCGCGACTGTCGCCAGGGTCGACCAGTTGCTGCGGAGCAGCCGTCCTGCAATCCACTCGGCGCCGAACAAGCGAACGATGCCCGAGACAACCCCGGTCAGCCCGACGCCGACCATCAGCGCGACGCTGGAGTTCGCAAAGGAGGAAAAGTCGGCCGCGTAGGATGAATCCAGCGCCAGTTGCACTGCAGTGAATGTGGCCAGCAGCGAGCCCACACGTGCCGTTGCAGGCCGAGCCGCAAGCCAGCCGAACAGCACAAAGGTCGGCATCAATGCAGCAATCACCAGCTCGAATGTCGTGATCCTTGGCAGCAGGCCAAAAGTGTAGATCCCGTTGACCGCAATGACGATCAGGAACAGCCGATATAGCTTCCGGAACGCTGGGAGAGGCTCGTCGACGCCGGCGAAGAGCGAGCCGATCACTGCGGCGAACAGGGGCGCGGATGCGCCGTCGGTCCAGCCGGTGGCGATCCAGACCGCGCAGCAGGCGAGAACCGACAGGGACGTTGCCGCGGCCGTCCACAACGCGTGCCCATGGTCGCGGTGAAGCACCGCCGCACCGACGGCGTCAGGCGTAAAGGCAAGCCGAAGCGCTCCCGGATCGCGGCCATCGGCGATCGCCCGGCGCAGCGCACCGCAATCTTGCACGACGTCAACTAGCTGCCGAACCCGGATCAAGAAGCCGGAAACCATGATATCGATCCAGCCGGCATCGGCACCAAGCCGAGGCTCGATCTCGTCGAACATGGCCCGCAATGCAGCGGCTTCCTGAGCATTCTCGCCGGCGGTGCGAAGCCAATCCGCAGCTTTCGCGCTGATCTCGGCAACGCTTCGCGTCACAGCGTGATGAGTTTCGAGCGTGAGCTTGTGATCCTCGAGCGACGCAAGCAGCGGAACCAGCGCCAGCATGTGCTGCCGCAGGCGCTGGAGACCGCGCGCGATATTCGCGGACGTGTTGGTCTCAAAGTCGAGATGCCGGGAAAGCTGGTCGATTTCGGCTGTGCCGACGGCGAGCCGCACGCGGTCGTCGTCGCGCTTCTCGTCGCTGCCGCCACCGGTCAGGACATCGACGCCGAGCCGGCACGCCTCGCCCAGCAAGGCGTTCGCCTGCACCCCAATCGCAGAGGCGACACTGCGCGGCAGCACCAGCATCGACACGAGGCTCGCGCAGATGATTCCAAGCATGATTTCCTGCACGCGCGCAGACACGATGTCGAAGGTCAGCTCGGGCATCGAGAGCACCGGCAGGCCGAGCAGCGCCACGGTGTAGCCGGACAGCATGAACATGTAGCTGCGAGGCGTTCCGTCGATCAGCGAGAGATAGAGGCACAAGCCAACCCATAGTGCGATGGCGAGGCTGAGTAGCTCGGGCGCATTCACCAGGTTGGGGACCAGCGCGATCGTTGCGGCCGCGCCGATCAGTGTTCCCAGCATTCGGTAGGCCGCTTTCGACCACGTCGCTCCGCTGAGCTGGTTGGAGGTGATGTAGACCGACGCCATCGCCCAATAGGGACGCGGCATCCCCAGATACAGTGCAATCGAGAATGCCAGCATGGCTGCCGCAAACGTTCTTATTGAAAAGACCAGCGCGGCATGTCGAGCAATGAATGACGGACGTTGACGCATGATGATCAGTTTCGGCTGTGAGACGTAAGCTAACAGTGGTGCGCCGGCGGCCTCTCGACAATGAAGGCATTGCACCCGGTGTCATTCGGTTCGGGCTTTTCGACTAAACGGCGATTTTCTCGAAATGGCTGGAAACCGCGTTTCGACTCTCGATCGCCCGGACGGAGTTCTCGAACGCTCTTTCCAGTACGCGTCTGCCCATGGTCCCGAGCACAAGACCGAGGATCCGGCCCTTGAGATTCCTGCCCTCGCGCACGACGACGACGTCGATGTCGGTCATGCCGTCGCGCCGCCGCCGGAATGTATAGGTGTGTCCGGACGCACCGCCCCACACATTGGAATCGGTCGTCGTCAGGACAACGCGGTTGGGATTGGACCAGTCATAGTGCAGGCGCTCCCAGATGCCGCGCGAGCCCTCGGTCACGTCGGCCTTGGTCCTGCCGAGATCATGCAGCTTGAGATACTCGTCGGCGCTATTGCCGAACAGCCTGGAGCGGCCGGGCCCGAAATCGGTCAGCCCGGCGATGTACTGCTCGGCGGTCAAATGCGTGGTACGATGAAGATGGATCGTGGACATGTCAGGCTCCCGGGCTCAGTTCGCGACCGCATTCGTGTCGCGAATGACGAGGCTGTCGCCAGCCCGGCTTATCTCCAGCACGTTCGCACGCGTGGGCGTGGAGAGAACGACACGCTGACCCGGCGTCAGCAGCGACACGACGCGGATCGGAGCTCCTGCCTCGCCTTGCGCAAGCGTGGTGACGACGCGGTATCCGGTCGGCTCGACGGTGTAATAGGCGACCCCGGAGATGTCGGCGAGACGGATGCTCTGGCCCGCGATCGGCTTCAGGCCCTCGGCGTGAGCGGCTCCGAACGATGCGAGGACGACAGTGGCTGCGAGAAGTGTGCTGCGGATCGACATGCGACCCTCCGTTGGTTTGGGCGGCGGGCGGAACGCCCGTATGCTCCCTTGCCGCTGGACATGGTCGTGCCTAGATCATCGATCAAACAGATGGGGTCGATAATGAGTATCGATACTGTCAATCTAGGTCGCATCGACCTGAATTTGCTCGTACATCTCGGCGCGCTGCTCACCGAACGAAGCGTCACGCGGGCGGCCACAAGGGTCGGAATCGGCCAGTCGGCGATGAGCCACAACCTTGCGCGCTTGCGCGAGCTGTTCTCCGACGAGCTGCTGACGCGAGGGCCCGAGGGCATGCGCCTCACTCCTCGTGCTGTCACGCTGCTCGAACCCGTGCAAGCCATGCTGGCGCAGGTCGAGGCGCTGGTGTCGCGCGAGCAGAGCTTCGACCCGGCAACGGCGGTGCGGACATTCAGGTTCGGGTTGCCCGACAGTATGGAGATCCTGTTTATGCCGGCGCTGCTCGCCCGCATGCGCGAGGTCGCGCCGGGCATTCACCTGCGGCTCTACAATTTCGACGCATCCCGCCTGCTCGACGACCTCGATGCCGATGAGATGGATATCGCAATCGGTTACGACGCCTTCCAGCAAGGGCAACTGCATCACAAGCGCCGCAAGCTGTTCAGCGAGAGCTATGTCTGCATTTTCAACGCCGAGAAGACCGGCATCACGCCGCCGATCTCGCTCGACGATTATGTGCGGCTTCCCCACGTGCTGACAAGCCTGAGGCCAGCGCGCAACCCGCGCGGCATCGTCGACGAGGCGCTCGACAAGATCGGATTGCAGCGCTCCGTCGCTCTCACGACGCCGCGCTTCCTAACGGTCCCATCGTTGGTGGCACGTGCGCCGGTTATCGTCACCATGCAATCAAGATTGGCGCGCCGGTTCGCCGCCGAGCTCGGGCTGAGCCTCAGCCCGCTCCCGATTGAGTTGCCCGAGGTTACTGTTTCCCTGCTATGGCACGCATCCTACGATCATGATCCTGCTCACGCTTGGCTGCGCGACCAGGTTGCACGCCTTGCAGCTGAATTGTGAACCAAGGTTCGTACAGCGGCAGAAACCTTCGGTCCCCGCATAGCTCTATCGCCGCTCTCCGCCCTCTCAACCCGCCGTCCCTTGAGCGCTCCACCGCTTTGCAAGCCGTTGAACCTGCAGCGGCATAAGCCGCCCGCAACTCCGCGCTCAGCCTCGGCCCGCACCTGAGGCCGGCTATGCTATTTCGATTTTCTGGTTTTTGTGGTTGCAAAATTAAACCGGTTGCCTATGTTGTCGGTTGCAAAATTAAACCTGTAGCGGCGCAGCCGTTTTTTGGAGGCGAGAGCCATGGTCACATCATCACTTTTCCGCCCGCTGAAGTTGGGATCCATCGCCCTAACGCACCGCGTCGTCATGCCTGCTCTGACCCGCATGCGCGCGGGCCAACCAGGAAACGTGCCGACCGCTCTCAACGCCGAATATTACGGTCAGCGTGCAACCGATGGGGGCCTGATCGTCGCCGAGTCCACGCAGATATCCGCTTCCGCACAAGGATACCCTGGAACGCCTGGGATCCATTCGAAAGAGCAGATCGAGGGTTGGAGCAAGGTCACCTCGGCCGTTCACGCGGCCGGCGGTTCGATCTTCTTGCAGCTCTATCATGTCGGTCGCGTCTCCAACTCGACCATACAGCCGCTCATTGCACCATCGGCGATCGCTGCCTCTGGCGACCACCTGACCGCTTCCTGGACCAGGGCGCCGCTCGAGACGCCACGTGCATTGGAGACCGACGAGATTGCCGGAATTGTGCAGACGTTCGGCGAGGCTACGCGCAACGCCCTTGCGGCAGGGTTCGACGGCGTCGAGGTGCACGCCGCAAACGGCTATCTGGTCGAGCAATTCCTCACCTCGCGCAGCAATCACCGAACGGATCGATATGGCGGCTCGATCGCTAACCGCATTCGGTTCTTGAGCGAAGTCATGGTCGCCGTCACAGCGGTCGCCGGCGCCGACCGCGTTGGAGTGCGACTGTCGCCCTTCGGTAGCTTCAAGGATGTCGGCGACGATGAACCGGTGCAGCTTTATCAGGCTGCGGTAAGCGCGCTTGCACAGTTCAAGCCCGCATATCTCCACGTCATCGAACCGCGTGTGACTGGCACCGACGATGCGGAGGGGGGACAGGCCGAAGCCCCGTCCGTAATCGAGTTGTTCCGCCCGCTTTGGCAGGGCGTCTTGATTGCGGCAGGAGGCTATAACCCGCAAACGGCTCAACGCATCATTGACGCTGGCAAAGCGGATGCGGTTGCGTTCGGTCGATCGTTCGTCTCGAATCCCGACCTGGTGGAGCGCATCCGCATCGGCGCCCCCTTGAGCGCCTGGAATAGGTCGACCTTCTATGGAGGAAGCGCGGCGGGATACACTGACTATCCCCGGTATCAGGCGCTCGCCAACGAGGCCATCAAGGCAGCCCCCCAAAGAGTGGTAGCATAAACGGGTCGTTCGTCAGCGGTGGGCCTCTGATCGAACTCTACTCAAGGCTAAGGCATGCCAACGGCCTGGTTTTTGAAACCTCGTGTCGGGTTGACTACCGGAGACATCGATGAAGGGCAAAAAGACAAACCTCCGAGATGCCGACTGCGCCATCGCTCGTGCCCTACAGGCGACCGGCGACTGGTGGTCGCTGCTGATCGTGCGTGATGCGATCGCGGGCAAGCAGCGGTTTGGTGAATTTCAGAAGAGTCTCGGGTTGGCGAAAAATATCCTTTCGACACGACTCAAGAAGTTGGTGGAAGAGGGGATCTTTCGGATTGAACCGGATGAGGAGTCAAGAAGGACCCATCGATACGTCCTCACGCCAAAGGGAGAAGGACTGGGTATTATCCTCATCGCCTTTTGGCAATGGGGTGAGGGTGCCTGCTTCAAGCCGGGCGAGCTGAAGGACACGATGGTCGATCGCGTCAAAGGGCTACCGCTCGCCAGACTTCAGTTGTCCGCAAAAGACGGTCGAACCCTTGGTCCGCGGGAATACCGGCGGGTCGAAAAGGGGGCGCATGGCCGTCCGCAACCAGGCCGGCGACCGCCGAAGAGACAAGCCGTCAGGCCGGTGCAGTAGCCGCTGTGGCGAGCAGACTACTGCCAACGCTCAAACTGCCGCGATCGCCATCCGAACATGCCGGCCAGACGCGCTGCGGCTCCAGCCCGTCGTAGGACAGGTATTGAGATAGTCGACGACTACCGGGCTGCGTGTCCGGCTCGGAAGCGAAGTCCCGTGGACCCCCGCCCGCTCGATTATGTTCCTCAGGATCGTCTGGTCGCCGTCCTGATTGGCCCGCTCACACGTCAGCCGCCTCGAAGTTCGCCGAGATCGACGGCCGAATCGGCCGAACAGGTGGTACACACCGGTGGTCACAAAACTCGGCCGGGCTTTCTCGGAATCCTTGTTTTTCGGCGTTTTTCGCGCATTCGCGGCATCGGGGGAGAGATTCCCACTCTCCACGCCAGCTGCGCGTGATCCGTTTGGAATCAGGCTGCGAGCTTGGCTTGTCGCAAGTCGCGAAACTTCTGCTTTTCCTTCTTATACGCCACGAGAAGCGCTTTTACCCAGAGCGTCATGCCTTCCGCCTTCAACCCGATCCTTTGAGAGCGGTTGTAGTGCTGATCGGTCACAGTCGCCATTCTTTCGCGTTCATCGACGCTGTCGTGGACCATCTTGTGTCCGAGTATCGCGGTGGCCGCTCCGCCGAGGCGCCTGTCGTCGAGGAATGTCGTCATGGTCGTCCTGCACTCGTGCGGCGTCCAAGGCTCGATGCCATAGAGCGCGAACAGGTTGGGCCGCAGCTTCTTGGGCTTCGGTTTGGGACCAGGCTTGCCATTGCGCTGGGGCTTCTGCTTCACCGTATGGTCGTAAACGCGTCCCTGAAGTCGGTGCAGCAGAAGGTTCAGCGCGGACTGGCTGATGTGCGCGTCCGCATCGCGGCCGCTGAACATCCATTCCGATTCGCCTCCCGATTCCTTGTGATAGGCCGCTAGGATCCCCAATGCCTCCGGGGGGATAGGAAGCGAGAAGGGACGCCCTCCGTCGCGTCCGCCTTTCATCTCCTCTTCGGTCCAGTTCGCGATTTTCCATCCTCGCAGCTTGCGGTCCTTTCTGTCGGGATCGAAGAGGCGGTCGGCGCGCAACTGCAGAAGGCCGCCGGTTCTTTGCGCCGTCAAAGCGACCGCCCACAGCGCGCCCAACGTACCCGGATAGGTCTCATGTTCTCCCTCGGCAAGCTTCCGAAACTTCTCGGCGATCACCAGGGTGCGCGCGATTTCCTCGATGGTTGGAGCGTGGGTGCGTTTGCCCGAGGCGTATTCGAACGACCACCGGTGCCAGCACCCCACTTCGACGTCGTCCAGTCCGGAATCCGTTGCGTGGAATTTCCATGCCCACGTCAGCATGCTCTTCGACTGCGTGACGGCTCTGTTGACGGTCGACTTCTTATGAGTGGAAAAAATATCGTCTCGGAGACGCTCGAGGTCCCGCAGCTTGATCTCGCCAACCAACTTTTCGTTGACCGACGCATATTCATCGAGTTGCAGGAAGCGGGCGTACTTCTCGCGGTACCTGGTCTTCAGCTTCGGCAGCTTGTACTCGAGAAACTTCGCGGTCAGCGCCTTCCAAGTCCAGGTGACGCCAGTGTCGCCGGTTCGCTTCCGGTAGGCGAGCAGCGACGTTTCGTCGGCGAATTGATCCGCCGCTTCCTGATGTCCCAGTTCATCCTTGTATTTCGAGGTGAGCGTCAGTCGCACCAGCTGGTCGACGAATTCGCGCAGATCACGCTTGCGCTTGGCGGCGAGGTTCGTCTGCCCGGCGAAATACCGGGCCTGGTCGAGATTGATTTCGGAGGCCGATCCCAGCCTCAAAGTTATTTCACGACGGCGCACGTACCAGACGGCCTTGCCCGGTGTGATGCGCAACGTCAGTCCGGTCGTTTTCTTATCGCGCCATTCGGCTACCTTACCCGCGATTGCGCCGCTCGCGCTGTAGGAGATGGCGCTTTGGACGTCGTTCTCGTTCAACGACTTCACTTCTCGCTCGTAAACCGGACTTTTCGACATCCCACGCCCATACAACAATCGTACAAATGCAGCTTCCGAAACACCCGAAATGTTCGGCCCTCGGAATATCGCTATAATACCGAAAAATTACTAGATTTCAAAGATTTAGCTTTGCCTTGGTTAAAACTTTTCACTGTCCGTTCTTCGCTTCCCAAGCTGCATACGAGGGTTCGATTCCCTTCGCCCGCTCCATCCTTTAGTTCGGCAGGCTCCGCAGAAATTCCACGATCGCCGCGTTCACCTCCGCCGGCCGTTCCTGCTGCGTCCAGTGTCCGCACCCAGGCAGCATCTTGATCTCGCGCAGTTGCGGCACCCATTGCTTCATGTTGGCAACGTGCTCGGCGGCGCCAGGGAAGGCCATGACCATGTCGTGGTCGCCGGCGATGAAGAGCGAGGGCACGACCACCTTCACGCCCTCGAAGGCGCCCATCAGCTCCCAGTTGCGATCGATGTTGCGATAGTAGTTGAGCGGTCCGCGAAACCCGCTACGGGCAAATTCGGCACCGTAATAGTCGAGATCCGCGCTGCTCAGCCACGGCGGCAGCGGCACCTGCATTTTCGGTAGCAAGCCGTCCTTGCGAGAGACCATGCCGACACCGGCGCTCCGCCCTTGACGCCCGGCATTGGCGCGGATCACCGCCGCGCCCTCGCCGGAACCGCCATAGAGCATCGCGCCGAGCGTTGCGCGCGGATCCCTTTCGAATTCTGCTTCGGCGACACCCGGCTCCTGGAAATACAGTTGATAGAACTGCGCATCCGCCGTCTGCGGCATCACACTCGTCGGCGGCACCGGACCGCGCGGTCGATAGGGCACGCTGAGAATGGCGGCGGCGTGGAAGCGATCGGGCCGCAGGCGCGCCGTGTGCCAGGCGATCGTCGCGCCCCAGTCGTGCCCGACGATGACGGCGTCCTTCGCCCCGAAAGCGTCGAGCACGCCGACGAGGTCGCCGACCATGTGGAGGATCGTGTACTGGTCGATCGCTTCGGGCCGGTCGCTCTTGCCGTAGCCGCGCATGTCAGGGGCGACAGCGTGGAAACCGGCCGCCGCCAGCGCCTCGAGTTGGTGACGCCAGGAGTACCAACCTTCCGGAAAGCCGTGGCAGAGCAGCACCATCGGCCCCTTGCCCTGCTCGGCGACGTTGAGGCTGATGCCGTTGGCCTTGATCGTCCGCTGCGTCGGTTCGCCCATGTCGCCGCCTCCCGGTCATCGTCGTTGGATCTATCCTAGTCGGCCCTATAGGCTCCGCAAGATTTCTAATATATTAGCCCTTCGCTTCCGGCACACACGCATCGCCCAGCTTAAGCTTCTCGCGGCCCTGATGGGGTGCGGTCCTCGTGTCGGGCAATGTTCGGATCAGAGCCCAGGATCTGCAAAGAAAATGGACCAGCAGAAGCTCGATCGCGCGATCGGTCGTCGCTTGAAGACGCTGCGGACGCAGGCCGGCATGACGCTGAATGAGCTTGCCACGCGGTCCGGCGTCAGCCGGGCCATGATCGGGCGAGTGGAGCGGGCGCAGAGCAGTGCGACGGCTGCGCTGCTCGGAAAACTTTGCGCCGCGCTCGACGTGTCGCTCAGCGACGTCGTCGCGTTGGCCGAAAAGCCGCCGGAGCGGCTGGTGCGGCTCGCCGACCAGCCGCACTGGCGCGATCCCGACAGCGGCTATCGCCGTCGGCACGCCTCGCCGACGGACGCGGCGAGCGGCATCGAGATCATCGTCGTCGATTTGCCGGCCGGTGCGCGGGTGCCGTACAGCCCCTGGGGGCGCAACGCCTTCACGCAGCAACTGCTGATGCTGGAGGGCGCGATCGCCGTGCATATCGACGCCAAGGCAGTTCGCCTGCGCGAGGGCGACTGCCTCGACTTCGACGTGATGCGCGCGGTGATCTTCGAGAACGAGACCAGACAGGACGCGCGCTACGTCATCATCACGCGCCGCGGCGCGTCCTACGGCAAGATGTGAGCCCTGACGATGCAGATCCGCACCGGCGACACCTTTGATCCCCGCGTCATCGCGCTGCTCGACCATCACGTTGCGGCGGCGCGAGCACAGACCGCGCCGGGCAGCGCCCATGCACTCGATCTCTCCGGGCTGCGCGCGCCCGACATCGCGTTCTGGACCGGCTGGGACGGCGAGACGCTGGTGGCTGTCGGTGCGCTGAAGTCGCTGTCAGCTGAGCATGGCGAGGTGAAGTCGATGCATACGCTCCAGACCACGCGGCGGCGCGGCTTTGGCGGCGAGATGCTCCGCCACATCATCACGGCAGCCCGCGCGCGCGGCATGGTGCGGCTCAGCCTCGAGACGGGCTCGTGGGACTATTTCAAGCCGGCGCTCGCGCTCTACCAGGCGCATGGCTTTGTCCTGTGCGGCCCGTTCCAGGGCTATGTCGAGGATCCCAACAGCCTGTTCCTGACCCTGGATCTGTCGGCGAGCCGTTAGCTCAGGAGCGCGTCTCCTCGATCCTGTCGAGCACGCGCTCGGGTGCGATGTCCCGGCTTGCCTCCTCCAGATCGCGCTTCGAATCGGGCTGGACGTCGAGCCGCTCGGCGATTTGCGTGAGGAGGCGGGCGACCTTGGTCAATTCGTGCTCGGCGAGAAGGCTGATCTGGAGATCGAGATCGGCGCGCTTGTCCGCTGCTGCGCTCATGCGGTTCTGCGAGATCAGCACGAAAGTCGACAGGAAGATCGCCTCGACCGAAGCAATCATCGCCAGCACCACGAAGCTCTCGTCCCAAGCCGGGATTCCCGCCAGCCAATGCAGATTGGCGATGATCCAGAAGCCGAACACCGCGACATGGAGGTAGACGAACGCCATGCTGCCGGTGAACGCCGTGATCGCATCGGCAACCTTTTCCTGACCTCTGGACGCGCGCTGCTCCCGGCGGCGGCGCTCGACCAGGGCCTGGATGTTGCGCTCGAGCGTCGGGCTCAATCCCTCGCCGGGATCATGGGTGATATCATTATGCACGCGGCAGCAACGGCGGACGGAAGAGGCTGTTCCTAGGTTCGGCTGCGGGAAAATGCGTGCCGTCCCTCGAAATGAGTTGCGTACCTCAAAACACCTCTGCTAGCCTTCAGTCATGGCCGATACGCTCACCACGACCGCGCTGACGCTGAAGGACATCGCCCGCCAGGCCGGCGTCAGCCTCGCGACGGTGGACCGCGTCCTGCACAATCGTCCGGGCGTGCGGCCGGATACGGTCCGGCGCGTCAAAGAGGCGATCGAGCGCAATTCGTTCCAGCCGCATGTGGCCGCCGCCGAGCTCGCCCGCGGCCGCGCCCGCCGTTTCGCCTTCGTGATGCCGTCGGGGCCGAACCCGTTCATGCAGCAGATCCAGGATTATCTCGGCGAGATGTCGGGCTGGCTGTCGTCCCGCCGCCTCGGCGTCGAGACCGTCGCAACCGACGTGTTCGATCCGTCCGTGCTCGCGGCTTCCCTGGAAGGGCTCTCTGACGATTACGACGGCGTCGCCGTGGTGGCGCTGGACCATCCCGGCGTCCGCGCCGCGATCGACGATCTCGTCGATGCCGGCACCAGTGTCGTGACGCTGGTCTCGGACGTACCGTCGTCGCGACGGCACCATTATGTCGGCATCGACAACATTGCCGCGGGGCGCACCGCAGGCGCGCTGGTCGGGCGGCTGGTCGGACAAAAGTCCGGCAAGGTCGCGATCGTCGCGGGCTCGCAGGGCCTGCGCGACCATGCCGAGCGCATTTTTGGCTTCAACCAGGTGATGGCGTCGGAATTCCCCGGCCTCAGCGTGCTGCCGGTGCTCGAAGGACGGGACGAGGACGCGCGTTCGGAACAATTGTTGGCGCGGCTGCTGGGCAGGCATGCCGACATTGTGGGTCTTTATAATGTCGGTGCCGGCACGCAAGGCGTCGCCAACGCGTTGAATGAAAAGGCGTTGAGCGATGACGGCCGCGACAGGCAGGTGGTGTTCGTCGGACACGACGTCACCGCGCTGACGCGCCGGCTGCTGCTGCAGGGCGTGATGCATGCCGCGATCTCGCAGAACCCCGGACACGAAGCGCGGGCCGCCGTGCGCGTGCTGCTCGCGCTCGCCCGTGGCGAGCCGATCTTGCGCGAACAGGAGAAGATCAGGATCGACATCGTGATGCGGGACAATCTGCCTTAGCGGCAGGTGGAATTCAAAACGACCCGGTGCGGATAAGGCGACTTGAGTTCGCACACCGCAACAGGCGAAAGGGAGGATGGCGTGTATCTCGGTATCGACATCGGCACATCAGGTGTGAAAGCGGTGCTCGTGAGCGAAGCCGGCGCGGTTGTCGCGACGGCGGCGCGCGAGCTTGCGCTGTCGCATCCCGCGCCGCTGTGGTCCGAGCAGGATCCCGATGGCTGGGTCGATGCGGCGGTCGGCGCGGTCGACGATCTTGCCGCCCGCCATCCGCGCGAGGTCGCGCGGGTGCGGGGCATCGGACTATCCGGCCAGATGCATGGCGCGACGCTGCTGGACGAGGATGGACGTACGCTGCGTCCCGCGATCCTCTGGAACGACGGCCGCTCGCACGCCGAATGCGTCGCGCTGGAGCGGCGCTGCCCATCGCTGCACACGATCGCCGGCAATCTGGCAATGCCCGGCTTCACCGCGCCGAAGCTGCTCTGGGTCGCCAGGCACGAACCAAAGATCTTCGCGCGCGTCGCAAAGGTGCTGCTGCCGAAGGCCTATGTCCGCTATCGCCTGACCGGCGAGATGATCGAGGACATGTCGGACGCGGCCGGCACGCTGTGGCTCGACGTCGGTCTGCGCCGCTGGTCGGCCCTGCTGCTGCATGCCACCGGGCTCGATCTCCATCACATGCCACGCCTTGTCGAGGGCAGCGAGGTCAGCGCGACGCTCGCGCCGGACTACGCGCAACGCTGGGGCATGGCAAAGAATGTCGTAGTCGCCGGCGGCGCCGGCGATAACGCCGCGAGCGCGATCGGGCTCGGCGCCATCGCGCCGGGCGATGCCTTCCTGTCGCTTGGCACATCCGGCGTGGTGTTTCGCGTCACCGATCGGTTCGCACCAGCGCCGGCCTCGGCGGTCCATACGTTCTGTCACGCACTGCCCGGCCGCTGGCACCAGATGGGCGTGATGCTGTCGGCTGCGGCGTCGCTGGCCTGGCTCGCGGGCGTGATGGAGGTTCCGGCCGCAGCGCTGCTGGCGCCGCTCGGCGAGCGCGTCGATGGACCGAGCCCGGTCAAGTTCCTGCCTTATCTCGACGGCGAGCGCACGCCGCACAACGATGCCGCTGCCAGCGGTGCCTTCGTTGGCCTGCGCGGTGCGACCGGGCGCTCCCAGATCGTTCAGGCCGTGCTCGAAGGCGTCGCATTCGCCGCGCGCGACAATCTGGCGGCGCTGAGCGCGGCCAGCGGACCGCTTGCCGAGGTCGATCTCGTCGGCGGCGGCTCGCGCTCGCCGCTGTGGGCGCAGATCTGCGCCGATGTGCTCGGCATTCCCGTCCACCGCGTCGAGGAGGGCGAGGTCGGGGCGGCACTCGGCGCCGCCAGGCTCGGCCGGCTCGCCGCCACCGGCGAAGACGCGGCTGCGGTTTGCACCCGTCCCCGGCGGCTCGCGAGCTTTACGCCTCGCGCATCGGTCAGCGCGGCCTATGACGAGGCCTATCGCCGCTGGCGCGAGCTTTATCCTGCGTTGAAGGAGTGTGCCTAAGTGAATGCGTCAGCGAAATTCTTCGATACAAGCGTACCTGTCGCCTTCGCCGGCAAGGATGCGGGCAACGCGCCCGCCTTCCGCTGGTACGACAAGGACCGCCTCGTTCATGGCCGCAGGATGGAGGACCATCTGCGCTTTGCGGTCTGCTATTGGCATTCGTTGTGCTGGCCCGGCGGCGATCCCTTTGGCGGCGAGACGTTCCTAAGGCCCTGGCACCACGGCGCCGATGCGATGGCGCAGGCGCGCGCCAAGGCCGACGTCGCCTTCGAGCTGTTTCGCCTGCTCGACGTGCCCTTCTTCACCTTCCACGACGTCGATGCGGCGCCGGAAGGCAACTCGCTTGGCGAATCCGTCGCCAACCTCAATGCCATCGCCGATCTGTTCGAAGCGAAGATGGCCTCCAGCAAAGTGCGCCTGCTCTGGGGCACCGCCAATCTGTTCACGCATCGCCGCTACATGGCGGGCGCGGCCACCAATCCGGACCCCGAGATATTCACCTATGCCGCCGGCCAGGTCCGCGCCGCGCTGGAAGTGACGCACCGTCTCGGCGGTCAGAACTACGTGCTGTGGGGCGGGCGCGAGGGCTACGAGACGCTGCTCAACACCGATATCGAGCGCGAGCTCGACCAGCTCGGCCGCTTCGTCTCGCTCGTCGTCGAGCACAAGCACAAGATCGGCTTCAAGGGGCCGATCCTGATCGAGCCGAAGCCGAAGGAGCCGACCAAGCACCAATATGATTTCGACGTCGCCACCTGCTACGGCTTCCTCGCGCGCTACGACCTGCTGAAGGACGTCAAGCTCAACATCGAGCAGAACCATGCCATCCTCGCCGGCCACTCCTTCCATCACGAGGTTGCGCTCGCGGAGGCGTTGGGCGTGTTCGGCTCGCTCGACATCAACCGCGGCGATGATCTGCTTGGCTGGGACACCGACCAGTTCGCGATGAACGTGCCCGAGCTTGCCCTGGTGTTCCACGAGCTCCTGAGCCGCGGCGGCTTCACCTCCGGAGGGCTGAATTTCGACGCCAAAATCCGCCGCCAGTCGATCGATCCCGACGATCTGATCCACGCCCATGTCGGCTCGATGGATGCCTGCGCGCGCGCGTTGCTTGCCGCCGCAGACATGCTCGATTCCGGCGCGCTCACTGTGCCGCTTGCGAAACGCTACGAGGGATGGGCGGGGCCCGAGGGCAGCGCCATTCTCGGCGGCCAGCGCTCGCTCGCCGAACTTGCCGACCGCGCGCATGGCCCAGGCTTTGACCCGCAGCCGCGCTCGGGCCGGCAAGAATATCTGGAATCCCTCGTCAACCGCTACGTCTGAGGAAGGCCGCTGATGACAAATGCACAAGCGACACCGGTCCTCGAGCTGACCGGCATCGGCAAGGAGTTCGGCGCGATCCGCGCGCTGCATGATGTCGACATGCAAGTCCTCCCCGGCGAGGTCGTCGGCCTGATGGGCGACAACGGTGCGGGCAAGTCGACGCTGGTCAAGATCATCGCCGGCAATTTCCGCCCCAGCCACGGCGAAATCCGCTTCGCCGGCAGCGCGGTTCATTTCAACCGGCCCGTCGATGCCCGCGGCGTCGGCATCGAGGTGGTCTATCAGGACCTTGCGCTCGCCGACAATCTCACCGCAGCAGCCAACGTCTTTCTAGGCCGCGAGCTGAAGCGCAGAATCGGGCCGTTCGCGTTGCTCGACCACAAGGCGATGGCCGCGCGTGCACTGGAGCTGTTCGGCGAGCTGCGCTCGGAGACGCGCCCCGACGATCTCGTCAAGCAGATGTCGGGCGGCCAGCGCCAGGCGGTTGCGATCGCGCGGACGCGACTCTCCAACGCCAAGCTGGTCATGATGGACGAACCCACGGCCGCGATCTCGGTCCGCCAGGTCGAGCAGGTGCTCGGCCTGATCCACCGGCTGAAGGAGCAGGGCGTTGCCGTGATGCTGATCTCGCACCGCATGCCCGACGTGTTCGCGGTGTGCGATCGCGTCATCGTCATGCGCCGCGGCGAAAAGCGGGCCGACAAGCCCATCCACCAGACCTCCCCCGAGGAAGTCACCGCCCTGATCACCGGCGCGAAGGAGGCGGCGTGATGGCCATGCCCATGGAATCCCCGATCACCTTCTCGAATGTCGGCAAGATCAGATGGTGGCAGCGCGGCATCTTTGCGTCCCAGACCGGCTATGTCCTGCTCGCGCTGGCGGTGCTGCTGGTGGTCATGCATTTCGCCAGCCCGTACTTCTTCACAGAAGGCAACATGCAGAATGTGGCGAAGAATTTCTCCTTCATCGCCATTGCCACCCTCGGCGTCACCTTCGTGATCATCACCGGCGGCATCGATCTGTCGGTCGGCTCGATGATGTGCTTCTCCGCCATGGTCACCTCGATGGTGATGACCGAGCTGTCGGCGCCCGGCTCGCCCGCGGGCTCCCTGTTCGTGCACATGGCGGCCGACGGCAAGACCGTGCTCGCCAATGTCCCCGGCCTGATCCTGCTGGTCTCGCTGCTCGCCGGCCTCGGCGTCGCGCTGCTCGCCGGCCTCGTCAACGGCTTCTGTATCGCGGTGCTCGGCCTGTCGCCGTTCGTCACCACGCTCGGCATGCTCTCGATCGTGCGCGGGATGGGCTATGTCGTCTCCAACGGACGCGGCAGCTTTCCGGGCGGGCCGGATGCCGGTTATTTCTACGCGCTTACCTCGGGCGACGTGCTCGGCGTGCCCGTGCCATTCATTTATCTGATCGTCCTCGCGCTGGCGATGGCCGTGGTGCTGCACCACAGCTCGTTCGGCCGTCACGTGTTCGCGCTCGGCGGCAACGAGAAGGCGGCCGAACTCACCGGCATCCCGGTCGTGCGGGTGAAGATCGAGGTCTATGTGATCTGCGCGCTCGCCGCAGGCCTCCAGGGCATCATCATCTCGGGCTGGCTTGGGTCGGCGCCGGCCAACATGGCGACGTCCTACGAGCTCAACGTGATCGCTGCGGCCGTCATCGGCGGTGCCAATCTCGCCGGCGGCATCGGCGGTCCGCTCGGCGCCATCGTCGGCTGCGTGCTGCTCGAGGTGATCCGCAACGGTCTCGTGCTCGCTCAGGTCAGCTCCTACTGGCAGCAGACGCTGGTGGGCGTGATCATCATCCTGGCCGTATTGGTCGACCGCATCCGCTCGCGGATGATCTGAAACGACGTCGTTCCGGGACGGCAACGAAAATGCCGCCTGTCCGCTTCCCGGACGATCTCAAGAGGACAGGCGCTAAAGAAGGGTGGAGGAGACGATGAGGAAATTTGTTCTTGCCGGAATCGCCGTCGCGATGATGGCTACGCCGGCGTTTGCCGCAAACTACCGGTTCGTGATCGTGCCCAAGGCGATGAACAATCCGTTCTTCGACTTCGCGCGAGACGGCTGCCTGAAGCGTGCCAAGGAGCTCGGCAATATCGAGTGCATCTACAAGGGGCCGGTCGAGCACGAGCCGGCGACGCAGGCCCAGATCATCCAGGACTTCGTCACCCAGAAGGTCGACGGCCTCGCCATTTCGGTTGCCGACGTCGCGGCGATGACCAAGTCGATCGACGCGGCGACCGCGGCCGGCATCCCCGTCATCACCTTCGACGCCGATGCACCGGGCGCCAAGCGCATCGCCTATATCGGAACCAACAACAAGGAGTTCGGCGTCGCCCTCGGCAAGCAGCTCCTGAAGCTGCGGCCCGATGGCGGCAAATACGCCATGGTCTCGGGTGGTCCCGGCGCCAAGAACCTCGCCGAACGCGTCGACGGCGTTCGCGAGGCGCTGAAGGGTTCGAAATGGACCGAGGTCGCGGGCTCTCCGACGTTCTGCAACGACGATCCCGCGCTGGCGGTTCAGCAGATGACTGACATGCGCACCGCGACGCCAGATCTCGCCGCGATCGTTCCCATCGGCGGCTGGCCGATGTTCGCCCCCGAAGGCTTCAAGGCCTTCGCGTCCAGGTACAAGAAGGATATCGATTCCGGCAAGTTCACGCTTGTCGTCGCCGATACGCTGAAAATGCAGCTCGAGCTGTTGCGCGACGGCTACGCCAATGCGCTGGTCGGCCAGCGTCCGTTCGAGATGGGCGAGAAGGCGATGGACACGCTGCTCGCCATCAAGAAAGGCGAGAAGGTGCCGGAGATCGTTTATACCGGCCTCGATCTCGTGACCAAGGACAACGTTGCGCAGATGTTGAAGTAGGAGCGTCGCCAGCCCCGCGCTCCTCGCGTGCCTCTCCCGCTTGCGCTTTTCGCAAGCGGGAGAGATGATTTTGGCTGTTGGGGAAGACTGTTGAGGCAATGGGAATGAAAAGGTCGCGGCTCGGCTCTCTCGATGTCACCTCACTCGGCCTCGGTTCCGCCCCGCTCGGCGGCTTGTTCTCCCCCGTCAGCGATGCCGATGCGGAAGCGACCATCGCCCGCGCCTGGTCGCTCGGAATCCGCTTCTTCGACACCGCGCCGCTCTACGGCTTTGGTCTCGCGGAGCGACGCCTTGGCGCATTCCTGCGGCGACAGCCCCGTGACTCCTATGCCATCTCGACCAAGGTCGGCCGTCTGCTGCGCGCGCCCGATGGCACTGCCGTGGAGGACGAGCATTACAAGGGTACGTCGCGCGAGCGGCCGGTGTTCGATTTCAGTTATGACGGCGTGATGCGATCGGTGGAGGAAAGTCTGGTGCGGCTTGGGCTCGACCGCGTCGATGTCCTGCTCGTGCATGATCCCGACGATCATTACGACGACGCCGTCGCCGGCGCCTTCCACGCGCTCCAGCGCCTGCGCACTGAGGGCACCGTCCAGGCGGTCGGTGCCGGCATGAACCAGTCGGAAATGCTGGTCCGGTTTGCAGAGGCCGTTCCGGTCGACTGCTTCCTGCTCGCCGGCCGCTACACGCTGCTCGACCAGGGCGCGCTGGATGCGCTGTTCCCTCTCTGCGCCTCCAAGAACATCGGCATCCTGCTCGGCGGCATCTACAACAGTGGCATCCTGGCCAATCCGCACACGGGCGCGAAGTTCAACTATCAGGACGCCGATGCGGCACTCGTCGCCCGCGCGCTCGCGCTCGACGAACTCTGCCGCAAGCACGGCACCGAGCTGAAAGCCGCCGCGCTGCAGTTCTGCATGGCCCATCCGGCAGTCACGGTCGCGGTGATGGGCGCGCGCAACGCCGCGGAAGTTGCCGATAACATCGCGATGTCGGAGACGGCGGTGCCCGCGGCGTTCTGGCAGGAGCTGCGTGCGCGAAAATTCGTCGACGCCCGCGCGCCATTACCGGGCGGAGCGTAAGGCATGATCATCGACGGACATCAGCATTTCTGGGATCCCGCGCGCGCCGACTATCCCTGGATGGACGCGCCCGAGCTCACGCCGATCCGGCGTGCCTTCGGTCCGGCCGATCTCGCGCCGCTTTTGAGCGCGAACGGCATCGATGCGAGCATCCTGGTGCAGTGCCGCTCGGAGCTCGCGGAGACCGAGGAATTCTTGCGGATCGCGCATGCGACGCCCTCGGTGATCGGCGTCGTCGGCTGGGTTGATCTGACTGATGCTGCACTTGGCGAAACGCTGGAGCAGTTGCGTGCTTCGCCCGGCGGCGACAAGCTGGTCGGCATCCGCCACCAGGTCCATGACGAGGCCGACCCGGAGTGGTTGTTGCGCGAGGACGTCCAGCGCGGCCTCACGGCCGTGTTCGCGCACGATCTCGCCTACGATTTCCTGGTCCGCGCCCGCGAGCTGCCGGCCGCGATCGCAACAGCACAAGCCTTCCCGCAGGCGCGCTTCGTGCTTGACCACGCCGCCAAGCCGCCGATCGCCGACGGTGGAAGCGACGAATGGTCCGAGCGCATCGCGGCTCTCGCGGCGTGCGGCAATGTCTGGTGCAAGGTCTCGGGGCTGGCGACGGAAGCGGTGTGGAGCGACTGGGATGCGGAACTGCTGTTTCCGTTCGTCGCGCACGCCGCGACATGCTTTGGCGAGGATCGCCTGATCTTCGGCTCGGATTGGCCGGTATGTTTGCTCGCGGGGAGCTATGGGGAGATCAAGAATGCGCTTGAGGCCTGCCTGATGAAGCTCGGGCCGCAGGTGCGGGACAAGGCGTTCGGCGTGAATGCGAAGGCTGCGTATCGGCTGGCGGTGAGTTGAAGCCGCCAGCGCGCGTGTCACTCAGTGTTCGTCGCCAAACACCCGATCCAGCGCCGCATCGTACGTCGTCTGCACCAGTTGCGGATGCAGCTTCGCCAGCGTCTCCATCATCACGCCGGAGTTGATCTCGAGCACGCGCCAGATGCCGTCAACGTGCACGAGGTCGATCGAGGCGAAGGTGATGCCGATGGCATTGGCGGCATCGATGGCGAGCTTTGCGCAGGCTGTGCGAAGATCGCCGTCCTGTATCAGCACGGGCTTTGCACCCGCATC
The DNA here is from genome assembly GCF_040548265.1 of Bradyrhizobium sp. F1.13.3. Taxonomy (NCBI): domain Bacteria; kingdom Pseudomonadati; phylum Pseudomonadota; class Alphaproteobacteria; order Hyphomicrobiales; family Nitrobacteraceae; genus Bradyrhizobium; species Bradyrhizobium sp. F1.13.3. The sequence goes on along the minus strand of NZ_JBEPRI010000002.1, from coordinate 173,276 downwards.
GAGATTGTGCCGCCAATCCGAGCCACGCTGCTTGCTGTAGACGACGAGTGGCACGTCATCGAGCAGTACCACGCGAACTTCGTCCTCGATCACGACATAAGGCGAGATCACGAGTCCGGCGCTCATCGAAAAGGCTTCGCCAACCGCACGATCGAGCTCTGTTTCCGTCGTTACCCTGAAGACGGATCGTCCCGACGTCCCCTCGTTCGGCTTCACCACCACGCCTTGCGGATTGTCGTGAAGCAGCGCCAGCATTGCCTCTCGCCAGGCGACGCCGACAACCTTCTCGCCCAACTTGGGATTGAGGAACAGGCGATGGGGAATGCAGGGCACGCCCTCGAGGGCGAGCACCTCGGCGGTGGCCGATTTGTCGTTGGCCAGGCGGTGCGCGATGGCGCTGTTGAGGCCGACGTCGTAGCCGAACGCGAAGAGGCGCTGCTCGCCCCGGCGCATCGCGAGCAGCCAGCCATCGGCGCGGACATCGAGCGCGATGCCATGCTTCGCGCAATAGCGCTTGATCGCCTGGACGAAGATCCGCTCGCCGCTCGCCATGTGTCTAAGTCGCCAGTCGCAGTCGCCAGTTCCGGTTGATCTTGGCGCCAAAAGCCGCAAAAATGCGGGAAACGGCGCCAGACCGGCGAGAAATCAGAGCTATTCTTAATGAAATTCTCGCGAGCGCCACGGAAATTAAGTGCTGTATTCGAACTCCCGAGGGAAAAGAAATTGCCCTCCGCATGCGCCGGACAGCAGATCCATTAATGATGTGACCATTTCCGCCGCAAATGCCGGTTTGACCGGCATCAATTGCATCCGGAACGAGGTTGATTATTGGTCTCAATGGCGTAGATCACACACGCGAAATCCTCCGCCATGGCAATGGTGTCCGCTCCGCTTCCAGGGGCCGGGCAACGCTTTTGCCCTAAAACCGCAATTATTCGGAATATCGAAAATCATGAGCGCGTTTTACCGAGAGAAGGTTCTTTCCGTCCAGCACTGGACCGACACCCTGTTCAGCTTTCGCGCCACCCGCGATTCCGGCTTCCGCTTCCAGAACGGCCAGTTCGCGATGATCGGCCTTGAGGTTGAGGGCCGCCCGCTGCTCCGCGCCTACAGCATGGCGAGCGCCAATCACGAGGAAGAGCTCGAGTTCTTCTCGATCAAGGTTCAGGACGGCCCGCTGACGTCGCGTCTCCAGAAGATCAAGGAAGGCGACACCATCCTGGTCGGCCGCAAGGCGACCGGCACGCTGATCACCGACAATCTCATTCCCGGCAAGCGGCTGATGCTGCTCTCGACCGGCACGGGCCTGGCGCCCTTCGCCAGCCTGATCAAGGACCCCGAGGTCTACGACCAGTTCGACAGCATCGTGCTGGTGCATGGCTGCCGTCAGGTCTCCGAGCTCGCCTATGGCGAGAAGCTCGTCGCCGGTCTTCGCGAGGACGAACTGTTCGGGGAGTTGCTCGCGGACAAGCTCATCTACTACCCGACCGTGACCCGCGAGCCGTTCAAGAACCGCGGCCGCATCACCGACCTCATCAGCTCCGAGCAGATCTTCAACGACATCGGCCAGGGTCCACTCGACATCGCGACCGACCGCATCATGATGTGCGGCAGCCCGGGGATGCTCGAAGAGCTGAAACTGATGTTCGAAGGCCGCGACTTCGTCGAGGGCTCCGGCAACAAGCCCGGCCATTTCGTGATCGAAAAGGCGTTCGTCGAGCGGTAATCGCCGCGTTCTCTGGTCGTTCCGGCCTAGTGCGCAATTGCGCACGGGGGCCGGGATGACCGCGGTGAGTGTGGTCGTCGGCCCAGCCTCTGCTGCACTGCAAAAGCCCGCCCATCGGGCTGATTGATTTATCCCCGCCGAATTCGCTAGCGTGAAACAACCGCCGCGTCATATCCGTATGACAGGCGCGGGCGTATCGTACCGCCTCATGCTGGCGAGAGGATGGGAATCGTGGCCGACGAGCATAAGACGCAGGAATCGCCCAACGTTTCGCCCAAACGACTGCCGCTGGCGGAAGAGGGGATCATGGAAACCCTGCTGCTGCCATTCTCCCCACGGTTCATCGTCCTGACGATCTGCGCGGTTGTCACCGCGCTGCTGATCGGCATCGGCATCGCCGACCGCAAGATCTTCGACATCCTGCTGATCCCGATCCTGATCTTCGGCGCGTTGACGCTGCTGGGCGTCCGCGACCTCATGCAGAAGGGCCACGCCGTTCTGCGCAACTACCCGATCTCGGCGCATATCCGTTTTTTGCTCGAAGAGATTCGCCCGGAGATGCGGCAGTACTTCTTCGAGAGCGAGAAGGACGGCATGCCGTTCTCGCGCGACATCCGTGCGGTGGTCTATCAGCGCGCCAAGATGCAGCTCGACAAGCGTCCGTTCGGCACCCAGGAGGACGTCTACCGCCAGGGTTATGAGTGGATGCATCACTCGGTCTCGCCGAAGACGCACGCCGAGGAGAAATTCCGCGTCACCATCGGCGGCCCCGATTGCGCCAAGCCGTATTCGGCTTCGGTGTTCAACATTTCCGCGATGAGTTTTGGCGCGCTCAGCCCGAACGCCGTGCGCGCGCTGAATGCCGGCGCCAAGAAGGGCGGCTTCGCGCACGACACCGGCGAGGGCGGCTTCAGCCCCTATCACGCGGAGATGGGTGGCGACATCATCTGGGAGATCGGCTCGGGCTATTTCGGCTGCCGTCATCTCGACGGCGCCTTCGATCCCGAAGCCTTCGCGCGCGTCGCGAGCCAGGACCAGATCAAGATGGTCGAGCTCAAGATCAGTCAGGGCGCCAAGCCCGGTCATGGCGGCGTGCTGCCGGCGGCAAAAGTCTCGGAGGAGATTTCCAAGATCCGCGGGGTCGCCATGGGCGAGGATTGCATCTCGCCGGCCTCGCATCGCGCCTTCTCGACGCCTGTTGGCATGATGCAGTTCATCGGCGAGATGCGAAAGCTCTCCGGCGGCAAGCCGACCGGCTTCAAGCTGTGCATCGGCCATCCCTGGGAATTTTTGGCGATCTGCAAGGCGATGATCGAGACCGGCATCTATCCCGACTTCATCGTCGTCGACGGCAACGAGGGCGGCACCGGCGCCGCGCCGTTGGAGTTCATGGACCATCTGGGCATGCCGATGCGGGAGGGCGTCAGTTTCGTCCACAACGCGCTGATCGGCATCAACGCGCGCGATCGCATCAAGATCGGCGCCTCCGGCAAGATCGCGACCGCGTTCGACATGGCACGCGCCATGTCGATCGGCGCGGACTACTGCAATTCGGCACGCGGCTTCATGTTCTCGCTCGGCTGTATCCAGTCGCTGAGCTGCCACACCGACCGCTGCCCGACCGGCGTCGCGACCCAGGACCCGACGCGGGCGCGCGCGCTTTACGTACCGCTCAAGATCGACCGCGTGCACAATTATCACCTTGCCACGCTGCACTCGCTGACCGAGCTGATCGCCGCGGCCGGTCTCGAACATCCGCAGCAGCTGCGCCCGATCCACTTCTCCCAACGCACCTCGACGACGGACGTGAAATCTTTCGCGCAGCTCTATCCGTCGCTGCGTCCGGGCGAGCTGCTCGAAGGCACCGAAGACCCGCGCTTCCGCGATGCCTGGCGTATGGCGCGGACGGAGACGTTCCAGCCGGCGCTGTAGGGCGCCGGTCCACTGGCAAAGCCGCAGGCCCCGCGCGTAAAGGCATCGCGATGTGGGCTGCGTTTAACGCCTGGTTCAACTTTGGGTGTAGATTGTCCCCATGGACGAGCGGCGCGACAAGGCAAGGCATCGGGTGCTGAAGGCCGGAACGATCGAGTTCGGCGGCGGCGGCGCGATCGACTGCACCATCCGCAACCTGTCCGATACCGGCGCCGCGCTCGACGTCAGCAGTCCCGTCGGCATCCCCGACCATTTCAGCCTTTTCGTCCAAGCCGATGGAAAACATCTCGCCTGCACCGTGATCTGGCGCAAGGAAAAGCGGATCGGGGTGAGGTTCGGGTGAGGGCTGGGTCGGCAATCTCAACTGTCGTCCCGGTGCGCAATTGCGCACGCGGGCCGGGACCCATAACCACAGCGAGCGGTTCGGCGAAGATTGGTCGTTCTGTACTTCTACCTTCAGCAATCGATAAATCACGCGGTATGGGTCCCGGCCCCCGTGCGCAATTGCGCACTAGGCCGGGACGACACGTGGAGAGTTCAGCACCACCTCACGTCGCCGCTCGCTCACCCCGTCTCTACTTCGCTCCGCCGGCTCGCGAGAATCTTGTCGATCCTCCGCCCGTCGAGATCGACCACCTCGATGTGCCAGCCGCCGAAGTCGAAGGCGTCGCCGACACCGGGCAGCACGTTGAACTGTTGCAGCACCAGGCCGGCGACCGTGTTGTAGCGGTGCGGCGGCAGTTCGATGCCGAGCAGCTCGCCGAATTCGTCGACCGGCATCCAGCCCGAGACCAGCAGCGAATCGTCCGCGCGCTTGACGTAGGCCGGTTCCGGCGGGCCTTCCTCGGAATGGAAGGCGCCGACGATCGATTCCAGAATGTCAGCCGTCGTCACGATGCCTTCGAAGGCGCCGTATTCGTCGTAGACGAGGCCGACATGCACCGGCGCAGCCTTGAGGATCGCCAGCACGTCCCGGGCATCGGCTGAGGCGGGAATGCCAGGCGCCTCGCGAACCAGCACGCGCAAATCCGGCGTGCGCTCGTTCATGAAGGCGACCAGCAGGTCCTTGGCCTGGAGCACGCCAATCGGCTTGTCACGGTCGCCGTCGGACACCGGAAAGCGTGAATGCGGACTCTTGGCGATGGTCGCTTGAATGCTCTCCGGCGTATCGTTCAGGTCGATCTCGTTGACCTCCGTGCGCGGCGTCATGATCGCGCCGACCGGCCGGTCGCCGAGCCGCATCACGCCCGCGATCATCTCCTTCTCACCTGACTCGAGCACGCCCGCGCTTTCGGCTTCGCTGACGAGATGATGGATCTCGTCTTCCGACACCTTCTCTTCGGACTTGCCGCCATGGCCGAGCAACGTGAGGATCAGCTTGCCGGAGAGATCGAGCAGGAAGACCAGCGGCAGCGAGACCTTCGCAAGCACGTGCATCGCGGGTGCAACCCTGACCGCGATGCTCTCGGGGTCGCGCAGCGCCACCTGCTTGGGCACCAGCTCGCCGACGATCAGGGTGGCGTAGGTGATGAGTGTGACAACCAGGCCCACGCCGACGATGTCGGCAATTCCTGCGGACAGGCCGAGTTCGAGCAGCCATTGCGTCAGCCGCTGTCCGAGCGTCGCGCCCGAGAACGCGCCGGAGAGGACGCCGACCAGCGTGATCCCGATCTGCACCGTCGAGAGGAATTTGCCGGGATCGGCCGCGAGCGTCAGCGCCCGCTCGGCGCCGCGGACGCCCTTGGCGGCGAGCATCGACAGCCGCGCCGGACGTGACGAGACCACGGCCAGCTCGGACATGGACAGCAAGCCGTTGATGACGATCAGGACGACGACGATAGCGAGTTCGGCCGAGAGCATTGATGTTCCGAGGTAAGGGAGTGTGGCGCGGATGGCGGCACAGGCATTGATATAGGTATTCGAGGAAGAAATGCCGATGATTCTGTCGCATCGGGGACCGCGAGGGAACCTCGGCGACGCCGTCCCGGAAGGTGCTCGAAGCCCAATACCCCGCGGAACTACGGGCATGCCGTTGCTTAACGGGCTCTTAGCGGCAACCGGCTAGGTTTTCGGCATTTGCAGGAATGTATTCGGGGGATCAGATGCGGATCGGGAAGCTCTTTGCGGTGTCGATGCTGACGGTGACGGTGTTTGCAGTCATCCTTGGCGCCGAGGTGCTCATACCCCAGGCGCGCATCTTCGCGAACCGCTCCGATGCGATCAAGACGGTCGACGCCTTTGGTGCGACCCTGATGGTCAGTCAGCAGATTGCTAGCCTTCGTGCCCCCTACATCTCCCCGATTTTCCAGGAGAACCCTGCGACGCAGGCCCAGATCGAAGGCGCCGCGAAGGCCGCGAAAGCGGCCGATGCCGCATTCGAGGGGGCAAGGCGCGCCATCATGGTGCTGGATGATTCCGGAGCGATGATCGAAAAACTGGACCGTACCGCGCGGCGGCTCAGGGATATCACCACGGCGGCAGATCGCGCGATGAGCGTTCCGCTGGCGACACGGGACAGCGCTGCGATCAAGGGCTTCCTTCCGGGCGTTGCCGAGGTCATCGGCAATATCGAGCCGATCATGAACCGGCTCGAAGCGAAGGTCATCAATGCCGATTCCTCGCTTGCGGCGCTGTTGGGCCTGGCGCGAACGGCGCAGGATCTGCGCGTCTCGGCCGGCAGCCGCGCCGCCACGCTGTCGCCGGCGCTGAGCGCACGCCGACCGCTCACGGCGACCGAATTCTCGCTGATGGATCGTATGCAGGGGCGCGCCGAGGCCGACCGCGAGCGCATCGAGGCCGGCATCGACCAGCTCGGAAGCCCGCCCCGCATCGCCAGCGCGCTGAAGGCGGCGACGGATTCCTATTTCGGAAAGGCAGCGCTCGTCGTGGACAAGGAAATGCCTGCGGCACGTGGCGACGGCAAGTACGGCATCAACGCCGAAGAGCTGGCGAGCGTCATCGTACCCGCCATCCAGATGTTCTACGGCGTGCGCGATGCCGCGCTGGCCGAAGCGGCCGAGCGTGCCTCGGCCGCGCGCGACGGCGCGCTGGCGATGTTCGCGCTCGCGGGCGTGGCGGTGCTGGCGCTGCTGGGGACGCTCGGTGGCGTAACCATGATGCTGCGCCGGCGCGTGGTGACGCCGTTGGGCCGGCTCGCGGACGTGATCGCAACGCTTGCCGCCGGACAGCACGAGGTCGAGATTCCCGTGACCGGCCGCAACGACGAGATCAGCCAGGTGGCGGGCTCGCTCCAGCACTTCAAGGACTCGCTCTCCGCCAAGAAGGCCGCCGACGAGGCCGCCGCGGTCGAAGCCGAGGCGAAGCTCCAGCGCAGCCAGCGCATGGACCAGATCGCGCGCGATTTCGAAGCGTTGATCGGCGACGTCATCAACACCGTCTCGTCCGCATCGTCGGAGCTCGAAGTGTCGGCGGGAACGCTGACCAGCACCGCCGATCAATCGGAAAAGGTCACCGCGACCGTCGCGGCCGCCTCCGAGCAGGCCTCCAGCAACGTGCAGACCGTTGCCGCGGCCGCGGAGGAAATGGCGTCCTCGGTCGACGAGATCGGCCGGCAGGTCCAGGACTCCGCGCGCGTGGCCAGCGAAGCGGTGCAGCAGGCAGCGCGGACCAACGACTATGTCGGCGAGCTCGCCAAGGCTGCCGGCCGGATCGGCGACGTGGTCGAGCTCATCAGCCAGATCGCGGGCCAGACCAACCTTCTGGCGCTCAATGCAACGATCGAGGCGGCGCGCGCCGGCGAGGCCGGGCGCGGCTTCGCCGTGGTCGCCTCCGAGGTCAAGGCGCTCGCCGAGCAGACCGCCAAGGCGACCGGCGAGATCAGTCAGCAGATCACGGGTATCCAGAGCGCGACCGAGGATTCGGTCGGCGCCATCAAGTCGATCGGCGACACGATCACCCGCATGTCGGAGATCGCATCGGCGATCGCCTCCGCGGTCGAGGAGCAGGGCGCGGCGACGCGGGAGATTTCCCGCAACGTGCAGCAGGCGGCACGCGGCACCCAACAGGTCTCCGCCAGCATCGTCGACGTGCAGCGCGGCGCGAGCCAGACCGGATCGGCCTCCTCCACCGTGCTCGCGTCCGCGAAGTCGCTGTCCGGCGAGAGCAGCCGTCTCAAGATCGAGGTCGGGAAATTCCTGGACGCGATCCGGGCCGCCTAAGAAGGTCATTGTGAAGGTAAGCGGCTTCACCTAGGCTTGCACCACCGGGGATGTCGCAGCCTCCCCGTGAAGTGGTGATCCCACGCAAGCGCTGCTCGCTGATGTTTGGAGCGAGCAATGGACGGGATCACGATCGAGCTACCGCTTTTCCTGTTGGCCACCTTCGCCGGCGCGTTCGTCGCCGGCCTCTCCGGCTTTGCCTTCGGCCTCGTCGCGGCATCGCTGTGGCTTTACGTGCTGACGCCGCTTCAAAGCGCCAGCCTGATCGTCGGCTTCGGCCTCCTGGTGCAGGGCTACTCGGTCTGGAAGCTGCGCAGCGCGCTCGACTGGCGCCGGCTGTGGCCCTTCGTGATCGGTGCCCTCCTGGGCGTGCCGTTCGGCGTGTCACTGCTGACCTCGGCCGATCCAAACAGCGTCCGCATCGCGGTTGGGGCGATCCTGATCGTCTACAGCCTCTATGCATTCTTCAGGCCGCAGCTCAAGGTCGCGACAACCGTGCCGCCGGCCGCCGACATGACGATCGGTTTCGTCAACGGCCTGCTCGGCGGCCTGACCGGCCTCGCCGGCATCATCATCACCATCTGGTGCAATCTGCGCGGCCTGCCCAAGGATGTTCAGCGCGCCACGTTCCAACCCGTCGCGGTCGTGGTGTTTGCCATTGCGGCGCTGCTGCTGGGCGCCAAAGGTTCGCTCACGCTCGAGACCGCTAAGCTGTTCGCGCTCGGCCTGCCGTTTCTCCTTGCGGGAACGTGGCTCGGGCTGAAACTGTTCGGCCGCATCGACGAGGCCACGTTCCGCAAGATCGTGCTCGCGCTGCTGTTCGTCTCCGGCGTTGCGCTGTTGTTCTGAACCGCGATCAGAACTCGCCGTGCAGCCGGCCGGAGAATACCGAGACTGGGCCGCGGTCGGCGTTGTAGGCGGGGTTGACGATGAGTTGGTAGTCGGCGGTGAGGGTGAGACTCTTGTTCAGCGCGTAGGCATAATAGGTTTCGAGGATGCGCTCGCGGCGGTAGTTGAGCGCACCGTCGCCGATGAGAACACCGAGGCCACCGGCAGCCAGGAAGTCGCGATAATCCTGCGAGATGGCATTGACGGCGCCACCGACGCCGATCACGTCATCCGGCCGGCCCCATTTCGTGCCCTTGATCGACAATCCCGCGGACAGGCTGCGGTGAATGTCGGTGAAGGCTAGCGTCTCGGTCTTGCCGTCGTTCCAGCTCCAACGGCTGAACAGACCGACATCCTCGGTGATCGCCTGCTCGAGGTTGAGCACGTAGCCATACTTCAGACGGCCGCGCCGGGTCTGCGCGATGTCGAGGTTGAGCGCGGGATTGTCCAGCGTCTCGCGGAAGCTGCCCATGTTGGCGCTGTCGAGCCAGCCTATGGTCCTGAGCTTGCCGGGTTGGCCAAGCAGTGAGAAGCGCGTTTCGAGCTCGAGCACGTACTGGCCGCGCTCGCCGACCCTGGTGTCGAAATGATTCGAATTGGACTCGGCGACCATCAGGAAGTAGCCGCCGCGCAACGCCCACTGCTTCTGGTTCAGCTCGGCGGTGACGCCGTAGGTGAGGCCGACCTTGTCGGCGGAATAGTCGAAGGCGCCTGGCGCCCACAGCGACCAGTTCATGAAGTCCTTGCGGGTGTCCTTGGCGTAGGCGTTGCCGTCGAACACGTCGACCACCGGGAATTTGCCGGCCTGCACCGTGAGCCTGGATACGTCGACCTTCTGTCCGAGCTGCAACTGGCCGCTCGCAAGCTCTTCCTGCTCGCCGCCAAAGCCGAATGTCTGGCGCACGAACAGGCGCGATGTGTTGTAGTGCGGATAGGGGAAGTTCGACTTCTGCGCTTCGCCGTTGGGGAAACCGGCCGCGCCGACCGTGTCGTTCAATCCAAATCCCTGCAGCAGTTCGGGATTGTAATAGACCTCGCCGCCGTCCCAGAGCCGCGCGTTCAGGAACAGGCTGTTGCTCCAGGTCGCCTTGGCCTGCCTTGATGGCGAGAGCGAATTCGGCCCGGTGTAGAGGGCGGGGAACGACGGGTAGCCTTGCGGCAGATACGTGCTCTGGCCGTGGATCTCCCAGCGATCCGATTCCGTGTCGATCAGCGAACCGATCCCGGAACTCTTGGGATTGTAGCTCGGCATGCCCGGCCAATCGACCTTGCGGTTGAGGCCGAGCCGGATCGACTGCAAGTCGAGCGATGAAGAATTGTATTGCGCGCCTGTGGAGAAGGCGACATTGGCGCCATCGAAGCGGCTGTAGAGATATTCGATCCGTGCGCTCCAATGCGGCGCGAAGCCGTATTCGACGCCGGCGCCCGCGGTCCAGCCGGGGCGCGTGTTCAGGATCTTCGGGACTTCGGCGCCGGAGGCCGGCGTGTCGAAATAGCGCTCGCCCATCCACGCAAAGCCGCCGGTGGCATAGACCAGCCAGGGACCGCTGGTGTAGCCGACGCGGCCGCGCAGGCTCGCGGTGTAGTCCCATTGCTGCGTGACGGTGTTGGCGGGTGTCGCCAGGAAGGAAACGATCGAGTTCGAGGTGATGTAGTTCGGAAACGAAAAATCGCCTTCGACGCCGACAAGCCAGCCGGAATTGAGCCGGTAATTGTAGCCGGCCTGCACGCCGCCGATCATGCCGCTGAAGACGCCGCTGTCGTTGATCCCGGTGCCGTCGTTCAGCGCAAAGCGCGACGAGCCGAGGCTGTAGCCGGCATGCGCACCGATATAGAGGCCGGTCCAGTCGTAGACCGCTTTGAGCGCAGGCGCCTTCAGCGGCAGATCGGCCGCGCGGATGGTGGCGGGAAAAGCCAGTACGCCCGAGGCAATCGCCGCGGCCGTCCGCAAATACCTGTAACGGTGACCCCTCAACGTCAAAACGCACGCCCCCAACGCGAATGTGTCCACTCGCCGCACTATCCCTGCCGATTCGCGGCGACTCTGTCATCAGGCTTAGGTGCTCCGCGATCGGGCGAGATGATCTCGATCCGGCGCGACTTCTTCCCAAGCCCCTGAGCCTGTTGTGAACCTTATTGCGATTAATTCGCAATAGCAACTGATGCGGATTGCCGCAGAGGATGGTTCGCACCTCGGTGTGACGGGACTGCAACAAATTCCCTGGGGGCTAAAACAGTTGACCCCGCCCGGGGGGACATCCGGGCGGGGTCGGGGGCACGACACGGGGTGGATGAGGCGCCCGTGTCGGACGCAGGATCCACGTGAGATCGGCCTCAGGGACTCAAATCAGAAGCAGGTACGAACGCGGCCAACGTACTGGCCAAAGGCGTTGTACTGGGCGGCCCAGCCGCAGCGGTGATAGCCGTTGTAATAGGGGTCGTTGCTGGCGGCGATCGCGGAGCCGACGACGGCCGCGGTGGCGATCCCCAGGCCGACGCCGACGCCCCAGCCGAGCGGCTTGGCTTGCGCCTGCGAGGTGGTGGCCACGACGCTGCCGGTCAGGGTGAGCGCGGTGAGGGCAACTGCAAAAATCTTGGTCTTGATCGACATCTGAAACTCCATCCGGGTTGAGGCGGTCCGTTGTGGCCCGCGTACCGAGTTGGACGGAGCCTCCGCGCGTCCGGTTCGAAACCGGCGAAAGCGGAGGTCGAGTCTGGATCTTTCCCGAATGATTCCAGGAGGTAGGCGCTAGCCGAGCGGGCCTTTGGCGAGCCTGTTCACGGCGAAGTTATCAACCTCGGCAAGCAGCTCGCAAAAGGCGCGGGCGCCCTGGTCGATCAGCTGCTCGCCTTTCGCGGCGACGGCCAGCGTCGCATTGCCCACAGCGCCGCTTGGGTTGAGATCCTGCGCCTGCCAGGCGAACGGTGCGGGACGCTGTGTCGACAGCCAGCGATACTGCTGCTCCATCGCAACGCTGCTCGCGGGAAAATCCGCGATCGCATCAACGCGCACCTGCTCGGGATAGCGGGCCAGCATGATCGAGGTCTCGACTGCACCGCCGTGGATGCCGTGCCGTACTTCGTCGGCCGGGAACAGCTGGTCCGCGCCCGACAGCCGCGACCACGACGTGGTCACCACGAACAGCTTCTGATGCGCGCGCAGATCCTGCGCGATCAGCATCATGGCCGCGCTGTTGCCGCCATGGCTGGTGATGATGACGAGCTTCTTCAATCCGCGGCGCGCGATGTCTTCGCCGATCGCGGTCCATTTTTTCAACGCGATGTCGGTCGGCAGCGTCTGCGTGCCCGGATAGTCGATATGCTCGGTGGAAATCCCGATCGGTTCAACGGGCAGGAAAGTGGCCGGAGCGCTCTCGGGCAGGAGCTCGCGCACCCGCGCGAGATAGGCGTCGGCGATCAGCACGTCAGTCTCGAGCGGCAGATGCGGGCCGTGCTGCTCGGTCGCCGCCAGCGGCAGCACTGCGATCCAGCGCGACACCTCGGCGGGGCTGGCATCGGCCCAGCGGATCTCGGTCCAGTCGCGGGAAGGCGTCATCAAGGTTTCTTTGCCCGAATTTGTCGCGTAATTTAGGTTATCAGGGGACGCGGGCCAGGCCGGCTCGCGTCCCCGAATGTCTTGCGGTTTTATCGCGTTGCTTAGACATCGGCCAGCAGCGATCGACGGAGTCCCATCATGAGCCCCTCTCATCTGCGGCGAGCCTTAACGGCGGGCCTGATGGCCGCTTTGGTCTCGGTCGTTCCGGCGCGCGCCGAAACCCTGGACAAGGTCATGTTCGGCACCAATTGGGTCGCCGAGGCCGAGCATGGCGGCTTTTTCCAGGCCGTCGCCGACGGCACTTACAAGAAATACGGCCTCGACGTCACCATCGTTCCCGGTGGCCCAAACGAGAACAACCGGATGCTGCTGATCGCCGGCAAGATCGATTTCTTCATGGCCGCGAACACGCTGATGTCGTTCGACGCGGTCGCCAACAACGTCCCGGTCGTCACGATCGCCGCGGTCTTCCAGAAGGATCCGCAGGTGATGCTGACGCAGCCCGATGCCAAGGTCACCAAGATCGAGGACCTCAAGCCGCTGACGCTGTTTGTCTCCAAGGAGGGCATGACCAGCTATTTCCAGTGGCTGAAGTCCGAGTACGGTTTCAGCGAGAAGAACGTTCGCCCCTATAATTTCAATCCGCAGCCCTTCATCGCCAATCCCAAGAGCGCGATGCAGGGTTACGTCACTTCGGAGCCCTTCGCGGTCGAGAAGGCCGCCGGCTTCAAGCCCAACGTGTTGCTGCTCGCCGATTACGGCTTCAACACCTATTCGACCTTGATCGAGAGCCGACGTGACGTGGTCGAGAAGAAGCCCGACCTGGTGCAGCGTTTCGTCGATGCCTCCATGGTCGGCTGGTATAATTACATCTACCGCGACAATTCCGCGGGCAACGCCATGATCAAGAAGCTCAATCCGGAGATGACCGACGAGCTGCTCGCCAATTCCGTCGCTAAGATGAAGGAATACGGCATCGTCGATTCCGGCGATTCGCTGAAGAACGGCATCGGCGCGATGAGCGACGAGCGCTACACCTCCTTCTTCAACAAGATGGTGAAGGCAGGCGTCGTGAAGGCAGACCTCGATTTTCGCAAATCCTATACGCTGCGCTTCGTCAACAAGGGCGTCGGCGCTGAGCTGCGCCCGAGCAAGCCGTAGCGCAAGGGCGATGTCATCAGTCAAAACGTTGACGGGGGTCGAGACCGGCCTGACGGCCCTGGCTGTCAGCCTGCGCGGCGTGACGAAGACCTATGACAACGGCGTGGTGGCGCTCGGCCCGCTCGACCTTGCGGTGCGCAGAGGCGAGTTCATTTCGTTGCTGGGGCCGTCAGGTTGCGGCAAATCCACCGCGCTGCGGCTGATCGCCGAGCTCAGCGCGCCGTCGTCAGGAATCGTAAGGCTGGCGCGTCGCGAGGGCACACCGCGCCCAGGTCACGGCATCGGCTTCGTATTTCAGGAACCGACCCTGATGCCCTGGACCAGCGTGCGCGAGAACGTGCGATTGCCGCTGAAGCTGGCGGGCGTTCCGAAGGCGGAATCGCGCGGGCGAGCCGACGAGGCGCTGGCAAGCGTCGGGCTTGCCGATTTCGCCGAGGCTTTCCCGCGCGAGCTCTCCGGCGGCATGAAGATGCGGGTGTCGCTGGCGCGCGCGCTCGTCACCGACCCTGATATCCTCCTGATGGATGAGCCATTCGCGGCACTCGACGAAATCACGCGCTTCCGCCTCAACAACGATTTGCTCGCGCTGTGGCGCAGGCTCGGCAAGACCGTCATCTTCGTCACGCATTCGGTGTTCGAATCCGTCTATCTGTCGCAGCGTGTGGTGGTCATGACGGCGCGGCCGGGCCGCATCCAGGCCGACATCCGCATCGAGACGGTCGAGCCGCGCGGCGAGGAGTTTCGTACCTCCGCCGCCTATTCGGATTACTGCCGGAGCGTGTCGGCCGCGCTGGCGCCGTCCTATTCAGGGCAGTCGACGCTATGAATGCGCAAGCTGCCGTCATAGCGAAGCGGTCCGGCGTGCAACGCGCGTTGCGCTTCGTGCTGCCGGTCATCGTGTTCGCGGCGGGACTTCTCGCCTGGGAGCTCGTGGTCCGCATCAAGGACATCCCGCCTTACGTGCTGCCGGCGCCCTCGGTCATTTTCCTGACGCTGATCAAGGATTGGGCGGTGCTGTCGCAATCGCTCGCCGCGACACTGCTGACCACGCTTGAAGGTTTTGTCGCGGCCAGCATTGGCGGCATCGCGCTGGCACTGCTGTTCAATCAGTCCAAATGGGTGGAAGCATCGCTATTCCCCTATGCCGTGGTGCTTCAGGTTACGCCTGTCATCGCGATCGCGCCGCTGCTGCTGATCTATCTGGAGCAGCAGACCGCGGTCGTAGTCTGTGCCTTCATCGTGGCCTTTTTCCCGGTGCTGTCGAACACCACGCTCGGGCTCAATTCGGTCAATCGCAACCTCGCAGGCCTGTTCCAGCTCTATGGCGCCTCGCCGCAGCAGACCCTGCGCTTTCTCAAGCTGCCGGCGGCGCTGCCTTACATTCTCGGTGGCCTGCGCATTGCCGGCGGTCTGTCGCTGATCGGCGCGGTTGTGGCCGAGATCGCGGCGGGAACGGCCGGCGCCGGGTCCGGGCTCGCCTACAGGATCGCAGAATCAGGCTACCGCTTGAACATACCCCGCATGTTCGCAGCGCTGCTGCTGTTGTCGCTGGCCGGGATTGTCATCTATGGGGTGCTGGCGCTAGTTTCCCACCTCGTTTTACGGCGCTGGCACGAGAGCGCGCTTGGAAAGGACAACTGATGACCACCGGTTCGATTTCGTCCGAAAAGATCGACCTTCTGATTTATGGGCCGGTCCGGCCGATCCTCGAGAACGGGTTTTCCGATCATTTCGTCGTGCACAAGGCGGAGACGCGGGGCGATCTCGAGCGGCTGACGCCGGCGGTTCGCGAAAAGATCCGCGGCGTGGCGGTGACCTATCACACCGTGCGTGCCGACAAGCAGTCGCTGTCGCAATTGCCCAAGATCGAGATGGTGGCGAGCTTCGGCGTCGGCTATGACCACGTCGACGCCAAATACGCCGCCGAGCACAACATCATCGTCACCAATACGCCCGACGTGCTGACCGAAGAGGTCGCCGACGTCGCGATGGGGCTTCTGATTTCCACGGTGCGTGAGTTCATCAAGGCCGACCGTTATGTGCGCTCCGGTCTCTGGCAGACCCAGAACTATCCGCTCAGCGTCGGCTCGCTGCGCGATCGCAAAGTCGGCATCGTCGGCATGGGCCGGATCGGCCAGGCGATCGCGCGCCGGCTTGATGCCTCGCTGGTGCCGGTGGTCTATCACACCCGCAATCCGTCCAAGGACGTCTCCTACAAGCACTACCCCGACCTGATCGAGATGGCGAAGGCGGTCGACACGCTGATGGTGATCGTGCCCGGTGGCGCCAGCACGAACAAGATGATCAATGCCGAGGTGCTGAAGGCGCTCGGCCCGCGCGGTGTGCTGGTCAACGTCGCGCGCGGCTCGGTGATCGACGAACCGGCGCTGGTCCAGGCGCTGAAATCAGGCACCATCCTTGCCGCAGGTCTCGACGTGTTCGCGGCCGAGCCGAACGTGCCGGACGAGCTCAAGACCATGCAGAACGTCGTGCTGCTGCCGCATATCGGCTCGGCCTCGGTGGTGACGCGCAACGCGATGGACCAGCTCGTGGTCGACAATCTCAAGTCCTGGTTCGCCGGCAAGGCGCCATTGACGCCGGTTGCGGAAACACCGTTCAAGGGACGCTGATGGGAGCTCTTCGGGTCGTTGCATTCGCCGTCGCGGCCTACTTGGCCGCGATCGGCCTCGCGTTGGCGCAGGATACGACGACCCTGAAGAAGGAAATGCCCGGGCAGTGGGAGCTCTCGACCACCGAGCGCAGCAAGACCTGCGTCGTCACGCTCAAGGCCGACACTGCTGCTCAAGGCTTCAAGCTCGAGCTGGAGCCGGCCTGCAAGGCCGCGCTGCCCTTCACCAAGGACATCGTCGCCTGGAGCGTCAGGGGTCTCGACATCGTCCGCTTGCAGGATGCGAGCGGTGAAGCCGTGATCGACTTCACCGAGGTCGAGGCCGGCATCTTCGAGGGCCTGCGGCAAGGCGAGGGCGTCTACATCCTGCAGGACCTCGCCGCCGCTCGTTCGATGGCGAAGTCGATGGACCAGATGATCGGCGACTGGTCGATCGTGCGGGGGAACGGCCAGCCTGTCTGCGGGCTGACGCTGACCAACACGGAAGCCGGGCCGGACAATTTCCAGGTCTTCCTCAAGCCGAAATGCGATGCGGCCATCGCGCAGTTCAACCCGACGCAATGGCGGCTCGAGCGCGGCCAGATCATCCTGCTGTCGAAGGCCGGCGAGGCCTGGCAGTTCGAGGCCGACGACAACGCGCAATGGCGGCGCGTCCCGGATACCGCCGATCCCCTGATCATGCTGCGCCAGTAGGCGCCGCGAAACGCGACCTCATCCCGCCATAGGCGGGCGTCTGGAAGGACGGCCGCAGGCTACGTCGTTGGCCTGGGCGGCGGCGCGGTGCCTTGGGCCCACTTCTCCATCTTGCCGAGCACGCCCCAGGCCGTGAGCGCCAGGGAGATCGGCATCGCGAACTGGCCGAGGCCCGGCACGGCCGACACGAGCGTCCCGAGCAGTCCGGCAATACCGCCTGCGTTGGGGCTCGCCGTCACCGAAGTCAGCAACGCCGTGATCAGTGAGCCGCCGATGCCGAGCGCAGTCTTCTTGCCGTCGAGCATCTTGCCGATGGTATCGCCGAGCGCGCCATTGACCTGGCCGAGGACGGGTTTGCCGTCCCTGTTGAGCAAGGTGCCGAGCAGATCGACGACCTGCTTCAACTGATCGACGGGGGCGGAACTGGTCGGGGTGACTGGTCCTGGCATGGGGGCTGTCTTGTTGACGAGGGAAAAGAGCCGTTCGAACAGGCTGATCGGATCCGTGGTGGCGGGCAGCGTGTTGCCCGATGTCGTCGTTGCCGGCGTCACAGCCCCGGCTGGCGGCCGCAGCAATTGCGCGACGTCCTCCAGTCGCTTCATGATCCGGGACATATCGCCGGTCGATCCCGTGGGGCCCGACTGCGCCGCGCGCGTGAGGGCGGCGACCGTGGCGCCGTCGAGAAGTCCGGTGTCTCTCAGACCGTTCTGCTGCTGAAACTGCGAGACCGCAGCCCTGGTCTTCGGTCCGCTGATGCCGTCCTCGGCGAGCGGCGGATTGGCGCCGAGCTTGTTGAGCGCCTGCTGCATGAGAACGATCGTCGATGCCGCGTCGTCCTCCGGTTCCGCGCGGCTGGCGAATTGCGGGCTGCCGTCGAGGGTGATCGAGGAATCCAGCGACATCATTGCATGCAGGATCACCGCGGTGCCGAGCTGGGAATCAACGTGGTTCGAATCGAACACATGATCGCGGACGAATTTGCCGGCCCTTGCCTCGGGCGGGCCATACAGCGTCGAACCGCCATAGAGGTAGGGCGAATTGCAGCCCTTGGCGTGATAGCCGAAGCCGTTGAAGGCTTCGAGCCGGAACAGAATCCGCCCGATCCCCCAATCGTGAGCGCCGATGAAATTCTGGATTCTGAAGGCGTCCACGGCGCCGTCCACGAACGTGGCAAACGGGCCGCGTCCTTTCGGAACGATGGTCGTCGCGCGATGAAGCGTTTCGCCGTTGCCGAGATAGGTGTCGAAATCGAAATTGGACTCGCGGTAGTGGCAGAGGGCAGCGAAATACCAGGGGACGCCGGTCAACCGTTCGATCTGCTGATAGGTCGCCTTGCCGTTGATGGCCTTGCGCGCGACCGCGTTCGCGTCGGAGAGGCGTGCAGGCCGGATCTCGAGATTGGCCCAATTACCCTCGTATTCGCTTTTCAGACTCTCGAATGAAATCATTTTCCGCTCCCGCAATGAATGAATTTTCGCAACTGCGCGTTAGTCGAAATGAACCAGGTGCCGTGATCAGGGCGTGAGGCCAGCGTGATCTCCCGCAAGTCTGGCAGGCCGCAGGGCCACCGCGTGTGAAGTGGGTTACAACCTCGCCGGGAAAATGAGCGGCAGGACCGGGATCAGGGCGGCCGCCCCGCGAGGGAACCGGGAGGGGCCGCTCTCCGTTAGCGACGCGAGGCAGTCCGGCAAGGAGCCCTGCATGACCACGCGCGTCCTCGCGATCGGCATCGAACCCGGCAACGCGGATTACAGCGCATTCCCGCAGCTCACGCCGGAGCTCGTGCGCGACTATATCGATGCGCAGTTGCTGCGCCTGCGCGATCTCGGTTACGAAGTCACGAGTTGCCTGATCGATCTCGATGCCGCGGCGGAAGCCGCTGTGACGGCAGCGTTGCGCGAGGAGAATTTCGACTGCATCGTGATTGGCGCGGGCCTGCGCGAGCCCAGGGAGCGCCTGCTGCTGTTCGAGAAGGTGCTCAACCTCGTCCACCGCCTGGCGCCCGACGCCGCGATCTGCTTCAACACCACGCCGGCCGACACCGCCGAGGCGGTGCAGCGTTGGGTCGATGCTTGAGATGAATGGGGATGGCCCGCGGTGCGCACGCGACATGGCCTGAGCCGCCTTCGAGCCGAGCCAGCGACGCCATCGCGAGAAGCGCCGGGTCCCGGCGTGGTGATTCTTCTGGTCCGAATCCGGCTGCGGCGCTATGACTCGTCTGATCACAGGGGAGGGCGAGCATGCTTCGAGGTCTTCGCATTGGAAGTTTCGCCATCGCGGCATGTCTAACAGTCGTGATGGCGATGCCTGTTCATGAGGCGGCAGCGCAAGACGCAATTGGAGGTGCCATTCTCGGCGGCGTAGGTGGAGCGATCGTGGGTGGCGCCATCGGCGGAGGCCGCGGAGCCGCCATCGGCGCCGTCGTCGGTGCCGGCACGGGCGCTGCGATCGCCTCCGAGGGTGAACGCCGCCGCTCCGGCTATTACGCCTATCAGCGCGGCTGCTACATGCAGCGCCGGGACGGCTCCTATGTCCCGGTCGATCCGCGATATTGCTACTAGATCAACCGCATCCCGCGCAAGCTCGCATGTCCGCTCTTGCCGACGATGATGTGGTCGTGCACCGAAATGCCGAGCGGCTTTGCGATGTCGATGATCGCCTTGGTCATCTGGATGTCGGCCTGTGACGGCGAGGGATCGCCTGAGGGGTGGTTGTGCACCAGGATCAGCGCGGTCGCGGACAATTCCAGCGCGCGCTTGATCACCTCGCGCGGATAGACCGGGGTGTGATCGACGGTGCCGGTCTGCTGCACCTCGTCGGCGATGAGCTGGTTGCGCTTGTCGAGGAACAGCAGGCGAAACTGCTCCTTGTCGGCGAACGCCATGCTGGTGCGGCAATAGTCGATCACCTCGTTCCAGGACGACAGCGCGTTGCGGCTGTTGACCCCGCCCTTGGCGACGCGATGCGCCGCCGCCGCGATCAGCTTGAGCTGGTGGATCGCGGATTCGCCCATGCCGTCCACCTCGCGCAGGCGCGCCACCGGCGCATGCACGACCTCGGCAAACGAGCCAAAGGTCTTGATCAGTGTCTTCGCCAGCGGCTTGGTGTCACGCCGCGGCAGCGCCGGAAACAGCGCCATCTCCAGCAGCTCGTAGTCGCTGAGCGCGTCCGCACCCGCGCTGTAGAAGCGCTCGCGCAGCCGTTCGCGATGGCCGAGATAGTGTGGCGCTTGTTCGGGCTTGCTCTTGTCGTGGTCGGTCTTGGCGGGCATCGGCCGCCAGCATTGCCGCGGATAACCGTTTTTGCAACCGTCAATTGCGCCGGCAAATCCGGTTCACGTCAGCCGGCGACCCGAAGGTCGGCCGCGCCCTCACCCGATCTGCTTCTCGCCGTGCCGCTCCGACAGCGTGAAGATTTCGACGCCGGTGGCGGTGACGCCGACGGAGTGCTCGAACTGCGCCGACAGCGAGCGGTCGCGGGTCACGGCGGTCCAGCCGTCGGACAGGATCTTCACATGCGGCTTGCCGAGATTGATCATCGGCTCGATGGTGAAGAACATGCCGGGCTTGAGCTGCACGCCCTCGCCGGGTCGGCCGACATGGATGATGTTCGGCTCGTCGTGGAACATGCGCCCGAGGCCATGGCCGCAGAAATCGCGCACCACGCTCATGGCCTGCGGCTCGACGAAACTCTGGATCGCGTGGCCGATGTCGCCGGTGGTGGCGCCGGGCTTCACCGCGGCGATGCCGCGCATCATCGCTTCATAGGTCACCTCGATCAGCCGCTCGGCCTTGCGCGCGATCGGGCCGACCGCATACATCCGGCTGGAATCGCCGTACCAGCCGTCGACGATGAAGGTGACGTCGATGTTGACGATGTCGCCCTCTTTCAGGGGACGGTCGCCGGGCATGCCGTGGCACACCACGTGGTTGAGCGAGGTGCAGGTCGAATAGCGGTAGCCGCGATACATCAGCGTCGCCGGATAGGCATTGTTGCTGAAGGCGAAGTCGCGGACGAACTGGTCGATGCGCTCGGTCGGAACGCCGGGCCCGACGATGTCGGTGAGCTCGTCGAGGCACTTCGCCACCAGCGCTCCCGCCTTGCGCATGCCGGCAAAGGCGCTTGGCCCATGCAGCTTGATCTGTCCGGTCTTGCGGAGCGAGGTATCGGTAGCTTCGACGTAGCTCATGCGGATGCGGTCTTCTCGGCACGGGGCCGGTATCGAGGTGGGCGCAAGGGACTGATTTAAGGCCCCAATTTAATGATCGCGAGCCTTCATGCAAGCCAAGCTTGGCGGGCATGCGTCCGAAAGCCGGCTCAATTCGGGACTTCTACGGTGGTTTCCACCGGCAGGGCGCCGCCTCGGATGCGGATTTCGCGGACGGGGTAGGGAACCCGGATGCCCTCGCGCTTGAAGGAATCCCACAGCGCCAGCATCACGTCGCTCTTGACGTTGTCCATGCCGTCGGGGTCGGCGATCCAGAAGGTCAGCGAGAACTTCATCCCGGCTTCGGCGAACTCGGTCAGGATGGAATTCGGCGGCTTGCCCTTCTGCGCGCGCGGATGCGCGGCCGCGGTCTCGGCGGCGAGCTTGCAGACCAGCCGCGGGTCGGCGTCGTAATTGGTGCCGAAGGCGATCTTCACCAGCGTGTTCTTGTCGGTGTAGGTCCAGTTGACGACCTTCTGCGTCACCAGATCCTCGTTCGGCACCAGGAATTCGCGGCCATCGCCGGCGGCGACGGAAATATAGCGCGTCTTCATCGCGCTGATCCGCCCGGTGTTGTCGCCGATGGTGACGAGATCGCCGGGCTTCACCGATTTGTCGGCGAGCAGGATGATCCCCGAGATGAAATTGGCGACGATCTTCTGCAGGCCGATACCGATGCCGACGCCGACCGCGCCGGAGAACACCGCGAGCGCCGAGAGATCGATGCCGACCGCGCCGAGCGCGATCACGATCGCGACCGCAAGCAGGCCAATGCGGATGATCTTGACCAGCAGCACCTGCACCGACGGCGTCAGATCGGTGGTCGAGTTGATCCGGCTCTCGGCGAAATTGCTGGCGATGTTGGTGAGCCAGAGCGCGATGAGCAGCAGCGCGCCGGCCTTGATCACGAGCAGCGGCGTCAGCCGCAGGCCGCCGAGCACGATGGCGAAGGAGTCGAGCAGGTCGACCGTCGCATCGAGCTGGCCGACGATCGAGAGCGCCGCGACGAACCAGGCCGTGATCGACACCAGCTTGACGATGAAGGCGTTGCGCAGCACCGAGGTCAGCAGCCGGATCGCGAGCCAGGCCAGCCCCAGCTTGGCGGCGACCATCAGGAGATAGCTGCGGCTCGGCCAGGTCGCATGGTACATGACCACGCGCGAGACGATCACGAGCAGGGTGAACGCCGCCGTCGAGGCGCTGGAGACCATCACCCGGGCGAAGTGCCGGAGCGGCAGCGGCCAGCGCATCGCCAGCGAGGTCATGTCGACCCGGCTGCGAACGGCGGCTTCGGCGGCATAGGCGATGCCGGCCGCGGCCAGAATGAGCCCGAATTGCAGGTAGAACCAGGGCGAGGAGATTTCGGCCCCGACGCTGCGCGCGGTGGTCTGCACGAACTCCATGAAGTCTTTGAGGTCCATGTCCATCGGTCTCGTCGGGAAGCGGGCGGGAAGTGTTGATTCGAGCGCGCCGGAGAATCCCACAAAGGGCCCGGCCGGACCACCGATACACCGCTAAGTGAAGTGCGTTAAGGCCGCAAAATGCAGGCAGATTGCCGCGAGCGGGAGAAAATGGGTTGCGTGGGAGTCCGCCGACGATAAGGATGCAATTCCAGCGATTTCGTACCCGGAAGGTGGATGGCCTCCCTCGACTCCGTCAGCCTCGCCATATTGCTCGGCGCCGTCCTGGTGTTGGCCGGGATCCTGTCAAGCCTGCTTGCGCTGCGCTTCGGCGCGCCCCTTCTGCTCGTCTTCCTCGCGATCGGCATGCTCGCGGGCGATTCCGGTCCCGGACAGCTGCAGTTCGACGACGTCCGAACCACCTATCTGGTCGGCTCGGTCGCGCTTGCACTGATCCTGTTCGACGGCGGCTTGCGCACCCGCTTTGCCAGCATCCGCACCGTGCTCGCGCCTTCCATGGTGCTCGCGACCGTCGGCGTGCTGCTGACCGCGCTGATCACGGCGCCGTTCGCGAAATATGCGCTCGACCTCAACTGGACGGAGTCGCTGCTGGTCGGCGCGGTAGTGGCCTCGACTGACGCGGCGGCAGTGTTCCTGCTGGTGCATACCCAGGGCCTGCGCCTGCGCCCGCGCGTCGGCGCGACGCTTGAGGTCGAATCCGGCACCAACGATCCCTTCGCGATCTTCCTGACCCTGATGCTGGTCGAATACATCTCGCTGGGAACGGGCACGGCCGCGCATGTGCTGATGGAGTTCGCCCAGGAGGCCGTGCTGGGCGCCGTCGTCGGAGTGATCGGCGGGCGTCTGGTCGTCATCGCGCTCAACAAGGTCGCGCTGCCGCAGGGCCTCCATGCGCCGTTCGTCACCACCGCCGCGCTCGTCATCTTCGGCGGCTCGCAGATCATGCACGCCTCAGGCTTCCTCGCGGTCTATCTCGCCGGCATCATCATCGGCAACCGCCCGACGCGCGCGCATAATTCGGTGGTGGCCTTCCTGGATGCCGCGACCTGGCTGGCCCAGATCGTGATGTTCGTGCTGCTCGGCCTGCTGGTCTCGCCAAGCCGGCTTGGCGGCAGCGTGCTGCCGGCGGTCGGGATCGCATTCGTCCTGATGCTGGTGGCGCGGCCGATCGCGGTGTTCGTGTGCCTGGCGCCGTTCCGCTTCAACTGGCGCGAAAAGATCTTCATCGCCTGGACCGGCCTGCGCGGCGCGGTCGCGATCTTCCTGGCCTCGATCCCGATGCTGGTCGGGCTATCGAAGGCTTATCTCTATTTCGACGTCGCCTTCGTCGTCGTCATCATCTCGCTGCTGCTGCAAGGCTGGACCCTGGCGCCGGCCGCGCGCAAGCTGCACGTGGCGCTGCCGCGCGCCGAACGCGGCCCGCGCCGTGTCGAATTGGACCTGCCCGGCCAGCTTGAGCAGCAGCTCGTCGGCTATCCAGTGCGGTCCAAGAGCCTGTATTTTCGCCGCGGCCTGATCCCGTCCTGGTCGAAGCCGACGCTGGTGATCCGCAACGAGAACATTTTGACGCCAACGGAAGCCGAGCCGATCGCGCCCGGCGATTACATCTATCTGCTGGCGCCGCCGGAAAAGGCCGAATCGCTCGACCGCTTCTTCGTCGACATGCAGCCGAGCTCGGTGCCGGACCCGCATCTGCTGGGCGACTTCATGGTCTCCGGCGAGCGCACGCTCGCCGAGCTCGCGGAGATCTACGGCGTGAAGGCCGGCGAGGACGAGAGCAAGTTGACTTTGGCCGATTATTTCGACGTCCATCTCGACCGCGCACCGAAAGAGGGCGCCGAGCTTGCGCTGGATCCGATCGTGCTCGTCGCGCGCTCGATCTCCGGTGGCCGGGTCAACGTCGTCGGCCTGCGCCTGCCGGAAGACGAAGAAGCGCCCGCGCCGCTGACCCGCAGACAGGTCCTGCGGCGCAAGCTGGCGGATTTGTGGACATCGGTGGCGGGGGTTTAGCTCCCACGCAGTCCGCGTCGAGCTTGGCAACCAAATCAACCACACACTTTCGTCATTGCGAGCGTAGCGAAGCAATCCAGACCGCCGCCGCGGAGGGACTCTGGATTGCTTCGCTGCGCTCGCAATGACGGGGATGGGCAACAGGCCCTCACGTCAGCACCTTCACCCCGCCGAACGACGTCATCCGGCCCTGCTTCAGCCTCACGATCTGCGTCGCGAGCTGGCGCAGCTCGGCGACGTCGTGGCTGACATAGACCATGGGGACGTTGGCCTCGTCGCGCAGCCGCACCAGATAGGGCAGGATCTCCAGCTTGCGGCCCTCGTCGAGCGCGCCGAGCGGCTCGTCGAGCAGCAGCAGGCGCGGCCGCGACAGCAGCGCGCGACCGAGCGCGACGCGCTGGCGCTCGCCGCCGGAGAGCTTTCCGGGGCGGCGACCCTGCAGCGCGCCGATGTCGAGCAGCTCGATGATTCGCTTGTGCTGCGCCGGATCGGGCGCGAGGCCGTTCATCCGCCTGCCATAGTCGAGATTTTGCGCGACGTTGAGATGCGGAAACAGCCGCGCATCCTGGAACACATAGCCGATGCGACGGCGCCAGGTCGGGACATGAATGCCGGCCGCGCTGTCGTCGACGGTCTCGCCGTCGATCACGATGGTGCCGCGGTCGGGCCGCAGCAGCCCCGCGATCATGTTGACCAGCGAGGTCTTGCCGGCGCCCGACGCTCCGAACAGGCCGATGACGCGGCCCTCGCTCGCGAAGGCGGCGGACAGCGAGAACTCGCCGAGCTGTTTTTCGACGTCGACGCGCAGCATGGTCAATTCCCGTGCAGGCGCGCGGTGGCGCGGCGGGCGAACCATTCGGCCGCGATCAGCGCGCCGAGCGCCAGCACGATCGAGACGATCACGAGCCGTCCCGCGGCGGCATCGCCGTCCGGCGTCTGGATCAGCGAATAGATCGCGGACGAAATCGTCTGGGTCTCTCCGGGAATGTTGGAGACGAAGGTGATGGTCGCGCCGAATTCGCCGATCGCTTTCGCAAAGCCAAGCACCATGCCGGCGAGCACGCCGGGCAGCGCTAAGGGCAGCGTCACCGTGAAGAACACTTTGAAAGGAGTGGCGCCGAGCGTCTCGGCGGCCTGCTCGAGCCGGCGGTCGATCGCCTCGATCGACAACCGCATCGGACGCACCAGCAGCGGAAACGCCATCAGGCCGCAGGCAAGCGCAGCACCGGTCCAGCGGAAGGCGAAGACGATGCCGAGATGGTCCGCGAGGAAAGCGCCGACGAGGCCGCGGCGGCCGAAGGTCAGCAGCAGCAGATAGCCGGTGACGACGGGTGGCAGCACCAGCGGCAGATGCACCAGCGCATCGAGCACCGACTTACCCCAGAAATCACGCCGCGCGAGCAGCCACGCCAGCGCAATGCCGAACGGCGTTGCCACCAGCGTAGCGATGACGGCCACCCTGAGCGAGAGCAGGATCGCCGTCCATTCGGCGGGAGAGATGTCGAGCATCAAATCGCAAATTATGTAGAGGGGCTGATCAGGAACTTGAAACCGTATTTTTCCAGAATGGTCTTGGCGGCGGTCGAGCGCAGGAAGGCGAGATAGTCGCTGGTCTCACCCTTTGCTGTTGTGGTCGCAGCGACGGGATAGATGATCGCGGGATGCGAATCCGCCGGGAAGGTGCCGACGATCTTCACGCCGGGCTCGACCTTGGCATCGGTGGAATAGACGATGCCGAGGTTGGCCTCGCTGCGCGCGACCAGCGTCAGCGCGGCACGCACGCTCTCGGCCATGGCGAATTTCGGCTCTGCCGCCTGCCAGGCGCCGAGGCTCGTCAGCGCCGCCTTGGCATATTTCCCAACCGGTACGGACTTGACGTCGCCGGTCGCGATCCTGCCGTCGCCGGCGAGTTTTGCGAGGTCGAACCCCTGCACGATGGGCACGTTGTCGAGCCTGGAATCCTTCGGCGCGATCAGCACGATGCTGTTGCCGAGCAGATTGACCCGGGTCGGCTCGTTGATGGTCTTCCTGGAGATCGCGTAGTCCATCCAGTCGGTGTCGGCGGAGACGAACACATCGGCCGGCGCGCCCTGCTCGATCTGCCTGGCGAGCACGGAGCTTGCGGCATAGCTGACGCTGAACTTGACGCCGGTCCTGGCGGTGTAGGCGGCGTCGACCTCGTCGAGCGCGTTCTTCATCGAGGCTGCCGCGAACACGGTGATGGTCTTGTCCTCGGCGGCGACAGGCGAAAGGCCCGCGGCCAGAAGGAGCAAAGCCGAAAAAAGCACGGAAAGGCGGGACATCGGAAGCGCTCCATGCGCGCGCTCAGGGCACGCAAGGCGGCGCGCGCAAGACGGCGTTGGTTGAATGAGGCTTGCGACCGGCGGAAGCGCTGTTCCGGCAAGCCCGACGGACTTACGGTCCGGCAAGCGATCGCTGGGTCATCATAACAGGGTGGCGGAACAGGTCAAAGGCGGCGGTCCGCATGGCGCCAACCTGGAATGGCCGGGACGACCGCGAAGGCTTTACGGTTTCGCATTGCCCGCGTGCAGCACGGCTTTGCACGCCCCCGGCATCTGCGCCAGCGTCATCGGCGGTTTCGGCTTCGGGGGCTCCGGCGGGGGTTTGGGGTGCAGCACGCCGTCGCTGAACCAGTAGGCGAGATCGGAGGGCTTGCAGCCTTCGTCGTCGGATTGCGACGGCTGGCTCTCGCAGTCGCTCGCGCCCGCCGGGCAGTGCATGCGGATGTGGAAGTGATAGTCGTGGCCCCACCACGGCCGGATCTTCGACAGCCAGGAACGGTCGCCCTTGGCCTCGCGGCACAGCGCCTTCTTGATCGCGGCATTGACGAAAATGCGCTGCACCGCCGGCTCCTGCGCCGCGTCGCGCAGCACCAGCACATGGCCCGGCGTGAACACTTTTGGATCGATGTCGAGCCGGTCCGGACGCACCATCATCACCGCCGACATGTCCTCGCGCTCCTCGCGCGAGAGCCGATGGTCCGGCATCGGCGTCAGCCAGATGTCGGCATCGAGGCCGATCTGGTGGCTGGCATGGCCGGACAGCGCCGGCCCGCCGCGCGGCTGGGCGATGTCGCCGACCAGGATGCCCGGCCATCCCGCGTCCTTGTGCGCCCTGGCCGCAAGCCGCTTGATCAGCGCGATCATCGCGGGATGACCGTAGCTGCGATTGCGCGACAACCGCATCACCTGCCAATTGTCGCCGTTGAGGGGCATCTGCTCGGCGCCGCCGATGCAGCCCTTCACATAGGAGCCGATGACGTGCGCCGGTCCCTTCGACGGCAGCAGCTTTCGCGCGAACAGCTCCTTGGCGCCGATATTGGGATCGTTCAGATTGGCGAGCGGCGGCAGCGGCTTTGGGTTGACGCTGCCCTTGTCCTGGGCCAGCGCGTCGCCGGCGGCCAGGAGCGTCATGACGAGCAGGAGAGGGGCGAGGCGGCGGGGACTCATGCTGACATCCTTATAACCCCAACACCGCGTCAGGGTTAAGAAACAGTCCCTCCGCTGAAATTTCGTCCAAAAGTCGCGGTTCCGCGGCGTCGGGCGGCCGATTTTTAACGATGCGATAACCCTCTCATGCATTGACCAAAATTCGTGCGCAGGACGTCTGCTCACTCACTTCTGCATACAATCGCGTGCGATCCCGGAAATGAATCAAGGCGGCGCGCAATTTTACGCCATCTCGTTCTCCGATGACGACGATGCGATGCGCTTGGAGCGCCCATCGGCGCCGCCGGGCCTTGCAAACGGGCAATGCGGGCTGTTTTTTCGAGGCTGCCAGACCGTGCGTCGCATCGCCATGCCACCCAAGATTACTTTTTTTTCAGACACTTGCTCCAAGAGTTGCGGTCGCTGGGTGCGACTGGGACGAGTGAAGTTGAGTTTGGGGTTTCGAAGACCAAAAAAGCGAAAGGGAAGCGTGCTTGGCAGGCCCGGCCTGCACCCGCGCAAGCCGCGCTTTGCGCGCGCCCCTCATCCTCCGTCCGAACGCGACGAAGTTCTGCGCAGCCGCGCCGAGGCCGAGGCTGCGATCGCGGAAGCGCGCAAATCCCATGAGCGCCTGCGCCAGGCCATCGAGATCCTGCCGCAAGGCATCGTGTTTCTCGATGCCGAGGGCCGCTATGTCCTCTGGAATAAGCAATACGCGGAGATCTACAGCAAGACCGCCGATCTGTTCGAGGAAGGCGCGCGCCTCGAGGACACGCTGCGCATCGGCGTCGCCCGCGGCGACTATCCCGAGGCGGCCGGCCACGAGGAAGAATGGATCGCGGAGCGGCTGCAAAAGCTCTATCAGCCCGGCTCGCGCCACGAGCAGAAGCTGGCGGACGGCCGCGTCATCCTGATCGACGAGCGGCTGACAGAGGACGGCGGCGTCGTCGGCCTGCGCGTCGACATCACCGAGTTGAAGCAGCGCGAGGCCTCGTTCCGCCTGCTGTTCGACGGCAATCCCGTCCCCATGATCGTCTGCGCACTGGACGACGAGCGCATCCTCGGCGTCAACGATGCCGCGGTCGCCCATTACGGCTACAGCCGCGCCGAGTTCGAGCGGCTGACGATCCGTTCCCTTCAGGCTTTTGACAGCGAGCCGCCCTGGACCGCCGATTCGGCCGGCGAGGAGCAGGCCGGACGCACCTGGAAGCACGTCAAGGCCGACGGCGCCCTGATCGACCTTGCGATCTATTCGCGCGAACTGACCTATGCCGAGCGGCCCGCGGTGCTGCTCGCGCTGATGGACATCACCGAGCGCAAGCGCGCCGAGGCGCGGCTCGCCTTCATGGCCCAGCATGACGGGCTGACCGGTCTGCCAAACCGCAATCTGCTGCGCCAGCAGGTCGACGAGATGCTGCTGCATACGAGGCGCAGCACCGACAAGGTCGCCCTGCTGATGCTGGGGCTCGACAATTTCAAGGCGGTCAACGACACGCTGGGACACGCGGTCGGCGACAAGCTGCTGCGCGGCGTCGCCAAGCGGCTGCGCTCGACCTTGCGCGAGGAGGACGCGCTCGCGCGGCTGAACTCGGACGAGTTCGCAATCGTGCAGAGCGGCCTGACGCGTCCCGAGGATGCGGTGCTGCTGGCCAAGCGCCTGCTGGAAGCCATCGCCGATCCCTATCTGCTCGACGGCCATTCCGTGGTGGTCGGTGCCTCCATCGGCATCGCGATGGCGCCGGGCGACGGCGACGATTCCGAAAAGCTGCTCAAGAGCGCCGACATGGCGCTGTCGCGCGCCAAGCTGGATGCGCGCGGCTCGTTCGCGTTCTTCGAGGCGGCGCTCGATGCGAAAGCGCAGACCCGCCGCAAGATCGAGGTCGAGCTGCGCGACGCCATCCAGAACGACGTGCTGCGGCCGTACTACCAGCCGCTGATCGACCTCCAGAGCGGCCGCATCACCGGCTTCGAGGCGCTGGTGCGCTGGCCGCATGCCGAGCGCGGCATGATCTCGCCGGCCGAGTTCATTCCGGTCGCGGAAGAGACCGGGCTGATCAATCCGCTCGGCGGCCTGATGCTGCGCCGGGCCTGTCACGATGCCGCGACCTGGCCGGACGACGTCCGCGTTGCCGTCAACCTGTCGCCGCTCCAGTTCCGTAGTGGCAATCTGCTTTCGGTGGTGACGGATGCGCTGAAGCATTCCGGCCTGCCCCCGCGGCGGCTCGAGCTCGAGATCACGGAGACGCTGCTGCTGGAAAAGAGCGCCCAGGTGCTGGCGACGTTGCATGCGCTGCGCGCGCTCGGCGTGCGCATCTCGATGGACGATTTCGGCACCGGCTATTCCAGCCTGAGCTATCTGCGCAGCTTCCCGTTCGACAAGATCAAGATCGACCAGTCGTTCGTGCGCGATCTCGGCGCCAATCGCGAGGCCCAGGCGATCATCCGCTCCATCGTCAGCCTCGGCAAAGGCCTCGGCGTCACCATCACCGCCGAAGGCGTCGAGACCGAAGCCGAGCTGAGCTGCCTCCGCGCCGAAGGTTGCGACGAGGGCCAGGGCTTTCTGTTCAGCAAGGCCCGGCCGAATATTGAGATCATCAGCCTGCTCGCCGCGCAACGGGGCATCGACGGCGGCGAGGAAGACGCCGCGCTGGTGGCCTAGCGCGCGTACTCATGAACCCGGCTCGATGGGAGCTGCTTCGCCGATGACGCTTCGATCCGACAGGGAGTGAACTGCCACGCCACGAAGTGATGCGATTGGCCGACACCGACTACGCAGAAGGCGCATCAAGGCCGTGCGGCAGTAAAACCTGTATAACATTTTGCCCTTCCGGTGGATGGCGCGAGATATGCCCTTTCCCATGCGTATCCTCGACCAGAACCGCCTTTCCAGCGGAGACACGCCTCATCTCTCCGTCGCTCGTTTCAAACTCGACCTCGCCGTCCAACCAAATGGCAAGGAGTCGGCCGGGTGGGTTATGAAAGTCCGCTTCGCGGGCCCCTCCTGGAATACGAACAAAACGAACTCGCGAGGCTTCGTAGAATGCGGAACGCGAGGATTCGTAGTTGGCGGCAGGCGCTCCGTTGGGAAACGATCGCGTTAGTGTCGTGGGAATATCAATTTCCCCAAAATGGGATTCGCCATCAGGCGTAGCGAAAATGCGCAGGCAGTTCATTTTTTTACCTCCATCGTACTTTCGACGTGCGCACGATCGAAAGTTCACCGGCCGACAAGTGTTACGGCCTCTTGCCCCTCGGCAGGAGCGGCTTCATGGGACCGCACGAATACGAAGCGGGATGCCGCGGGGATCTGTGCGTCGGCGCTGCCATCCTGGCCGATGAGGATGAGTCCCGCGCCGCCATTGGCTACATTCAAGATGACGGGGGCGCCCTGCCAGGTCCTGATGGGCTCCATTCCGATGATGAGAAATTCACCGATCGGCTGGTCAAAATATTGAAGCCTCAGTTGTGGTCCGACTTCTGCAGCCGCCAGGCCGAAACCCAAGCGTTTGGCGCGGGCATAGATGTCCGCCAGCAACGCAGTGTCGGTCCGAAAGCCCAGTTCGGCTGCCGACACCGTGAAAAGCTCGACGCTCGTTGTCGTGGCGCTAACGGTAAACGTTGGTCGCGCGAGAATTTCGCCAGCCGAGTTTCCGATGCCGCAACCTGCGGCATCCAACGCGTTACTGAGGGCGAAGAAGTTTGCAAACGTCCCGATCTTGATCGTCTTCCACACGGGGTGATCGGCGGCGGATTTGATTGGGATCTGCGGCCGATCAGAGGGCGCTTGCTTGAGCTTCAGGTTATTCCGCAGAACGTCTCGCGCCGAGCATTGAGCCACGGCTTCGCTCGCAAACAGGAGAGTGCATGCGATGCAGAGGGTGGCAACAATGAGCATGCCACCATGGTGCCATCCCGGCGAACGCCCCTGAATGGCATGGCAACTGACTTTCCTGCCAGCTGTGCGGCCCATAACGGACCTCTCTTGCGCAAATCGGCGCGCTAAAGACAATTCGGAATTATCGCTTCCATATGGTCGGCGCGGTCACGGCGGAAAAGCCGTCGTTCCTGTAGCTATAGAAATTGGTCCGGGAAAATTCACAAAGGTTCAGCGGCGAGGACGCTGGATGCGAACTCAATATAGGTCAGCGTGCGTGCACTTTCGCAATTGGTCGACGTCAGCGATCCCCTGAAAGGATCATCTTACCGACATCCTCGTAATGCGTGTCGCGCGCCTGGATCTGCTGGGCGATGGCGTGCATGTCGCGAAACCGGCGCTCGAACGGATTGCTGCGGAATACGGCGGTCGCGCCGGCCATGTGATAGGCGGTGTCGACCACCTTGGCCGATTGGTGAATGGTCCAGGTCGCGGCGAGGCGAACCGAGCTCCGATGCGCCGCGCTGAACGCGCCGGTCGCGCGGAGATCGCGCCACATCGCATTGGCCGTCGCGTAGAGATAGGCGCGCGCAGCGCGAAGATCGCCCTCGGTGCGGCCGATCAGGCCCTGGACCGCCCCGTTGTCGTGCATGGCGCTGGCCGCCAGCGACTGATGCTTGCCGCGCGCCAGTGCGATCGCGGCATCCAGCGTGGCGCGCGCCACCCCGAGCGACACCGCGGCAAAGCCGAGGCTGAACGACGAGCCGGTGCCGATCCTGTAGAGCGGACCCTGCTCGCGGAGCGCGGACGGCACGTCACGAAACGCGGTGAAGCGCTCGGGGACGAACAGGTCGGCGACCTCGTAGGAATCGGTGCCGGTGCCGGCGAGCCCGATCGCCTGCCAGACGTCGTGCAGCACGGCGCTCGCGACCGGAAACAGGATGGTGCGCACCTCCGCCGAGCCGTCGGCATTTTTCCGCGGGGCGCCGTCGGCGCCGACGATGCGGACATGCGCCCCGAGCCAGCTCGCCTGCCGCGAGCCCGAGGCAAAATCCCAGCGCGCCGTGACACGATAGCCGCCCTCGACCGCCCGCGCCTCATGCGCGATCGCGCCCCAGGCGAGGACGCCCGGCGCCGTGTTGAAGATCTCCTGCGCGGTCTCGTGGTCGAGCGAGGCCGCGATCATCGCGCAGACCGTGCATTGGCCGAGGCACCAGGCGGTGGAGGCATCCGCTTTCGCGATCTCCTCCAGCATCTGCATGAAGGCTTCCGGCGGCGCTTCGGCGCCGCCAAGACTCTGCGGCAGCAGCGCGCGATAGAGCCCGTTCTCGATCAGCGCGTTGACAACGGGCGGCGTCAGCCGTCGCGACCGCTCGATCTCGTCAGCCTCGCTTGCAATGAGCGGTGCGAGGGCGCGGGCGCGTTCGACGAGGCCAAATCCGGGAGTTGCGTTCATGCGCGTTTCCTCGCCCATTCTTGCTGTGAGCGGTCGATCTCGCGATGGTGATCTATTTGCAGAGGAGGATCAAGGTGTGCGGCGTCATCCCGGCAATCCTCAAACTTGAAGTGCGGGATCAGTGATGATGGCCCCAAGAAACTATTGGTACTGCTCGGACATTATCGTTTTCCAGAACAGCATGATACTCTTCCGAAACAGGCAGCGATTTGGCCTCCAACCGGCAGCGGCAAATGTCCTCGTCTGATGCTCCGATGAAACGCAGTGATGCAGCCCGCCGAGGGCGGAGACAGACGAAGACCTTGCTGCTGATTTTAGCTATCGGATTTCTCGTTTTCGGAGCTGCTGCGGGTACATTGTATTACGCGCTGCGGCCGATAACTCTTCGGATTGCCGTCGGACCGCCGGGAAGCAACGACCACAAAGTGATCGAGGCGATGACCGAGGCCTTTGCTAGCGAAAGCAGGACCGTGAGGTTGTCTCCGATCGCGACTGCCGGAGCGGCCGAAGCTCTCGCTCTGCTCGGTGCCGGCAAGGCCGACCTTGCGGTCGGTCGCGGCGATCTGGAAATGCCGGCCGACGCGCAAACAGTCGTCATCTTGCGCAAGAATTTCGTCGTGCTGTGGTCTTCTTCGGGACCGGCGGGCAAGGGCTCCAAGCGAAAGCCGGCGCCGAAAATCAAGGAGATCGCCGATCTCGCAGGGCGCAGGGTAGGGGTGATCGGCGCGACCCCGGCGAACGCCGCGTTGCTGAGAGTCATCCTGAGCGCCGCCGGTGTGGAGCCGGACAAGGTCACGGTCGCTCAATTCGGCACGGGCCAGCTCGAGGAGCTGGCGCGTGACCCGAGCCTCGACGCCTTCATGGCGGTCGGTCCGCTCGATAGCAAGATAACCGCCGACGCGATTGCCGCGACCGCCCGGACGCGGGGCGAGCCGAAATTTCTCGCGATCGACGCATCGGAAACCATCGCCCTGAAGCATCCTCGTTATGAATCGGAGGAAATTCCGCCAAGCATTTTCAATGCGAATCCAGCCCGGCCGGACGACAAGGTGGAGACCGTCAGTGTCAGCCATTTGATCGTCGCGCGGAATGCCTTGTCCGAAACGACAGTGGCGGCGTTTTACCGCCAGCAATTCGCCCTCCGCCAGGCGATCGCCAGGCAGGTGCCTGGCGCTGCGCAAATCACCAAGCCGGACACCGAGAAAGAAGCCGAGCTGCCGGTTCACCGGGGAGCGGCGGCCGTGATCGACGGGACCGAGCGCACCTTCCTCGACAGGTACGGCGACTACTTCTGGTTTGCGCTCCTGCTTCTCTCCGGCATCGGCTCGGCCGGCGCCTGGCTGCGTCAATATCTGAATCGGGATGAACGCGACGAGAACACTGGCCATCGCAACAGAATTCTGGCGCTGGTTTCCAAGGTGCGCACTGCGGAGTTCGACCACGAACTGCTGGCCATGCAGCAGGAGGTCGATGCCATCATCGAGGAAACGCTTGGCTGCTACGATGATGGCGCCATCGAGGAGGAGGAGCTGGCAGCCTTCGGCCTGGTGCTCGAACTGTTCGATCATGCCCTCAGCGAGAGGCGCGCAGCGTTGCAAACCCCTCCTTCGAACGTGCTCGCCGCGCGGCGGTAGCGATAGAGTAAGCCCGCTGCCCGCTGAATCCCGGAGAACAGTCCAAAACGGATCTAGGTCGGGTCCTGTAGCAGGCGCTCCATGATGATCGTGCGTTCGTCACCATGATAGCTGTCGTGCACCGCCTTGAACCCGAGCCGCGCGTAGAAAGTCTCGGCGGTGACGGAAGAAGGGACGGTCAGCGAAGCAACGTTTCGTGCGCGCGCCGTGCGCTCGATCTCGGCCATCAGCAGCTTGCCGATGCCCCGGGCCTGAACATCGGGAGCCACGAAGACGGTGCGGACCACATTTCCGTCGAGACCTGCGGTCGCAACGATGCGGCTGCGGATCGTGGCGACAAAGACGGTGCGTAGTCCGATCAGCCGCCGTACGGCTTCGGGACTGAAGCCATGCGCGATCCTTTCGATGATCCCGTCCGCATAGTCCTTCGCGTTCGTTTCCCGCAGTGCCCACAAGATGACCGCGCTGATCTCATCGGCATCATCTGCGAGTGCGGGCCGGATTGTGCATTCCATGGGTCGCTCCAGTCGTCGCGCCGGGTTCGCGGCCGTGAAAAGCACAATGACCGCTCGCTATTGCAGTCCCAGACCGCTGCAGTACCACGCCATGTCTTCGTGTCTCCAGCCGCGCTTGACGCCTGATTCCTTGCATTCATTGTAGGTCTTGAAGTTTGCTCCGTTTCGGCAGCCTGACGGGTAGCTCCCGAAGCCGCCACCCGAGGTGGAACATGCGACCGAGCTGGCCGCCGTGGGCGGGGCGGCCGGGGTTTTGGGAGCTGCGTGCGCTGATGTGATCGACAGAATGATCAAGCTCCCTAACGCAAAAACCGAAGCTTTCATTGCCTTCTCCTGATCCGAGGGATGCGCGATACTATCACAAGATGTGTTATGGCGCGAGACGCAACCTGAATGAAAGAGCACTGCGCTGCACGCGCTTTCTGGTTTCTCCATTCGACAGCAAACCGCGACTGCGTCGGTTCCTTCGGAGGAACGGTCATCAGCTCCAGACGTTTGAGGTAGCGAAAGGACACTTGCATGACCGAGAAATTCGATCCGGCACCGCCGGACAAGAACGCGGAAGATCTCAAGCGTGGCATCCGACGCGACAAGGCCAAGGACGACGAGTTGGAAAAGGGCTTGAAGGACAGTTTCCCGGCGTCGGACCCGGTGAGCAGCACCCAGGCGTCCGAGGCAACACCGGACGCATGAAGGAGGGATAGATTATGGGCCTCGCAGCCTATGATATTGTTGGCAGGGACGGCGCCTGGCACGTCGACCACGATGGCGAAATCCGGAATACTTACCAGACCAAGGAAGCCGCTTTCGAGGCGGCTGTTGCGGCGGCATCGCTCGCCATGCGGCAGGGTCACTCTGTCCGGCTGACGGTGCCGGAGAGCGAGAACGCCGTCGGCGCAGAAAATTCGGGCGGATGACCTCCGAGGATATTCCGATTCTAAACGGCCGCCAGCAAATGGGCGGGCGCAAACGGCTTGTGCAAGAAGGTCGTGTTGGGCGGCAGCGGCGCCATCACCGTCCCGGACATCAGCACGATGTTGAGTCCGGGATGGGCACTGCGAGCGTACTCTGCGAGCTCGAGCCCGGTCATTCTCCCCGCGAGGTTGTGATCGGTGATGAGCGCCCGTAGCTCCGTGCCCGTCGATGCCACGATAAGCTCCGCCGCTTCTGCGGTGGCACATTCGACGACTTCGAACCCTTCGTCCTTGAGAAGGTCGGATAGAACTTCGCGCTGGAGCGAGTCGTCCTCGACCAGCAGCATGACGAAATTCGACATGCGGTCATTCCTAACTTATCGAATG
Organism: Bradyrhizobium sp. F1.13.3; assembly: GCF_040548265.1. NCBI lineage: Bacteria > Pseudomonadati > Pseudomonadota > Alphaproteobacteria > Hyphomicrobiales > Nitrobacteraceae > Bradyrhizobium > Bradyrhizobium sp. F1.13.3. The sequence continues at coordinate 136,646 of NZ_JBEPRI010000002.1, read as the reverse complement.
TTAATGCGCGTCCTGGAAGATTGTTCGGTTCTGGTGTCTTCGTTCGGCGCTCTTTGCGCCACGGCATGATCAGTCGAACATGTTGCATTCTCCTTGAGCTTTCGACGGAGGCACCGAAGCGGGGAATCGAACTGGAGCGGCAATGGCAATCGTCTTCATCACGGGCAGTACGGACGGTTTGGGCCGGGCAGCTGCCCAGTCTCTCCTCGAACAGGGCCACCAGGTGGTCCTGCACGCGCGATCAGCGGAACGTGCGGCGGCAATCGCCGGGCTTGAATCGCATTCCGCGCGGGTCGTGATCGGCGACCTCAAGAGCGCCGCCCAGACCAGGCACGTGGCAGATCAGGTCAACGCAATCGGGCGAATGGACGCGGTCATCCACAACGCCGGGGTCTATACCGAGCGCAGCCGCGGCCCGACGCCCGAAGGCCACGCCACCACCCTGGCGGTCAACACGCTCGCGCCCTATTTGCTCACCGCCCTGATGAAACGCCCCGATCGCCTGGTCTATCTCAGCAGCGGACTACATCGCGGCGGAGAGGGATCGTTGAGCGATCTCGACTGGACAAGGCGAACCTGGGATCCGGCCAAGGCGTACGCGGAGAGCAAGCTGCACATGGTCGCGCTGGCCTTTGCCTTGGCGCGGCGTTGGCCGCAGGTGCCGAGCAACGCGGTCGATCCCGGCTGGGCGCGCACCAAAATGGGCGGTGCCGGAGCGCCGGTCGGCGTGGCCACCGGACAACGGACGCAGACCTGGCTGGCGGTGAACGACGATCCCGCCGCCCTGGTCAGCGGTCATTACTGGCATGACCTCCGGCGCCAAGAGCCGGCGCACGAAGCGACGGACCGCGATTTTCAGGAGAGACTTCTCGACAGACTGGGCGAGTTGACGGGGGTGACGTTGCCTCCGGCGTAAAGGCATTTAGCCTTGCGTCACAGGTCTAGCAAAGTCTCTGCCGATTGGCGACGCTTCGGCGCAACATGATCGGATATGGAGACAGGCACGGGTGTGAGGTGGCCGACAACTGAGCGGTATCAGCCGCGAGCAGGCGAACTGCGCCCGGAAACTGTAATTGTCCGAACGACAAGGGCGATGCGTTTGTCGCGCGCGGCAGGTCTGATGAGGCCTGAACGTTCGAGTTCAACGAGGCCATGAAGCGCCGCCCCTGGCGTTTTCAACGCGATCGGGCAGAAGGCGACGTTAGAAGGCAGCCGTCGCCTCTGTTAACGGTCCCCGGCGGGCGTTGGCGAGACTGCAAGCTTCATCTCTCGACATCCTGACCGGCTTTGGCGACCACGTCGTCCCATGAAGGTCGCGACGTGAAGACTTCGGACAAGAACGCGATGAAGCTCGTCACATTGGGATTGCCGCGTCGACTTTCCGGCCAAAGTGCGGTGATGTTGGTCCTCGGAACGGCGAAATTCTGCAACACCGGCAAGAGCTCCTTTCGCCGCACGTAGGGTGCTGCGACGTAGGTGGGCGTAATGCCGATACCGCCACCCGACGCAATGGCCACGGCGACGGCATCGCTGACGTCGGTGATGATCCCGGCATCGGGAACGAGCTCGATCGAGCGGTCCCCGACGATCAAAGGCCACCGAAAAATCTGCCCCGAACTCTGGAAGCGAAAGTTTACGCAGTCATGATTGACCAGCTCGTGCGGGCTCATCGGCGTTCCGCGCCGAGCCAGATATTCCGGTGACGCGAATGCGCAGATGCGGTGAGGCGCGAGTTGCCGTGAGATCAGCCGAGAATCGGCAAGCTCGCCGACGCGGATCGCCACATCGATGCCCTCTTCAATAAGATCGACGAACTGATCGCCGAGCCGCAGGTCTATCGCAAGTTTTGGATAGCGACTGCGAAAGCGCGGCAACGCCGCGGCGAGAATATGGGTGCCGATCGGCAGAGGCGCTGCAATCCTCAAAACGCCAGAGGGCTCGGACCGCGCGGCAGATGCCGCCTGTTCGATCGCATCCGCTTCCCGCAAAAGGCGCAGTGTCCGCTCGTGCAGATCTCGGCCTTCCGAGGTCAAGGTCAGCGAGCGGGTGGTTCGGCTGAACAGGCGGAGGCCAAGACGCTGCTCCAGTCTTTGAACGCTTTTGCTGACGGCCGAAGGCGAGACGCCGAGAGCGCGAGCGGCGGCGGTATAGCTGCCAAGCGATCCGGAGCGGGCGAAGGCGATAAGTCCGGTCAGTCGGTCGAGGCTGATTTGTTCCATGGCGGCATAATAGAGCCGACAATGTGCCGGATTATCAAGCAAAACCGAGGCGTCTAGATTGAGTCCATCGGCCGCGCGTTGGGCGCTGCCCTTCGAAAGGACCGCCTTCATGACCGATTTGCCCTCCAGCTCTCTCAAGGACCAAACTGTCGTCATTTTCGGTGGTACGTCGGGAATTGGCCTTGCCGCGGCCCAACAGGCCCAAGCAGCCGGTGGCAAAGTCATCGTTATCGGGCTCGGTGCCGCGGGAGCTGAGCGGGTTGCCTCCGAGAATGGGTTCGCCGGTTGGCGCTCCGCCGATGTGACCAAACCTGAAACGATCGCCGCCGCACTAGCTGATATCCCCCACGTCGATCATCTCGTTCTGCTTGCCGGCAGTTTCGTCGCGGGCAAGATATTTGCGGCGGACGTCAATCATTTGCGCCGCGCTTTCGATGAGCGCATCTGGGCGGCTGTTCATGTCCTGCGCAGCCTCGGAAGCCGAATTGCCGCCGACGGATCAGTCACTTTCATTTCCGGAGCCTTGGCCGACCGACCAAACGCATACGGCACCGCCGTGCTTGCCGCCGCCTCGGCTGCTATGGAAGCCTTCGCCCGGGGCCTCGCCCTGGAATTGGCCCCGCTCCGCGTGAACACGTTGTCGCCTGGAACGATCGATACGCCTCTGCTCGCGCGCACACTTGGCGACGGCCGCGATGATTACGTGGCGGCTCTCAAGGACAAGCTGCCGCTGCACCGCCTTGGCACGGCGCAGGAAGCCGGAAACGCTGTGGTCTTCCTGATGAGCAACCGCTTCATGAATGGCGAGACGCTTCACATCGATGGCGGTGCCCGTCTCGTCTGATTATTTGATTATGGCTTGCGACATGCTTGCTGAATCCCGGCTTTGCGCAGCAGCGTTGCACGCTGCAGCGCGTCAGGAGGGGCAAAATAGACGTCGCAGGCGTGAACGAGCGAGGTCGTCATTGTTCGTTTCAGATCCTACGTCGTCGCGGCCAGCGTGACGAGCTTTGCGCACGCTTCAAGAAGCTGGAACGATCAAGTGCACACGCCTCAGAATTGAAAGCTCGACATCGCAGGCCTGCACACAACAGCTCGCCAATCCCACGGCTTGCGATTATGGCATCATGCTCCTGTTTTGCCCGACGAGTCAAATAGATTTCGTAAAATCGGAAGCTCGAAAAAAACCAATGCCAACAACGTGCCGGCTACTGTGCATGGGGTTGTTTTCGCGTTTTTTATTGTCCGCCCAAAGGTCCCGAACCGGTCCTGTCTCATCTCGCTAGAGCCGGGCGAGGCGCTCGCCTCAGCTGTCCACCTTCAGCGCGGCGATGAAGGCTTCCTGCGGGATGTCGACCTTGCCGAACTGCCGCATCTTCTTCTTGCCTTCCTTCTGCTTCTCCAGAAGTTTCCGTTTGCGCGTGATGTCGCCGCCGTAGCACTTTGCGGTGACGTCCTTGCGCAGCGCGCGGACCGTTTCGCGCGCGATCACCTTGCCGCCGATCGCCGCCTGGATCGGGATCTGGAACATGTGCGGCGGGATCAAATCCTTCATCTTCTCGACCATGGCGCGGCCGCGGCCTTCGGCGCGGGTGCGATGCACCAGCATCGAGAGTGCGTCGACCGGCTCGTTGTTGACCAGGATCTGCATCTTGACCAGATCGGCCGGCTTGTAGTCGGTGAGATGATAGTCGAACGAGGCGTAGCCCTTGGAGACCGACTTCAGGCGGTCGTAGAAGTCGAACACGACCTCGTTGAGCGGCAGATCGTATTTCACCATGGCGCGGGAGCCGACGTAAGTCAGCTCCTTCTGCGAGCCGCGGCGGTCCTGGCACAGCTTCAGCACGCTGCCGAGATATTCGTCGGGGGTGAGGATCGTGGCCTCGATCCAGGGCTCCTGGATCTCCGCGATCTTGACCACGTCAGGCATGTCGATGGGATTGTGGATCTCGATCTCGGTGCCGTCGTTGAGCTTCATCTTGTAGATGACGCTCGGCGCGGTCGCGATCAGATTGAGATCGAACTCGCGCGACAGCCGCTCCTGAATGATCTCCAGATGCAACAGACCGAGGAAGCCGCAGCGGAAGCCGAAGCCGAGTGCGGCCGAGGTTTCCATTTCGAACGAGAAGCTGGCGTCGTTGAGCCGCAGCTTGCCCATCGCGGCCCGCAGTGTTTCGAAGTCGTCGGCATCGACCGGGAACAGGCCGCAGAACACCACCGGGATCGCCGGCTTGAAGCCCGGCAGCATTTCGGTAACAGGCTTCCTGTCGTCGGTGATGGTGTCGCCGACGCGGGTGTCGGCGACTTCCTTGATCGCGGCGGTGATGAAGCCGATCTCGCCGGGGCCGAGCTCGTCGACCTGCGTCATCTTCGGCGTGAAGAAGCCGACGCGCTCGATGTCATAGGCAGCGCCCGTGCCCATCATGCGGACGCGGCTGCCCTTCTTCATGACGCCGTCGACGACGCGGATCAGCACGACCACGCCGAGATAGACGTCGTACCAGCTGTCGACCAGCAACGCCTTCAGCGTCGCATCGCGATCGCCCTTCGGCGGCGGCAGGCGCGTGACGATGGCCTCCAACACATCGGGCACGCCGAGGCCGGTCTTGGCCGAGATCATCACCGCGTCGGACGCGTCAATGCCGATGACGTCCTCGATCTGCTGTTTGACCTTCTCGGGCTCTGCGGCGGGAAGGTCGACCTTGTTCAGCACCGGGACGATCTCGTGATTGTTGTCGAGCGCCTGGTAGACGTTGGCGAGCGTCTGTGCCTCCACGCCCTGGCTGGCATCGACCACCAGCAGGGAACCCTCGCAGGCCGCCAGCGACCGCGAGACTTCGTAGGCGAAGTCGACATGGCCGGGCGTGTCCATCAGGTTGAAGATGTAATCCTTGCCGTCCTTGGCTTTGTACGCAAGACGCACCGTCTGCGCCTTGATGGTGATGCCGCGCTCGCGCTCGATGTCCATGGAATCGAGCACCTGCTCCTTCCCCGCCATTTCCCGGTCGGTGAGACCGCCGGTCATCTGGATCAGGCGATCGGCCAGCGTCGATTTGCCATGGTCGATATGGGCGACGATGGAGAAATTGCGGATGTTGGAAATGGGGACGGTCGTCATGGGCGCGGGATACCACTCACATCCCCGTGCGGCAACCATATTGCTGTAATTTCAGGGCCTTTGTTCACGCCAAGCTGATTCCACGAAGGCCCGAAACGCGCTACGCAACGCCTGATGTCCAGGCCCATGTCGACGACCTCGATCCCGTCTGCCCGAGCGCGCGCGAAGACCCGGGTGAGCTATGCCCGCTTTCGGGCCTGGCTGGTTGCCAGCGCGACCCGGCCGGAGGCGCGCCTGTGGCTGGTGATCCAGCTCGCCATCCTGCATGCGGTGCTCTGGACCTTCATCCTGATCAATCTCAAGGCCGCGCAGGACGTTCACATGGACGTCGCGGAAGCCTGGGGCTGGGGCCAGAAATTCCTCTGGGGCTATGGCAAGCACCCGCCGCTGTCGGGCTGGGTCGCCGGCCTCTGGTTCACGATGTTCCCGCCGACGGACTGGGCGACCTATGCGCTGGCGATGGCGACCGTCAGCACCGGCATGGTGATCTGCTGGCTGATCGCGCTGCGCGTCGTGGATGCGCGGCGCGCGTTCCTGGTCGTGGTGATGGTCGCGCTCTACCCGATCTTCAATTTCAAGGGCTTCAAGTACAATCCCGACCTGCTCCAGCTCGTCACCTTGCCGCTCCTCGTGCTCGCTTATCTCAATGCGTTCGAGAAGCGGAGCTGGCAATCCGGAGTCTTGCTCGGGCTTGCCGGCGCGCTGGCGCTAATGACCAAATACTGGGTGCTGACCATGATCGGCGCCATCGGGCTTGCCGCGCTGATCCATCCGGAGCGATTGAGTTTCCTGTCGTCACCGGCGCCATGGGTTGCGATCGCGACGATGGTGATGGCGATGATCCCGCACATCGTCTGGCTGGCGGACGCGCATTTCTTGCCGCTGGCCTATGCCGGCGACACCTACAGCCTCGAGGACAGCGGCCAGGTGCATCAGCTGGTGGCCGGCTATGCCCTGCACAATGTCGCGCTGCTGGCATTGCCGGTGGCGCTGGCCGCGCTGGCGATGGCGCTGGTGCCGCCTTGGTTCAGGCTGCTCCTGCATGCGCCCTTGCGCATCGTCACGCGGGCCTGGGCGCGCGGCGCGAATGCGAGCGTGAACCTTTCGCAGGCGCGCAACGTCTGGCTCATTCAGATCATCGTCGCGGTCGGCCCCGCGCTCGGCGCGCTGGCCTTCAGTATCTACATGAAGACCGATTGGGGCATCTCGCTGTTCTTTCTGGTGCCGCTCGCGCTGGTCGCGATCCCGGCCTTGCGGGTGCAAAGTGCTGCGCTATTCAACATTGTCGCGATCTGGCTCGTGCTCAGCGTCGCCACGCTCATTGCCTCGCCCTGGATCGCCGCGCGCGAGATGGCGGCTAATGCCGGCAACACGGCGACCTATGGCGCGCGCTCGGATCTCGCGCGCGAGCTGACGCAGGCCTGGCACGCGCGCTTCGCCTCGCGCTGGGCGGTCGTTGCCGGCACCATGGAGTCGATCCAGCCGATGGTGTTCTACAGCCCGGACCATCCGGCTGCGTTCACGCCGCTCGAAGCCTGGGGGTCCGGGTTGATTTCGCCCGATGACGTTAAGCGATACGGCTTCATCGGCGTGTTCGATCCGGCCGACGGTCGCCTGCCAGCGTTCGAGAAATGGGTGTCCGAGGTTGCGCCGAACGCCGAGCGCATCGTGATGACGACGCGCCGTTTCACCCACGGCAAAGCCGGTCCGTCGATGAGCTGGAACATCTACATCGCGCCGCCGAAGTGATCGAGGCGACGCCGCCTAAATCCCTTCCTCGTTGAATTTGCTTTCAACGAGTTCGGTGATCGCCGCGAGCGCGGCTTCGGCATCATCGCCGGCAGCGGCGACCGTGATGGTGGTGCCGGGACCGGCGGCGAGCATCATCAGGCCCATGATCGAGGTGCCGCCGACGGTTTCGCCGCCGCGCGTTACCCAGACCTGCGCGCTGAAGCGCTCGACGGCCTGGACGAACTTTGCGGAGGCCCGCGCATGCAGGCCGCGCTTGTTGATGATCAGAAGGTCCTTGGAGATCGCGCCCGCGGGCACGCCCGTCCCGGCTTGCGGCGCCTCGTCGCTCATTTGCCGGCGAGGACGCGGCTGGCGATGGTGACGTATTTGCGGCCGGCTTCCTGGGCCATCGCGATCGCGTCGGGGAGCGGACGCTCCTCGCGCACCTTGGCGAGCTTCACCAGCATGGGAAGGTTGATGCCCGCGAGCACTTCGACCTTCGGCCGGCTCATGCAGGATATTGCCAGGTTCGACGGCGTGCCGCCGAACATGTCGGTGAGGATCGCGACGCCGTCGCCGGAATCGACGCGGTTAACCGCCTCGATGATGTCGCTTCGACAGAGATCGGAATCATCTTCGGCGCCGATCGTGATCGCTTCGATTTGCTTTTGTGGGCCCATGACATGTTCAAGCGCTGCCTTGAATTCGTCGGCAAGGCGCCCGTGGGTCACAAGTACTAGACCAATCATCGGAAAACTCCTCGCGGGCGCTTTTGGTGCACCGCACGAACGCGCCACTTTGACCATCCAGAGCCCCCGCGCAAGAGGGGATGTTGCGTATCTCCCTGAATCTAGACGGATGGATAAGGGGAGCTGCGCCGGTCTATTCGGTCGCGAGTGTGGGGTTCATATGGTTACCATTTCCCTTCAAACAATCGCCTGAAGGGTTAACGGAAGATGAACTCTTGGTAGTGGTCAAGGCCGCGACAACCAGTGGGAGGGGCGAATAGTCGCGGCCGATCGGGATTCGCGGTATTTCAACACCTAAAATGGCTGTTTTTAGGGATTCGTCCGGCGGCAGCCGCTCCGCATCCGCAGCGTCCAGATCGACCACGAGACCGACGGTCGCATGCTCCACGAAGTCGCAGCGGCGGATTCCCAGCCCCCGAATCTCGATCAGCCCGGCCAGGACCGGAGCGGGGCGGACCTCAATTTCCCGGCCGACTGTCGCCAGATGGACACGGTCATCACCGACCAGAACGGCCCTTTCGAGCACGCCGCTACGTCCCGCCATGATCAAATCGAAGGCAAGGCGCGACTTGCCGGAGCCCGAGGGCCCGCGGATCAGCACCGCCAGATCTCCAACCTTGACCGCCGAGGCGTGAATGCTGGGGCCGCCGTCGCTCATAGCGCCGGCAGCCTCACCACGAAGCGCGCGCCGACGACACTCGGCGCTCCGTCCTCGTCCGCCGGGCCGGGACGGTTCTCCGCCCAGATGCGTCCGCCATGCGCGTCGACGATCTGCTTGGAGATCGAAAGGCCGAGGCCGGAGTTCTGGCCAAAGCCCTGATGAGGGCGGTCGGTGTAGAAGCGCTCGAAGATGCGCTCCAGCGCGTCATCCCGGATTCCGGGGCCGTCGTCGTCGACCACGATCTCGATCTCTCCGCGCACGCGGCGGCAGGTGAGGCGCACCTTGTTGCCGGGCTCGGAGAAGGACTGTGCATTCGAGAGCAGGTTGGAGACTATCTGTCCGAGCCGAGAATCGTGGCCCGTCACGGCGAAATTATCAGTCGGGCCGCGGCCCTCGAAACGCATTTCGACCGCGACGTCATGGCCGAGCTTGGTTTCATTGGCGACGGAGACGAGCGTCGTCAGCAGGCGGCGCAGGTCGACCGGGATCGCATCCTGGCGCTGCAGTTCGGCATCGAGACGGCTGGCATCGGAGATGTCCGAGATCAGCCGGTCGAGCCGCTTGACGTCATGCTCGATTACCTCGAGCAGGCGCGCGCGGCTGTTCTCGTTGCGCGCCAGCGGCAACGTCTCGACCGCGGAGCGCAAAGAGGTCAGCGGGTTCTTCAATTCGTGCGCGACGTCGGCGGCGAACATCTCGATCGCTTCGATGCGGCTGTAGAGTGCACTGGTCATGTCGCGCAGCGCACCGGAGAGATGGCCGATCTCGTCGCGACGGCGGGTGAAGTCGGGAATCTCGACCCGGGTCCTGATCCGGCGGCGGATCAGCTCGGCGCTGTCGGCGAGCCGGCGGACCGGACCTGCGATCGTGCTGGCCAGCAGCAGCGACAGCATGATCATGACCGCTGCGGCGACGCCGCCCACCTTGAGGATGGCGAGGCGCTCGGCGGTGACCATCTGGTCGATGTCGTCGCCCTGCGTCGACAGCATCAGCGCGCCGTGGATGGCGCGCGAGCGCAGCACGGGGACCGCGACCGAGACGATCACCTCGCCGCGCGCATTGACCCGCACCATCGAGCGCTTCTGGCCCTGGAGCGCGTCGCCGACCTCCGCATAGCCGTTGCCGTTCTCGGGCCCGAGCTCGCGATAGAGCGGCAGGTCGCCGCGATTGAGCCAGGTGCGGGCCGCGACCATGCCGCGTTCGACGATGCCCGGCTTCTCGGCGGAGACTGACGGCAGGGGGAAGCGCACCACGGTCTCGAGGCTGCGGCTGTCGACCAGCAGGCTGCCGTTCGGGTCGTAGATGCGGGCGCGCGTCTTGGTCGGCGAGATCAGCGTGCGCAGCACCGGCGCCACGCGCTCCGGATTGATCGGAAAATCCAGCGGGGAATACTCGTCCGAGCCGCCATAGGTCTCGCCCGGCTTGAGGTCGAGCAACCGGTCGGGGTCGATGGTGATGGCATTGGTCTGCACCGTCGCGGAGGCCGCGATGGCGCCGGCGATGATCTCCGCCTGTACCAGCAGGCTCTGCGCGCGGGCGTCGATCAAGCCGGCGCGGAATTGCGACAGGTAGAGGATGCTCGCCACCAGCGCGACGAGGCCGGCGAGGTTGAGCGAGACGATGCGGCGGGTCAGGCTCGAAAAGGAAAGCGCGAAGAAGAACTGCCCGGCGCGCTTCAGCCAGTTCAGCGGACGCCAGCCCCGCACGGCCGGCTTGTCCTCGGCCAATTGATCCGAAGCGCCGTGGGCGGTGACGTCCTCGGCGTTCTGGTTCTCGTCAGGCTGCGTTCGGTCAAGCAATGCTCACGCCCGCGTTAGGACAGCTCGTGCGAAGGTCCCCGCATCCTAGAGCCATCCCGGTCCCGATGGAATCAGAACCGGCGATGCTCTCGGTCTTTCGTGGAGGCGCGTGCGCCTCAGGCTTCCTTGAAGCGGTAGCCGACGCCGTAGAGCGTCTCGATCATCTCGAACTCGTTGTCGACCACCTTGAACTTCTTGCGCAGCCGCTTGATGTGACTGTCGATGGTGCGGTCGTCGACATAGACCTGGTCGTCATAGGCGGCGTCCATCAGCGCGTTGCGGCTCTTCACCACGCCGGGCCGGGTCGCGAGTGCCTGCAGGATCAGGAATTCGGTGACGGTCAGCGTCACCGGCTCGTTCTTCCAGGTGCAGGTGTGCCGTTCAGGATCCATGCGCAGCAGGCCGCGGTCGAGCGCCTTGGCGTCGTTCTCCTTCGGCGTGACGGTCGGGTCCTTCGGCGCCGAACGGCGCAGCACCGCCTTGACGCGCTCGACCAGCAGGCGCTGCGAGAATGGTTTGCGGATGAAGTCGTCGGCGCCCATCTTGAGGCCGAACAACTCGTCGATCTCTTCGTCCTTGGAGGTCAGGAAGATCACGGGCAGGTCGGATTTCTGCCGCAGCCGGCGCAACGTCTCCATGCCGTCCATGCGCGGCATCTTGATGTCGAGGATGGCAAGATCGGGCTGGGTGGTACGGAAACCGTCGAGCGCGGAGGCGCCGTCAGTATAGGTCATGATGCGATAGCCTTCGGCCTCCAGCGCGATCGAGACGGATGTGAGAATGTTGCGGTCGTCGTCGACCAAAGCGATTGTGGGCATGAGCCTCTGCTTTCTGCTTTCCGTTTGGGTCGTGGCTTGAAACGGCGAGCAATCCACTGATGCGCCGCATACATGGGTGCCGATGTTGGCAGTCGAACCTTGTCACCGAGCAATGCAAGCTAGGCTGAAGTGTGACCAAGTTCCACGAAACACGGCAGATTCGCCGCATCTCGACCCATAACCGGGCCCCGGTTTACCCGAAAAAAGGCCCTCCATGCAACCACCTGACCCGAGAAAGCTGATGCAACCGACCCCCGATTTCGATCCCGGAAAGCTCGCCAAATCGCTGCTGCGGCGGTCACGGCAGGGTGCCTTGGCGACGTTGATGGCCGGCAGCGGCGATCCCTATTGCTCCCTGGTCAATCTGGCCAGCCATCCGGATGGCTCTCCGATCCTGCTGATCTCGGGATTGGCGGTGCACACCAGGAACATCCTGGCCGACAGCCGGGTGTCCATGATGCTGGACGAGCGGGCGGCGGGCGATCCGCTGGAAGGCGCCCGGATCATGCTGTCCGGTCATGCCGAGTCGGCCGATGCCGACCAGGATCTGCTCCAGCGACGGTATCTCAATGCCCATCCCTCAGCGGAAGCCTTTGTTTCTTTTAAGGATTTCTCTTTCTTTCGGATCCGGCCCACGAGAACCCATCTGGTCGCGGGCTTCGGCCGGATCGTCGACCTCAAGCCGGAGCAATTCCTCACGGACCTCACGGGCGCCGAGGACTTGCTGGCGGCGGAGGAGGGCGCGGTGGAGCACATGAATGCCGACCACCGCGAGGCCATGGGCCTCTATGCAACAAAGCTGCTGGGCGCGGCCGCGGGCGACTGGCGCTGCACCGGTTGCGATCCGGAGGGCCTCGACATGCAGGACGGCCAGACCGCCTTGAGGCTGGACTTCCCGGAGCGCGTGGCTGATGGCACGGCGCTGCGCAAGATGCTGGTTCGCCTCGCCGGAGAAGCGCGCGCCAGGATGGACCAGAGCGCAACACATTGAACGCTGCCGCCCGTCGCCGCGACCCAACTCCGTAATCGGTACCGTAACCGGTCGGAAGGCGGCGGCGAGAGCGTCAATGACAGAATGGAAGAGACTGACGCTGGTAGCGGGTTTGACGCTCGCGATCACCGCATCGCTTGTCACGCTTAGCGTTGCCCAGACAAGCTCTGCTCCGAAAGGTCTCGCCGCGGAGAGCGCGCGCATCAACGCATTGATGAGCGCCGGCAGATATTCGGAAGCACTGCCTTTGGCGCAAGGCATGGTCGCGAGCCTGGAGAAGAGCGACACCGGTCGCGAACTCTCCGCCGCGCTGAACAACCTCGGCCAGGTTCATGCCGGTCAGGGCCACGACGATCTGGCCGAACCGCTCTACAAGCGCGCCATCATGTTGATGGAAAAGTCGCTCGGTCTCGAAACCCCGCTGCTTGGAGCCGAACTGAGCAATCTCGCCGCGCTCTACCAGCGGCAGAGCCGCTATGCCGAGGCCGAACCGCTGTTCAGGCGCGCGCTCGCCGTTCGCGAGAAGGGGCTGTCGCGCGAGCATCCCGATGTCGGCCAGTCCCTCAACAATCTCGCCACGCTCCATGTGAAGCAGCAGCACTATGCGAATGCCGAGCCGCTGTTTCAGCGGGCGCTCGCGATCTACCAGAAGGCCGGCGGCCCCGAGCATCCGGCGGTGGCCACCGTCCTGAACAATCTCGGCCAGGTCTATCGCGATCTCAACCGCGATGCGGACGCGGAAGCGCCGATCAAGCGCTCGCTCGCGATCCGCGAGAAGGTGCTGGGACCGGATCATCCCGACGTTGCCCGCTCCCTCAACAACCTCGCCGGCCTCTATGAGCACCAGCAGCGCTACGGCGGCGCCGAGCCGCTTTATCGCCGCGCGCTGGCTATTCGCGAACGTGCGCTCGGGCCCGATCATCCCGACGTCATGACCTCGACCAGCAATCTCGCTTATTTCCTCTACGTGGCCGGGCGCACCGCGGACGCATTGCCGTTCGCGGAAAGGACGCTTCGGGGCGATCGCGCGCAGTTGCGCGTCGTGTTGCCGGTCCTGTTCGCCGCACGCCAGCAAGATCTGCTGCCCGGCGACAAGGCGCTGGACCAGGCCCTCGCCGCGATCCAGCGCGGTACGCAATCCTCCGCCGCATCCGCCGTAAACAAGCTCGCGGTTCGGCTTGCTGCCGGCAGCGACCGGCTCGCCGAGCTGGTGCGCCGGGACCAGGACCTCGCGGCTGAGTCCGAGGCACTCGACAAGGCGATCGTCACCGCGGTGTCGAAGCCATCTGCGCAGCGCGATCTCGCAGCCGAGCAGCGCAGCCGCGTGCGGATTGCAACGATTGCCAACGAGCGTGCGGGCTTGCAGAAGACTCTCGCGGTCGAGTTTCCCGACTATGCGTCGCTCTCCAATCCCCTGCCGTTGACGGCAAAGGACATTCAGCTGCTGCTGTCGGCGGACGAGGCGATGGTGCTCTACTCCGTCGTCGACAAGCAAAGCTATGTCATCGCGATCACGCGCGAGGGCGTCGGCTGGAGGGCGATTCCACTCGGCGCGGATGCGCTGACGCAGAAGGTGACGGCATTCCGCAAGGGACTCGACGTCGGCAAAGCGCGCGATGCCTCCGGCAAATCCGGATTGTTCGATCTCGCACTCGCCAACGAGCTCAATGTCGCGCTGCTCGGTCCGGTCGAGGCGTTGACAAAGGACAAGCGCAGCCTGCTGGTGGTGCCGTCGGCTGCGCTGACCGCCTTGCCGTTTCATCTGCTCGTCACCGAGAAGCCGCAGGCTGCGATCCCCGACACGCTCGAAGGCTATCGCGGCGCCGCCTGGCTGCTGCGGCGCCAGGCCGTCTCGGTGCTGCCGTCGGTGGTCAGCCTGAAATCGCTGCGGGCCTTCGCCCGTCGGGACCAAAGCGTGAAGCCGATGACCGGCTTTGGCGATCCCGTGTTCAATCCCGCGCTGGAAGCGCCCGCCGAGCGGCGCGCCGCGAGCGGCAAGGTCGTCGCGCGCAGCATCGCGACCATTGCCTATAGCGACTTCTGGCGCGGTGCCGGCGTCGATCGCGCGCGGCTTGCGCAGGCGCTGCCGCAGCTGCCCGACACCGCCGATGAGTTGAACGCGGTGGCCAGGGATGTCGGGGCTGCCGAGGCCGATATCCATCTCGGCCGCGACGCCAGCGAAACGACGCTGAAGCGTGCAGCGCTTGCTCAATACGGCATCATCTACTTTGCCACCCACGGCCTGGTTGCCGGCGACATCAAGGGACTGGGTGAGCCCTCGCTCGCGCTCTCGATTCCTGATCAGCCCACGGAGCTCGACGACGGTCTGCTCACTGCGAGTGAAGTCGCCCAGCTCAAGCTCAACGCGGATTGGGTTGTGCTCTCGGCCTGCAACACCATCGCAGGCGACCAGCCCGGCGCCGAGGCCCTGTCGGGACTGGCGCGCTCGTTCTTCTACGCCGGTGCGCGCGCGCTGCTGGTCTCGCATTGGGCCGTGGATTCGGAAGCTGCCACCCGCTTGACCACATCGACTTTCGAGCTGCTCAAAAACGAACCAAAGATCGGCCGTGCCGAAGCTTTGCGCCGCGCAATGTTAACCTATGTTGACGACACCTCGTCACCGCGCAACGCATACCCCGCGATGTGGGGCCCGTTCGCGCTGATCGGCGAAGGCGCGGTACGATAGGATGGCGCGGAAGATTGTGCGGCGCAGCAACCTCGTAGAACGCCGAAACGCGCATTTGGTTGCGCGATCATTGTTGATTTTTTGATGCACCTGCTCAGAGCTGACATGCGCGACGTTTGGCGCGGTCTTTGAATAAACCAAATCCTAAGGGATCAGCTTGGCAACGCCAGCGTTCATCAGTATTAGGTCGTTCCAACCGAGGCCGGACGGCCTGTAATCACGGTGACCGCGGCGGCGCCAAGCATGATCGCGCTGAGTGGGTTCTAGGAGGATTTTTCGTGCAAGAGACGGGCGTGCGCAACGGTGCCTTCGGCGCCGACAAATTCGGCTTAAAGAATCTCAAGCAGGTTCACTGGAACCTCGGTGCGCCGCAACTCTATCAATACGCGCTCTCCGCGGGCGAGGCGGTGCTGTCGGCCGATGGCGCGCTCTGCGCCGATACCGGCGAGTTCACCGGCCGCAGCCCCAAGGACAAATTCACGGTGCGTGACGCCACCACCGACAAGAAGATGTGGTGGGCCGGCAACCAGTCGATCACCGCAGAGCAGTTCGAGACGCTCTACCAGGACTTCCTCAAGCACGCTGAAGGCAAGTCGCTGTTCGCACAGGACCTCTATGGCGGCGCCGATCCGGCTTATCGCATCAAGACCCGCGTCTTCACCGAGCTCGCCTGGCACTCGCTGTTCATTCGCACGCTGCTGATCCGCCCCGAGGCCGTCGAGTTGTCGAGCTTCACGCCGGAGCTCACCATCATCGACATGCCGAGCTTCCGCGCCGATCCGAAGCGCCATGGCTGCAAGTCGGAGAACGTCGTCGCGATCGATTTCGCCCGCAAGATCGTGCTGATCGGCGGGTCTTATTATGCCGGCGAGATGAAGAAGTCGGTCTTCACCACGCTGAACTACTATCTCCCCGAGCGCGGCGTGATGCCGATGCATTGCTCGGCCAATGTCGGCGCCAAGGGCGATGCCGCGATCTTCTTCGGCCTGTCCGGCACCGGCAAGACCACGCTGTCGGCCGATCCGAACCGCACGCTGATCGGCGATGACGAGCACGGCTGGGGCCCGAACGGCGTCTTCAACTTCGAAGGCGGCTGCTACGCCAAATGCATCAAGCTGTCGCAGGAAGCCGAGCCCGAGATCTATGCCGCCTCGACCCGCTTCGGCGCGGTGCTCGAGAACTGCGTGCTCGACGAAGACACTCGCGTGGTCGATTTCGACGACGGCTCCAAGACCGAGAACACGCGCTCGGCCTATCCGCTCGAATTCATCCCGAACGCCTCGCGCACCGGCCGCGCGCCGCAGCCGAAGAACGTGGTGATGCTCGCCGCCGACGCCTTCGGCGTGCTGCCGCCGATCGCCAAGCTCTCGCCGGCGCAGGCGATGTATCACTTCCTCTCGGGCTACACCGCGAAGGTCGCGGGCACCGAGCGCGGTCTTGGCAACGAGCCGCAGCCGGAATTCTCGACCTGCTTCGGTTCGCCCTTCCTGCCGCTCGACCCCAGCGTTTACGGCAACATGCTGCGCGACCTGATCGCCCAGCACAATGTCGACTGCTGGCTGGTCAACACCGGCTGGACCGGCGGCAAGTACGGCACCGGATCGCGCATGCCGATCAAGGTGACGCGCGCGCTGCTGACCGCGGCGCTCGACGGCTCGCTTCGCAACGTCGAATTCCGTACCGACAAATATTTCGGTTTCGCGGTCCCGACCGCGCTGCCGGGCGTGCCGAGCGAGATCCTCAACCCGGTCAACACCTGGAAGGACAAGGACGAGTTCGACAAGACCGCCCGCGCGCTGGTCGGCATGTTCCAGAAGAACTTTGCCAAGTTCGAAGCCCAGGTCGACGCCGAGGTCCGCGCCGCCGCGCCGGACGTGAAGCTCGCGGCGGAGTAAGTTTGTTCTGTCTTTATCGCAAAGGGCGGCCGTGAGGCCGCCCTTTTTGTTTGTGCGATATCTCTCCACTCGTCATTGCGAGCGTAGCGAAGCAATCCAGAATCCCTCCGCGGAAACAGTCTGGATTGCTTCGCTGCGCTCGCAATGACGAACTTGCGGAAGCAGCTACGCCTTGAAATAGGCGATCTGCGTCGTGGTCGCGAGCAATCTTCCGTTCGGCGACCACAGTTCGGCGTTCTGGTCGGCGTAGCTCTTGTGCATGATCTTCGAATCGGCCGTCGCCAGCACGCGGGTGATGTCCTCGGCGGCGAGCTCTTCGCTGTCCGTGTGGAAATACGTCGTCAGCGACACCGTGCCGAACGGCACCAGCTCGCGCCGCGCGTGGAAGATGCGGCCGAAGAAGGCGTCCGACATCGATATCAGCGCCGGCATGTCGAGCTTGCGCGGCTCGCGATCACTGATCCAAAGCTTTGAGTAAGTGCTGGCGAGCTCGGACTTGGGCGGGCCGATCCGCATCTCGCCCTCGACGAAGCGGAATTCATATTGGTTGGCCCAGGACGCCGCGATCTTCGGGAACGGCATCGTCTGTTCGAACGGCCTTGCATCAGGATATTGCGCCACCCTGTGCTCCCAGGACGGCCGGCGTTCAGCAAAAACGGCGGTGGCGAGCGTTGCGACCTCGCCGCCGCCTTGCGACAGTTCGACGCTCCAGTGCTGGCTGGAGCGGTTGGCCTTCACCAGCCGCACGTCCAGATCGAACGGCCCCTTCGCGATCGGTGCGCAGTAATTGACGGTGAGCGCCAGCGGATCGCCGGCGCGTTGCGGATGCTCGATCAGCGCACGGAGGACAGTCGCAGCCGTGACGCCGCCGAACGGGCCGACAAAGGCCCAATAGTCGTCGCTGGTGTGTCCCTGCCAGCTGGAGTCACCGGCGGTGACGCGAGTGGCATCGTCGAAGGGGTGCGGGAGCTTGGCGTGCATTGTTTGATCCGGCGTTCAATGACGGACGTCATATCACGTCCGCCGCCGGCTTGTGCAATTACCTCGTGGGTAACCGATTTCACGCCGCGGAAATTCAGCCCGCGACGTCGCGCAAGGTCGGCAGCAACGGCGTGGTCGGGTTGACCGGCACGTTCCAGATCTCCTCGGCGTATTCGCGGATGGTGCGGTCGGAGGAGAACCACGCCATGCGCGCCACGTTGAGGATCGAGGCGCGCGTCCAGGCCGGCGCCACCTGCCAGCGCGCATCGACGCTGCGCTGCGCCTCGTAATAGGAATCGAAATCGGCGCTGACCATGTAATGGTCGAGATAACGCAGCGCGTGCGCGATGGATTCGAAGCGGCCGGGATCGCCGGGCGAAAACTCGCCCACGCCGATGGCATTGATGGCGCGCTGGAGCTTCGGCGAATTGCGGATCACGTCGGAGGCGTCCAGCCCCTGCTTGCGCCGGATCATCACGTCGCCGGCTTCCATGCCGAAGATCGCGATGTTCTCGGCGCCGACATGGTCGCGGATCTCGATGTTGGCGCCGTCGAGCGTGCCGATGGTGAGGGCGCCGTTCAGCGACAGCTTCATGTTGCCGGTGCCGGAGGCTTCCATGCCGGCCGTCGAGATCTGCTCGGAGAGGTCGGCCGCAGGAATGATGACTTCGGCAAGGCTGACATTGTAGTCGGGCAGGAAGATGACCTTGAGCTTGCCACCGATCGCGGGATCGTTGTTGACGACTTCCGCAACGTCGTTGATCAGCTTGATGATCAGCTTGGCGTAGCGGTAGCTCGCCGCAGCCTTACCCGCAAAGATCTTCACCCGTGGCACCCAATTGCCGTTGGGATCGTCCTTGATCGCCTGGTACAGCGCGACGGTCTCGATGACGTTGAGAAGCTGGCGCTTGTATTCGTGGATGCGCTTGATCTGCACGTCGAACAGCGCGGTCGGATCGACCTTGATACCGAGCCGCTCGCCGATCAGGCGCGCCAGCGCGGTCTTGTTGTGAAGCTTGACTGCGCGGAACTTCTTCTGGAATTCGACGTCGCTGGCGCGGGCTTCGATCAGGCTGAGCTGCGTCGGGTCGTCGAGCACGGCATCGCCGCAGGCCTCACGCAACAGATCGGTCAGCTTCGGGTTCGCCAGCATCAGCCAGCGGCGGAAGGTGATGCCGTTGGTCTTGTTAGTGATGCGGCCGGGGTAGAGATGGTTGAGATCGTGGAATACGGTCTCTCGCATCAGGTCCGAATGCATCGCCGAGACGCCGTTGATACGGTGCGAGCCGACGAAGGCGAGTTGGCCCATGCGCACGCGCCGCCCGCTCCTCTCGTCGATCAGCGAGACCGAGGCGCGGAAGTCGATGTCGCCGGGAGCGCGCGCCTCTGCGAGCGCGAGATGCTGCACGTTGATGCGGTAGATGATCTCGAGATGCCGCGGCAACAGCCGTTCGAACAGCTCGACCGGCCAGGTCTCCAGCGCCTCGGGCAGCAGGGTGTGGTTGGTGTAGGACAGCGTGGCGACCGTGATCTTCCAGGCCTCGTCCCAGCGGAAATTGTGGTCGTCGATCAGGATCCGCATCAGCTCGGTGACGGCCAAGCTCGGATGGGTGTCGTTGAGCTGCACCGCGACCTTGCTGGACAGGCTAAGGAGCTGGCCGTCGGAGGCAAGATGCCGCTTGATCAGGTCCTGCAGCGAAGCCGAGACGAAGAAATATTCCTGGCGCAGGCGCAGCTCGCGACCCGCCGGGCTCTCGTCGTTCGGGTAGAGGAATTTACAGATCGCTTCCGCGCGCGACTGCTCGGCGCTGGCGCTGACATAGTCGCCGGTGTTGAAGGCGTCGAGCTTCAACGGATCGGGCGAGCGGGCCGACCACAGCCGCAGCGCGTTGACGTGCTGGCCGCGCCAGCCGACGATCGGCGTGTCATAGGCCATCGCCTGCACGGTCTCGGACGGATGCCAGATCGCGCGATCGCGGCCCTTGTCGTCGACATGCTCGACACCGCCGCCGAAGCGAATGTCGTAGATCACTTCGGGCCGCTGCAATTCCCAGGGGTTGCCGAAGCCGAGCCATTCGTCCGGATATTCCTGCTGCCAGCCCTGATTGATGATCTGGCGGAACAGGCCGTAATCATAACGGATGCCGTAGCCGATCGCGGGGATCGACAGCGTCGCCATGCTCTCCATGAAGCAGGCGGCAAGTCGTCCGAGCCCGCCATTGCCGAGCGCTGCGTCCGGTTCGCATTTGCGCAGCTCAGGCAAGGAGACGCCGAGATCGCCGAGCGCGACCTCAAAGATCTTCAGCAGCCCCATATTGTTCAGCGCGTCGCTGAAGAGGCGGCCGATCAGGAATTCGAGCGAGAGATAGTAGACGCGCTTGCGCCCTGCATCGTAGCTGTGCTTCTCGGCCGTGAGCCAGCGATGCACGATGCGGTCGCGCAGCGCCAGCGCCGCGGCCTGGTACCAGTCGTGCTTGGTGGCCATGCCCGCATCCTTGCCGATGGCAAGGCGCAGCTTCGCCAGGATCGCGCCCTTGATCTCAGCCAGCGCGAGCTCGTCGATGGGCTGGTTGGGAGCGGGAAAATTGGGCTGGAACGATGAATCTTGCAAAGTCGTCACTTCCTGGTCGCGAGAACACTACTGACCCTACGCATCTTGCCTGTGCACCGGAACCGTCGCTGGTGCGACCGTGCACTGCGCTGGCGTAAAATTATGCAAGGAACGGGCCGATTTGGGAACCCGGACGCATACGGGGAAACGTGGCTTTGGTGCTAGAATGGCGGCCAATTCAGCCATCAGTGTGGAGGAGACGCCCATGAAAGCTCTGATGAACTCTCTGATGAGACCCGTGATGCGACGACTGATCGAAATCGCCGCCGCCACCTTCCTCGTCGTCTGCATCACCGCGTCCAGCGCCGCCTTCGCCGCCGGCAAGATCGGCCGCAGCGCCGACGGCCTGAGCTGTGCCGTCACTCTTCCGCAAAACGCAACGCCCGCCGCCCGCTGCGCCGCCATCAAGCGCCAATGCGGCGGCAAGTTTTATGCGAGCGCGTGTGGGGATAAGTTGATGTCGGCGGCAAATTGAGGAGAGTGGCTCGCTAAAAAGTTGGTGTCGTCCCGGCGAAGGCCGGGACCCATAACCACTGATGTCAGAGAAGTTGCGATAGATCGCGCCAATCTGGATTTCCTTTTCGATCAGGCGTATCTTCCAGTCACGTTGCCATTCTTTCAGCGCTTTCTCACGTGCGATCGCTTCGGATGGTGTCGCGTACGTCTCAACGTAGACAAGTCGCGTTACACCGTACTTCGCGACGAACTTCGAACCGCGTCCGGAGCAATGCAATGTAAGTCGATTCACGAGGTCACGGCAGACGCCAATGTAAAGCGTGCCATATCGTCGACTGGCCAGAATGTAGACGTATTACGCGGCCGGTGCATTCATTGTGCGGCACCCGTTTCCGACATGTCTCATAGCGGTGGCTATGGGTCCCGGCCTTCGCCGGGACGACGATATGGAGATCAGAACAAATTAAGAACACTTTAGCAAGTATTTGATATATCATTGTGATTCGGCGCGTTGCCGACACAATATCTAGCGTCCGCCAGACTTCGCGAGGACTACATGTCCACCATTGCCTTCGATCAATTTGCCCTCACCAGGATCGCCGATTTCGCGCGGTCGCTGTCGCGGCTGCATCAGGCGGCGCGGCGCTACGCGGTCGATGACGACCAGTTCGACCGCGAGTTCAACGCGGTGTGCCAGTCGATCTGGGGCTACACCATCGACGACGTCAGCGACGATCTGTTTTCGTCCGAGGACCATTTGTTTCTCGACACGCTGGACGAAGCCCATGCGCGCATCTTCGCCGCCGAGCAGGGTTATGACCTTGTCGACGATCAAGGCATGCTCACCGACTGGTGGGGTTTTTGCTGGATGATCCTGGCCGAGAAGCGCGGCCTGCTCACGGCAGACAACCGCGCCGCCGCGCGCGCGGCGATCGAGGAGAAATATCTGGCGGCGCCGAATGTGATCGGCGTGATCATCGGGAGGTAATCCACCATCCTCTGTCATTGCGAGGAGCTCTTGCGACGAAGCAATCCAGAGTGCCTCCACGAAGGCAGACTGGATTGCCTCGCTTCCGCCTTCGCTCTTCGAGCTTCGGCGGACAAGTCGCTCGCAATGACGGCTTGGCTACAGACGAGCCCGAGCTAATCCAGCCCCGCCCGCTTCGCCGGCTTCTGCGTCTTCGGCACCGTCACGTCGGGTAGCGTCTCGCGCACGATCTCCGCGGCCGGGCCATCCGCCGCCACCGTCTCGGCGCGCACCGGCGCCACCTTCATCTCGCCGAGCCTCGCGCGGACCTGCGCGGTGAGACCGGGATAGGAGGCGACCGGGGTGAAGTCCGCGGCCTGGTCGTTGCCGACGCGGATGCCGGTATAGGCGACGAGGCCGTCGCTGGTGGCGATCACGTCGCCGGGTTTCAGCGACGAGTCCAGCGCCAGATCGACCGGAGCAAGGCCGACCGGCTCGCGGCCGTTGCAGGTGCAGTCGGCGCGTAGCGCCTTGCGATAGGCGAACGCATTCTCGCTATCGGCATAGCGCTCGCCGGTCTGCGACGCGGCGCCGTCGATCGAGGAGCCGAAATAGATTTTTGTCGCGCTCGCAGGACAGAAGGCCTGACACATCTGCGCGGGCGAGGTGAGGCCGCGCATCAGCGGAAAATATTTGCCGTCGCAGCTGCGCACGCAGAACGCCGGTCCCGAGCCGCCGGCCGCGGCCGAACGTGTCGGCGGCACGTATTGCGGGGATGCGGCGTTCTGCTGGCCGGTGAAGGGATCGGCGTAGGAGCTCGCCTGCTGCGGTACCTCACGCTGTGGCCGCTGCTGCTGCATTCCGCCGAAGAAGAAGTCGAACAGGCCTTCGGCTGAAACCGGGGCCGGAGCCGCAAGCAGCGGGGCTGCCAATGTGGCGGCTACGAGCATCGCGCGACGCCGCGCATGGGACATGATTGTACGCAAACGCTTACTCCACCCGACGCTACCCAACCGGCCGGGACCATCAGGTCTCAGCACATGATTCACCATAAGGCGGGATGGTAAATGAGCGGTTGAGGGTGGAGCGGTGTCGCCGACGGGCACGACGGCGGAGAAAGTCTAGCCGCTCAAGCCTTCAAGAACTCCGACGCCTTGTACAGCGAGCGGAATGGCAGCCCGGCTGCGCCAAAGGTGTCGTCGGCGCCTTCCTCGCGGTCGACCATGGTCAGCACCAGCACCACCTCAGCGCCGGTCTCGCGCACCGCTTCCACCGCCTTCATCGCCGAGCCGCCGGTGGTGGTGACATCCTCGACGATCACGACGCGCTTGCCCTCCAGCGTCTCGCCCCTGGGCAGCCCCTCGATCGCGAGCTTGGCGCCATGCTCCTTCGGCTTCTTGCGCACGAAGAAGGCCGCGATGGGATGGCCCTTGATCCAGGAGATCTGCGCCAGCGCCCCGGCCAGCGGCACCGCGCCCATCTCGAGCCCGCCGATGAAATCGAGCTGGTCGTCCTTCAGCGCTTCATAGGTCAGCTCGGCGAGCAGGGTCGCGCCCTCCGGGTCGAGCATGGTCGGCTTGAGGTTGAAGTAGAAGTCGCTCTTGCGGCCCGACGCGAGCGTCACCTCGCCGCGGCCGAAGGAGCGCCGGCGGATGATCTCGAACAGGCGGGCGCGGGAGGCTGATTTAGACACGGCGGGCCCTCGGGAGCGTTTTTGGAGGTGGCGGAATTTATCCGCGACGGCCCCGACATTCCAGAGGGGGCTTCCCCCGTCAACAGGGATCGGCCATCCCGGCCCGCCGGTTGTGGGGGTGCAACGTTCTGGAGTAGGTGGATGCCGGATATCTGGGCCAAGAAGACTGGGCAAGGAAACGCGACAGATGACTATCGAGCTGCACACCTGGAACACGCCGAACGGCCGCAAGATATCGGTCGCGCTGGAGGAAATGGGGCTGCCCTACAAGGTGATCCCGGTGAATATCAGCAAGGGCGAACAGATGGCGCCGGAGTTCCTGAAGCTCTCGCCCAACAACAAGATTCCCGCGATCCTCGATCCCGATGGCCCCGACGGCAAGCCCGTCAGCATCTTCGAGTCGGGTGCGATCCTGCTTTATCTCGGTGAAAAGACCGGCAAATTCCTGCCGAAATCGCTTTCGGGCCGCATCCCCGTCTATGAATGGCTGATGTGGCAGATGGGCGGTTTCGGGCCGATGCCGGGCCAGGTGCACCATTTCATCGCGCTCGAGAACGAGCAGGACCGCGCCTACGGCCTCAAGCGCTACATGGCGGAGACGCGACGGCTCTACGGCGTCCTCGACCGCCGGCTAGCGGACCGCGACTTCGTCGCCGGCGAGCTCTCGGTAGCCGATTTCGCCATCCTGGGCTGGGCCTGGCGTCACCCTCGCCATAAGGTTGACCTGGCCGACTTCCCCCACGTGAAGCGCTGGTACGAGGCCCTGATGGCGCGCCCGGCGGTGCAGCGGGGCATGGAGGCGAAGCTGGATTGAGGGTGGTGTCATCGCCCGCGAAGGCGGGCGATCCAGTATTCCAGAGGCGGTGGTGATTAACCGAGAGGCCGCGGCGTACTGGATGCCGCGCCTGCGCGGGGCATGAAAGTGTGCCTCACACCTTCCGCGCCTCGACTGCCATCCGCACTGCAAGCCCGGCCAGCACCGTGCCCATCAGCCAGCGCTGGACCAACATCCAGCTTGGCCGGCTTGCGAGAAACAGCGCGATCGATCCGGCCGCGAGCGCGATCATGGCATTCACGCTGACACTGATCGCGATCTGGATCGCGCCGAGCACGACTGACTGAGTCAGCACGCTGCCGGCGGTGGGATCGATGAACTGCGGCAGCAGCGCGAGATAAAGCATCGCGATCTTCGGGTTGAGCAGATTGGTGACGAACCCCATTGCGAACAATTTGCGCGGGCTGTCGATCGCAAGCTGCTTCACCTGGAATGGCGAGCGACCGCCCGGCTTCACCGCCTGCCAGGCCAGCCACAACAGATAACCCGCGCCGGCAAAGCGCAGCGCGTCATAGGCGAAGGGAACGGCGAGCAGCAGCGCCGTGATGCCGAACGCCGCGCACAGCATGTAGAACACGAAGCCGAGCGCCACGCCGCCGAGCGAGACGATGCCCGCCGCCGGCCCTTGCGTGATCGAACGCGAGATCAGGTAGATCATGTTCGGCCCGGGCGTGAGCACGAGGCCGAGGCAGACGAGGGCGAAGCCGAGCAGGGCGGGGGTGTGGGGCATGGCTGAACCGGTGCGCGAGACAGCATGGTTCTAATATGCGTGGCCCAGTGGGGCCATCGCGCAATTGCACGGAGGACAATTCGATCCGTGTCTCTCTCTATAGGTCGTCCCGGCGAAGGCCGGGACCCATACCCCCAAGAAGAAGTTTGAAGTGAGATTGTAGTTGGCAATCTTCGCCCAACTCGATCCTCGGCGTATGGGTCCCGGCCTTCGCCGGGACGACACTGTAAGTTTGGAAGGAGCGTAGTGAAGACCTAGCTTCAATGCGCCTCGTCCCAATTGTTCGCCGCGCGTGCATCGACATGCAGCGGCACCGAGAGCAGCACGGCCGGGAACGGTGCGTCCTGCATCACGTGCTGCACGACGGGGAGCGTGGCCTCGACCTCCGCGTCCGGCACCTCGAAGATCAGTTCGTCATGCACCTGCAGCAGCATCTGCGCAGACAGCTTCTTCTGGACCAGGGCATCCTCCATCCGCGTCATGGCGCGGCGGATGATGTCGGCGGCGGTGCCCTGGAGCCGGGCGTTGATCGCGGCGCGCTCGTTGAAGGCGCGCACCGAGGCGTTCGAAGCCTTGATGTCGGGATAGTACATCTTCCGTCCGAACAGCGTGGTGACGTAGCCGTGGCTCCGGCAGAAATCGCGCGTCTCGTCCATATAGGCGCGGATGCCGGGGAAGCGCTCGAAGTACTTCTTGATGTAAGCGGAGGCCTCTTCGCGCGCGATGCCGAGCTGGTTGGCGAGGCCGAACGCCGAAATGCCGTAGATGATGCCGAAATTGATCGCCTTGGCGCGGCGCCGGATTTCGCTCGGCATGCCCTTGATCGGCACCCCGAACATTTCCGATGCCGTCATGGCGTGAATGTCGAGACCGTCGCGGAACGCCTGCTGCAGCACGGGAATGTCGGCGATCTCGGCGAGCAGCCGCAGCTCGATCTGCGAATAGTCGGCGGAGACGAGCTTGTGCCCCGGCGTTGCGATGAAGGCACGGCGGATTTTTCTGCCGTCCTCGGTGCGCACCGGAATGTTCTGCAGATTCGGCTCGTTCGACGACAGCCGGCCCGTCGTGGTCGCGGCCAGCGCGTAGGTCGTGTGGACGCGGTGGGTCTGCGGATTGACGTAGGTCGGCAGCGCGTCGGTGTAGGTCGATTTCAGCTTCGAGACCTGGCGCCACTCCAGAATCTTCTTCGGGAGGTCGTGGCCCTGCTCGGCAAGTTCGTCGAGCACCTGAGCGGTGGTGGACCACGCGCCGGTCTTGGTCTTGGTGCCGCCGGACAGCCCCATCTTGCCGAACAGGATGTCGCCGATCTGCTTCGGGCTGCCGACATTGACGGGCTCGCCCGCGATCTGCTGGATTTCGGCTTCGACGCGCGCCGCGGTCTGGGCGAAGTCGCCGGAGAGACGCGACAACACCTGGCGGTCGATCGAGATGCCGCGCCGCTCCATGCGTGCGAGCACCGATACCAGGGGTCGTTCCAGCGTCTCGTAGACTGTGGTCATGTGCTCGGCGACAAGGCGCGGTTTCAGCACGCGCCAGACGCGCAAGGTCATGTCGGCGCCTTCCCCCGACAGCGGCGCGGCCTTGTCGATCGGCACCTGGTCGAACGTGATCTTGCCCTTGCCGCTGCCGAGCAGCTCGTTCTCTTTGAGCATGGCGTGGCCGAACCAGCGCTCGGATAGCTGCTCCAACGCATACGAGCCGCGGCCGGCGTCGAGCACGTAGGAGATCAGCTGTGCATCATCGGTGTTGCGCAATGTGATGCCGTGCTGCGCCAGCATCACCGCGGTGAATTTGACGTCGAAGCCGATCTTGAGAATGCCCGGTGATTCCAGCACCGGTCGCAGCGCCTCGATCGCCTCGGCATGCCTGACCTGATCGGGCGCGAGGCCGGCGTCGAACAGGCCGGCGCCGCCGCCGGACTGCTTGTGCGCCAGCGGCACGTAACAGGCCTCGTTCGGCGCCAGCGCCAGCGCGATGCCGCAGAGATCGGCCTGCATCGGATCGATCGAGTTTGCCCGGATCTCGACCGCGACATGGCCGGCATCATGGATGCGCGCGATGAAGGCGTTCAATTCCGCGAGCGTCTTGACGGCCTGGTACTTGCTGCGGTCGACCGGAAGCTTGCGCAAAGCCTCTTCGCGCGCGGCGGCGAGAGAGATCGGCGCGCCCTTCGGACTCGCGGCCTTGTCCTCCTTGCTCGCCGATGCGTTGCGCTGGCCCGCCGAAACTTGCGCCGGCGCGCCGGTTCCCGAGGCGGGCACGACGTCCGAAGGCGGCAGCGGCGAGAAGACGCTGGCGCCGCTGGAATAGCCCGGATCGGCATCGACGTTGGCCGGATCGATCTGCGAGAACTCGGCGACGCGGCGCGTCAGCGTGGAAAATTCCATCGCCTTCAGGAACGCGATCAGCTTGCGTGCATCGGGCTCGTGGACGGCGAGATCGTCCAGCGGGACTTCGAGGTCGACCTTGTCGTCGAGCAATACGAGCTGTCGCGAGATGCGCGCCTTCTCGGCGTTCTCGATCAGCGCCTCGCGCCGCTTCGGCTGTTTGATTTCGGTGGCGCGGAACAGCAGTTGCTCGAGATCGCCATATTCGACGATCAGCTGCGCCGCGGTCTTGATGCCGATGCCGGGCACGCCAGGCACGTTGTCAGTGGAATCGCCGGCCAGGGCCTGCACTTCCACCACCTTCTCCGGCGGCACGCCAAACTTCTCGATCACCTCGGGGATGCCGATGCGGCGGTCCTTCATGGTGTCGTACATGGTGACGCAATCGGTGACGAGCTGCATCAGGTCCTTGTCGGAGGACACGATCGTCGCGCTCGCGCCGCGCTCGCAGGCTTGCCGCACATAGGTCGCAATCAGATCGTCGGCCTCGAAGCCGACCTGCTCCAGGCAAGGCAGGTCGAAGGCGCGTACCGCTTCGCGGATCAGTGAAAATTGCGGGATCAGATCGTCCGGGGCTGGCGCCCGGTGCGCCTTGTACTCAGGATAGATCTTGTTGCGGAAGGTGATTTCCGACTTGTCGAAGATGATCGCCAGATGCGTCGGCCGGTTGTCCTCGGGCATCTCGCGCAACAGCTTCCACAGCATGTTGCAGAAGCCGAGCACGGCATTCACCTGCAAGCCGTCGGACTTGCGGTTCATCGGCGGCAGCGCGTGATAGGCGCGGAAGATGTAGCCGGAACCGTCGACCAGGAAGACATGGTCGCCCTTGCCGGCCGCCTTCGCAGCGACGGGCTTGGCAGCAGCTGTCGCTGCAGCGGGTTTGGTTTCAGCTTTGGCGGCGGTCTTTGGGGAGCTCTTGGGCATGGCCGCAATGTATGAATTTTTGCGGGCTTTGACAGCCTTGGGAGGGGGATTTTTGGCTTGCGGATGCCGCTATCCCCACTGTCATTCCCCGCATCCCACTGTCATTCCCCGCGAAGGCGGGGAATCCAGTACACTGCGGCTTATCGGCTGAACCACAGACTCTCGGCGTACTGGGTCGCCAGGTCAAGCCAGGCGACGACAGCGTGCTATTCCGCCGCCTGCAGCACCGCGCTTGTCTTCTTCGGCGCGATC
Source organism: Bradyrhizobium sp. F1.13.3 (assembly GCF_040548265.1). Lineage (NCBI taxonomy): Bacteria > Pseudomonadati > Pseudomonadota > Alphaproteobacteria > Hyphomicrobiales > Nitrobacteraceae > Bradyrhizobium > Bradyrhizobium sp. F1.13.3. The sequence continues at coordinate 108,143 of NZ_JBEPRI010000002.1, read as the reverse complement.
CAGAACGCATCGGGCCGATCGAACAGAAAACTGCCGCCAAGGCGCAGAGCGATCTGCCAGATTGCGAGCGCTCCGATCACGCCGGCGATGGTCACGATCAGCGACACCGCACCGATGTCGGGAATGATGCCCGTGCGCAATAGCAGCGTCCGTGTCGCCGCCATCGGCAGGAAGAAGGCGAGATAGATCACGATCGAATGCTCGCCGCAGAAACGGAAGACGTTCAGCCATTGCGCGCGCGCGAGCAGCGTGCCCATCGTGATGATGGCGCAGGCGCCGGCGAAGCCGAGCACGAGCGATACGATTTTCCATTCGCCGGCCCCGAGCGCAACGAGGCCGGCATTGACCAACGCCCATGTCGCGAGCGCTGTCAGCGCCCATGCGGGATGATTGCGCGCGCGGTCCGACAGCGCGAACACGTAGGGCGCGAACAGATAGCCCGAATAGAAATAGACGAAGCGCGAGCAGAACTCGTCAATCGCGGTCCAGCCGGTTGCGACACGCGCCGTCTCCAGTGCGGCCGCGATGAGCCAGATCGCGGGCGGCGGGATTCGCCGTGTCAGTTTTGTGACGACGAAGAAGATCGGCAGGAGGTAGATGAACCACAGCGTGCCGAACGGCTCGACGAAGGATTCCAGATAGAGCAAGCCGGCGTCGCGCCAGCTCGTTTCCGCTGCAAATGCGGGGGCCTTGAAGCCGAACTGGATTGTCACCCAGACGACATAGAAATAGGCGAAATGCACCACCTTGCGGTCGAGATAGGTTCGCCAGTCCCGGTCGATCACCAGTGGCAGGAACAGACCCGAAATCAGGAAGAAATCCGGCATCCGGAACGGCTTTGCGAAGGCCACCAAGACATGCATGAAACCGGTCTCGCCGGCGGCAAGCTCGACCCCCAGCACCGAATGCATCATCACGACCATGACGATGCAGATGCCCTTGGCGTAGTCGACCCAATCGACACGCGTAGCGGAAGGGGCCTTGAGTCCCCCGCTCGCGGCGATTGTGCCTGATAGTGCCATGATGTCTCTTTTCGAGGCGTGTTCCGACGGGATCTGTGTAAACGCGGAGCAGTTTGGCGCCTTGCGACTTACGATTTCTTAACCGGTACAATTGCCGTGCCGTTTTTTGCACGCGGGCTGTTCCCTCCCCCCGGGAAAATGCTAAACCGCCCTAGAATTGCGGTTTCGTTAACCAAGCCAAACAGGGTTTTTCATGCGCATTGCTATGATCGGCACGGGCTATGTGGGACTGGTGTCCGGGGCCTGCTTTGCGGATTTCGGTCACGACGTCATCTGCGTCGACAAGGACGAGAAGAAGATCGCGGCCCTTCATCGCGGCGAGATACCGATCTACGAGCCCGGGCTCGACGAACTGGTCGCGACCAACGTCAAGGCCAAGCGGCTGGAGTTCACCACCGATTTGTCCAAGCCGGTCGCGGATGCCGATGCTGTCTTCATCGCGGTCGGCACGCCCTCGCGCCGCGGCGACGGTCACGCCGATCTGTCCTACGTCTATGCGGCCGCGAAAGAGATCGCGCAGTCGCTGTCCGGCTTCACCGTCGTCGTGACCAAGTCGACCGTACCGGTCGGCACCGGCGACGAGGTCGAGCGCATCATCCGCGAAACCAGCCCCAAGGCCGACGTCGTCGTCGCCTCGAACCCTGAGTTTCTGCGCGAGGGCGCGGCGATCCGCGACTTCAAATTCCCCGACCGCATCGTCGTCGGCACCGCCGACGAACGCGGCCGCAAGGTGATGAGCGACATCTATCGGCCGCTGTCACTGAACCAGGCGCCGCTGATGTTCACGGAACGCCGCACCGCCGAGATGATCAAATACGCCGCCAATGCGTTCCTCGCGACCAAGATCACCTTCATCAACGAGATCGCGGACCTCTCCGAGAAGGTCGGCGCCAACGTGCAGGAAGTCGCGCGCGGCATTGGCCTGGACAACCGCATCGGCACCAAATTCCTGCATGCCGGTCCCGGCTTCGGCGGCTCGTGCTTCCCAAAGGACACCAAGGCGCTGATCAAGATCGCGCAGGACTACGACGTGAGCTTGCGCATCGTCGAATCCGTGCTGGCGGTCAACGAGAACCGCAAGCGGGCGATGGCGCGAAAAGTGAGCCAGGCGCTCGGCGGCTCGCTGCGCGGCAAGACCATCGCCGTGCTCGGCCTCACCTTCAAGCCCGACACCGACGACATGCGCGATGCGCCGTCGATCCCGTTGGTCACGGGCCTGATCGACATGGGCGCGAAGGTGAAGGCCTTCGATCCCGTCGGCATGGAGCAGGCGAAGAGCGAGCTGCCCAGCATCACTTATTGCGAGGACGCCTATTCCTGCGCGGAAGGCGCCGATGCGATCGTCATCGTCACCGAATGGGTGCAGTTCCGTGCGCTCGATCTCGACCGGCTGAAGGCGACCATGGCGCAGCCCGTCATCGTCGACTTGCGTAACATCTACCGCCCCGAGGAGATGGCTGCGGCCGGCTTCGTTTATGAGAGTGTCGGACGGCCGCCGGTGCAGGGCTGAAAGTTACATGTCGTTGTCGGGCTAAAACCGTCATGGCCGGGCTTGTCCCGGCCATCCACGTCTTGTTCACTCTCGGCTGAAAGAACGTGGATGCTCTGGACTTCTGCGCGAGGACGCGCTTCGCGCTATTGCCCGGGCATGACGATCGGATAGTTCTTTGCCCCGCAGTTTCGACACGCCCCTCCCGATCGATGCCGTGCTCGACGACCTCTCGCGCACGCTGGAGGCGCATAACGCCGCCGTGCTGGTGGCGCCGCCGGGCGCCGGCAAGACCACGCGCGTGCCACTGGCGCTGCTCGATGCCCCATGGGCGAAGGGCAAGAAGATCATCGTGCTGGAGCCGCGGCGCATCGCGGCGCGCGCCAGCGCCGACCGCATGGCCAAATCACTGGGCGAACGCGCCGGCGAGACCGTCGGCTATCGCGTCCGCTTCGGCTCGAAGATCTCGCGCGCGACCCGCATCGAGGTGGTGACGGAGGGTATCTTCACCCGCCAGATCCTCGACGATCCCGAGCTGTCGGGCATCGCCGCCGTCCTGTTCGACGAATTCCACGAGCGCTCGCTCGATGCCGACATGGGCCTCGCGCTGGCGCGCGATGCGCAAACCGGCCTGCGTGAGGATTTGCGCATCCTCGTGATGTCGGCAACGCTCGATGGCGCCCGCGTGGCAAGATTGCTCGGCGAAGCGCCCGTCGTCGAAAGCGAGGGGCGCGCCTTTCCGGTCGAGACGCGCTATCTCGGCCGCAAGGCGGACGTGCCGGTGGAACGGCAGATGGCGGATGCGATCGCCTCGGCACTGCGCGCCGATGCCGGCTCGGTGCTGGCGTTCCTGCCGGGCGCCGCTGAAATCCGCCGCACCCAGAATTTCCTCGGCGAACGCGTGCAGGATTCCAGCATCGAAATCGTGCCGCTGTTCGGCGCGCTCGACGCCGCCGTGCAGGACCGTGCCATCTCGCCGGCGCCCAAGGGCACGCGCAAGGTGGTGCTGGCGACCTCGATCGCGGAGACCTCGTTGACCATCGAGGGCGTGCGCATCGTGGTCGATTCCGGTCTTGCCCGCGTGCCGCGCTACGAGCCCGACATCGGCCTGACCCGGCTCGAGACCGTGCGCGTCTCGCGCGCGGCGGCGGACCAGCGCCGCGGCCGCGCCGGCCGCACCGAGCCCGGTGTCTGCTACCGGCTCTGGGACGAACCTCAGACGGCCTCGCTCGCGCCCTACACCCAGCCCGAGATCCTCAGCGCCGATCTGTCCTCGCTGGTGCTCGATCTCGCGCAATGGGGCGTCGCCGATCCTGCCGCGCTGTCGTTTCTCGACCCGCCGCCGCAGCCGGCCTGGAAAGAAGCAAAAAGCCTGCTCTCCGAGCTCAATGCGCTCGATGGCGACGGCCGCATTACCGCGGAAGGCAAGAGCCTGCGCGCGCTGGCGCTGCCGCCGCGGCTCGCGCGCATGATCGTGGATTCGCATCGTGCCGGCGAGGGCGACGCCGCCGCCGAGATCGCCGCCATCATCACCGAGCGCGGGCTCGGCGGCGACAGCGTCGATCTCGAGCACCGGCGCGATCAGTTCCGCCGCGACCATTCCCCGCGTGCAGCAAGCGCGCGCGACCTCGCGCGGCGCTGGGCCTCGCAGGTGGCGGCGTCAGAGAAGGCGGCGACCGGAGAAGGTGACCTCTCGGCCGGCCTGATGCTCGCCTACGCCTTCCCGGATCGCGTCGCGCGCAACCGCGGCAATGGCAGCTTCGTGCTCGCCAACGGCCGTGGTGCCGCCGTCGATCAGACCTCGTCACTCGCCCGCGCGCCCTATATCGCGATCGGCGAGATGACAGGCACGGCGGCGAGCGGACGCATTCTGCTCGCAGCGCAAATCTCGCAGGACGAGATCGAGCAGCATTTCGCCGAGCATATCGAATCCGTCGAGGAGATATCGTTCGATCGCGGCGCGATGGCGTTGCGGGCGCGGCGCAAGCGCGCGCTGCACGCGATCACTCTCTCCGAGGCGACACTTGCCGTATCGCCTTCGGAGGACACCGCGCGCATCTTGGCGGACGGGCTGATCGCCGCCGGCCTCGACCGGCTGCCCTGGTCGAAGGCCGCCAAACAATGGCGCGATCGCGTGATGTTTTTGCGCAAGGCCGAAGGCGACAGCTGGCCGGATCTTTCGGACGACGGGCTGATCGCGCGGCGCGACGATTGGCTGGTGCCGGCGCTCTACGACAAGATCGCGCTGAAGGATATCTCCGCCGGCGATCTCTCCGACGCACTGATGACGTTGCTGCCGTGGGAGATGCGCGCGCGGCTCGACCGCGAGGCGCCGACGCATTTCGAGGCGCCGACCGGCAGCGTGCTCGCGATCGACTATGAAGCCGAGCAGGGGCCGACCATCGCGGTGCGGCTCCAGGAATTGTTCGGCCTCAACACCCATCCGTCGATCGCCGCCGGCAAGGTGCCGTTGGTGCTCGAGCTGCTGTCGCCGGCGCAACGCCCGGTGCAGGTGACCCGAGATCTCCCCGGTTTCTGGCGCGGCAGCTACAATGCCGTGCGCTCCGATTTGCGCGGCCGCTACCCGCGCCATCCCTGGCCGGAAGATCCGGCGAATGCGCTGCCGACCCGGCGGGTCAAGCCGCGCGGGACGTGAGCGTTACGAAGACCCATTAACCGTCCGCTCATCCTTTTCGTCAAAATAGCACAGCTCTGGCCGCAGCGTCGCTCGCGGAGCGGCCTGCCGCGTGGTGAAATCGAGCTTCCGGCTCGGAAGTGGTGTGATGCGTAACATAATGATCTTCGCGGCGATCATGATCGGCCTTGGCACCTTCATGGCCCAGATGGCGGACAGGATGAGCTCCGCCTCGGCGACGTCGGTGCCGCGCACGGTAGCAGTCGCGTCCATGGCGCCGGCCGGCGGCCGCAGCCTCAACATCCCCCGCGACGGCCGCGGCCACTTCCAAACCGATGGCCGGATCGAAGGCCAGCGCATTGGCTTCATGGTAGACACCGGCGCCTCCGTGGTTGCGCTGAACGAGACCTCGGCTGCCCGTTTCGGCCTGCGTCCCTCGCGCAGCGATTACAATGCCACCGTCTCCACCGCCAACGGCACCATCAAGGCCGCGCGCACCCGCATCGCCATGCTCGATGTCGGCGGCCTCGTGGTACGCGATGTCGATGCCATGGTGCTGCCGGACGAGGCGCTGTCCGAGAACCTGCTCGGCCTCTCCTTCCTCTCCCGCCTCAAGCGCTTCGAATACGCCAACGGTCAGATGGTGCTGGAGCAGTAAGGGTCTCTCAAAGGCTCCGGCGACCGCATATTTCAAGAAAATCTCTATTCCGACCGCGGCCAGATTTCCCCGTTACCAAACTGCCGCAATTATCATCCATAAGCTGCCATTCCCGCCTTCCGCTGCAGCCCGGCATTCGCTAAGGCTGCATCAAATCCTGGCTCTTTTTCACGAGACCGTCTCAATGTTCCCCAAGCCGAAATCCGTGTTGCTGCCCAACACCTATGCCTTCGAATCCGAGCCGATGGTGAAGGCCACGGGCTTTCGCGAATACGACGCGCGCTGGCTGTTCCAGAAGGAAATCAACCTGATGGGAATCCAGGCGCTCGGCATGGGGCTGGGCGCGCTGATCGCGGAGCTCGGCGTCAGCCAGGAGATCGTCACCGGTCATGATTTCCGCGGCTATTCGGCCTCGATCAAATATGCGCTGATCTCCGGCTTGATGGCAGCAGGCTGCAAGGTGCACGACATCGGGCTCGCGGTGACGCCGATGGCCTATTTCGCGCAGTTCGACCTCGACGTGCCCTGCTGCGCCATGGTCACGGCCTCTCACAACGACAATGGCTGGACCGGCGTGAAGATGGGCGCCAACCGCCCGCTGACCTTCGGTCCCGACGAGATGACGCGGCTGAAGGAGATCGTGCTGGGCGCCGAGTTCAAAAACAAGGCCGGCGGCTCCTATCAATTCCACGAGAATTATCCGGCGCGCTACATCGCCGATCTCACCAGCCGCCCGAAGCTCAAGCGCAAGCTCAAGGTCGTCGCGGCCTGCGGCAACGGCACCGCCGGCGCGTTCGCGCCGCAGGTGCTGGAGGCGATCGGCTGCGAGGTGATCCCGCTCGACACCGAACTCGACCACACCTTCCCGAAATACAATCCGAACCCCGAAGACATGGAGATGCTGCACGCGATCCGCGACGCGGTGCTGCAGCACAAGGCCGATGTGGGCCTCGGCTTCGACGGTGACGGCGATCGCTGCGGCGTCGTCGACAACACCGGAGAGGAGATCTTTGCCGACAAGGTCGGCGTGATGCTGGCGCGCGACATGTCGGCAATCCACAAGGACGCGCAGTTCATCGTCGACGTGAAGTCGACCGGCCTCTTCATCACCGATCCGGTGCTGCAGAAGCAGGGTGCAAAAACCACCTACTGGAAGACCGGCCATTCCTACATGAAGCGCCGCACCCATGAGACGGGTGCGCTCGCCGGCTTCGAGAAGTCCGGCCATTTCTTCTTCAACAAGCCGTATGGACGCGGCTATGACGACGGTCTCGTCTCGGCGCTCGCGATCTGCGACATGCTCGACCGCGCCCCCGGCAAGTCGATGGCCGATCTGAAGAACGCGCTGCCAAAAACCTGGTCGTCGCCGACCATGTCGCCGCATTGCGCCGACGAGGTGAAGTACGGCGTCATCGACAAGGTGGTGAAGCACTTCGAGGGCTTGCAGACCAAGGGCGCCAAGATCGGCGGCCAGTCGATCCGCGATCTCGTCACCGTCAACGGCGTCCGCGTCACGGTCGAGGACGGCAGCTGGGGCCTGGTGCGTGCCTCCTCCAACAAGCCCGAGCTCGTCGTCGTGGTCGAGAGCCCGGTCTCCGAGCAGCGCATGCACGACATGTTCGAGATGGTGAACAGCGTGCTGCGCACCCATCCCGAAGTCGGCGAGTACAATCAGAAGATCTGAGGCGCGAGGCTAGCCTCACTTGCTGTCGTGCCCCGCGCAGGCGGGCATCCAGTACGCCGGGGCTTCTCGATCGATTTCAGGCGTCACGGAGTACTGGATCGCCCGGTCAAGCCGGGCGATGACAGCTTCTCGGTGGTGACGTCTAAGCCGCCACCACCGCCGGGATCGGCAGCGCGGTGACCGACTTGATCTTCTCCATCGCGAAGCGCGAGGTGACGTTCTTCAGCGGCACGGCGCTGATCAGTTTCTTGTAGAACACGTCATAGGCCTGCATGTCCGCGACGACGACGCGCAGCATGTAGTCGACGTCGCCGGCCATACGATAGAACTCCATCACCTCGGGCATGGCGCTGACGGCTTCGGCGAATTTCTTCAGCCAGGCGTCGGAATGGTCGGAGCTCTCGACCGACACGAACACGGAGATGCCGAGGCCGATCTTGTTCTGGTCGACCAGCGCCACCCGCTTGGTGATCACGCCGTCTGCCTCCAGGCGCTGGATACGCTTCCAGCAGGGGGTCGAGGACAGGCCGACGCGGTCGCCGATCTCGGCGACGGAGAGGGAGGCATCGTCCTGGAGCACCATCAGAATCTTGCGGTCGATGGCGTCGAGGCGGCGGCTGGTCTCGGGGAGCGGGACGGCGAGATCGGTCATTTGAAGAACTTTGTTCCATATCAAGGGTTGATTTCCCTGATATAGAGAAAATCTTTCTATAGCAAGTCTATAATCTCGGCGTCCGTCCGAGCGTCGTCGCGCGCGGCGTGTTCAAAAGCTCTTCGACTTCAAGACGTTGCGGGGCGGCCAGGCCGCCGCCGTGGCGGGTGCATTTCAGCGCCGCGGCGCCCGCGGCGAATTGCAGCGCCTGCCGCGCGCCGCTGCCTTCAGCAAGGCGAAGCGTGAAGGCGCCCTGGAAGACGTCGCCCGCGCCGAGCGTATCGACCGCCTGAACCGAGACCGCCGGCGTCTGCTCCAATTCGCCGCTCTCGTTCAGCCAGATCGTGCCGCGCGGGCCGCGGGTGGCGGCGAGGAAGGCGGGCGTGAGCGCGGCCAGGCGCTGCAACGCCTCGCCATCATCGGTGATGCCGGCGGTCTCCTGCACCTGTTCACTGGCGAACAGCAAATGCGAGGCGGCCGTGAGCAGGCTGTCCTGCAGCGACATCGCGCGATCGACGCCGACGACGACGGCAATACCGCGCCGGCGTGCCTCAGTGCAGAGGTCCGTGCAGAACGATGCGCAGCGGCTCTCGACGAGGACCGCCTGACAATCGGCGAGCAGCTTGTCGGCGTCCGGCAGCTGCACGGTCGACAACATGGGATCGCGATAGATGGTGAGGGTTCGTTCGCCCGAGGGCTCGATCATGATCGCCGACACCGGCGTCGTGAGCCCCGGCATGCGGACGATGTGCGTGGTCTCGATCGCTTCAACTTCCATCCGTTCGAGGATGAAGCGGCTCGACGTCTCCCGGGCATCGCCCATGGGGCCCGCGAAGGAGACGCGGCCGCCAAGCCGCGCGATGGCGATCGCGGCATTGAGCGCGTTGCCGCCGCAGATCTCCGCGAGGTGCGTGGCATTGGCCTTGCTGCCGCGCGCGGGCACGGCCTCGACCCGAAAGGTCAGGTCGCGCACGGGAATGCCGATGCAGAGGACGCGCGGCGCGATCACAGAGGGCGCCATCTCCGGTCTCAGCTCTTGTCGTGCACCCAGCGGCCGAGCAAATGATGGGCGATGGCGAACGGGTGCGGACCGGCGAGCCCGTCGGGATGGGTCCGCGTCAGCATCAAGGCGGCCTCCTCGCGCGTGAACCAGCGCGCATCCTCCAGCTCCGAATGATCGACGACGATGTCCTCACTCACGGCCCGCGCGCTGCAGCCGATCATCAGCGACGACGGATAGGGCCAAGGCTGGGTCATGTAATATTGCACGTCGGTGCAGCGGATCCCGGACTCTTCGAGGATCTCGCGGCGCACCGCGTCCTCGATGGTTTCGGCGGCCTCGACGAAACCGGCGAGGCAGGAATACATGCCCGGCGGAAACTGCTTCTGGCGGCCGAGCAGGCATTTGTCGCCGGCGGCGACGTGCATGATCACGACCGGGTCAGTGCGGGGGAAATGCTCGGCCTTGCAACTCGGGCACTCCCGCTTCCAGCCGCCTTCCTTCATCCCGGTACGCGTGCCGCAATTGGCGCAATAGCCGTGGCGCTGGTGCCAGCTCACCATCGACTTCGCCATCGCGATCGCCGACAGCTCCTTCGGCGGCACCGCGCCCTGCATCGCCATGCCGCGCAGCTCGCTCAGCGCGTAGTCTTCGCGCCCGATCAGCTTCTCGGACGCGGCCTGCGACAGGCCCATCCCGAACATCGCGGCGCCGTCGCGCAGGCCGAGAAAAATCGTGCCGGGATTGGCGCCGCATTTCAGCGCCTCGTCGATTCCGAGCAGCGCGCGCACTTTTTCGCCCTCGCGCTTCACCAGCAGCGAGTCGCGGTAGACGACATAGGCGCGCGACGACGGCTTCTGCTCCATCGCGAACAGCTTTTCGTCGTCGCGCCGCAGATGCGCCGCGCGGTCGAGAATGTTGGTGACGAAGGCCGGCTGCCCCAGCGGAAACGAGTCGAATGCTGACATTTCTTGTTCTTTCAACCCAACCAGATCTTGCGGCGAAGCGCGCTGATGAAAGTCTGCACCTCCGTGGCGTCGTGCGCCAAGGGCTGCATCACGCCCCATACCGGCCGCGGCCAGGCGGCGTCACTGGTGCGGCGCGCGATGACGTGGACGTGAAGCTGCGGCACGAGGTTGCCGAGTGCCGCGATGTTGAGCTTGTCGCATCTGGTGATCTCCTTCAGCGCACGCGAGACGCGGGAGATCTCGGTCATCAGCTGCGCCTGCTGCACCTCGTCGAGATCGATGATCTCGACCGCATCCGCGCGCCGCGGCACCAGCAGCAGCCAGGGATAATGCGCGTCCTTGATGACCAATACCTTGGACAGCGGCAAATCGCCGATGTCGATGGTGTCCTCTTTCAGGCGAGAGTGCAGCGACCAGGCGGGTTCGGACATGAAGGTTTCCGGATGGCCCGATGGGAGTCGGGCGTGGCGGGGCGGAACCCCTGAATATTGGCTCCGACCATACGATACCGAATCTGATTGGGGAAGGATGAGGCTCCGCAGGGGCCGCATACGCGATCGTAGTCCTGGACAAGCGCAGCGCAGATCCAGGACCCATTACCACAGGATTCGGTTTGGCGAAGATTCGGGGTTACCAACTTCGTGCCACAAACTTCTCCTTGGGGTAATGGGTCCTGGCCTTCGCCAGGACGACGGTGGGGGCGTGCCTTTACGCCTCCGCAAGCACCCGCGCATTGGCGCGGACCGAGGCTTCGCTCACACGAATCCCGAGGCCGGGGCCGTCGGGCACCACGACGTGGCCGCCGCGATTGGCGACGCGCTCTTCCAGCACGTCCTCGGTCAGCACATGGTGCGGCATGTAGAATTCGCAGCCGAGCGAGATCCCCGGCGTCGCTGCGATCAGCTGCGTGCCGGCGGCAAGCCCGATGCCGCCCTCCCACAGCGTGCCGCCATAGCCGGGGAGGCCGGCGATGTCGGCGATCGCCATGATCGCCTGCGCCTCGAACAGGCCGCCGGCCTTCATCAGCTTGATCGAGACGGCATCTGCCGCCTCGCGGCGCACCACCTCCATCATGTCGCGGCGGTCGAAGCAGCTTTCGTCCGCGAGCACGGGTGTCTCAAGCGCCGCGGTGAGCTGCGCCATCACGTCGAGAAATTTGCGCGGCACCGGCTGCTCGATGAAGGTCGGCGCAAACTGCTCGATGTCGCGCAGGATCTTGATGGCGCCGAACGGCGCCAGCGCCTGGTTGTAGTCGACGCGAAGATCGACCTTGTCGCCGAATTCTTTCCGGATCGCCGCGAGGTGATCGAGATCCTCGCGATGCGGCTTCACGCCGGTCTTGACCTTGTAGATGACATTGCCGTCCGGAACCATTTTCCGCATGCGTTCGAGATCGGCGGCGAAATCGGGATCGGCGATTGAGAACGACAGCGGGATCGTGTCGCGCACGCGGCCGCCGAGCAGGTCGGCGACCGAAAGTCCCGACGACTTGCCGACGATGTCGAGCAGCGCCATTTCGATCGCGACCTTGGCTTCGGCATGTCCGACCAGCGCGCGATCGAGCTCGGCCATCAGCGCGCGGATGCGGCGCACCGACTTGCCGAGCACGATCGGCCGTAAATAGATGTCGAGCGCGGCGAACGCGGCTTCCGGCGTTCCCGTGAACACTTCCCACGGTGCGGCCTCGCCCCAGCCGATCACGCCGTCGCTCGCGGTGAGCTCGATCAGCACGCGCTTCACCGTGCCCTTGACGCTGCCGACGCCCTGGAGGCGCGCCATTTTGATCGGGCTCTCGATCAGGAACAGCCTGATCCGTTCGACGGTTGCTTCGGTCATGTCAGGCCTCCATTGACGTGCCAGACCTGGCCGGTGACGTAGGATGCTTTCGGGGAGGCCAGGAAGGCGATGATCTCGGCCACTTCCTCCGGCCGTCCGCGGCGGCCCATCGGGATCAGCGCCTCGGTCGCTGCGATCTGTTCGGGTGAAAGCCGGCTTTCGCTGGGCTTGTCCTTGACGATGAGGCCCGGTGCCACGGCATTGACGGTGATGCCCTCCCTGGCGAGCTCGACTGCGGTGAGGCGCACCAGCGCTTCGAGCGCGGAGCGGCTCGCGGCCGTGGCTGCGAAGGGCGCGAACTCCGGCCGGATCGCGTGGGCGACGAAGGACGACACTGCCACGATCCGCGCATCTCGTCCCGCACGCAGCAGCGGCAGCGCGGCGTCCACCAGCCGCGTGAACGCCAACGCCGATTCGTCCATCGCCTTGCGGAACTGATCCGCCGGCGTGCCGATCGCGCTGCCGCGCCGGGCATGGCCGCCGACCAGGATCAATCCATCGAGCCGGCCGAAGGCGGCTTGCGCGGCGGCGACGGCGTCGGTGACCGCAGCCTCCTCGGCGAGATCGCCGAGGCATTTCGCGACGATCGCACCTTGCGCTTCGGCCTCCGCCGCCGTGGCGTCGAGGCCGACTGCGTTGGAGCGCGTGTGCAGCAGCAGCGCGGTGCCAGGGGCCGCGAGCAGTTTTGCAGTGGCACGGCCGATGCCGCTGGCGGCGCCGGTGACGAGATAGACGCGATTGATTTCGGACATCACGATGCCGTTGTAACCGGCGGCAGCGCGCCGGTGCGGTGGAAATGGCTGAGGAAGGCGCGCGTCGCCGCTGCTTGCGGATTGTCGATGACCTGCCGCGCCGGGCCTTCCTCGACCACGACGCCGTCGCGCATGAAGATCAGACGGTCGGCGACTTCGCGGGCAAAGGCGATCTCGTGGGTCACGATCACCATGGTCATGCCCTCCGACGCCAGCTGCTGGATCACGGCGAGCACCTCGCCGACAAGCTCGGGATCGAGCGCGGAGGTGGCCTCGTCGAACAGCATTACGTCCGGCTCCATGGCGAGCGCCCGCGCAATCGCGACGCGCTGCTTCTGTCCGCCGGAGAGCGTTGCCGGATATTGGTCGGCCTTCTCTGCAAGGCCCACCTTCGCGAGTTGAGCCCGGGCCAGCCTCTCGGCGTCAGCCCTCGCCATGCGCCGCACCGTGACCGGCCCCTCCATCACGTTCTGGAGCGTCGTCATGTGCGGGAACAGATTGAAATGCTGGAACACCATGCCGGTGGTGGCGCGAAATCTTGCCAGCGTCTTCACGTCCGGCAGCTTTGTGCCTTCTCCGAAAGCAAAGCGGGTGTCGCCGACGCGAACGCTGCCGCCGTCGGGCGTCACCAGGAGGTTGATGCAGCGGAGCAGCGTCGACTTGCCGGAGCCGGACGGGCCGATCAGCGCGACGACGCCTCCCTTGGCGACATCGAGATTGATGTTCTTCAAGACCTCGTTGCTGCCAAAGCTTTTGCGCAGCGCCCGGATCTCAATCTTGGAAGGGGTCTCGCTCATTCGCCGACCGCCAGTCGTTTCTCGCCGCGCCGGACCATGATGGTCAGGGGAATCAGGATCGCCGCATAGGCGACCGCTACGGCGGTGTAGGTTTCCAGCGGACGGTAGCTGTCATGAGCGGCGACCTGGCTCTGATAGACCAGGTCTGGCACCGCCAGCACCGAGACCAGAGAGGTGTTCTTGAACTGGATGATCGACTGGTTCATCAGCGCCGGGATCATCCGCTTGATCGCCTGCGGCAGCACGATGCGGCGCATGCTCTGTCCCGGCGTCATGCCGAGCGCGGCGCCGGCTTCAGGCTGGCCGCGGTCGATCGAGATGATGCCGCCGCGGATGATCTCCGAATAGAACGAGCCGCCATAGAGCGACAGCGCCAGCGCCGAGGCCGTGATCGGCGTCATCTCGACACCGGCCAGGATCGGCAGCGCGTAATAGAACCAGATCAGCTGCACCAGGATCGGCGTGCAGCGGAACGCCTCGATGAAGGTGAGCGCGAGAAGGCGCACCGCGCGAAAGCGCGACAGGGTGCCGAAGGCGCCGAACAGGCCGAAGACGAGGCCGAGCACCACAATGACCACGGTGAAGCCGACGGTGACGCCGAGCCCGTTGAGAAAGAGCCAGCGATAGCTCCAGAGGATACCGAAGTCCCACTGATACATGCGTGTGTTACTCGTCGTACGCCTTGACAGCCGGCATTGTCGTTCCGGGGCGATGCGAAGCATCGAACCCGGAACCTCGAGATTCCGGGGTTCGCCCTTCGGGCGCCCCGGAATGACAGTGGAAGACTACAGCGAAACGCCCGGCGGAATGTCCGCCTCGGTCACGCCCACCAGCTCCATGTTGGTGATGATCGCGTTGCGGATGAAGCCGAGGCCCTTGTTGAAGTCGATCCAGGTGTTGACGTAGTCGCGCCAGGTCTTGTCGGTCTCGCGGCGGAAGCCGGCATTCGACGTCGTGGCGAAGATCGGCGTCGGCAGCACGAACTGGCCGAGCGAGGGGTTTTTCTTCAGCACCGTCAGCGACAGCATGGTGATCAGGCACTGCGCATCGACGCGGCCGGTCTGGAGCGCGGCGGTGGCGTCGTCGGCGGTCTTCAGCCGCGAGATCTGCGCCTTCGGCGTCAGGCGGCTGACGACCTGGTCGTGCGAGGAGCCCTGGTCGACCGCGATCTTGACGTCGGGCGAGTTCAGCTCGGCCCAGCTCTTCGGCTTGAAGTCCTTCTTGCAGAGGATGCCGAAGGCGTTGTTGAAGACTGGCACCGAGAAATCGACCACCAGCGCGCGCTTCGGGGTCGGGTTGAGGCCGAAGAAGATGTCGATCTTGTTGGACTGCAGGTCGAGCACCGAATTGCCCCAAGTGGTTTCGGTGATCTCGAGCTCGGCCTCCATGTCCTCCGCGAGTGCTTTCGCGATGTCGACGTAAAATCCCTTCCACTGGCCGGTCGAAAGATCCTTCATGTAATAGGGCGCGCCGCCGCCGACCGCGCCGATCCGCATCTTCTTGGTGCGGCGGATGCGGGCGAAGGTCGATTCGTTGGAATCGGCGGTCTGCGCCACGGCCGGGGAGGCCAGCGTCGCCGCGCCAATCGCGCCAAGTCCGACAATCGATGCAACATCACGACGTGTAACCATTGGGATCAATCGCTTTTCTGTTGGAAGGGGTTCCGGCAGCGTTCTTACCAAGGCGCCTCCGGCAGTGAAAGCACAGCCTATCGGCTGGGCAGGCCGGGAATTGCCCGGATGCTGGGCAAGTCACGATGAAGCCCAGCCGTTCAAGCCGATGCCCGCTTGCTTTCCGGTCCTTTTGGCCCCAAATAGGGACCGGGAGATTGGCGGTGGACGAGCCACTCGCCAACCGGGTCAGGTCCGGAAGGAAGCAGCCCTAACGAGGTCCGGATCGGGTCGCTCGTCAGTCTCCTACCTGTTTTTCCGAGCGAATTGCGCCGGCGGCTCGGGCCGCCAGCGCGCTCCTTTCCGCAAAGCCGGCCGAAAGACACTTCATTGCGGATCGACCGATGACCGACGCTGGCGCCCCTCCCAACCCTGATAGCGCCGGCCAGGCCAGCACGCCGTACCGGGTGCTGGCGCGGAAATACCGTCCCTCCAGCTTCGACGATTTGATCGGCCAAGAGGCCGTGGTCCGCACCGTCTCCAATGCGTTCGAGACCGGCCGCATTCCGCAGGCCTGGATTCTCACCGGCGTCCGCGGGGTCGGCAAGACCACCACCGCGCGAATCCTTGCCCGTGCGCTCAACTACGAGATGCCGGATGGCTCGGTGAAGGGCCCGACGGTCCAGATGCCGACGCTCGGCGTGCATTGCCAGGCGATCATGGAAAGCCGGCACATGGACGTGCTGGAGATGGACGCGGCGTCCCATACCGGCGTCGACGACGTTCGTCAGATCAATGACAGCGTCCGCTACGCGCCGGCCAGCGCCCGCTACAAGGTCTACATCATCGACGAAGTCCACATGCTGTCGACGGCGGCGTTCAACGCCTTCCTGAAGACACTGGAGGAACCGCCGGAGCACGCCAAATTCGTGTTCGCGACCACCGAGATCCGCAAGGTTCCGGTCACGGTGCTGTCGCGCTGCCAGCGTTTTGACCTGCGCCGCGTCGAGGCCGACGTGCTGATGAAGCATCTGGCCAACATCGCGGCCAGGGAAAACGTCGAGATCGAGCCGGAAGCGCTCGGCATCATCGCGCGCGCCGCGGAAGGCTCGGTGCGCGATTCGCTCTCGCTGCTCGATCAGGCGATCGCGCATGCGGCAGGCACCGTGAAGGCCGATGCCGTCAGGCAGATGCTGGGGCTTGCCGACCGCACCCGTGTCATCGATCTCTTCGATTCGCTGGCGCGTGGCGACATCGCGTCCGCGTTCAGGGAGTTCCGCGACCAGTACGACGTCGGCGCCGATCCGATCGTCGTGCTCTCCGATCTCGCCGAATTCGTCAATTTCGTCACCCGTGTGAAGATCGTGCCGGCGACCGCCGACAACGTCGCCTATGGCGAGACCGAGCGCGTGCGCGCGCGGGATTTCGCTTCGAAGATCTCGATGCGCGTGCTGTCGCGGATGTGGCAGATGCTGCTCAAGGGCATCACCGAGGTGCAGGCCGCGACGCGGCCCGCCGCGGCCGCCGAGATGGTGCTGGTGCGCATCGCCTATGTCGCCGACCTGCCGACGCCGGACGAAGCGATCAAGATGCTGGAGCAGAACGGCGGCGGTTCGCCGGTCGTGAGCGGCGGCAGTGCCGCGCGCAACGCGCCGGCCGGGCCGGTGGCGTCCGCGGCTCCGGTTCGCATGCCGACATCGCCATCGTCCTCGTTCGGCGGCGGCGGTGGTGCCCGTCCGCAGATGGCAACGCCTGCGCCGGATCCGCAAGCTGCCGCGCCCGTGTTGCGCGTCACGAGCTTCACCCAACTCGTTGCGCTGGCCGGGCAGAAGCGCGACCTCCTGACCAAGGGCGCGCTCGAAGGCGACATGCGCCTCGTTCGTTTCGAGGAGGGGCGCCTGGAAGTCGCGCTCGAGCCCAACGCCTCGAAGACCATGATTTCCGATCTCGCGCGCAAATTCGAGCTTTGGACCGGGCGCCGCTGGACCGTGATCGTCTCCAACGAGCCGGGCCAGCCGACGCTGCGCTCGGTGAGCCAGGCGGCCAAGCAGGAACATGCGCGCACCGCCGAGGCCGATCCGCGCGTGCGGGAGGTTCTGTCGCGTTTTCCGGGTGCGAAGGTCGTCGAGGTCCGCAGGCTTGCCCCCGAGGCGCCGGAATCCGCTATTAATGCCGACTATGGCAGTGACGATCCGCCCGACGGTTCGGACGGCGACGATCTCTAGAGCCAAATTTTTCCAAGGACAGCACCGATGGTCGATATTTTCGGCATGATGAAGCAGGCGCAGCAGCTGCAATCCAAGATGCAGGAGATGCAGGATCAGCTCGCCAACGTCGAGGTCGAGGGCATCTCCGGCGGCGGTCTCGTCGCCGTGCGCATGACCGCGAAGATGGACGTCAAGGGCGTCAAGATCGATCCCTCGCTGATGAAGGCGGAAGAGCGCGAGGTGCTCGAGGATCTGCTCGTCACCGCGTTCGGCGAGGCCCGCCGCAAGGCGGAAGCCGCCATGCAGGAGAAGATGCAGTCGCTCACCGGCGGGCTCGGTCTGCCACCGGGGCTGTCGGGGTTGTTCGGCCAGTAGGATGGGCGCTGTTGCGGGTCCTGAAATCGAGCGGCTGGTCCAGCTTCTCGCGCGGCTGCCGGGCCTCGGCCCGCGCTCGGCGCGGCGCGCCGCGCTGCATCTGATCAAGAAGCGCGAAGCGCTGATGATGCCGCTGTCCTCGGCCATGCAGGTCGCGCTCGACAAGGTCCAGGTCTGCAAGACCTGCGGCAACATCGACACGCAAAGTCCCTGCACGGTCTGCACCGATCCGAGGCGCGATCCCTCGATCATCGTGGTCGTCGCCGACGTTGCCGATCTCTGGGCGCTGGAGCGGGCTAATGCCACTCAAGGGCGCTATCACGTGCTGGGCGCGACATTGTCGCCGCTCGACGGCGTCGGCCCGCAGGACCTCACCATCGAGGCGCTGGTCGCGCGCGCGCATGAGGCACAGGTGCATGAGGTCATCCTGGCGCTGAATGCCACCGTCGACGGCCAGACCACCGCACACTACATCACCGACCTGCTTCAGGACGCCAACGTAAAAGTAACCCGGCTCGCCCATGGTGTGCCGGTCGGCGGCGAGCTTGATTATCTCGATGAAGGTACGCTATCGGCCGCGATGCGGCAGCGCACCCTGTTCTAGCCATCCAGACTTACGGAACAGACGACATGACGAAACTTTTCGCCACACGATGGGCTTTGGTCGCAACGCTGACGATGCTGGCCACGCCGGCCGTCTCCGCGCAGCAGGACGACGGGGCTCCGCCGCCGTCGAAGCCCGGCAAGCCGATCAATGCCGGCGAGGTGCTGTCGGGCGAGCTGAACACGATGAAGGTGCGCGACGTCAAGAACGTCGGCAAGCGGGTTGCGACCTACCAGATCACCTCCGAGCCGCGCCGGCTGCCGCCGCCGAGCGGGCTGTGCAATCTCGAGACCGGCCCCGAAACCTTCCAGCTCGTTCCGAGCGGCGACGCGCAGGCCGCACAGCTGAAGACGTTCGCCGGCAAGGAGATCTCGGTCAAGGTCGACGAGATCGCCTGCGCCAGCGATCCGGGCCAGATGAGCGAAGCCGTGATCACGAAGTGGAGCCTGATCAAGAAGCAGTAGGGGCACACGCGATGTCCTCACCGCGCTTGCGGTGTCATCGCCCGGCTTGACCGGGCGATCCAGTACGCCGCGGCTTCTCGGTCAGTCACATCTTTCTCTGGAATACTGGATGCCCCGCCTTCGCGGGGCATGACAGCAGTGGTGTCAAACCCTTACCGGCCCCAGCGTCTCGAAATGTCCGCGCTTCTGCAGCCAGGCCAGCAGCACCAGGCTCGGGATCGCCACCAGCATGCAGATCACGAAGAACAGCGGCCAACCGGTGGTATCAGCCACGAAGCCGGCGCCTGACGAGAGATAGGTCCGCCCCACCGCGGCAAGTGCGGTGAGCAGCGCATATTGCGTCGCCGTGTGCAGCGGGTTCTGGCAGAGCGCCGAAAGATAGGCGACGAAGATCACCGTGCCGATGGCGCTGGTGAAGTTCTCACAGGTGATGGCGAAGGCGAGCGCCCATTGGCTGGTACCGACGAAGGCCAGCCAGGAGAAGGAGAGGTTCGCGAGCGCCTGCACCACGCCGCCGATCCAGAGGCTGCTCGCAAGCGAATAGCGCCGCGCGACGAAGCCGCCGGCAAAACCGCCGATCAGCGTCGCAGCGAGGCCCACGCCCTTCACGATCGCCGCGTAGTCGTTGCGGGAGAAGCCGAGGTCGATCACGAACGGCGCGGTCATCGTGCCGGAGAAGGCGTCGGTGAATTTGAACAGCACGACGAAGGCGAGCGCGGCGAGCGCGTCTTTGCGCGTCAGGAATTCGGAGAAGGCGCCGATCGCCGCGTGCAGCACGCGCGCGAACGCGGTCTGCGTCTGCGTCGCGGCTTCCGCCCGCACCGACTGCTCCGGCTCGGTCGCGACCAGCGCTGTGATCGTCCCGATCAGCACCATCGCCGCCATCACCACATAGCCCCACATCCAGGCCGAGGTGCGGGTGATGCCGGTGCTCTCGAAGCCCGAGACGATGAACAGCGCGCCGGCGGTCGAGACCAGCATGCCGATGCGATAGGCCGCGACATAGGACGCCATCCCGGCGGCCTGCTCGCTCTCCGGCAGGCTCTCGACCCGGAAGGCGTCGACCACGATGTCCTGCGTCGACGAGGCCGTCGCCACCAGCAAGGCGCCGAGCGCGACATAGAACGGCGAGCGCGCGGGATCGGTCAGCGCCAGCAGCAGGATGGCGACGATCAGCAGCAATTGCGAGAACAGCAACCAGCCGCGTCGCCGCCCGAACGCGCGCGTGAACAGCGGAACATGCATCGCATCCACCAGCGGCGCCCACAGGAATTTCAGCGTGTAGGGCGTGCCGACCAGCGCAAACAGCCCGATGGTCTTGAGATCGACGCCGGATTCCCGCATCCACACCAGCAGTGTCGAGCCCGACAACGCCAGCGGCAGCCCGGACGAGAAGCCGAGGAACAGCACGATCAGCACCCGCGGTTGCAGGTAAACGGCAAGGCTGTCACGCCAGGAGGTGGGGGCCGTGCCGGAGCCGGCAGGGGAGGTCGCGTCGGGTGCGGTCATGGCAGGGTGTTAGCAGATTCTGGCCGCCACAAGTGAGGTGTCGTCGCCCGGCTTGACCGGGCGACCCAGTATCCCAGAGGCGGGAGTTATGGAGGACCCGCGATCCCCGCATAGAGATCGTTCCAATCAGGATTATCCTTCTCGATCAGCGCAATCTTCCAGGCGCGCTTCCATTTTTTCAGGCGCTTCTCGCGTTTTATCGCATTCTCGGGATCATCGAATTGCTCGAAATAGACTAGCTTCACAACGTCATATTCCTTCGTGAAGCTCTCGACTAACTGCAATTTGTGTTCGGCCACACGGCGGATGAGATCGTTCGTTACGCCAATGTAAAGCGTGCCGCCCATCTTGCTGGCGAGAATGTACACGTAGTAGCAGCGCCCGCCCATCTGCCGCCTCTGGGATACTGGGTCGCCCGGTCAAGCCGGGCGACGACAGTGTGTTCTATATTCTACTCCCCCGCCTGAAGCTTCCTCGGGAACAACTCGGCAGCACCGGTGGCCACGAGATGCGGCGCTTCCGGTGCATCGCTCTTGCTGAAATCGAGTTCTTCGATGCGTCCGGCGCGCTTCTCGATCTTGTCGGCGGAGATCAGCACCTGCCGCACGTCCTCGTTGGCGTCGGCAAAGTGCTTCTGCAATTTCAGCACGCGGTCGCGCAGGCGGCCGAGGTCGTCGCCGAGCTTGATCACTTCGGTGCGGATCTGGTCGGCGGCATCGCGCATGCGCGCGTCCTTCATGATCTGCTGCATCACCTGGATCGCCAGCATCAGTAGCGACGGCGACACCAGCACGACGCGGGCGCGATACGCCTTCTGGATCACGTCGTCGAAACCGTCATGGATCTCAGCGTAGACCGATTCCGACGGCACGAACATCAGCGCCATGTCCTGGGTCTCGCCGGCGACGAGATATTTTTCGGCAATGTCGCTGACATGCTTCATGACGTCGCCGCGCAGCCGCTGCGTGGCGATCCTCTTTTCCTCGTCGGTGCGCGCGTCATGCAGCGCGGTCATCGCTTCCAGCGGAAATTTCGCGTCGATGCAGAGTGGCCGCTGGTCGGGCAGGAACACGACGCAGTCCGGGCGCTTGCCGGTCGAAAGCGTGAACTGGAACTCGTAGGCGCCCTTCGGCAGACCGTCCTGGACGATCGCCTCCATCCGCGCCTGACCGAAGGCGCCGCGCGACTGCTTGTTGGCGAGCACGTCGCGCAGGGTCGTCACCTGTGTGGTGAGGTCGGTGAGGTTCTTGTGCGCGCTGTCGATGATGCCGAGCCGCTCGTGCAGCGCGCGCAGGCTCTCCATGGTGTTGCGGGTGGTGTGCTCCATGGATTGGCCGACCCGGTGGGTCACCGAATCCAGCCGCTCGTTGACCGCGCGTGCCATGTCGGCCTGGCGGCCGGCCAGCGTCTGGGTCATGGCGTCGACGCGCCCCGAAGCCTCGCTCTGGGCATGCAACATCTGGCTGATGCGCTCCTCGAGTTCGTCGGCGCGGATCGCGTTGGCCATCGCGAGTTCCGCGCCGCGCCGCCCGGAGCGCGCGATCACGACTGCGATCACCACCATCAGGATGAGGACCAGGGCGCCGAAGCCGATCAGCGCGTCCACGGTGCGCACCGGCCAGTCGCCGAGCATGAAAATGATCTCGTTCATGCCCCTGCTTCTAGCCGATTCGCTTGGGGGCACGAACGAATAGCGAACATTTATGGTAAACGCCCTGTTAATTTTTATGGTTAACGAAACCCGAAGTTTTATGGTTAGTGGAGGGTTAACAGGGTTCCCGGCCGGATTGACCGCATCGAACGCGCGGCTTAAATCGCGGCCATGGCCCTCAGAGAAATCATCATCCTGCCCGACAAGCAGCTGCGTCTGGTCTCCAAGCCGATCGAGAAGGTCACGCCGGAGATCCGCAAGCTTGCCGACGACATGTTCGAGACCATGTATGACGCGCCCGGCATCGGGCTCGCGGCGATCCAGATCGCGCAGCCGTTGCGGCTGATCACCATGGACCTCGCCAAGCCCGATCAGGACGGCGAGACCAAGCCCGAGCCGCGCGTCTTCATCAATCCGGAAATCATCGCCTCCTCGGAGGACCTGTCGGTCTACGAGGAAGGCTGCCTGTCGATCCCCGAATATTACGAGGAGGTCGAGCGCCCCGCGAAGGTGCGGGTGCGCTACATGGATCTCGACGGCAAGGTGCACGAGGAGGATGCTGAAGGCCTCTACGCCACCTGCATCCAGCACGAGATCGACCATCTCAACGGCGTGCTGTTCGTCGACTATCTGTCAAAGCTCAAGCGCGACCGCGTGCTGAAGAAGTTCGAGAAAGCCGCCAAGCGCGCGGAGTGAGTAGGTTCTTTCTCACCGTCATGGCCGGGCTTGACCCGGCCATCCACGCCTTGCTTGCTTTGTCGCCAAGACCGTGGATGCCCGGGACAAGCCCGGGCATGACGGAGAAACAAGCCTTACCGAGCGCCGCCACATGCCCCTCCGCCTGATCTTCATGGGCACGCCCGATTTCTCCGTGCCGACGCTGCTCGAGCTCGTCGCGCATGGCCACGAGATCGCGGCCGTGTATACGCGCGCGCCGAAGCCCGGCGGCCGCCGCGGCCTGCAATTGCAGCCGACCCCGGTGGAAGAGGCCGCGCGAAAGCTTGGCATTCCCGTGCTGACGCCGAAGACGTTGAAAACGCCGGAGGCGCTGGAAGAATTTCGTGCCTTCGACGCCGATGCGGCGGTCGTCGTCGCCTATGGCATGATCCTGCCGCAGGTGATCCTCGATGCGCCAAAGCTCGGCTGCTACAATCTGCACGCCTCGCTGCTGCCACGCTGGCGCGGTGCCGCTCCCATCAACCGCGCAATCATGGCCGGCGATGCCGAGAGCGGCGTGATGGTGATGAAGATGGATGTTGGCCTCGACACCGGCGACGTCGCCATGGCGGAACGGCTCGCGATCACGGACAACATGACCGCGGCGGATCTGCACGATCGTCTGTCCCGGCTCGGTGCCGATCTGATGGTGCGCGCCATGGCCGCGCTCGACCGCGGCGGGCTCCAGCTCAAAAAGCAGAGCGAGGACGGCGTCACCTATGCCGCCAAGATCGACAAGGCCGAAGCGCGGATCGACTGGACCAGGCCCGCGCGCAAGGTGCTGCGCCATATCCACGGCCTGTCGCCGTTTCCCGGCGCCTGGGCCGAGCTTGAGAATGCGCGGGTGAAGATCCTGCGCTGCGAGCTGGCAAAAGGCGCGGGCGCACCCGGCGAGGTGCTCGACGATCACCTCACCATCGCCTGCGGCGATGGCGCAATCCGCCTTATCGAGCTTCAGCGCGAAGGCAAGGCACGCATGCAGGCCGCGGACTTCCTGCGCGGCGTGCCGCTCAAGCCGCCGATGCGGCTGGCCTGATGCCCCGCTACAAGCTCATCATCGAATATGACGGCGCGCCGTTCTTCGGCTGGCAGGTGCAGGAGACGCTGCCCTCGGTGCAAGGCGCTTTGGAGGCTGCCGTCAAGGCGATGACCGGCGCGGATGCGCGTGTGCACGGTGCGGGCCGCACCGATGCCGGCGTGCACGCGCGCGGCCAGGTCGCGCATGTCGATATCGACAAGCAGTTTCCGCCGGGCCGTTTTCGCGACGGCTTGAACGCGCATCTGCGTCCGCATCCGGTGGCGGTGCTCGAAGCGGACATCGTGCCTGAAACGTTCGAGGCGCGCTTCTCGGCCGTGAAGCGCCACTACCGCTACCGCATCGTCAACACCCGCGCCAATCTCGCGCTCGATGCCGGCCACGCCTGGCGCGTGCCGCGCCGGCTCGACGCCGATGCGATGCATGCGGCGGCACAGCGCCTGCTCGGCAAGCACGATTTCACCACCTTCCGCGACACCGAGTGCCAGGCCAGGTCGCCGGAGAAGACGCTCGATCAGCTCGACGTGCTGCGCGACGGGCGCGAGATCACGATTCTCACTTCGGCGCGCTCGTTCCTGCACAGCCAGGTGCGCTCGATGGTGGGGTCGCTGATGTGGGTCGGCGAAGGCCGCTGGACCGCCGACGATCTCTCGGCCGCGCTCGCAGCCCGCAACCGCGCCGCCTGCGGCATCGTCGCCCCGCCGGACGGGCTGTATCTGATGCAGGTGGATTATTGATTGGGGTGAGGGCGCGCGCTCTCGCTACATCCACCACTGTCATGCCCCGGCTTGACCGGGGCATCCAGTACGCCGCGGCCTCTCGGCTCAGTCGCTGCCGTCTCTGGAATACTGGATCGCCCGATCAAGTCGGGCGATGACAGCGGAGTTTGGGCGGGCAGAAGAGCCTACCCAAAATACCTCGCCAAGATCCCGCGATACACCTTCGTCAGCTGATCCAGATCCCCCACCGGTACGCGTTCGTCGACCTGGTGCATGGTCTGGCCGACCAGGCCGAATTCGATCACCGGGCAATAGCTCGAGATGAAGCGCGCATCCGAGGTGCCGCCTGAGGTCGACAGCTCCGGCTTGCGGCCCGTCACCTCCTCGATCGCGGACACCGCGAGTTCGGTGAACGGGCCGGGCTTGGTCACGAACACGTTCGAGTTCGAGGGCTCCCAGACGATGCGGGCGCGGATGCGGTTGCCGCAGGCTTTTGTCAGCCGCGTCTCGACCAGCTCGCGCAGGCTCGCCTGGGTGTGGTTGTCGTTGTAGCGGATGTTGAACTTTGCGCGGGCCTGTCCCGGGATGACGTTGTTGGCGGTGTTGCCGACGTCGACCGAGGTGAATTCGAGATTGGAAGCCTGGAATTGCGCGCTGCCATGGTCGAGCGGCTCGTCCGAGATGGCCACGATCAGCCGCGAGATATCAGGCACCGGATTGGCGGCGCGGTGCGGATAGGCGACGTGGCCCTGCACGCCGTCGACGTACAGCGTGCCGGATTGCGAGCCGCGGCGGCCGACCTTGATGGTGTCGCCGAGGGTCTCGACATTGGAGGGCTCGCCGAGCACGCAATGGTCGAATTTCTCGCCGCGCTCCGCCGCCCACTTCAGCAGCTTGATGGTGCCGTTGATGGAGACGTCTTCCTCGTCGCCGGTGATCAGGAACGAGATCGAGCCCTGTCCGTCCGCGCGCGGCTTGCCGTCGTTCGCGGCGAGATGCTCCAGCACCGCGGCAACCGAGCAGGCGATGCCGCCTTTCATGTCGACCGCGCCGCGGCCGTGCAGAAAGCCGTCCTTCACCTCGCCGGAGAACGCGCCGACGCTCCAGGCGCTTTCGTCGCCCGGCGGCACCACGTCGGTGTGGCCGGCGAAGGTGATGTGCGGCCCGTCAGTGCCGATCCGCGCATAGAGATTGTCGACGTCGGCGGTGCCGGGCTCGCTGAAGGTGACGCGGTGGCATGTGAAGCCTGCCGCGTTGAGGACATGTTCGAGCACACCCAGCGCACCGGCATCGGCCGGAGTTACCGAGGGGCAGCGGATGAGATCGCGGGCAATCGAGAGAGCATCGGTCATGCGCCCCGCTTAACATGCATGCCGCCGGGTGGGCTAGCACTGGGCGGGACAAATTCGATCTCGCTCTGCTGGTCCCAGCTTTTTGCCGCAGGGGAGGCGGGCGCGGAGCCATCTTCAACGTCGGCCAGTGGATCGGGGCCGAACCGGTTGTCGCCGGAGGTGCCGGGCACAATGAACATTTCCACGAGGCCCCAAAACCACGGAATGTGCACGGCCCAGGCGAGGGCAAGAACCCAGTTTGATTCGGTGGGCAGCAGGTCCGAGAACTGGTCGAACAACGCGGGCACGACGAAGAACGGAACCAGCCACCAGCCGCTCCGGTCGCGATCGTGCAGCCGCTTGGTCGCGGTCGCGAGATAGATCCACAGGAATAGCAAATTGCCGAACACTTTGAGGACGAGGGTCGCGCGATCGGTCGTAGCCAGC
This sequence comes from Bradyrhizobium sp. F1.13.3, assembly GCF_040548265.1. NCBI lineage: Bacteria > Pseudomonadati > Pseudomonadota > Alphaproteobacteria > Hyphomicrobiales > Nitrobacteraceae > Bradyrhizobium > Bradyrhizobium sp. F1.13.3. The sequence continues at coordinate 81,980 of NZ_JBEPRI010000002.1, read as the reverse complement.
TGACGATAGGCCCTGGGATCGACCGCGTTGAAGATGTCGTCGACACCGAAATCGAAGTCGAAATTGAAGTTGAAGGCGAAAGTTGCGGCCCCGTTCAGCACCTTGATGGCCTGGTCGATCATCCCGAGCAGCGCCGCCAGCACCATGACGATGAGCAGAGCCTGCCACAGCAGCGCGCGGTTGATGCGGCCGTCGAAGCGGAACAGATACCAGGTCCAGTCCATGCCAAAGGCTCCGGGCGGGAGAGGTCGCCCGAATGTTGGTCGCGATGGGGGGAGGGCGGGTTCGATGGACCCTTGGTGTCGTCCCGGCCCCCGTGCGCATTGCGCACTAGGCCGGGGCGACGATCGACGGATCAATCCCGCAGCAGCTCGTTGATGCTCGTCTTGGAGCGCGTGCGCTCGTCGACGCGCTTGACGATGACGGCGCAGGCGGTGCTCGGGCCAATCTGGCCATTCTTCATGGGCTTGCCGGGCAGCGCGCCGGGAACGACGACCGAATATTCCGGCACTTCGCCGATGAAGATCTCGCCGGTGTCGCGATCGACGATCTTGGTCGAGGCACCCAGGAACACGCCCATCGACAGCACCGCGCCCTTGCGCACGATCACGCCTTCGGCGACCTCGGAGCGCGCGCCGATGAAGCAATCGTCCTCGATGATCACGGGCTCGGCCTGCAGCGGCTCGAGCACGCCGCCGATGCCGACGCCGCCGGAGATGTGCACGCGCTTGCCGATCTGCGCGCAGGAGCCGACCGTCGACCAGGTGTCGATCATGGTGGATTCATCGACATAGGCGCCGAGATTGACGAAGGACGGCATCAGCACGACGTTGCGGGCGATGAAGGCGGAGCGGCGCACGATGGAGCCGGGGACGGCGCGGAAACCGGCGTCGCGAAAGCGGTTCTCGCCCCAGCCGTCGAACTTCGAGGGCACCTTGTCCCACCAGGTCGCCTTGCCGGGGCCGCCGGGAATGGCGCCCATGTCGTTGAGGCGGAACGAGAGCAGCACCGCCTTCTTCAGCCATTGATTGACCTTCCACTTGCCGTCGGCGTCGCGCTCGGCAACGCGGGCCTCACCCTTGTCCAGAATCTCCAGCGCGTGATCCACGGCCTCGCGGACCTCGCCCCTGGTCGAGGTCGAGACGCCGTCGCGCGCCTCGAAGGCGCCGTTGATGGTGGATTCGAGGGCGGACAGGGACATCGGGATTTCCTCAGAGACAGGCGGGAATTTTGACGGATTGGAGCGCTTTTTCGGGATTTGGGGGGACGGAGTCAAGCTTGGTTCGGGGTCATCACCCGCGAAGACCGTAGCCCGGAAGGAGCGAAGCGCATTCCGGGGCGGTCTCACCGCAACAAACCCCCGGATTTCGCTCGCGCTCCATCCGGGCTACGATTCAATGGGACAGCCTCTCCAAAAACCCCGACAGATCATCCGTGACATGGTCGACATGGGCCGCATCACGGCCCGCCAGCTCCCAGTCCTCGCGCACGACCTCTTTCGTCCCATCCGGCACCACCAATACGGTGGTCATGCCGAGCTCGTGCGGGACGGTGAGGTTGCGGGCGAGATCTTCGAACATCGCGGCGCGGGTCGGATCGACCACGTGGTCGGCGAGAAACTTGCGGTAGGTCTGCGGCGCCGGCTTCGGCTCGAATTCGGCGGCGATGATGTCGAACACGCCGTCGAAATGCGTGGCAAGGCCGAGCCGCGCGAGCACCGCATCGACATGATCGACCGAGCCGTTGGTCAGGATCAGCTTTCGTCCCGGCAGTTTTGCGATGGCCTCGCCCAGCGCAGGGTTAGGCTCCAGTGGCGAGTGGTCGATCTTGTGGACGTAGGCGAGATAGTCGTCGGCGCGGACGCCATGCAGGGTCATCATGCCGCGCATGGTGGTGCCGAAGCGCTGGTAATAATCCTTCTGGATCTTGCGCGCTTCCACCGGCGTCAGATTCAGCCAGTTGCAAACGAACTCGGTGATGCGAGCATCGACCTGCTGCCACAGATTGACGTGGTGCGGATAGAGCGTGTTGTCGAGGTCGAACACCCAGGTGTCGACATGAGCAAAGGCGCGGGGTGATTTCATTTTCACTCTCTATCCGTTGACCGCAGCGGCGGCGCCCCACCCTCAATCGTCGTCCTGGCGAAAGCCAGGACCCATACTCCGTGACCGATCATTGGGGCACTCTGGTCGTCGTTCTTCGCCAAACCCAATCCTGGGGTAATGGGTCCTGGCTTTCGCCAGGACGACAGCGGAGTGCGTGGCACCGGAACGATCACAGCTCCACCATCACGGCATCGCAAACCGCAGCGTCTTGCCGCCGCTCGACATGTCCACCGCGCCGAAGCCCGTCGCCGCGAAACCGCGCGCGCCGCAGTCGGTCTGCTCGTTGGTCTCGAACTTGGTCTCGCGCGTGCAAAGCTGCCTGTCGCCGCCCCAGTTCAGTGGCTTGTCCTTCAGCTTGACGATTCGATTGTCGGCGTCGATGGCTTCCGCGAAGCTGAAGATCTGCTTCGGCTGGCCGCTCACGTCAGGGTGCAGGCAGGTCTTGGGGTCGATGCGATACCAGCCGCGGCTCGTCACCGACTTGCCGTCGTCGGTGGCGACCGCCGCCATCACCTTGTGCGTGGTGTCGTTGCACCAGGTGAGGCCGGTCGCAGACGGCGTCTGCACGGCATCGACCATGGTCTTGAAGAAGTTCGGCGACGACAGGATGTCGGACGACAATCCGCGGCTCTTCAGGAAAGCGGCCAGCGCGCCTTGCGTCTTCGGCCCGTCGACGCCGTCGATCGGCGCGGCGTCGTAGCCTGCGATCACCAAAAGCCGTTGGATGCCGGCGAGGCGGGCCTGCTCGTCGTCATATTCGGAATCCTCCGCGAGATAGGCGACGAAATTGCCGTCCGCGCCTTGCGTCGGGGTAATCTGGGTGAAGGCGGCCTGGGTCTGGCCGCTGCGGCACTGCCGCGCGGCCGCGATGACGAAATTGTCCTGCGCGACGCACAGCGTGTCGCTGCCGTTCTGCGGGATCGGGGATGCGCCGTAAACGCCGAGCGCGCGGGCGTTGAGCAGGATGCGGTCGGCGGAGAGCGTGCCCTGCACCACTACGCGGCAGGTGGCGGGGTCGATCCTGAACCAGCCACGCGTCGCGGTCGCCGCCTTGTCGTCGATGCCGATCGCGGCCTCGACGACATAGGACATCCGATTGCAGATCTTGAGGTCGGCGAAAGCCGGTGCGGAGGAGAACACGAACGAGATGGCCGCGGCAGGGAGGGTCATCAGGAAGCGTGTGAAGGCGGAACGACCGTGCCGCCGAGCTCTCCGCTCGTCACGCCCGGGCTTGTCCCGGGCATCCACGTCTTTGCCACCAGAAGAAAGGTCGTGGATGGCCGGGACATCTTCGCGAAGACGCGCTTCGCGCTGTTGCCCGGCCATGACGGCTTTCATGCGTGGCGCCTCATCTCTCACTTGTGGATCAGCGTTCCCGTGCCCGTGTTGGTGAAGAGCTCGAGCAGCACCGCATGCTGCATCTTGCCGTCGATGATGACGACGCCCTCCACGCCCTGTTCGAGCGCGTAGATGCAGGTCTCGACCTTCGGGATCATGCCGCCGGAAATGGTGCCGTCGGCGATCAGCTTCCGCGCGTCCTTGACCGAGAGCTGCGGGATCAGCTTCTTGGACTTGTCGAGCACGCCCGGCACGTCGGTGAGCAGCAGCAGCCGCTTTGCCTTCAGCGCGCCGGCCACGGCACCCGCGAAAGTGTCGGCGTTGACGTTCAGCGTCTGGCCCTCTTTCGAGGTCGCGAGCGGCGCGAGCACCGGAATCAGCTCATAGCCGATCAGCTGGTTGAGCAGCGTGAGATCGACTTTCTCGGGATCGCCGACGAAGCCGAGATCGACCGCCTTCTCGATGTGCGAGTCCGGATCCATGATGGTGCGCGTCGTCTTGGACGCCTTCACCATGTTGGCGTCCTTGCCGGACAGGCCCACGGCCTTGCCGCCGGCCTCGTTGATGTAGCCGACGATCTGCTTGTTGACGGAGCCGGCAAGCACCATCTCGACGATCTCGATGGTCGCGGCGTCGGTGATGCGCAGGCCGGCGGCGAATTCCGAGACGATGCCGAGGCGCTTGAGCATGGTCGCGATCTGCGGCCCGCCGCCATGCACCACCACGGGATTGATCGCGGTCTGCTCGAGCAGCACGATGTCGCGGGCAAAATTCTTCGCGGTCTCCTCGTCGCCCATGGCATGGCCGCCATACTTGATGACGATGGTTTCCTCGTCATACTGCTGCATGTGCGGCAGCGCTTCGGACAGGATGCGGGCCTGGTCGAGCGGAGAGATTTCGGTCATGAGGCGGATCTCGCTGGCGGGATACTCGGGCCGCGTTCTATCCGATTGGCGGGCGGGGCGCAAAGTGTGGCTGGCATGCCGCTCTCGTGTCCCGGACGCGGTGCGGCGCGCAGTGCCGCGCCGCTGAGCCGGGATCCAGAAGCGGCATGGGCCCCGGCTCAGCAGCGCACCGCTGAAGCGCTGCGCGGCGTCCGGGGCACGAGACTTATTTCTTCACCACCACCGCAGCGAGCGTCACCGCCAGCCAGCTCAGAATCATCACCGATCCACCCGTCGGCGCCGCATAGGGAAACAGCGAATGGCCGGCATATTGCCGCAAGGTGAGGTCGCCCGCGAACAGCGCGGCGCCGGCTGCGAAGCCGGACGCGGCGATGATGCCAATTCCGTCGTGCAGAAGGCCGCGTCCGAGCAGGGCGACGGCCGCGAGTATGGCAGTTGCATGAAACAGCAGCATGGTGCTTGCGGCTGCGAGCCGGCTCGTATCGCCGCCATGCGCGGAGGCAGCGGCCAGTGCGACGCCGGCAGCGCCCATCAGACCGGCAAGCGCGATCAGCAGGCGGAATGCCGCCATCACGAGGTCCGCTCTTCCAGCAACTTTGCGATCGCGGCGCGCAGCTCGGCCATCCCAGTCGCGCTCCGTGACGAGGTCGCGAGCACGTTGGGGAACGCGGCCGGACGTTTGGCGAGCGCGGCCTCGGTCTCGACGATGCGCGATTGAAGCTCGGTGGCCTTGATCTGGTCGGCCTTGGTCAGCACGAGCTGGTAGCTGACCGCGGAGCGATCGAGCGTCTTCAGGACTTCGAGATCGACGTCCTTGAGGCCGTGCCGCGCGTCGACCAGCACGTAGACGCGCGCGAGGCTGGCGCGTCCGAGCAGGAATTTGTGGATCAGCTCGGTCCAGGACGCGACCTGGCTCTTCGGCGCCTTGGCATAGCCATAGCCGGGCATGTCGACGAGGCGCAGCTCGGTTTTGCCGGGGACCTCGAAGAAGATCAGCTCCTGGGTGCGACCCGGCGTATGGGAGGTGCGCGCGAGCGCGTTGCGGCCGGTCAGCGCGTTGATCAGGCTGGACTTGCCGACATTGGAGCGGCCGGCAAAGGCGATCTCCAGCCCCGCCATCGGCGGCAGCGTTTCAGTTGAGGGCGAAGCCCAGATGAACTGCCAGTCGCGCGTGAACAGCTTTCGCCCGACCTCGATCAGCTTCGCATCCTTGTCGTCATTCATGCGAAAGCTTTCTGTCTGTCCGCGTCATTGCGAGCGAAGCGAAGCAATCCAGAAATGCATCCGCGGAGGGACTCTGGATTGCTTCGTCGCTTCGCTCCTCGCAATGACGGCTACGTCGCCTCAGTCGTCAGTTTTTTTTTGAAGGAGTTTCGAATGTTGTCGAACAACTCCACCTTCACCCCGTTACGGCGCATGATGTAGCTCTGCTGGAGCACCGAGAGCGTGTTGTTCCAGGCCCAGTAGATCACGAGGCCCGCCGGGAAGCCCGCCAGCATGAAGGTGAAGATCAGCGGCATCCAGTTGAAGATCATCTGCTGCGTCGGATCCGGCGGCGTCGGATTCAGCTTCATCTGGAACCACATCGTGATGCCCATGATGATCGGCCAGATGCCGAGCGCGAGGTAGTGGCCGAACACAGGAATGGTGGTCGGATCGAACGGGATCAGCCCGAACAGGTTGAACAGATTGGTCGGGTCCGGCGCCGAGAGGTCCTTGATCCAGCCGAAGAACGGCGCGTGCCGCATCTCGATGGTGACGAACAGTACCTTGTAGAGCGAGAAGAACACCGGGATCTGGATCACCACGGGGAGACAACCGGCGACCGGGTTGATCTTCTCCTTGCGGTAGATCTCCATCATCTCCTGCTGCTGCTTCACCTTGTCGTCGGGGTAGCGCTCCTTCAGCGCCTGAAGCTGCGGCTGGACCGACTTCATCTTCGCCATCGAGGCGTACGATTTGTTCGCCAGCGGGAAGAACAACAGCTTCACGATCACGGTCACGAGCAGGATCGAGATGCCGAAATTGCCGAAGAAGCGGTAGAAGAAGTCGAGGCCCAGGAACATCGGCTTGGTGATGAAGTAGAACCAGCCCCAGTCGATCAGCAGGTCGAAATGGTTGAGGCCGAGCTCCTTGTTGTAGCCGCCATGGCCGGCGAGCGGGAAGTTGATGCCGACCACGCCGGCTTCCTTGGCGCCCGCGAACAGCCGCGTGTTCGTCGTCGTCGTGCCGCCGATCGGGACCGTCTGCTCGCTCTGCAGATAGTCGGTCTGGTATCGGATCTGGGTGCCGGGTTCGGCGACGAAACGGGCCTTGAGCGTTGCCGACGTGTCGGGAAGCAGCGCAGACGCCCAATATTTGTCGGTAATACCGAGCCAGGCATTGGTGACGTTGTTGAATTCGAACCCGTGTCCGCCATTGCCGATCGCGGGTGCTTCGCCGACAGCCTTATAGGCCTTCTCCTGCAAGCCCTGCTCGCCCAGGTAACCGATCAGGCCTTCATGCAGGATGTAGTAGCCCGAGACCTGCGGCGTGCCGTGGCGCGAGATCAGTGCGAAGGGAAAGAGTTTGACCGGCGCGTTGCCGACATTGGTCACCTCGTCCTTGATGCTGAAGAGGTAGTGGTCGTCGATCGCGACGGTGCGGCGGAAGGTGAGGCCTTCGCCATTGTCGTATTTCAGCATGACCGGCGTGGACGGCGTCAGGCTGTTGGTGCCCTCCTGCTGCCAATCGGTGGTCCGGTCTGGCACCTTTGTGCCACCTGTCCCGGCCACCCAGCCAAATTCTGCATAATAGGGTTCTGCGGTGCCCGACGGCGAATAGAGAACGATCGGCGGCGACTTCGGGTCGACCGTTTCGCGATACTGCACCAGCGCAAGATCGTCGATGCGCGCGCCCTTCAAGGCAATGCTGCCGGTCAGGCGGGGCGTATCGATCTTGACGCGCGGAGAGGCCGCAATCGCCGCCTCGCGGCTGACGGTCGGCTGGCCCGGCTGATTGGCAGCCTGGGGAGCGGAGGGCGCGCCTGCGGTGCCGGGCTGCGGCGTGGCGCTCGGCGTCCCGGGGGCCGTCGGCTGCGGCGTGGTCTTCTGCAGTTCGGCCTGCGCCTGTTGCTGGGCGCGCTGCTTCTCCATCGCCGGCATGTTGTAGAAATATTGCCAGGCGATCAGCACGAAGCCCGACAGAATGACGGCGAGGATGGTATTGCGGTTGTCGGTCATCATTCTCTCGTCATCAATCCGGTTTGCGGCTGGTCGCAGGAGCGGGGCCGGGCTTTAAGCCGTCGGTTCTTGGGCCGTCGGTTTTTTGGCCAGGTTTTGGGCCGCGTCCCTTGTGCGTATGCCGCGCGGGCTTCGCGAACGCCATGCGCAGATCGTCGAGCATGGTGGCGAAGTCGCGCGAGAGCGCGTCCCTTCGGCCGACCAGCACATAATCATGATGGGGCTGCATCGACACCGGATCGAGCCGCTTCACCAGTTCGCGAAGCCGGCGCCGGATGCGATTGCGCTCGGGGGCGTTGCCGTTCTTTTTGGTGACGGTGAAGCCGATCCGGATCGGGCCGCTGTCGTCTCGGTCAAGGCTTTGACGGTCAAGGCTTTGCAGGACGAACGCGGGACTATTCACCCGCGCGCCATTGGCAACGGCGAGGAAATCCGCTCGCTGCCTCAGCCGATCCATGATGAAATCCCAAAAAGGGGGTCCGGCTCAGGCGCTCAGACGCTTGCGGCCGCGGGCGCGGCGGGCGGCGAGCACCTTTCGGCCGCCGGCCGTGGCGAGACGGGCACGGAAGCCGTGACGGCGCTTGCGCACCAGTTTGCTGGGTTGATAAGTCCGCTTCACGGGTTTTTCTCCGCTGACCGGGCAATTTGCCTGTAGAATTGATGGTAAAGTCCGGAAGATGCTGCCCAAAACGGGCCTTTTTCGGCCCCAAGAGAGCCGCTCCCGGCCTCACACCGGGTCATCGCGGACAATTGGCCGGCTTATAAGCGAGCGCCTTCTTTTCGTCAACGCCGCACAAGCGCTCAATTCCGGCGAATATCGCTGTTTGTGCGGGGTTTTTAACCCTTGAGGTAGCGACTCGCCAGATCTGCGCTTACATCCGACTTTGGCAGATTGACGATCTGTAATTTGACCGCGCTGAGGGCGGGCCGCATCTTCATACGCGCCAAATCCCTTCACCCGGCGACATCTTTAATCCGGCAAAGGCAGCGAGGGCGAATTTCGTGGCAGCGACAGACCTCCAGCCGATCCAGGATGGGGATCAGCGGGACCCGCCGGCGGCGCTGCCGCGTGGGACGCGCGGGCTTGGGCTGTCCGGCAAGCTGCTGCTGCTCACCGTTCCCCTGGTGATGATCGCGGCCATCCTGCTCTACGTGCCGGCCATCGCCAACTTCTGGGTCAACCGACTCAACGACCGCGTCGCCGCGGCGAACACGGCAGCGCTGGTGCTCGATGCGGCGCCGCTCGGCATGGTCCCCGATTCGCTCTCGCGCGAGATACTGAAGAGCATCAATGCCCGCGCCGTCGCCATCAAGATGGGCCAGCAGCGCCGTCTGCTCGCCAGCGACAATCTGCCCGCCGCCATCGAGCACGACATCGACCTGCGCGACATGACGGCCTGGGAGGCGATCACCGGCTCGTTCCGGATGATGCTGGAGACCGGCAACCAGGCCATCCGGATCGTCGGGCCGGGCGTTGGCAACGCCCAGTTCATGGAGATCGTCACCGACGAGCTGCCGCTGCGGCAGTCGATGTACCGGTTCTCCCGCAACGTCGTGGTGGTCGCTCTGATCATCGCGGTGCTGACCGCGGGCCTCGTCTATCTCGCCATGCATTATCTCTTCGTGCGCCCGATGCGCCGGCTGACCGCGAGCCTGGTCGGCTTCCACGAAAATCCCGAGAGTTCGGCGGGGATCATCGTGCCGAGCCAGCGCAGCGACGAGATCGGCGTCGCCGAGCGCGAATTGTCGGACATGCAGCGCGACCTGATGTCGATGCTGCATCAGAAGAGCCGGCTTGCCGCCCTCGGCCTCGCCGTCTCCAAGATCAATCACGATCTGCGCAATCTGCTGGCCTCGGCGCAACTCCTGTCGGACCAGCTCGCCAGCGTGCCGGATCCGCGGGTGCAGCGCTTTGCGCCAAAACTCGTGCGCTCGCTCGAGCGCGCCATCGCCTTCTGCCAGTCGACCTTGTCTTACGGCCGCGCCCAGGAAGCCGCGCCCGACCGGCGCATGATCATGATCGAGCCGGTGGTGCTGGAGGTGCGCGAGACCGCCGGCCTTGCCTCCGACGCGTCGATCTCCTGGGTCGCTGCGATCGAGCGCGGGCTCGCGGTCGACGCCGATCCCGACCAGCTCTTCCGCGTGCTGCTCAACCTCGTCCGTAACGCCGCCCAGGCGCTGGAAAGCCATGCGTCGGCCGAGGGCGGCGCGCAGCAGATCCGGATCACGGGAAAACGCGAGGGCGCGGTCGCCATCCTCGAGGTCTCCGACACCGGCCCCGGCGTGCCCCAGAGGACCCGCGATCACCTGTTCGAGGCGTTCCAGACCTCCGGCCGCCCCGGCGGCAGCGGACTTGGCCTTGCCATCGCCGCCGAGTTGGTCCGCGCCCATGGCGGCGACATTCATCTGGTCGAAGGCACCATCGGCGCCACCTTCCGCATCGTCATTCCCGACCGTCCCGTGGAACTGCTCTCCGTCCGTAACGAGCGGGCGCGGGCGTAGGTCGACCGGCGGCCGAGCGCGGAAACCGTCATTTCCCGGCAAAATCTCCCCAATCCGGACCTTGCCAATCGGGGCAAGAGCGGTTAGTCAGAGCGCTCTTTCGCACCCCTCCGGCGTCGCCGGGGGCTGCCTGCGGGCCACGCCCGCACTGTCAGCGAAAAACGCGCCCGTAGCTCAGCTGGATAGAGCATCAGACTACGAATCTGAGGGTCGGACGTTCGAATCGTTCCGGGCGCGCCAGCACTTAGCGGCTTCTGCCGTGCAAAAAGTACGATCGTTTTACGGGATTTGCAAGGAAGGCAGCCCTTACCCTTCGTCCGCAGCATAGCCTGCTTCTTGAATGTACCTCGGTTCTGGGGCGCAAGCCGGGTCGATCAGACAGATGCCAGCTAGTAAAACCTGATCAGTCTCAACACCTCTGCCGGCAGCTCTAAAGGCTCATAATCTGAAGGTTATAGGTTCAAATCCTATCCTAGGGATCACGCTGTCATAGAACTAGTGTTGGCGCACAAGCCAGAAAACGCAGTCGCGGCTGCGTACAATCGAGCAAAGCACCTACAGAGGCGGCGTGAGCTTCTTCAGATTTGGGCCGATCTGATCCTAGCGGACGCCGTACCCGCTGGATCGCTGTTACATGGACCGCGCCGATAGCATAAAACTAATTGATCGGTGATGTAGCGTAGGGGAGTGATCATGAACTTCAAAAGCTCAACAGATCAAAGCTTGCTAGCCGTCTGGCAAAGCATCGAGGCGCAAGTTGCGGCGGATGATGCGGCTGGCGGGAATTACCGGTTCATCGGCCCAAACGTGCGCGCCTACGCCGAACAGCTCCAAACCGAGCTTGAAGAGCGCAAACTCCGGTACACGCCAATCCGGTGGCAGTAGCCGATGAAGAACCAAATTGTGGACGTGCCTAGCGACGTGCGCGAGCTAGTGCAAAAGACTATTGACCAAACCGAGAAGGCATTCTCGTTTTTCTTCCAACAAGCTAAGCTGCCCGGCGACCTCGCGCTCAGCTTCGCTCAACAGAACGTAACGACTGCGTTGGAATATGCGCGTAAGCTCGCGGCGGCGCAGAATCTGCAAGAGGTCGTCGCGCTTCAATCGGAATATCTCCGAAGGCAAATTGAGAACGCCAGCGAGTTCATGCGCGAGTTCATGCCGAAGCCTTAGAGCTTCCGATACGTTACATGCGCGGTAGCGAACGGAATGCCCGCACGCCCCGCGCTACCCCGAACGATGCAAGCGCGCTCATCAATTGCGTAGAACCAATCGTCGAAGTTCAGCTTGAAGGATTTACCGGCCGCTTGCGGTGTGTCGCGTGTGTATCTCCAATGGAACGCGCAACCCGCTTGCTCGCCTATCGCTTCACCTTCAAGCCGGTTCTCCAATCCGGTGTACCTGCCTCCGTCCCCCTTTCGTATCGTCCAATGCAGCGTGTCCGAATGCTGCCCGTCATCGAACGTGTAAGCCTCTGTGAACAGAACAGTTTGCGTGTCTGACTCGAATTCACCATGGGCAGAAATCGTCGCACGCTTCAGCAACCCACCTACCAAGCTTTCCACCACGGCCCAGCCTTCTAGGCGGCCAACGAAAAACAATTCAGGAAGAAGGAGCGGATTTGTCCCTTTAAATTGTTCTATCGGCATGGGTGGCTCCGACGTGCTTACAACCGAGAACTAATCCCGTCCCGGCTAAGTTCCTAAAGTCCTGTTCAGCCGGTGTACTCGACCTGGACCAATCCAAAGCGCTGCCGTCCTTCGATTCTCGACAGAGCCGCCAAAACGTCGTCGTTAGTCAAAGCATCCATCAATTTATCAACCGTGATGCCCGCGCTACGCGGCATGTTCGGTTCCAAGTAATCGCTCAAGATCGAACGGGCTTCCAAGAACGCAGATATCAACGTCTGAATATCTGATCGTTTTGGCGCGATTGACGGCGCGTGCTCTTCCTCAATCGGATATTCGACGGCCGCCCCTTCAGGATCGTTATCGCGAAGCCACTCGACGGCAGAATCGCACGAAGCAAACACCTTCACGCAATCGTTCTCGACACTGACATACAGCCAAATGCTTCCCATGGCTAAGTCTCCGTTTCAATCGGATACGCCCAAGCGACACCTTCAGGATCGTTTTTGGCAAGCCATGCCCTTGCGGCCTCTTCGGTGGCAAAGACCTTTATCCAATCCACATCGCCGATATGCTTGTGACCATCCTCGTAAATCCACACCGACTCCTGTCGTTGTTCGGCCGCAGCGTTGACCTTCTCACGGTCGAACTGATCCTCAGGTGGAAGTCTCATCACGGAGTGGTAAAGATCAGCCGGGATCGTTCGCCGGTCCCCCGGAGGCTTTTCTGCCCACTGTATCCATTGGTCGAACGCCTCGTTCATCCCAAATCCTCCCTCAACCCCTTGAAGAACGGATGCCGTAACTTCCCTTCGGCGCTCTTTGCACGGTATTCGATTTCCGCAAGCAGCTCGGGTTCAACCCAAATGCCGCGATGCGCGATGCGCTTCGTGTACGGCTGAGTCTTGCGTACCAGCGGTTTGAGTCTTCGCCGTAGTTCTTTGGCATCTTCAGGGGAAAATCCGTGATCGACTTTCTCGGCGTTCAAGAAGTCATCGCCCTTGCGGCGACCGATGTACATGCCATCCCATTTGGTACCGTCCAAAGCATAGCCTGCAATTGCCAACGTTTCGCGTTGGGCGCATGTAACCTTCACCCATTCATTGCCACGGCCGCTTTCGTATCGGCCGTCACGTACCTTCGAAACCACACCTTCCAGGCCGGTTTTGCAGGCGTGCTTGAACATATCTTGGCCGTCGATATCGAAGCTTTCGCTGAACTGGATCGCTGTGCCGCTGATGATCGGACGTAGCAGCTCTTTCCGCTGGAAGAGCGGCACAGCCCGCAGATCGCGGCCGTTGAGGTACAGAAGATCGAAAGCCACCATCACGATCTTGGTGGACCGGCCTTTTAGCTCGTTCTGAAGTACAGAGAAGTCTGTCGTGCCGTCGTCGGCAGGGGCAACCACTTCGCCGTCAATGATCGCGGACTCTGCTTTTATCTGAAACGCGTCATGCGTAACCTTGCGGAAACGGTGCGTCCAATCGTGACCACGGCGCGTGAAGACCGTCGCTTCTGAGTTGGCGATGTGCAGTTGAACGCGGTATCCGTCGTATTCGATTTCGTGAATCCACCTGTCCCCGCGCGGTACCCGGCCCATCAGGGTGGCCAGGGCGGGTTGGATAAAGCCCGGGAAATGGGCTTTTACGCCGACTGGTGGACTCTTACGCATACGGCCGATTCAAGCTGAACGGCCGGAATTCGTTCCTCCACCGCGTTCATCCTCTACGGATTAATGCGGCTGGCAGTCTCACCGACGTCTTTGATGACAATGTCTCCTTGAGTTTTGAGCAGGAGAATGAGTTACCTCAGAGCAGCGAGGCGCCGGAAGACAAAAAAGTCGAGTGTTGCCGAGCCTGAGCTGACACTGCAGGCTGTTCTGGCTGACTCGTGTTAACCTAGATCGCGAAGGGCACTCTGGGCAAATGCCAGCGCCTAAGATTACAACTTTATAACTAAGGATGTAGCGTCTTTGGTATGCTACTCCGAGGAATCATCAAGGAAGCAGAAGAAACCTCTGTTTGCAGTGCAAACAAACGGTATCTTGCCGTCCGAAGTCGCCGCGCAGAGCTATCGCTTGTCAAAATATGCATATTCTCGCGGAGAGGTGAGATCGAGAGAGCCTTCCACCCACGTCCGATTTCACGCTCAAAGCGCCGCTTGGCCTATCGACTTTTTCCGAGAACTTTTGGGTTGTGCTAGTGAAGAAATCTAAAGCGCGCGCGTTCGGCCGAAAACAATCGACATTCCTTCGTAAAACTCGTGTTGGGGCGTTTCGGCAACTGACGAGGATTAGGGACCAGCGGACTCGCAACTTGGTCCGAGGAGCGCTCGCCGACGACCGCTTAACAGAACCCCCGCTGTCTATAATGAATGCTCTGCGGAAGACAGCTTCTCCGAGTGATCTTGCGCTAAGCGCCGAACTTCTTTTGGGAAAATTGGGGGCTTTCGCCTTCCCTAACCTGGGAAGGGATTACACCAGTCTTCTACGTATTCACTCATTGGATAGAGTCCCCATCGATTCCGAGGTTGGGTTCATCGCGGGTCATCTGAATGGATGGAAAGAGGACGTGCGCCGGATCATCGAGGCCATTCGGGCGTTTGCTGCGATACCGACCTCATCGGCATCTGACGCCATGCAGGCATTGGCCGGGTTCATTGAACTGTATGGCGCTTCTAGTTACGGCGTGCGCAAAGTGGCCTATTTGATGGCTCGTTTTCCTGACGATGCTACTCTTCAAGAGCCTTTTCAGCGCATCGCGAACAAGGTCGGTCAATCTAAAAATCCCGCACCGTACTTCATAGCTATGGAGTTGGTAGACGAGCATTTTGCCTATTTCCCCGGCGTCTCCACGCGCGTTCAACTTCATCAAAAACAGAAGCTCGTGGACGACGACTACCGAAAGCTTCTCGCTCTACATGATCTTGTCCCGGCACCGCTTTCTCGTGCCGATCTTGGGGGATTGCTGCGTAAATCGCATTCGATGTCCCTTATTGATGAAATTGTTGGAGTCGTCTCGGCGCTTAATTTCGGCGACCGGTGGGAGGACATCCGTGCCCTTCTGCTCGATCTACTCGATCCCAGCATCGTACAGTCGTTGACGGCACTCGCAGAGACTCCATTCGACGCGCGCGCATTGTACAACGATGTGTCCGCCGCCGATGCCGACATGGTGTACTACCAGCGATCATTCGCATTCACGGAGTTCACTGATTGTGCGCGTTACCGTGCGTACGTAGACGCTATTCTTGCGCCCCGCTTTTTGTCGTTATCACCGCCGACAATCGAGGCAGCATTCGTGGCGCGCGAACCTTTACCGGTTCGCGATCTCACCAAGGCGCTGCAAGGCTTTCGAAATCCCCACGACTTTAGCAAAGCTCAATGCTGCGGTTCATTTCTGAGGACCGTGCAATTGATCACATTCTTGCAGAACAACCGAAATACGACTGGATTTACCCAGCATGAAATGCGTTTCATTTGCGAGCATACGATAGGATTGGAATTCCTTTTAACCGAGGCTGAGCTCGAGCGGCTCTATGCGTCTTCCGACGACGCATCGAAGCCACTTGTGACGGTCCTAGCCCTGGCACTTCATAAGGCACGAAGCAGGGACGATGATGTCGATTTCAAATTCCGTTTTGCGCTTTGCCAAACTGTCAACGCGCAGTTCCGCGGGAGCTTGGAAGCCTTCATCGAATGGCTTTTGAATGGCACACCTCAGATCGCAAGCTATCTCCTCAAGATTCTTGATCGACAAACCCTCCAGAAGCTCTATTGGCTGGTAAAATCGGCAGATGAAGCCGATACCACGAGACAAGCCCTGCTGAGAGCAGTCGGAAAAAAACGCAATTCGATTGCATACTTCGTGGAAGCCGACGCAATTGAAGCTCAGCGCCAAGTCGCCAAGTTGCGGAAGTATTTCGACGACAGCCGTCTCTACGTCGATGGCATCGCAATGCAGGAATGGCTCGTTGCCAACCCGAGCACTTATGCTCAGCAGTACGTCAAGATGATCGAGCACAATCTCAGTGTGCCCGCTCGTTCAGCGAAGATTGAGCACGGCCAAGTGGTGACGACGGGAACGATTAACATCCCGGCATCGCAGGCGTTCGACTATGTGCTAATGGAAGTGGCGAAAGTGGCTTACGAACAATTCTGCACAAATCGTCAATTTGGCATTGAATCATACCTAGGACGGCGCATTCGGCACAACACCCTCACGGGAATGATGCGGGGAGGTGTAGAAGATATTATTGAGCGGTCATCGTACCGCATCCTCAAGTTTGACGATAGGTTCGTCGCTGCTTACGGGGCCTGGATCGACAGTTATCACAGGCTCATTGAACATTTGCGTCGCGATCTTTTGCAGTTTCGCAATGATAGCAAGCCGCACGGTATCTTCAGCTCGTCACTAAAGGGCAACGAGAATACTTTTCTCGGCCTTGCTACTCTAAGCAGTGCCATGACGGCAGTCCCGAGCATTGAATTCATGAACGAACTTCTAATCCGCTTTTGCTGGCAAGAGATAAATCCTCAGCTGCAAACTGCAGCCAAGCTAATGTCGGTCGATCTCGTGAAGCGTGCTTATGATGATATCGAGGAACATCTTGGTCACTTCGCAGACGATCTGCAGGGTCAATATCGGGGACAGCTGCGAGATGCAGTTCACGAGCGCTTTACCCGACTGGCGAGTTGGTTTCGACAACCAGAAGACGGATTTGTTAGTGCAACTACGCGGCAGCTAGGAGAGTTGATCTTCCAGGAAGCCCACGGTGGCAATTTGATCAACGATCGAGCGATTAATTGGCGAGGTGGCGCGTCCGAAATCGTTATCGATGGTTTGTCGGTCCATAGAATGTACGACTGCATGTTTGTTCTTCTTCGGAACGCATTAAAATATGGAGCTTCGGAGGCTCCGATTACAATCTGTGTGGATCAAACAAGGTCTCTCGAAAGGTTGTCGCAGTTGCGAGTGTCGGTAACGTCAGTCTTCGGGGACGTTACTGAACGTTCAGTTCATGAAAAACGACTGGCAGACAATTTTAGCTCGGATAATGCTGAAGAGGCGATGGTCGTCGAGGGGTACTCAGGCATTAAGAAGCTTAAATACATCACAAGAAGCAGTGAAGGAGTAGCAACAGCCTCTTACAACATCGATGACGACCGCTGTACGGTTTCATTTTTGCTGACGGTCGAGTTGGCAAAGGCGAACGGATCGACGGAATGAAGGTGCTGCTGATCGAAGACGAAGAGCACAAGGCAGAAGACCTTACGCGACGGTTATTGGATAAGGGCATCGCGCCCGCCAAGCTCACACGCGCGATCGGCGTGCGGCAAGCAGTTCTTCAGGTGATGGAGGGCTCATACGATCTCGTAATCGTTGATATGGCTCTGCCGACGTTTTCCAGCAAAGGCGATGATGGAAGTGGTGGCGGCGGCCAAGCCGTCGGTGGCATTGAAGTCCTTCGTGCTTTGGCCAGTACAAAAACCTCCACAAAGATCATCATCGTCACGCAGTATCCTGACATTATCGTAGGCGGCAACCGAGTAAGGTTGCACCAAGCAGCGCGCGTTTTATCGGCGAAGTACAAACAGGAGGTGCTCGGAGCTGTGCTGTACTCGTATAAGACGCCTGAGTGGGAGACCGCATTTGACGCACTTCTGGAAAGAATAAAATGGCGATAGTCGTTTTTGAAGACGATGAGAAAAAGTGGTCGGTCATTAGAGATTGTCTACGGGAGAAGGGCGTCAGAGACAGCGGCATCAAGCGCATCGACAACATTGCTCAATTTGTCGAAATAGCGAGGAAGCCTATCGATCTGTGTATCATAGACATCAGAATGCCTGGTGTATCCGGCGGAGAGACGCGAGATGCCGGCGTAGAGCTTCTAAAGATGCTTGATTATTCGGGCCTGCAGCGAGTGCCCTTATTGGCGATCACCGCCTATCCAGAAGAGGCGCGTCGTTCTCAAAGTGCTTTCGCCTCGCGGGGATGCATTATCTACGATTACAGTGATCGTAAAACTTGGTCTCAAGCCCTGGATATCTTTCTGGCGCAATCTAAAGAAAAAGGCCGATATCAGTTCCTGCTATTCACAGCCCTTGGGAAGGAGCGGGACGCTTATCTCAAGGTGCCAGGGTTCAGTGAGGAAAGCGTGCAGCGGGAGGGGCTCGATCTTTGGGAAACAGAAATCGATGGGCAAGCAGGTGCAATCATTCTCTTGCCTCGGATGGGAATCATCAACGCTGCGGTGACCACCGCACGAGCCCTTGAGCTTTATAGCCCCGCCGTAGTTGCGATGAGCGGTGTATGCGCAGGGATTCAAGAAAATGCCGAGCTCGGCCAGCTTTTAGTGGCTGATGTGGTTTGGGAATATCAGTCTGGCAAGTGGATTAAGGATGCATTTGAAGCAGAGCCTTATCAGATCAGCATTGATCAGAGGACGCGCCTAACCTTGAGCAAGCTTCTGGAAACAACCGGGTTGATCTCACAATTTGAGGCGTCTTTCTCCGGAACCGTTCGTCCGTCGAAACTGTCCAAGCCGAAGCTGGCGCCTTTCACAAGCGGGTCTGCTGTCATAGCAAGTGAAAAGAGGTTATCGGCCGTCAAATCTCAGCACCGGAAAGTGGCCGGTATCGATATGGAAGTGTACGGATTTCACAGGGCTATCGAAATTTGCGCCCGATCGATCCATGCCTTCAGCGCCAAGGTGGTGGTGGACAAGGCAAACGAGGCAAAGGGAGATGAGTTGCACGAATACGGGTGCTTCGTGTCCGCGGCTTTCACCCTCCATGCGGTACGGATGCTATTAAGTGAGACCAAGGAGTAAGCCTTCGATCTGCCCTGAGGGCGGTCCGACGCTTTCTTGACGCGCGGCATGCTAAATGTTGTCGGACGGGCGGCACTCGCTGCTAAGATTAGAATAGGTCGATCCGCAAGCGCGCGAGCCGGGTGGCGAGCACGCACACTTGATCATCGCCAGACGATTGATGCACCTGAGTTGATGTGTCGGAATCGTCATTTTGCGGACGTGTGAATTTTCCTATGGGCCGGTGGAAGCCCTTAAAGCTGTAGGGATTCGCATCCCCCGTACCCTTTCCGTATTGGCAACCTTCCACTGGCTGGCGCGCTCAATCGACGGGAGCGGCCATCGATGAAAAGACATGGCCTGACCCGTAACGTGGATGACCTAACCGGCCTGATTCAAAGCGCGCGCGAGCTTAGGAACCTGATGTAAGACTGCGCATTGGGTTGTTCTATGCGAAAAGACGGACGAGAGATGCCGCGCTACTTTTTCGATTGCCACAAGGCCGGAAGCATCACCATCGACGATGAAGGCGAAGAACTTCCCAACACCGAAGGCGCACGATCACATGCGGTATACGTGTTAGCCGACTGTATCCGTGAAGTTGCGGATAGCCCAACAGATGGGAGCGTGACGGTCGAGGTTCGCGATGTAGCAGGAACGATCTTCCAAATCACCGCTGCGATCCGAACGCGAACGGTCAGCCATTAGCAATGACGGGAAAGCCGACAGTCACGGCCTCCTTCGTCCAAGGCTCCGCATGATCATTAGCGAATAAAGAACGTGATCGCTTTCTAGCAAAACTCCTGGAAGGTCCCAAAATCTTGCCGGTTTAACCTTCGCTAACCATCTTTACGGATCGAATCTTAACGCCTTTACGGCTTCCTGATTAAATCGGGACAAAACGGCAATGGCGCAATCGGCTTCGCAGCAACCCGCAACAACGGCCACGGGGACTCTTCATCAGAAGGGTTTGACAAAGCGCGCCCGCTTGCGGCGGCAAATGTACCTTGCGCAGATGGTCAGCTTCATCTTGGATGCTGCCATCCTGTTTCTCTACACTCTGAGCGGCGCCATATCGGTTTCGGCTTCAGCGTTGTACGTCGCGGCGGGAGTTGGATGGACCGCGATAGCGTTGATCCTTTCCGAATTGCACTTCAATGACCGCTTTCAGGATCATTACCTCACGGTACCGCAAAGCCTCGGAAGCATAGGCATCGAACTAGCCGCAATCTATTTCATTCCTGAGGTCGGATTCTATTTTGTCTCCATCATCTTTGTGGTGCTTGGTTTCGGTGCCCTGCGAATGTCCGCCCGGCAGACCGGCGTCGTTTGGGCTTATGCTGCAATTGGCCTCACGGCTGTCTTCACGCTGACTAACCAGCCCATTGGCATGCCGATGCACTCGTTTGCAGAACGGCACCTAGCTTTGTTGTGCTTTGTGACCGCTCTTGGAAGGTGCGCATTCACTGGTCTTTATGGTGCCTCTCTCCGCGAGGCACTCTACAAGCGCGGGAATGAACTAAAGATTGCGCACGCCAAGATCGAAGAGCTTGCACAAATCGATGAACTTACGGGCGTGTTAAATCGACGTTACGTCATGCGCGCTTTGAATGACGAAATGGCGCGGGCACAACGATCAGGTACGCCGTGTGCTGTAGCAATTTTGGACATAGACTTCTTCAAGCGTATCAATGACGGGTATGGTCACCCGACCGGGGATGAAGTGCTGCGCGGCTTTGCAATCGCCCTTACTGCCAACATGCGTTCAATAGATAGGCTTGGCAGATATGGCGGCGAGGAATTTCTTGTGGCGATGCCTGATAGCACGAAGGACCAAGCCGTTTTAGGATTGGACCGGTTGCGGCAGATCATTTCGGAACTGGATTGGGACGCAATCTCGAATGACTTGAAGGTGACTTTCTCCGCAGGCATAGCGCAGGTTCGTCCAAACGATGCGCCAGAAGACATTTTGGCGCGTGCTGACGCTGCGCTGTATAAGGCCAAGGATGCAGGCCGCAACCGTGTGATGGTTGGTTGACGCTCGCCAGAAAGGTAGCCTAATGAGCTTTGCCAACGGTGCCCTGCGCAATTGCTCGCGTTAGAGTCTCGATCCTGGCAGCAATCGCGCGCATGCGCGCCGAAGCGTCCTTCAGTTGAGGCAACGCTTCCAAAGCATCGCGAGATGCGAGTCGATTGACCTCTTCCTCGACGGCTTCCAAATCCGATCTGCACTTCAGAAGCTCCGCATTCAGCATGGCCAGATTGTGCATCGCGCAAACAATCCCAATCAACGAGTTCACTTACTCTACCGCATTCTTGTGGCTCCCACGCTACTGGCGTCACCGCGATCAACATCGTGCCGCTTGCGCCAACCCGCCACAGGATGCAAGATACATCTATTGCAAAACAATTGTTCGGGAGGGTGGAATGCGTCTCCTTGCACTATCGTCCATTGCAATTGCCTTCGTCGCTAACGCGGCCACCGCGCAAACGGCAATATCTCGAACTGAACTCAAACGACGAACTCACCGCAGTGCATGAGCAACCCGACCGAAAGTGCGGTTCGCTCGCCGCTCTTCACCGTTTCGTACGCCTTGCGGCGCTTCGCATCACTTCCAATAACGAGGCATATAGGGCGTGCAGTCCGCGAACATACGGACGGCGGCAAGAATATCTTCCCGCGGGTGTCTGCCATCGTTCTCGACGCGGCGCTTTCCGTTGAGTGCGAACCAGATGTCCCCTCCCTCGGCCTTGTTGAACTCGCTGAAGCTGTTAAACGACACCGCGCAGCGGTTCTCGACGCCGAGCGTCCAATGTTTGCTCTTCACGTTGCGGATGTTGGTGATTCCAGAATCCGGCTCCATCCGGAGCAAATCATTGAAATCGACGCTGTTTCCCTTGGCTTGCAACTTCTCGGCGCGCTTCATGGCGGCATCCATCGCTTCATGGCGGCATCCATCAGAGCCTTTGACGAGGACGGCACGCCCCAGCGCGCGGTCGCGAGCTCCCGCCCGTCGGCGCCGGTCCGAACGATCGGCGCTGTGTAGTCCGGAAACACACCGGGCATCGGCGGGAGGTTGCCGACGTACCGGTTGACGACGCGAAACAGCTCGCTGATGGCTGCCTGGTTGGTGGTGATCGAGTAAAGATTGCACATTGTTCAGGGATCGATTTGAGAATGACGCGGCTGGGTGGCGAGTTGTAGCAGAGTAGCTGAGGGCCGCCGCCCCGCTGTCGCGCATTTGCGGCAGCGCAGCCGATTCGCCAGATCATGGATGAATGTGGTCGACACGTGCTTCATCGCGCCGAGATCGACGTCGCTCGGCGTCTTGCATCGCGGGCAGCGGATTTCCAGCCATGCGAAGCCCGCATTGATAGCTTGGTCGATCGTCGGTGAGGGATCGATCGGCTCGCCATCCGACCACATCCGCTCGTTCCAGCTTTCACAGAGGAGCCTATCCGCCTGCCGAAGCATGATCTCGGCCTTGGCCCGCATCTCGGTCGACTGCGCAGCCAGGATGTTGGCCATCGCCCGCGACTTGCCGAGCTCCTTCTTCAGGGCCTTGCGGTCGCCTCCGGAAAGGGGCGTCGGGTGATACTTCGGCGCCATCGAGCGGCGCCTACGACATGTCGAAAGTGGGCCAGCAGCCGTCTTCCTCATGGCGCCCGGTTCGGTTGCCGCAAGTGTTATCGAGCAGCCGCTGACCGACATCCCTCCAGACCGCCTCCGGACCGTAGAGCCGGGTGGCGTCCGCCTTCTGGATCTCGACCGCCCTGCCGCAGCGCCGGCAATCCACCCTGAGAAGGTGCTGGGGTATCTGCCTCAGCTGCCGCAGGCGTCCGGAAGGGCCGGGGCCGGGGCTGACCGCTTTGGGGCGAGGGTCCTCCAGCAGGGCCTGCCAGTATTCAGGCGGCAGATCGTCGTCCGGGGCCAACCCGCGTACGGGCGGAGCCTTTCTGCCGACCGTAGCTGCCATATTTTCCATCTGCTTGATCGTCGGCATGCGCCAGCTCGCGGGTCGGTCGGCCATGGGCCATTAGAACATATCAAGAACATGAAAGTCGAGTCCGCCCAAAGTCGGAATTGGGGAAATGATGCGGGCGAGTGTCGGACCCGCCGCCGCGCCGTAAACATCGCGGGCCTTCTTGGTCGATCATTGCCGCAGCCATTCCGGTCCCACGCCTCAAAGCCATCGCCTCAGTGCTGCCGCTCTGCTCCTCAGCGACGGCGTTGCTGACGGCCAGTCCACGCAAGAAGAACCCGGCCAGCAGCACTGACCGGGTTAGTCAATGGGAGGAAGACAACACATCGTCCACGTACGCAATGAGCGCATTCTGAGCCGTTCCCCAGAAACTGCGGATTGCTACCGCTCCATGAAAAATCCAGGTTAAACCCTTTCGAGCGAGCGTAAGGAACCTCCATGCCTTCCTTGGCTTGGTTGTGAGGGCTGCGACCTGAGCCGTTGAAAGGGCCGCAGGATGGGCTGCGGAAGGCTGAGCTTGGCGGCTACGATAAGCCCCAAGCAACCCAAGCAATGATCCCCGTACTGCCGGAGACCGGGCGGATGATTGATGCTTTAATGCACTACCTCGAAAGAGCCATCGCCTTCGAGCGGCTGGCTGCCAATGAGAGCGCCCCTGATCTGAAAGCCAATCTTGAGCGCCAAGCAACAGCTTACCGAACGCTTGCCGCGATGCGAGCGGAAGGAATGGGTCTACCCTCGCCGAGCGAACCATTGCAGCCGCCACATCCGTGACTGTGTGCAGCAGGATCATGACGCTTGCACATGGACGATAGTTAAGCCAACCCCAGAACCGGTCGCGGCCTTGCCTGAAGGGCCAGCTTGCGGCTCGACTGCTCTCGATTGAAAGGAGAGAGAGTTAATTGCAGACTTCGATTGCCGTCCGGCGTTTACAGGGCTCGTATGTTTCGCGATCCGGCATCCCGCACGGACGGGCGGATAGCTTGGTTACAGAGTATCTGACATTCGTCTGCGGCTTAGTTGTTGCTGTTTCAGACCGTTTGCGTTCCAGGTCCCGCTTCTTGGCATCCTCGCGAGTCGCCACAGGCTTCTTGTCTTGGACTTTCTCGCACTCGTTATCGTCGTTGACGCGATAGCCAGCGCGAATGCGATCTTCACGCAGGCATCTCCATCGGCCCTGAAACCATGATCGCAGACCAACGGGCAGACCCGGCCTGACCGGGCTTTGATCGTGTCCAGCGCATCTGAGCTTGCGAGCGCCGTGTTGAGGTTCGTTCCAGCAGACTTGTTGAACAGCGTCAGTGAACGCTGTGACTTAGCGCTCCACTCGCCACTGTCCGCATCGCTCTTGCGCTCAGCCCCAGTTGGGCCCTCGATCGTGCTCCGCTATCTCGATGCTAGTCGGCACCGGAAGCGAGCTGGATGTGACAGTGGCGGTGCACACACGACGGACCCGGATCTCTCCCCAGAGCTATCGCTGAAAGTTGGTGACGGCGGGAATCGGAAAGGCGGCACATCGTGGGGGTGCTTGACGCCTCCACTTCTCCACCGAAGGAGCGATATGCCGTGTCCAACGATAACGTCATCCAGCTGATTCAGCCAGGAATCTTCGACGATCAACTCACAGAAGTCTTGCGCAACGGGGCACGTGCCCTTCTCGCCAAGGCGGTCGAGGCCGAAGTCGCAGACTTTCTCGGCCAGCATGCCGATTTGAAGACCGCGGACGGCCACCAGCGCCTCGTGCGCCACGGTCACCTGCCGGAACGCGAGGTGATGACCGGCATCGGTCCGGTCGCCGTCCGCCAGCCACGTGTACGCGATCGCGAGGCGGCCGCTACCGATCCTGGTCGCATCCGGTTCTCTCCGTCGATCCTACCGCCCTACATGCGCCGCTCGAAATCGATCGAGACGCTGCTGCCGATCCTTTACCTGAAGGGTATCTCCACCGGCGACTTCTCGGAGGCGCTGGCGGCGCTGCTCGGCAAGGATGCTGCCGGGTTGTCGGCATCCGCCATCGGTCGGCTGAAGGACGGTTGGATCGACGAACACGCCGCGTGGCAGGGACGTGATCTGTCGGCGAAGCGCTACGTTTACATCTGGGCCGATGGCATCCATCTGGAGGCGCGGCTCGAAGACGAAAAGCAGTGCATCCTGGTGCTGATCGGTGCGACGCCGGAAGGCCGTAAGGAACTGGTCGGCTTCACCGATGGTGCCCGCGAGAGCGCGTACGACTGGCGCGATCTGCTGCTTGATCTGAAGCGGCGCGGGCTCGCCGTGCCTCCGCGGCTCGTTATCGCCGATGGCGCGCTCGGCTTCTGGAAAGCTGCCGGCGAGGTCTGGCCGAAAACGCGCGAGCAGCGCTGCTGGGTGCACAAGACCGCGAACGTGCTCGCCAAGTTGCCGAAGAGCCAGCAGCCGAAAGCCAAACGCGCGTTGCAGGAGATCTGGATGGCTGAAACGAAGGTCGCCGCCGAGCTGGCGTTCGGCGCCTTCATCGAGAGCTACGCGCTGAAATACGAGAAGGCGGCCGACTGCCTGAGCAAGGATCGGGACACGCTACTGGCGTTCTACGACTTCCCCGCCGAGCACTGGAAACACCTGCGGACGACCAATCCCATTGAAAGCACCTTCGCCACCGTGCGCCACCGCACCATCCGATCGAAGGGTTGCCTGTCCAACAGGACGGCGCTCGCGATGGTCTTCAAACTGCTTGAGGCCGCGCACAAAAGCTGGCGTCGTCTCGATGGCCACAACCAGTTGCCAAAACTCGTTCTTGGTGTGACATTCAACGACGGGATCGAGGTCGTCGCTAAACCGACTGACCGTCAGCCCATAACCGCCGCCGCCTGACCGGCTCAGGCCGTCACCAAAATTCGGCGATAGCTCTCTCTCCCCATGAAGGTCGACAGAACAGACCACGCAGCAGCCTGCACCCGGTCGGCTGACATCTACTCCCGCCTGAGCTGCCGCTAACACCTCGTGAGTCGTATTGCAGTCTCGCGTTTGGCCACGATCAGATCACGCTCTCGCCCGAGCCAAGTGTGCTCTGTGGATGGAATGCATCGCCGTGGAGCGGGTCAGGAGGAACAATTCAAAACAACGTGAGTTCGATTACAAGAAATCCGAAAAGCGAGAGAGGGTGATGCGATGGCGCGGTCCGTGGAAGAATTAAGACGTGACTCCGAGCGAAGTCGCGCTGAGTTGGCCGCTACGGTCGATCGGCTGAAAGAGCAGGTCTCGGAGACGGCCGAGGACATCCGCCACAAGGTGTCGCCGCAGCACATCAAGTCGGAAGTATCCGACTACGTCAGCCACACGACAAAGAGCTGGGTCGACGGACTGAAACAGCAAATCATGGACAACCCGATGCGGACCGTGGCCGCCGGGACAGCCGTGGCGGTTCCACTCCTGCGCTTGGCACGCGGTGTCCCCTTGCCGCTTTTGATGATCGGTGCCGGCTTGGCGCTCACCTCGAAGACCGTGCGAGATGGCGCCGCCGAGGTTTCCGGCCCTGCGATGGACAAGGCGGGCGAGGTTTTCGAGGACATGGCGGGCCGAGCGCGCGCTATGCAAGGCAATCTCGCGGATCAAGTATCTTCTGCCCGGGATCAGGCCGCCAGCATGGCCGATGAGGCGCAAGATTC
This sequence comes from Bradyrhizobium sp. F1.13.3, assembly GCF_040548265.1. Classification (NCBI taxonomy): domain Bacteria; kingdom Pseudomonadati; phylum Pseudomonadota; class Alphaproteobacteria; order Hyphomicrobiales; family Nitrobacteraceae; genus Bradyrhizobium; species Bradyrhizobium sp. F1.13.3. Next base: position 55,845 of record NZ_JBEPRI010000002.1, on the reverse strand, counting down.
GACTGCCGGTCTCGCGGCGGATTTGCGCGCACGGGCCAACCAGGCCGCCGATAGCATTGGCGAGAAGCTCAAGAGCGGGGTGGATGCGGCGAAGGACAGTGCTTCCGCAGCGAAGGACGCGGCCGGAAGGGCGCCCCAACAAGCTCGCGCGATTATCAGCGACAATGCCGCGCTGATCGCCGGTCTTGGCGTCGCGATCGGGGCCATCATCGCAGCCGCTCTTCCGGAAACCAAGGTTGAAGCCAAGGCAATGGGCCAAGCGAGTGACGGCGTGAAGCGGGCCGCCGCCGAGGCCGCTCAGTCGGGATTTGACGCAGGAAAAGAAGCCGCAATGTCGGCAGCCGACGCGGCAACAAACAGAGTCGCTGAGGCCGGTCTCGGTGAGCATGCAAGCCGCATGACTCAGAACCTCGCTGACTCCCTCAAGACAGCCGCCGACGATGTCATCGGAGCCGCTTTCAATCCCTCCCGCAATTCCAATACCTGAAGGAACCCGTCATGAGCGATCTAGACCTGAGCAGAGGCGCGAATTCTAATCAAAAGCGGGACGCGGGATCTCCCAAGAACCTGAAGGACCAAATGACCGAGGCTGGAGCGACTGTGAAGCAGCGGGCCGGCGAGGCCTTTCAGGCAACCGCTGACGTCGCCCAGGACAAGTTCAAGGAAGCCGGGGATGCGGCCAAGGACCTCGCTTCGGGGACCATGGACCAGATTCGCGGCCAGGCACGCGAGCAGCAGCGCTCTGGAGCCGAGTTCATTGAGCGACTTGCCGGCAATGTTCGGGAAGCAGCTCGCGCTTTCGAGAGCGACGTGCCGATCGCCGCCCGCGGCATCAACTCCGCCGCGGACTATGTTGAAGATGCCGCCGAGAAGATCCGCAACGGCAGCTTCCGCGATCTCCTCGATGGCGCAACCGATTTCGCGAAACGCCAGCCAGCCGCTTTCCTTGGCGTTTCGGTGCTCGCCGGTTTCGCCGCCGTCCGTTTCTTGAAGGCCTCCGGCGGTGACTCTCCTTCATCGCGACCTGGAATGAAAAGTGGAACGTCGTCGACGCAGGACGAGGCCTGGCGCGGAACCACGTCTTCCACCGGAGCCGGGCACGCGTCCACGCAGGACTCATCGGTGTCCGGCAACAATCCGCAGGGAACGACGTCCTTCAAAGGCGGCAGCGTGTCATGACCATTCAGCACGATATCAAGACAAGCCAGAACGATCTTCGGACCATCTCCACGCTGGTGGCGGACGCAATGGGGCAGTTCGCCAAGCTGTTCCAGAACGAGATTGACTTGGCCAAGGCTGAACTCAGCGACAGGGTGCAGAAGATAACGGGAGCAGCAGGCCTCATTGCCGGTGGCGCCCTTCTGGTGATCCCCGCCATTGTAATGGCGCTGTTCGCATTGTCGGCCGCGTTGATCTCCGCGGGATGGTCGCAACCGCTTTCCTACCTCACATCGGCGATTCTCGCTGGCGCCATTGCGGGCGTGCTGTTTGCGGTCGGCATCAACCGGCTGGACGCCCGTAATCTTGCGCCGCGGGAGACCATCCGGCAGCTGGAAAAGGACAAGGACACTGTGAAGGGAATGGTCCGATGAGCAGCACGCAAACTGGCTTTTTCGACAATCTGGTCGCAGCGGCCAAGGAAAATCCCCTTGCCGCCGTCCTCATTGGAGGCGGCGCGCTGTGGCTTATGGCTGGGGACGACAGGATCAACGGCGCGGCTCGGTCCACCGCGACGGCCGCCTCCGGTGTGGTCGATGGCGGGATCAGCACGATGCGGACTGCGGCATCGACGCTCCAGCGCACTACGGCCCCTCCCACGGCGCCTGAGATGGATCACGAAGGGTCACTCGATGGCGGCGATACGTTGCGGTCAGCAAAGGACGACGCAGCGGGCATTCTGTCAGGGACGGCGGAGAAGATGAAGGCTCAGTTCGAAGATGGGGTAGATATGGTGCGGGACAGCTTCGCCAAAGTGGGCGGCCAGATTCCGGGCGGCGACGCCGTCTCCAAAGCAAAGTCGACATTGTCTGATGTGCTTGAAAAGCAACCGCTGGTGCTTGGCGTAGTCGGCTTGGCCATCGGCGCCGCAGTCGCAGGGGCATTTAGAACAACCGACATCGAGAATGAGTATGTCGGAGAGACCAGCGATGCTGTGAAGGCCGATCTGAACAGCCGTGTTGGTGCCGTCTCGCAGGCGTTGCGCGAAAACTCCGACACGCTGTTAGCAGAGGTCTCCGATACCGGCGCCGAGGCTCTCGATCGGATCAGGCAGACCGGGATGGATGCAGTCGGAGCAGTGGCCAAGTCGCTGTAATGTTTGTGAACTCGGAAGAAAGTCGTCGCGACGCCCGCGGCGACTCTTCCGAATTTGTCCGCGTACAACATCGGCGCATCATCTAGGTCGCGGTCCCCAATACGTGCTCAGCGCTGCTCGTAGCAGTGCATCGAAGCAGAAGATTTGCTTCGGCGAGCGTGCGCGCCCTCAACGCTCCACCAAGAAGTGGTCATCGCGATGACCGCTTGGGGTCACAAGCCGCAGAACTGGCGGCCGGCCGCAAGCTTCCGTTACCCTTGTGAGCCGACGCGCAGCAAAACCGCCCCAACGGAAGCGAGTGCCAAGAAGCGGCGGTCCGGCCGTATCGCCTGTCAACTAAGCTATCGACCGGGGAACCGCATGGGTCTACCAATGTCGAAACGGAGATTGGCGGAGTCCTCCGGTGAGGCTGCTGACCGAGTACATCGAACGCGCTCTTCAGTTCGAAGAGTTGGCGAAAAGCGAAGCCGATCCAACGTTCAAGTCGGAGTTGCTGAAGCAAGCGACGGCCTACAGGAAGCTGGCGGCTCAGCGAGCGCAGAAGTATGGCCTCCCGGCGCCAAGCCTACCCACGAAGGATGAGTCCTAGCGCACTTTCGTCTCCTGGTCTTTCCGGCTTTGGGCTGTCGTACCCGTTTCATCTTTGTGCAGAACCTACCGTGTCTGCCGCGCGCGCTCCTCTGGCGCCGAGCGGCTTCGAGGCGCCGGTCGTGGTGTCGCGAACGGTCTGGTGCTCCATCTCCGCGTCGATCTCCGCGCCTACCAGAACGACGATGGCCGAGATCCACAGCCAGGTCATGAAGCCGATGATGGCGCCGAGCGAGCCGTAGGTTTCGTTGAACTTGCCGAAGTTCGCCGCGTACCAGGAGAAGGCGCCGGAAACTCCGATCCAGAGCAGAGCGGCGATCGCGCTGCCCCAGGTCACCCACCGCCAACGCGCCGTCTCCCGGCTGGGCCCATAGCGATAGATCACTGCGAGCGCGAGCGTCAGGATGAGAAACATCGCCGGCCACCGTCCAATCCGGAGCAGCAGGTCGCCTGCGGCGGACAACCCAACATAGCTCAGGATGACGGGCAGGACGACGATGGACCCAAGCGCCGCGATCACGAACACGATGCCGCCGAGCGTGAAGCCAAGCGAGACGGCGTTGAGCTTGACGAAGCCGCGTTTCTCGTCCTCGCCATGGACGATGTTGAGCGTGTCGAACAGGGACTTCATGGCCGCATTGGCGCTCCAAAGCGAAGTGCCCAAACCGATCGCGAACGTGATGCCGAGGGTATGAGAACCCTTTGAGGACACCCTGGTGAGTTGCTCGCGTGCAACGTCGACCGCGCCGCCGGGTAGGAACCCGCCCAGCTGATCCAGGTGCCGGGTCATGCTGGTAGGATCGGCGAATAGGCCGTAGACGGCGACCAGCGCTGCGATGGCTGGAAATATGGCCAGGATGCTGTAGTAGGTCATGCCCGCGGCGAGTGCCAGAACGCGATGCTTCGAGATGTTCGCGTAGACCCGCAGAAGGATGTCCTTCCAACCGCGCGCCGGGATCTCGGAAGGGGTGGTCGCCTGACGTCCCCGCGCTTTTCCTTGAGCGTCAGCCTGAGGGCTGGACTGGGGGACAATGGACGGACTTTCGGATCGCTCCTCCCAAAACTGCAGCAAGTGGTCCGAGATGAGCGCGATCCCCACCAACGCCAGTGTCGACGCCACTGTGCGGCCTGTCGGCTGCGGCCTCGAAACTTCGCTTGCTTCCTTGCGACCGAACATCCGGATCCTCATGGGCTTGGAAAAGACCCGATAACAGGCTTACAAGTCGGAACGTTCCTCGCGCGGGAGGCAGTTCGGCAGGCCACATGCGAAGAATGTGGCGCGCTTAGTACGGCCGAGGGGAGATGCCGCTACTTAGCCCGAGGGACGAATGGCCTCGCGCGGGGACAGGAACCGGCCGCAATGATCGCAAACTGGCTCAAAATCATTCAGAGGCGTCCAGCGGCATCGAGAACGTGAACCGGGTTTCCTCCGGAGTCGACGTCACCGACAGCGTTCCTTTGTGAGCTTCTGCGATCTGGGACGCGATATAAAGGCCCAACCCGAGACCCTGACGGCTGGCGCGGGCCTTTCCCCGAAAGAATGGCTCGAACAGCTTGTCCATCGCGTCCGGCGGAATGACATCCCCTGCATTGGAGACCCAAAGTTCGAACTTGGTCGCGGTCGTCTCGGCATGGACCACGACGGGCTTGTTCGCGGACCCGTGCGTCAGCGCATTACCCAGCAGGTTGGATAGGAGCTGACCTATCCTGGTGCGGTCGCAATTCACCGGTCGATCGATGTCAAATTCGGCTTCGATCACCCGTCCGGGCGTCGCCAATCTGAGCTCATCGACGACTTGAGCGAGAGTGCGCTCCAGCGGTTCGGTTGCATTGCGGTCGAGAGATATTCCACCGCCGAGCCGGCCGCGCGCGAAGTCGAGCACGTCGTCGATCAGCGCGGACATCCGCATCACGGTCGTCTGCATCATCGCGATGATTCGGCGCTCCTTCTCGCTCTGGACGGTGCGGTCCAGGATGCGGGCGCCGGCGCTGATCGAGGCAAGCGGATTGCGGAGGTCGTGACCCAGGACCGCAATGAACTGCTCGCGCAGCTCGGAGGCCTGGTTCTCGCGCTGAAGCCGCTCCTCGATCGCCTTTTCGGCCGCTTTGGCCAACTCGCGCGCCGCAAGCAGCTCCTGTTCGTACCGCCGCCGATCGGTCGCCTTGATCAGTGCGAGCCGTATCAGCAGCAGCTTGCCGTCAGCATCCCGGCGCTCGTTGGCGTTCGCGATCATCTGCAGCGGGGTATCGTCCGCGGCAAGCATGTCGATAGCGAATTCCTGAAAGGACCCCTGCATACGCAAAAGCGGCGCGATGTGGGTTTCGTAGTAAATGCGGCCCGGCATGGTCAGGAAGTCGCTGAAGCGCTTACCGACCATCTGCTCGGCCGAACGTCCGCTCCAGTCCAGGAACGTCCGGTTCACCTGATCGACGCGGCCGTTCGCCTGCAGGGTGATGTACCCGCACGGTGCGTTCTCGACCAAGTCCTGGAAATCGGGGCGGGAGACGTCCACTAGACGAATGTCCGCATCGCCTCAACCACTTCATCGGGCGCGCTGAGGTTGGGACAGTGGCCTGTCGCCTCCAGGACAATCATCCGACTCTTGGGAATGTTGCGGTTCACGTAGTCGCCGACCTCCTGCGACGCGATGATGTCTTCGGTACATTGCAAGACCAGGGTCGGGACGCTGACGCCCGGAAGATCGTTGCGATTGTCGGACGTGAAGGTCACCCGGGCGAACGCCTTTGCGATCTCGGGGTCCGTTCGGCAGAAGCTGTTGGTCAGCTCCTGGCCAAGCTCCGGCCGATTCGGATTGCCCATGATCGCCGGCGCCATCTGGGCGGACCAGCCCATGTGGTTGGATTCCAGAAACTGCAGCAGCTCCTCGATCTGCTTGGCGCTGAAGCCCCCCACATAGCCCTCATCGTCGATGTAACGGGCGGAAGGGCCGATGAGCACCAGCTTTCCGAACATGCCCTCTGACTTTTGCTCGGCGAGCACACCGATCATGCTGCTGACGGAATGCCCGACGAACACCGCATCTTTCAGCTCCAGTTCGCGGCCGATCTCGACCACGTCGTCGGCATAACCCGCGAGGCTCGAATACTTGGTGCGATCGTACGCGGAAAGATCCGAACCGCCGGCGCCGACGTGATCGAACAAGACCGTCGTGAACTCCTTTTCGAAGGCCGCCGCCACGAAGCGCCACATGTTCTGGTCGCATCCGAAGCCGTGGGCGAAGACCATCGCCCGATCGCCCTCGCCGCGGACGTGCACATTGTTGCGTTCGATCACACCTGACATAGGCACTCCTGACTCGTTGCGGGCCTGTCGCCTCACCTTAGCCGTGCTTGTTGGGAAAATGCGAGTGCCGGGCGCGCAAAAGAGATGCCCACATCGGCTGGTCTAGTGCGAGATGTTCCGGCTTCCCCTCGCCATCTCTCGCACGGCGCTGACGATCGCGTCGGGATGGTACGGCTTCTGCAAACATCGGCTGCCCGGAACCGGACGGGCCGCGACCGGAGAGTAGCCGGTCGCGTAGATCACGGGCAGGTCGGGATCGTGCTCGCGGCAGCGCTCCGCGATCTCCCATCCATCGATGCGGCCCGGCAATCTGATATCCGTGACGAGAAAGTCCGGCTCGTGCCCTCCGCACCAGGCCAACGCCTGCTCCCCGTTCTCCGCCTCGACAACCTCGAATCCTTGCTCGCGCAACGCCTCGACGACGAATTCTCGAATTAGTTCATCATCTTCGACGACAAGTATGCGCACAGGCAGTGCCTCAAACGTTTGATTGGTGCGGAATCAGGAACGGCTGGCGACTTGGGATGTTCCGGCCCGGTGCGCAGGCACTCAGGCAAGGGTCAGCAACCCGTGGATTCGCTGGTCGGGCGTAACACTGTGCTGCAGTTGCTCAATCCGGTCTGCAGGATGCACATCCAGCCGCGGCGAGAAGGGAAGCTTTCGATCCAGGCAGACCGGGCGGCCCAGGCCACGGTGCTGGTCGGCGATGACGATCCGGACGTGCGTGCCTTCCTGACAGATTCGCCTGCCGCATCGCTGCTTCTCGATTTGAAGCGGCATTAACCCAACAATCAAGTCGCCTTAATCCAGGCCAAATGTCGTCTATGGTTTGGTGCTCCGAGGTGGGCATCGCTGTGATCAAGGTCGTCGTACTTGGACTGGTTTGCGTCGGGGGTATTGGTGCTATTGCTGCCGCCGCCTCCAAGTCTGCTCCGGCGCCGACACCTTCGATCGCTTATCCTGTTGTAGCCGGCAACAAGGCTGATCGGCTATCGCTGGTCAGCATGCAGGACGTCCAGCCAACTGTTGAGAAGGTTGCCCCCGCCTTTACGACACCTTCCGAGCCGCCGACGTCGCCGCCAAAGGAAGTGGCCAATGCGAAGGCTCCACAATTCATTGCTCGCCACTGGCACGATCCTAATGACACCCGAGTCAGCGCGAGAAATCCAAAGTCGGAGCCTTCGAGAAGCACCTCACGGAACGGCCTGTCCGGTACCAAGTTGGCTGACGCGCAAGAGTGCCGAGTCGATGGCCTAAGCTCCATGCTGCGCAAGCTCAACTTGCAGCCCGGCTGCCCCCGCTAATTCCTGCGGAAGGAATTGTGCGCTGCGTCTAAGCTTGGCTTTCTCCCTCTGAAGTCAAACGGCTTGCACGTTTCGTTGCTGCCGCGCGCTGTTCTCATGCATACTCGCTAATGCGCGGCTGAACAGCTCACAAGAATGGCTGAAACAGTTTGTGCTTTAAGGGAGGACAACGATGCGTCGTTCTTACGTTAGCTTTGTCTATTCGACCGCAATCGCGTTGGCACTTGCGGCCACGCTCTCCTCGACAACCTACGCCCAGAAAAAGTACGATCCAGGAGCAACCGACACTGAGATCAAGATCGGCAACATCATGCCGTACTCCGGTCCAGCATCGGCGTACGCTACGATCGGCAAAACTGAAGCCGCCTACTTCACCAAGATCAATTCTGAAGGCGGTATCAACGGTCGGAAGATCAACTTTATCTCTTATGACGATACGTACAGCCCGCCTAAGACGGTCGAGCAAGCTCGTAAGCTCGTTGAGAGCGATGAGGTGTTGTTGATTTTCAATCCGCTAGGGACGCCCGGCAACACCGCTATTCAGAAGTACATGAATTCGAAGAAGGTCCCGCAACTGTTCGTATCGACAGGTGCTGCCAAATGGAACGACCCGAAGAATTTCCCCTGGACGATGGGTTGGCAGCCCAGTTACCAGGTCGAAGCGCGCATCTACGGCAAGTATATCCTGCAAAATTACCCGGGTAAGACTGTCGGTGTGCTTTATCAGAACGACGACTTTGGGAAAGACTACGTCACCGGCTTGAAGGATGGCCTTGGTGACCAAGCCAGCAAGCTGATTGTAGTTGAAGCTCCTTATGAGACGAGCTCACCGACAGTCGATTCTCAGGTCGTGCAGATCAAGGGTGCCAATCCGGACATCTTCGTAAACATAGCGACACCTAAATTTGCCGCCCAGGCGATAAAGAAGGTCGCTGAAATGGGATGGCATCCGGTGCAATTTCTGACAAACGTCTCTGGCTCCATAGGCGGGGTCATCAAGCCTGCGGGCTTCGAGGCCAGCCAGGGCATTCTGTCTACCGCATACCTCAAGGACCCCAAGGATTCAGAGTGGAAGAATGACGCATCGATGAACGAGTGGCGTGCTTTCATGACAAAGTGGTACCCTGAGGGTGATCTCGACGACTCTGCGACTGTCTTTGGCTACGGTGTGGCTAAGGGCCTGGAGCAAGTCCTACGTCAGTGCGGTGACACGCTGACCCGTGAGAATGTAATGAAGCAAGCAGCCAACCTCGATTTTGAGATTGGAATTTACATTACGGGCACACGTATCAAAACAGGCCCCGACGATTTCGCCCCGATCGAGCAGCTCCAGATGATGCGATTTAAGGGAGAAAGCTGGGAGAGGTTCGGGCCGATTATGAGCGGTGCGCGAGGATCCTGATCGACCATTTTGCGGTTGTACTTTGGCCCGCACCGCTCGTTAATCGAATAGGTGCGGGCCAGAGCGGCCGACTGTCATTCTTCAAGAATCTTTTGAGAAGCGCGATCGGGGCATCCAATCTGCGAGTCAAAATGACACAGGCTGAAATCGAGACCGAGCTGCTCGCCTTGCGCTCCGAACTTAATGAGCAAGCTACCAGAGCTAAATCTCGCGAGATCGAGTGGCGCAGGCTTGGCTTAATTGCGAAGGGAAGCAGTATATTAGCTTCATTGACCGGCCTGGGGTTCATCATTACGAATCTGATGATCTCGAAGACGCCATCCAATGGCAATTTTCACGACCAACTTGTTATGATGAGTATATTTATGATCTTACTTGCCGTTCCCCTGATGCTCATAGGCCAGGCTTTGCACAAGTCGCCGCAACTGGTTATCGGACGATCCTGACCGGTAGAGTTGTCGGTGGCCTGGGTCGAAGTGACGTGCCGCACATACAGGACCTCAGTAAGCTCCCATTGTACTGGCACAGACAAGCAATAGGGCGGTCTGACTTGGGACCACGAACATGACAAGCTTTCGTACAGGGCTACTCGCTATCGCAACTGCGGCCATTTCGACCGTCGTCTCGGTCTCCACTGCAAGTGCAGGACCATATGATTGGATGAGCAACAAACCATATGTCGCTTGCGTGCAACAGGCTTACAGCCACGGCCAGGTAATTACGCAGCTCTATGGTCATACGGCCGGTGTGATCGCCTACAACCGGGACCGTCGCTCTTGCAACAGGGCGAATGGCTACCCGGATGCCTGATAGTGTTCATGAGTGAGCCGGTAAATTCGCAATCGGCTCACCATGATTTCCGAACGTGCGCTGACACGAACACTTCTGTTGCTCAACAGTGGAATATCTCAGATGCGCTGGTTTCTTTTGAATGTTATTGGCGCGTCGATCGGCTTAGGGATGCTGCTCATTACGGTGTTTGATAACTGGATGAGGGGTTACAGCATATTCTGGTGGGTTATGCTCGCGCTTCTCTCGATGTTCTCGATCCTAATCAACGCACTGATGTTGGTTGTGCAAATTAAGCGATCCAGCGCAATAGCATCACCCGCGGCGGTTCGGGAGAGCTAGCCGGACCCACGAAAGTTAGCTTCAGCCCGCTACTAGCGTTGGTGGCCTAATCCGATCCCAAGCTTCAATGCTTTCTGGCGCAAGAAACCTACGGACCTCTTCGTCAGCTTTGCGATCTTGGTAACTGGTGTTCTTGCTTTCGAATGAGCCAGCAACTCCTTCACATCTTCCTTGGTGTATTCCCGCCTGACTGTCTTCTTTGATGTTTGGCCATGTCGACTCCGATTAACTGGAGTGGCCTTCTACCATGATTGGCTTGATGAGCAACTTGATTGCACGAAGGCTAATCAGTTTCGCTATCTGCACTCGACCAGCGTCAATGGCCTGCGCGCCTGCTGCCTGATGCCGGGCGAGGTGGCGACCACGATCCTGAAGCTGCGCCCGGTGGTGCCGAGCGAGGAGGAGCAGGCCAGGATGCTGCAATCCGAAGATCTCGGCCGCTCCATCGCCTTCATCGCGCTGCCAACGCCAATCTGTTTTCCCGCCTGTTCGACGGCCTGGACGATCCGAAGCGCCTCGCGATCGAGACGCATGATGGAGGGCGCATCCATTTTTATTCACTGCCGTTGGGATGCAGATAGGCAATGCGATGGATAGTTGCCGATAAGGCGGTCTTTGATGTTTATGGAATTTGAAAGTTTAGATGCTGGGCTGGATTGTGCCAGCCTTGCGGCTTGTGAACCATCATATCTCCGTTCTGTGCGAAGTGCTGGTAGCCGCCGTTACACCGGCGTCCATGACCGACATGAAATGCCGTGCCTTGACTTCAAGCTACTGCGGGAACTGCCACCTTTTCCTGGCGTTAGCCGAGGGGAATCGGTGCGGAGAGCAAAGCCTTTATGCAGAACTTCGCTAATGCAGCGTTTTCGCCGGACGTGATCGCTGCGATGACCTCCGCTCTTGAGGCTGCCGTCGCGAATTTGCCGGAGCCGGTGCATTTGTCTCACGTCAACCTTCTTGCAGAGTCAATCCTCCGTACTGCAGGTGCAGGGGAACGCGACCCCGCGGCCTTGCAGAGGCTGGCGCTCATTGAGCTACAACTGGTGCGCAGAGATTAGCTTGACCAAGGGAGCCTGACGTCGGTGTGCCATCTGAAAAGGGGCGGGGGAGTTGATGAGGCGTGCTTCGCGACCTTTTGAACAGGCTTTAAGGGCTTGTGCGTGACGCCAGGGCGAGCGTGCGCTCTCAGTTCCACAGAATGGAACTCTTGTCGGGCCGCAACATTGTACTCGGAGAGGCCAAGACCATGAGCCACCAACCATCCTCGATTTCCTCATTCTTTGGTAATCTGGCCAACGAGACTTCGCTTGCGGCTGGGCGCGCCTCAACCTTCCTGTTAGCCGCGGGTGTGGTGGTAGGATGGGGCATAAGCGGCCCGCTCTTCCACTTCTCGGACACTTGGCAGTTGGTCATTAATACTGGCACCACAATCGTAACTTTCCTTATGGTATTTCTGATTCAGAATTCGCAAAACCGGGACAGCGCCGCCATTCAGGTAAAGCTTGACGAACTCATTCGCGTGAGCGCAGCGCGCAATAGTCTCGTTGGAATCGAGCACCTCACAGACGATGAGATTGAGGAGCTTCGCTCAAAATGTGAAGCGCGTGCCAAGGCCGAAAAAGCCGGAGATGAGACACTCGACCGGACCCGACAGTCAGCGCGGCGAGCCGCCGAGCAGATCGCCAGCTGACGATGTCAACGCCGACATCATCGAAAAGACCGGTAGAAAATATCGACGCCATCCTGCGGCTTGAAAAGCAGGATGAGGAAAAGATCGCTCTTCATCATCGTTTTTTTCATGCCATCGGATCGTTTGCGGGCACTCCGCAGTTCGTTGTGCTGCAGTGCGGGGCGGTGGTGTGTTGGATTGCGTTCGGCGGGGTATTCCCGGATCGCGCGCTTGATCCATTCCCGTTCCCGCTGCTCGGGACATTCCTCGCGCTAGAGGCGGTACTTCTCACCTCCTGCGTCCTCATTCGCCAAAATGCGACCGACCGCATTTTGGAGAAGCGGGATCGTCTAGAACTTCAGATTAATCTGCTCTCTGAACGGGAGGCGACGCGGTCTTTGAGAATATTGCAGAAGCTTGCCAGGCGGCTGAATGTCGATGACGAGGATTGCCAACAAGACGAATTGGCGCAGGAGACGTCTGTTGATCAACTTGCCCGAGGCTTGCGCGAGCGCGAGCAGGCTGAAAAGGCTCAATGAGATGTCCGCCCGGAAGACGCATAGGGTCGCTCTGATGCCACCTGCGCCATCGTGTTCATCTGCACGAGCTCTTCCTGAGCAGAGTCCGTGCGATGCGCACGGTGCTAGAATTTGAGCGCGGTTCTGAGCCCGAACACCGACGCGTTTTTAAGGGCCTTTCCGGCAAATGGCGTCGCCGGCCCCGTGGCGCCGCCGCCCGGATGGATGATGTATTGGAAGTTTGGCTGCAACGACCAGCCGTCCTTTATCTGGTATTGGTAGACCGTCGTCAGCAACCCCTCGAAGTTTCGAGAGGGCCAGTTGGCATTCACCAGCATGCGGTAGTCGGCGTCGAGCGCCTGCGCCCGTTTGGACACATGGGCATAGCCCGCGGCGATCCCGAACTTGTCATCGGGCCGGTCGTCACGAAGCCCGATGAACTCGACGCCGGCATCAGCGTAGAGATCGATGAGGTTGCGATCAGCGGGCGCGCCGGCGGCCCTTGCGAACACACCAATCCCGCGATCGTCGCTGTGAGGCACGCGGTAGATCTGTTGCTCAAAGACCGCCCAACCACCGATGTCTCCTGCGAGCAATAGCGGCTCGCCGCTGCTACCGGGAGCGGCGAGCGAGCTGCCGTTCGACGCGAGCTGTTGATCCGCGAAAGAGCCAAAGTGCCGCCAGCCGCCGAACTTGATCTGGCCGGTCAGGTTGGGATCGCCCTTCTTGTTGTTCCAGGCGTACTGGATCTGACCCAGTAGCAACGGCGGATCGTTGACGCGGAAATTGACGCCGTAGCGATTGCGCTCCTGCGGGTCGCCGCCCCGTCCGGGTCCGGCTTGGTCGCCGTCGAAGATCCCGCCCAGAACGGAAAGCTGGTCGGTCACGTTGACCAGTAGCCTTGCGCCCATAGCCGCCAAAGGTGGCGAAGGTCCGCCGCTGGGAAGATTGAGCGACGTGATCGCAGGCCAACCCATTGAGGCGTTGGTGAACACGTCTGTATATTTGGTGTTGAAGAACTCGCTGTCGGCGGCAAGCTGACCCACCTTGAGCGAGATCCTCTTCGCGCCCCACTGCTTCTCGAAATAGGCTTCGTAGAGACGCGTTGCGGGCAGAGCCTCGATTCCGCTGACGACAAAGAAGTTCTGAAGATTGCTCCGGGACAGGCCGTCGCCATGGATCTGGAACATGTTGGCGTGAAAAGTGAGCTTGTCGATGCCGACGAGTTTCTGCAGATCGACATCCACCGCAAGGTTGAGACGGCCTTCGTAGATAGCGCCCTGCTTCAGGCCGCCGGAGGCGTTACCCAACGCCTCGCCGATGTAAGTGGCAGCGAACTTCACGCCATACTTCTGCAGTGGGTTAGGAAGAAGGCCGAGCGTCTTTTCCTCCACGGTGCTCTCACCCGTGTCCGGGTCGGCAGGCTTATCGTCGTCGGTTTTCTTGTCCTCCTGCGCGATCGCACTGGCTGCAAGGAGCAAAACTATCGACACCGAAAGAGCAGCTTTCCGATAAGGCCCTCTTTGTCGGGACACGAGAATTCCTCGTTCTGAAATTGTCTGACGGAATGCCTGATCTTTGACGCGAAGTCCACCGCCCCGATTGCCTCGGAATGCCGCTGGCCGAGGCCGAGCCGGCCTGCAAGTGCCAGTGACGAGCTTCTTGGACGAGGCTGTACCAAGAAGTCGCGGACGAACCTGCTCTTGACGAGCACCAAGTCGTCGACCAGCCGGTGACGTACGGCCGGGAACTGCTTGGTGGAGTTGGCGAGGAGAGCCCGGAGAAGCGATCTGCGCAAGAGAACAACGACCAAAGGACATGCGCGCTATGGGAGTGAGCGCCGTCGATGATCGCACGATAGTCAGGAAAACTGACGAATCGCTCCGAGGAGCTCCGGGAGTACATGGAAGAATGCGAAGGGCTGGAAAACGCCCCAGCCGAATTTGTCTTGAACCATTTCCGAAACATCCGCGTCGCAACGATCCCAAATCGGTGGTCGCTGAGGAACAACTGTACCATCCGCATAACGAGCCGAGGCACTTCTAGGGCAGGTACCGGATGCTGACGTCACGCCAGCCGCGCGCTGCCGTGCGTCGTAGGCAGCAGCAACCTTTGCTCCTCGTCGCTGGTGACCCTGGTGGCGCTCGGGTGGTCGATAGGTGCATTCAAGGGACATCTTCCAGAGTGAGCCCGTCGGGGGGCTACTCCGACTTTACGTTCACTGCAATTTCCATCCCAGCCTCGTCGGCAGGATCGCCACGATAAGTGCCAGAAAGCGGGATAGCCTGAGCTGGGGTCCGAGCGACGCCAACTCTAATGAGGTCCCGATTTCCAACGATGCCGTTGGTTGGATCAAATTCAACCCAACCGGAGCCTGGGACGTAGATCGAACACCAGGCGTGCGTTGAGCCGCCTCCGAGTCGAGCCGGGCCATCACGATCTGGCACATAGACGTATCCGGTGATGAAGCGAGCTGCGAAGCCCAGTGAGCGGGCGCATTCCATCATCAGCAGCGCGAAGTCACGGCAGGTCCCCCGTTGAAGCCCCAGGGTTTCCTCAGGTGTTTGGGTGCCTCGCATTGTGCGCCGCTGGTAGGAAAATCCCTCCGCGATAGCTTCGTTGAGGGTCATGAGCAACTGGGCCGTAGGGCGGTTCACGCCGAGCGGCACGAACTTGGAAAGCCACTCGGGGACTGCTGGATCGGCTGGATAATGGCGACGGATGTATGGGCTTAGATCCGGCAGCTCATTGTCGTCATAAGCGAACGGATGCTCGCGAGCGTATTCCTCAATCCGAAAGTCTGGAGCATTCTCGGGGGTATGCTCGAGACGGATCGTTGTTTCAAACTCCAGCACGTCTGAGAAAGTGTTGAATTCCACCAGCGTGATGCAATTGCCAAAGACGTCGTGTATCCAGCGGATTTCGACCGGCTGCGGACTTATCGAAAGTTCGCAGTCGAGTAGCCGTTGATCGAAACTGTCCCTGGGTCGAAAGAGCAGCTGATGCTGACCAGGCCTTACCGGCCTGCGGTAGCGATAAACGGTGCTGTGGTGAACAGTATAGACGGTCATCGCTTCCACTCGGTAGCGCAAGATAAGACGCGGTCTTAACCAATGTTCGCAAGGGAAATGTTGTTGTCCGCACAACTGCCTTTCATTTCAGCAGGATAGCGGATGAGTTCGCGGAACAAACACCAGCTGGGCGGGCTTATCCGCGACGTCAACGGTGACGGGTAGGGGAGACGGCTTTGAAGATCCGCGCAGGCTACGATATGGCGTTTGAATGCTCCCAAGACGTGCCTATGGTGCTGATGCTCAGTGTCCATCCGTCTCGCCAAACGGATCTCCTTAGTGCCCATCGAATCCATTTCTCGCCGAATGTCTCGGCCGAAAATTACACCGATATGTTTGGGAATATTTGTACGCGTCTCGTCGCCCCGGCCGGGCTGATCGAGATTGGCAACGAATTCGTTATTCAGGACAGCGGACTACCGGATGCGGTAGTAGTTGATGCTGCGCAAGCCCCGGTTCCGGAGTTGCCGGACGGCGCTTTGGTGTACTTGCTGGGTAGTCGGTACTGCGATACGCAACAGCTTTCAGATCTTGCTTGGTCCCTGTTTGGCTCGATCAATGGCGGATGGCAGCGGGTTAAGGCGGTTTGCGACTATACCCATGATCGCATCCAGTTCGGATATGACTTTGCTCGAAGCGATCGCACAGCCTCCGAGGCTCACGAAGAGCGTAGAGGCGTATGTCGCGACTTTGCGCACCTCGCGGTCGCACTTTGCAGGTGCATGAACATTCCCGCGAGATACTGCACAGGATATCTGGGGGATATTGGTGTTCCACGAGACCCTGCTCCGATGGATTTCAGTGCGTGGTTCGAGGCATATATCGGTGGACATTGGTATACATTCGACGCTCGGCACAACCATCCCCGCATTGGTCGGATTGTAATTGCTCGCGGGAGGGATGCGGCGGACGTCGCCATCTCAACGGCGTTCGGGCGATCGCAGCTTGTGCGGTTCAACGTGGTGACTGAGGAAGTGTCCGGTAGTGACGCATTTCCGCTTCAGCCGAGCATGGGCGCGTGGCGCAGCATGGCATCTTCACAGCCGCAGACCGTTTGAGGTGGCAGCCGCGCTCGAAGTACCTTGACTGCTTCGTCAACGAGATATTGTGACAGCGTTGTGGTGGACACTTCAGCACTGATCCGGCGGCTGCGGCGCGCTCGTCTGAGAACCGTCCGCTGCACCTTGTGCATCGATATGGGTTGACCAGCTTGCCTTGCTCGCGCGCGCTGTGCATTACCAGACTACTATTCAGAATAAGACGGCCCCTGTCGGTTTACGATAGGGGGCCCGCGGATGGATGGCATGAGGCCAAGCCGGGGCTTAGGTGTCACGCCGAGGAGCCGCACCTTCGAAACGCCAACAGCAGCGTTGAAGATCAGTGGAATTTGTGGGCAATGTGCAGAAACTTTGGACGCGGCGGCTGATCACACTGCCGCGCCCGGACCTCATGTCCGACTTAGCGGTACTGATCTCCCGCCGACGGGGTGCGCCGCAGCGCGCGCGTTACTGAGAACGAATTGTCACATAGCGTTGACTTAGTGTTCGGCTTTGTTCTCAGAAACACAACTGTCAGAACTGGAGCGGTTGTATTGCCTCCGCGGAGCACGGTGCCGCCCCTTCGCGGTTGGAGACTTGTCAGTAAGGTTGGTAGACTTCCCGCCGTCGGCTCCAACTGATGAAGATGAGCGACAATCTCACTAAACGGGACCAGCGCGATCGTAGCAAGATCAACATGCACGAAGATTTCGAGGTTAAGTATTGGACCAAGCAGCTTGGTGCCTCGAAAGACGAGCTGCAGAGCGCCGTCGACAAGCTGGGCAATTCGGCCGCTGCTGTTCGCAAAGAGTTGGCGGCGTAACCGAGGCGCGCGGTATGCTTGCGATCTCTGGAGCAAGGCCCGCGCGCTTTTTCATGCCATGATCAATCCCAAGTCCCATCTTTTTCGGCTTAGGCTTTGTGTCTGCGAGAAACTGGAGCGAAGAGCCGGTGTCCGTGCGCCTCCAGATGCCACGCGTTTCGCGTATTGGAACGATGTTTCTGCCCGGCAAGCTTCTGACGTGGCCCGAGGCGAGAACGCGGCGAACACTCTCCAACACATCGTGATGTTGTCGTCCGAGAACCTGCCCGTCTCACGAGATCCATTATCAATCAAGAGAGCCCCAGCTTCACGAAGCAGTACAAGCTGGAGCTTTCTTGGCAGACGCTGCTGCTAAGGCTTCTTCGGGTCCAATTCAGCCTTCGTCTTCTTCACCGTGTCGGCAACGCGCTCGGTTCGCTCCGTTGCTTCTTTGCGAATGACCAGCTCCTCGCCAGCGCGTACCTCTTTCTGAACCACAGGTTCTTCGTGCACCTCGCGAATTTCGACTTCGCTTTCTCTAGGGATGCCCTGCGCTGCGCCTGTGGCAGGTCGCCGTTCCACCACTGTTCGCTCATCCCGCAGTTGTACGTCTCTTTGAACCGGCTGCTCCACAACGTAGGTCCGTATTCGCTGCACGCGTTCCGTTGCGCGCTTACCGACCTTCAGTTCCTCCTCGGGTAGGGGGATGACCTGCTCGTTGTTTCCGGCCGCGCTGGAAGACGGAGCCGTGGCCCTTGTGCCGTGCGCGTCCAGCGATGACGCTGTGGAGGTGGCGCGAGCTGTCCCCATAGCTGAGCCGACATTCTCGTCATGGATCTCGACAGGGTTGTACTGGTCCAGGAGCCCTTCGACTTGATCAACGTTTGCGATTGAAGGTGCGTCCACCAAAACCGACAAAACAGTTCCGCCGCCCGCCATCCGATCACTATAAACGCGCCTCTCATTCTCCGGCACGTCGCTGCCAAAGAGCCAGTCCCAAAAACTGCCATCACTACTGCCGGTCGTCTCACTCGTCGTCTGCGCTCGTTGCTGCTCACTCAGCTTGACGTGGTCTTGCGGAATGCCCGAGCTGAGCACGGCTCGGTAGGCTTGCTCGGCATCGCTACGCGAGCTGTATACGGCGACAACGCACTGTCCTTGCATCTTAGTTCTCCTCTTGGACGCTCTGCCCTGTGGCGCAACGTGAGCCAAGTGGATTGGTTCGGGGCTCGCCTCGATCTTTTCGTCGAGGCGGCCGCGGTACATCTGAATAGCCAAACCCGCTGGGCGGCGGGTCGCCCGGAACTGTGCGTTGGCCTGCCGCGCCAAGTCACGTAAGTCGCGGCCATGGAAAGTGTCGGTCGTATGCCGTTGCAGATGCGCGGCTCCGCTCCTTCGGCGCCCGCGCCTCCAACAGGCGAGCTTCGTTCCTCCTCTCCGGAGATATTTTTCGTCTCAGTAACTTGGGTGAATCCCAGTCTGAGCGGGTTCAGCCAAGATGCTGCTTTCACTCGGGGGGACCTCCAATGTTCGACGCTGAGACCACCGCGCTTTTGCGCGCGGTCCACGATGACGTGTGCGAAACCGTGTCGCGTCATGAGACCTCGGTTCGCAGGCACGTTGCGTCCGTGATTCTCGAAGCTGCCAGTAAGGGCGAAACCTCGGTTGACGGCTTGAAGCAGGTCGGCCGGAGAGCGCTTAGCGAGGCGCCCATCTTGCGGCATTGATTTATAATCGAGCGAGAGCCAGCGCACGGCCATCCACCCCCAAGAACTGGATTATTGACACTCACTTTCATCAAGAATGGACTAGGGGATCAACTGTCCCTATCCGCTAACAGAGCGACGCTTCAGATCAAAAGGTCGTAGCAGCGCAAGACACTCTTCCGGTCTCGTGGGTTCTGTGCATGCGGACCGGGAGATCAGCGCTCTCGCAGCCAAATCTCGGCCTTAACCGAGCATCCCAAGCGCCTACCGTGGGTCGGCTTAAGTCAGCGTCGAGATTGCATTTTTGGGAATTTTGGCTTTTAGCTTGCCAGCAGGAAGATATAGTTGCGCGTATGGGAGAGGATGCACGTAATCATTTCTTGTCGGGGGGCGGCGAACTGGGCTCTCTCATAAGAGCGTTTGACTGGAAAACATCAGTCGGCTCCCCGGAAGAGTGGCCGCAAAGTCTTCGGGTCACGGTGCGGCTCGTTCTTACGTCGCGCCACCCGATGTTCATCTGGTGGGGACCGACCTCATCCAGTTCTATAACGATGCGTATCGCGCAACGATGGGTCCCGAGCGGCATCCGAGTGCTCTGGGAGCGCGCGGCCGTGAATGTTGGGATGAAATATGGGACATCATCGGTCCCCAGATTGAGCACGTCATGGCAGGTAAGGGGGCGACTTGGCATGAGGATCAATTGGTGCCTGTAACCCGACACGGTCGGCGCGAGGATGTCTGGTGGACGTATAGCTTCGGTCCAATTGATCTCGAAGATAAAGTCGGCGGCGTACTCGTTGTCTGCAAGGACGTCACCTCCGAGCACATGGCAAGAGAAGCCCTGAAGCTTATCAACGAAGAGCTAAAGCACCGCTTCAAGAACACCTTTGCTGTGCTTGGTGCAGTTGCCAGCCAAACATTTCGTGACGTATCGAGCCAGGCCGATCTTGAAAAGTATAAGGCACGACTTGCCGCGTTCGGACGAGCACACGCCTTGCTGACCGCGGCCAATTGGGCTGCTGCCCCACTTCGAGATGTCGTCAACACTGCCCTGAGCCCCTACAGAACAGGCGAAAGCCGGATCACGACGTCCGGTCCTCCGCTTGTTCTCAGATCGCAACAGGCTCTCGCCCTTTCCTTAGCGGTTCACGAACTCGCCACCAATGCAGTGAAGTATGGCGCTCTAAGCGTCGCGAGCGGCCGCGTGTCCATCGTGTGGTCAACCGAAGATCAGGCGGGTGATCAAAAATTTGTCTTCGTCTGGCAAGAATTCGCCGGTCCATCTGTGTCGGAGCCCGCCGCCAAAGGCTTCGGTTCGCAACTCATTTCGGGGGCGCTGGAATACGACTTCAGAGGATCGGTTGCGGTGTCCTATGAATCGACCGGACTCACTTGCCGCCTCGCCGCCCCGCTCGAAAATCTAGAAATTCCACCACTATAGCACCATAGCGGAAGCTCCTTACCCGAGCCACGTTCACCGGGGTGCAAGACGAAACCGCCGTCAGCGAAAACGTAAGGCTCGGGAGTACGTTCGCCTAGGACCCCGGTATGGATGCGAATGCGCCCGCTTCCTCGGCTTCTCTGGAGGAAGACGAAGCCGGGGAACTGTGTGGCCTCGGCGCTGCTAAGGTCGAAGTTGAAATAACCCCCGGCTTATTTGGCAAAACAGGAACGCAGAGTGCTTCTGTACGTTTGTGCGCGATGAACGATGCCCGGCGACTTCAAAGGCTTTGCGAGAAGCAGGCCGCTCTCACCGACACCGAGCGGGTCAAAGTGGTTCTGCGGGAGATTGCGGAGGAGTACCGCGTTCAAGCGGAACGTGAAGACGAAAGGGAACCCCGTGTCCGGAAGCGGTAGCGAGGCCGCGTACATCTTCACAGCAGCCCATTGCAGCTGGATCCAGACGCAGGCGGCTTCTGATCCTCAGGGTGTTGGCGCCCTTCTAACCTAATGAACAGTGGCACAAGAATAGAACGGCCACATAGCCGGTCGGCATCGAAAGACCACGGGCGATCCGGGCGTTGCGGGGCTAAACCTTCACCTGCTGCAGCGAACGCCGGCGCCCCTCCACGAATGGGAGGAGCACGGCTGGGCGAAGAACCGCGCCGATTGGCATGCGCAGGAGCGCGCGGTTGATATCGCCAGGCGCGGGCCACCTGACGGCTTATCTCCGGATCAGGCTGTCGCCGAGGATCTTCTGGCACTATGCCTGCGCCGAGTAACCTCTTACGGTGAACTAGGGCGCCCAGACATATCCCTCCCCGGAGGAGAGGTGGCCGGCGCGGCTCATCACCCTCTCAGGGTGGGGTCTCATTAACCGTGTTCTGATGCACGAATCGATGCTTCGGAACGAAGCAGTCTTGTCGCCGATTACTGCACCATGGATGAGCTTCATCAGTTTTCGACGGCAATGCTTGCCGTCGTGTTTGCAGCGCTAACGCTGGTAGCCGGCCAGCTCTACATTGAACGAGCCTCGTCGCGCGAGCACACGGCCGGTGCTCAAGTTGAAGGCATTTCTCCGCGCTTGGCGCTGGCGCGAAGCCAAGCTGACCGGAACGCCTTGAAGGTCCGGGTCGGTTCAGAATAACCCGGCTTCGGCTCTTGGCTGAGCGCTGGCCGCAACGCGCTGACGTTCTCGCGGGCGGCGGCTCGCTGGATCAGCCGCACCCTATCGCCTGCCAGCATCGCCGCCAGCGTGTCCAGGTCAGCGCCCTTGTCCAGCGACGTTCCGGCGAGGCGATCAATGTCGTCTCCGAGGGCTTCGGCCCGGGCGACGTCGCGGGCTACCGACGCTCTCCCCGTCCACTTTTGGCCGCGGTGTCATCGATGAATGCACTCGGTCTTTCAAAGTCTCAACTTGAGACTTTGATCGGCGGTTGTCCCCGGATGCGCATCCTGATACGCCTTCTTCCGGGCCTTCAACGCCTTTGCGCGTTCGGCAGCCGTCAGGTCGGCACGCATCAGGTTTTCGTCGATCGAGGCCAGCTTATCGGCACTGGACAGATGAGCAAAATTTTCTGAGACTAGGAACACTACTCCGACCCGCGTGGTTTTTCTACGCCGAGGCTAGGATCGCGGAGTTCTCTTCAATGGCTACCCAGATCGTGATGGACCGTACGGGCGACAGCAGACATCTCTTTGATCACCACGACCCGACGGGTTTGGCGGAGGCTGAGCAGCGCTTCAAAAGCCTGACCGGTCAGGGCTTTACGGCTGCCACTCGGACCCGGGCCGGCGATCTCAAGGTCGTGCGGTCGTTTGATCCCACTGCGGATGAGACGCTATTCTATCCGCGCCTCGTCGGCGGATAGCCATGCGGCACGGCAATGTTTTTGTTCAGACGGAACGGCGTTGCTAGTGGTGCCCGTTTGCACGCCGTGCGTTCGCTTTATTCGACCTTCATCGAGCAAAATGGCCCAGAAACGCGTGCGCGGCGTCTGCTGCGCGACTGGTTATCTCCAGAGCAGCGCGCGCAGTTCGATACCAACAACTATTTCGACGTCACCGGTTCACACACCGGCAGACGCTATCGAGTTCACTATGGTACAATGAGCAATGTTGTAGAGGTCGACGCAGATGGGCAGCCCGCGATCGGCTGGTGTTTCGTTCCCGAACGTGCTCTGGCGCCTGGCGATGTGATGCTCGCCCAGAAGATCGCGCTCGAAACCGACGAAGCCGGAGTGCTCGCGCTTGCCCACCGGTTTTCTCCGAGACCCCCCTCCCTGCCCCGAGCAGTGCGACGTGCTTACTAGGCGCTCATTGGGCGGGGCCGCCGCTTGTGATGGCGGCGACCCCTTGCCGCGAAGGCACCGTTTTTACGCGAGACATTGGCACCTCCGCGACTAAAGGTAGCTTCAACCTACCGATCGCATTCTGCAATCTGGTCTACTCGTTAGCCTTACCGCGCGGCGCGCTGTGGCCGTCTCCTGTGATGCTCTCTACATCGTCCATGGTTCGGGTGAACGCTTCGCGTAACTGCTCCGCGTGAGCAGGGCTCGCCGGCTCAACGAGATATGCAAGCTTGATCAGCAGTCGGTTCAAGAGGTACGTGACCCGGAGATTATCAGAGTGACGGCTTCGCAGAGAGACGATCTGTCGACGCATCTCGACGAGATCGAGCGGTTCATGGTGCGGCTGCTTTGCCAATCTGGAGCTCGCATCGTTGGCGGTAAATCTTCATGTAGATGAAGCCGAGTTCAGCGGGTCTTTGAGTGCTGAGCCGCCACACTCTGCGCGCGGCGCTCTTTCGCATCGGCGCCAAGGCGCGCGATCGTTGTGACGATCGCCGCCAGCAGGGCGATCCAAAAACAGACGCCGAACAGGACCGATAGAAGTCTGCGCATGAGGCGGCCTCGCGTCGATAAAACGAGAACCGCCGCGTCGAATATGATGGCGCGACGGCTCCGCCTGGGTGTTCCCGGACGGGGCAATGTCCGGTGCGCAAAAGCTATCCCGCCCACGCGTCGCCGCAACCGAAGCTTCAAGTTAAGCTTGATATCCGCGCTGGAAGTTAATTCGGGAACGAGAAGGGACACCGGAATGTTTTAACCCGGTGAATGCCGAGGAACGTCCAGGCTCGCGTCCGAATTCTTGACTCAACACCAGCTGCCAACTTCGATGCGCTGCTACATCTTCACGGTCGACGACTACGGCAGGACACTGAATGCGCAAGAGATCGACTGCAACAATGCCGATGAGGCTCTACAGCTAGGCTCTGCCGCGGTGGCGGACGACCATGTCGAGGTTTGGTGTGGCTCACGCCGTCTCGCTCGCTTCGAGCCTGAGCGGAGGCAGGAGCGGCCGCTTGGGCGGCTGGCCCAGCGTTTGACCCTAGCCGAGCGCCGTCTCCGGGAAGGCGAGCAACATATCAGGCAGCAAGAGAGGGTCATCGCCCAGCGCCAGCGCGAGGGGCGCGATCTAGCTGTTGCGTTCTCCATTCTCGACATCCTGATTGAGAACCAAAAGGCTTATTTACA
Organism: Bradyrhizobium sp. F1.13.3; assembly: GCF_040548265.1. Lineage (NCBI taxonomy): Bacteria > Pseudomonadati > Pseudomonadota > Alphaproteobacteria > Hyphomicrobiales > Nitrobacteraceae > Bradyrhizobium > Bradyrhizobium sp. F1.13.3. The sequence goes on along the minus strand of NZ_JBEPRI010000002.1, from coordinate 32,023 downwards.
GGAGCGGGATTTGATCGTGGCCGAATTGGCAAAGCGATCTGGCTAGGGAGGCTCGCGCAGTCACAGCTCACGATGGAGGACGCCGAATGCTTCCGCTCTTGACCGGCACCGCTGCGACGCTTTTTGGCGTTCGCGACGTTCGTCATTTCCCACCGGTTCGCGGGCTATCGGGGCCGGCTAAGTTCTGTCAGACCGGCTTCGGTCATACGATATTCGACACCTTCGCCCGTTGAGCGTTGCTCCATCCATCCGTTTCGCAAAACAGCGAGCGTTGTTCCTGGTTGATCGGGAAGCTTCGAAACAGACACCCAATCGCGGTCACGAAGAGGATCCAGCATTTGCCGGTGAAGCTGATTGAACATCGGCCTGCGCTTTTCCTGCTGACCGATGTCTTGACTTTCCGTTTCAAGCGGGCGTTCGGCTTCCATGGCCGTTTGTTGCCACCGCATCGTTTACGATCAGTTACGGATCGGGAACAGCCGGCAATGTTTTCTAAATGGTTCATGGGTATTGTCCTGCGGCATGGATCACGAGGACGCATCCGGTTGGTTCGTTCCCGCGCTTAGGCGAAGCTATGCTCGCTTAGCGGCGTGGATGGTGCGCGATAGTCGATTGCCGGAGCCCAGCCGCTTGCCGGCACCTACGCGGCTCGAACGACCAAGCCGAATTCCTGACCAGCCACGGCGGCCGGCACCGCCGCGCCTTTGATCGTTGCAGGCTCGCGAATGACGAACGATCGTTCGCTGACACGCCCATGGTTGCCCGCCGAAGAAGCGGAGTTGCTATCGCTGTTCGACGCAGGGGCGACAGCGGAGTTGGCTGCCGAGCGGCTTGGCCGAACTCGGCAAGCGGTTTACGCTCGCTTGCAGCGGTTTCAAAAGCAGCAAGGTCGAGCGAGTAGAAGGAGTGGTCAGCTCTTTGCCCAGTTGTTGAAGTAAAGCAGGTCATTCTGCCGATCCGGCTGCGCAGCCGCTGGCCAGCATTCCAGTGCGTCGCGCGATAGAGGCAGAAGGGAACGGCAGCTGTTGACACGGCGCTCTGCCCGTCCGTCAATACGTCCGCATCTTGGCTTTTAACGCCTCTTCGCCCTTGGAGGTGATCTGGTACTTCCGTAGACCCTTGCCGGCCTTCGTCTCGACCCAACCTTTGCGCATCAGCTTCAGAATGGTCACCGGACTAGCGTGATAGTTCGGATCGCCGCGGATCGCGTCCATGGCGGCTCGTTCAACATAGCTGGGAACGTTGGTGGGCGGTGGTGGCATTTCTAGAAAAGGGTGAGATGTTCGCCGAGGCTCCTAGACTGGCCGTTTCGGTCTAAAGCCTAGTAAACTTTGGGCGTCATGACCGGCCGGGGGTGGCGGAGTTTGATTGCTCTTAGCAGTAGTCGCCCGCTCCCTTCTGAAGCGAGCGCGCGTTCCGCTGCTCCGGTCCCAGTGTGCCTTCCCAGGGAACAAGCCCCTCCGCTCCTTCATTCTCGAGGGAAGGAGGCGCCGCGTGTCTCATCCCGATGCTGACCGGTTCAAGAGCAACGCTGATGAGTGTCGCCAGATGGCGCACGCGGCCGAGACGGAAGATGCCCGGGAAGCATGGCTGCGTCTGGCGGCAGAGTGGGACAAACTTGCAGAGCACGCGCGGAACCGTCGCGGAATTTTCGATCGCTACGAGTAGCAGTGCTATGGACAAATGGCACCTCGCCCCTACCGGTGTTTTGGTAGTCATCACCAGAACCTTGGCGATTGCCGGCGGCAGAGACGCTACTGCGCTCCCGCCTCCGCTCGCAGGGCGGCATGGAAAGGCCAGGCCACGCCGATCGCGGCGGGGCCGCCGGATCAGCGGCAGCCGATTGTGCTTTGGAAACCTGTCAACCGAAAAGATCAGATGTTAACGGGCCTTTAGCCGAGGGGTCCTAGCCTGCTGCGTCCCAACCTCGAGGCGTCTTAGCTATGGACTTTCAGAGCGCAGCGCCCGCGGTCGTGAGGGCGATCCGCCAACGCGATCTACTAAACACCTGGCTTCGGCTCTATGCGCGCGGGCAGGGCCTCCCCGCCGTATCAGAATATGTGCCCGGCCGCCTTGCGGAAGAAGCAGACGATCTCGTTTATTACGTCGTCGATACCGCCCAGTGGCCGCCAATTCTCACGATAGAAAGTGAAGGCACCCGAATGTCCGCCGCGTACGGCAAAACCGGCAAGGGGCGCCGCCTAGACGAATATGTGGGCCCTCGATTGGCCCCTTCTGTCATGCCGGTTTACCATCTCTGCGTCGCACGACGATGCCCAGTCTACACGGTCTCCGAACTTGAGGACGCTGCCGGGCACAAGGTGGAATATGAGCGGCTGCTCCTGCCATTCGGAGCCGCAAGCGAGGTCACCGAAATAATCGCCTCTCTGAAGACGATCAGCATCGACGGCCGGTTCGAAATCCGGGACTTGATGACGCGCACCGACCTAGTAGCAGCACCGGCTGTACGCGCGGTTATTGACCGAGAGCTTTCTCATAGACTGCCGATGCGAACGGGAGCGATATCGATAGCGGACGACCTAGTGTTCGATTGAGCGCCTAATCTCAATTAGACGTCTCGCCCTCGGGAGTGGTGAGCATGACCTGCATCGCCTTGGCATTGACCACTCGGTTCGTCTTTCGTCCGCAGTCCGTTCCTCTTTTTGGAAACGAGTTGCCCTTCTTCGGAAAGTCTTTTCCCGACGTTCTGGCTCGACAGAACGGCTTCTGGCCGTGGTGGGCAGTAAGTTTGGCCTCGTGCCTTGATGCGCCCAGAGACACCAACCGCCGTGACGCTCATTTATACCGAAATGGCCGGCGGGCATCACTGCCGCCGGCCATCGCTTGCGCTACCTTGGGCTGGGGGCTAATTGGCAGCGCTCCGCAAGCCTGCCGACCGCCGATTAACAAGCCATTAGCCAAATCGGGCAGGCTCTGGCTATTTCGCGGGCAACAACGCGGCGGTGTGCCGGGGGCCAACACTCATCGCGTCATGCCAGGCGGTGTCCGCCGAATGTCGTCATTGGCGGTGCGCGACATAGAAGCGATGGCGGCATGTCCCTCGTAGAAGACCCGGCGCGTCTTACCAGACAAGGACGCGTCGGGCCGCGAGTGCGTAAACGATCCAGCCGGTAGATCAGGACGCCACGTAGGTCCATCTCCACGCTTCTCCCCGACGGTGATCTTCACAGGGCGGCCGTGGACGTGCTCAGGCGTCGAACTTTCATTAGGAGAGTGTCGGCTCTACCTGAGCCAATCGATAGAAGGGATGAAGCGCCTTATGAACGCGGAGCTAGTCAGGCGAAACATGACGGCGTAGCCACCGGGCGTCCTAGGCTTTTCTACGTGCCGGCACGATCTGTTCCAAAGGGTGATACTTCCCCATCCAGCCATTCCTGCTCCTCGGCTAAAGCTCGCCACGCCTCTTCCATGCGTCGGTACCGCTTGTAAGCCGGACTATCCTTAGATGCTTCTCCTTCCGCGAGCATGGCGCAGTTGTCTGCGTTCTCTTTGTAAATCTTTGATGGCTTCATCATCGGGCTCCTGCGTAATGCTTAGGAGAGGAGTCTGAAAAAAATGTGCTTTCGCCCCTCCCAGTTCGAGACGTGAAAGTAACCCGCTAGAAAGCTTCAGCCGTCGAGGCAATCAGGTTCCGGGCACATCAATAGTCAAAGCATCGCATTGGCGGTGATGACAAGGTTCTATTTCGACTGCCAGGACAGCCCTGCCACGTTGCTCGCGGAATTGCGAGCCAGCGCTAAGCAAGCGGCCTCAGCTCTGGAAGGGTGATAAGCTGAGGGGCCGCTAGCGCTCGGAACGGAGGCGAATCCAGACCGAGGCTTGGTATGCCGTCCTTAAGTTGAAGCCGGTCCGCTTGTGAACTCCGGCCAGGGATTGTTCGCCCGTGCTTTACAAGTTGTAAAAGGCGGGTAATGCCCCCCGCCAGCTCCGCTCGGGGCGGCCCGCTCTTCAAACGCCGACGGGAAGCTTTCAACAGCCTCGCGGGCGCGGACGTCAATGATGACAAGGCCGTTCGAGCCGCTTCCGAGGATCGGCCTCTCGCCATCGACCTGAGGCACTCGAAGAACTTGCCGGGTTTATGTTCGTTGTCGCACATCTCGCAATAGTGCTGTGCCGATGCATGAACATCTTGCGCGTTATGATGCAGGCTATCTCAGCAATTCTTGCAAATCTTTTTCACTGTTCGGTCGACCTTAGTGTTCTCTTGATCGATCTTGGCGTCGGTGTCCCTTTGATCAGTGGTTGTTGCCCGGCCGATTCCGCCGGCGGGTGCGGCCTCCTGTGTGTTGGCGGCTGGCGTCCCAGACGAGCCAGCAGTACCGGCAGTGTTGGTGCCGGGGCTTGTCACGACGCCCGCCCGGTCACCACCTGCCGTTCCTTGGTTGAGTCCCGACTGGGGCGTCGGAGTGCCATTGGCGATGCCGGTTCTTGAATCGGTAGTTCCCCTCGTTGGATTAGTATTTGCATTTGGGGCAGCAGCTGGCGGGCTTGCCGTCGCGCCCGAGTTCGCCGTGCCCGCTGCTCCCGCGCCTGGAGATGTTGCACCCGAAACTCCCGTACCCGCGGAGGACGCCGCACCGCCAGCGCTTCCACCGGCAGATCCGCCGGCTCCGCCACCGCTGCCGCCTCCACCCCCGCCACCCCCACCTTGGGCGAACGCTGGGTATGAGCCAGCTCGATCCTTCGATCGGCGGCCTGCTCAAGAACCTCGGGCTACGCCACCGGTCAGTTCGGCAAGAACGCATGTCGGGAACCGAAACGAGTCGCGGCTACAGGTCCTTCCGTAGGTCTGAAGAAATCGGCTGTCGGCCTTTGTCTCGGCCGTCCTTCCCGGACGCCTGTTGCCGCTTCATATAGTCGATTGCGGCGGCGGACGTTTCGTCGTCGATGGTTTCCATTCGCTTCTTCGTGAGAGCGCCGGTGTCCTCGATGCTCTGCTTGCCGATCTTGCCGAAGCGCGGCTCGATCGTCGGATCATCCCGATCGGCGGTTCGGGCTCTTCCTCCGCGTTAAGGTGGTACAGGTTGCCGAAGAACTCGTCGAAGCCGTTGACCGTCGGCAGCCCATGCCGGGGAAGCCGACCTTAGTGAGCCCTGTCCGGATGCCGTGTTGGCCGGTCAGGAAGGCAGCGCCCCCGGCGGTGCAGGACTGCTCACCGTAATAGTGCTGCATCTTGAGGCCGTTGCGGCCGACGAATCCGATTCGAGCTTCAAGGTTCAATTGCTTGCCCAAGCGCATCCTATCGGAAGCTGGCGGCGAAACGGGCAGCGGAAGTATGCAATAATCTATATTGAGCATGTGGCAATCCGATTCAGAAGGTAGACCGGTCTTCGCTCGAATTGTTAGCGCGTAAGTCTATCAGGTCTTTGGGAAGGTTGAGAAAGCGCGGCAGTCGGCTTCTCAAGATCGATGATAGCCACCCTTGGCTTGCTCCAGCATCGCCATTTTGGCCGACGGCGTGAAATGTTTGCATGCCTGCGCTCAGATATCGTCGACTGGAATGACGCAGACTGCCTTCCCATGTTCGTCGACAACATGGATTGAGCAATTGCGTCCGACGAGCTCGGGGCGCGTCTCGCGTAGCGAGCGCGCCAGCTTGATGGCCTCGATCTGCGCGGCCGTCTCGTCAGCCAGATCGTGCCCGCCGTGATCTGAGATAATACGGCTGTCGACGAGCTTGAAATGAAAATCAGTCATGGAGGAGCGCAGCTGCAAATTCCTTGCCACACCTGTCTGCCTAAAAAGGATGCTTCCAGCATTGGAACAGGGGGAACGCGAGGCGATTGCTTAGCTAGATCGCCGTTCGTCGCGTGGCGTCTCAAATGCTGTTCGTCTCGCAACGGAGCGGGCGATGTTCTTGATGTTCGAACGATTGTCTCTCGGAAAAATGCGCCATCGGGAGTTCAAGTGCCCTCGGTGCGGGGCGTGGCCCCGACTTGTGAAAGTCGATCCACACCCACACGGGTCCGATTGCCTCTACGAATGCAGATGCGGCGCTCATATCCAGTACCACGCACTGAATGATCCCCTCAAATGAGCAAGACGGAGCCTCCATGTTGCTCGCTTATTTCCCGCTGATTGTGCTCGATAGCTTCGCAAGCATGTTGATCGTTACGCTGCAACCGACCCAGTCGCAGAAGCCGAACAGCTCTGAACCCACGATCATTCTGCTCGAGTGAGCACTGGCCGAGCCAAAGGGTTGATAATCGGTACCCGACTGGAGTCCGCACCTAGCCAGCGTCGGGACTTCGCACAAGCCATTTTTCGTCTGGTTTAACGGCACCCGCATGCACCTGCGTACCCACGCTCGTGCCGAGCATCGTGGCCGATACACCCACGGCGACAGCGAATACATCGATGGCATGATGGAACACGACGACACCGTCGGCAGCTGCTCCAGGCGCTGGATGACATGGGCATCGCGAACGACACCATCGTCGTGTACTCGCGCGACAACGGGCCGCACATGAACACGTGGCCGGACGGCGCAATGACCTAGCTCCGCGCCGAGAAAAACACCACTGGGAAGGCGCTTTCCGGGTGCCCTGCCTCGTCCGCTGGCCGGCGGTCATCAAGCCCGGCACCGTGAGCAACGAGATCATGGGTCATAACGACTGGATCCCGACGCTCTGCGCCTCGGCGGGGAGCGCGACGTGGTGGGCAAGCTGAAGACCGGCTACACGGCAAACGGCATCACCTACAAAGTCCATCTCGACGGCTTCGACCAGTCGGCCTTCCTGCGCACCGTCAGCGGTACGGCTGCCAAAAACAACCGCACCAAGAGCGCGCGCGACAGATTTTTCTATGCCGACGACGACGGCCTGCTCGTCGGCATGCGGCTGGGAGACTACGTTTTCTCCGAGCAGCGGAAGGAAGGCACGATGGGCGTTTGGGCGGAGCCCTTTACCACGCTCCTTCTCTAGAACATATTCAACCTGTTCCAGGATCCCTTCGAGCGGGCCGACATCACCTCCAACACCTATAGGGACTGGATGCTGAACCACGTCGGCCCGTGTATGGAATGAACGCAGAAGTCTTGGCCTTCATCGCGACATTCAAGGATTCCCACCGCGTTCCTTCCCGCCGAGCTTCAATCCCGCGAACATCATGGAAAGCACCATCGTTCCATGAAGCAGAAGAAGGCCATAGTCGAAGGAGTCGATCTCGACTGAATGCGAGGTAATCTGAACAAGATGATCGATCAGCAGTTCCAGCAGCGGGGCGTTTGATAGCGTTGTGTCGTCTTGTTAGTTTACACGTCCGTTAGTGCCTGAAGACGTGTCATGTCGGCTTCAGGTGCAAACCCGACAGCAGCATCGCGTCTAGCGCTGCTTTTGACCCCCGACCGGACATGCCGACGGAGGTCTCAGAGGGTGCGTGACGGAGCTCTCATCTAGGAAGTGGCGAGAACGGGGCGACCAGCGTGTTGTGGAAGGCCGCAATCTGCCATACCCCCGCATCTTTCACGAAGACGCGCAAGCTTAGCTCCTGATGTGAAGGCAATGCATGGCCGTCTGGTGCAACCAAGCCGCTCAGCTCATTGGTTACATTTGCGAGCGCAACATCGGGTCGTATGAATCTGAGCGTCACATCCATCGTTCGCTGCGTCGCGTTCTTCGCCCTGCTCGTCAGTATGGCCGACAACCCTTTCTCAATTCCCGCCTGACCATTCATCATGTCACCCCGGACGCTGACAAATCGGGCATCCAGCGCGTACATACGTGCAGCAGCTTTTCCGTCGTGATTGTTGAAACCTTCGGTCATTTCCACAATGACTTTGCGAATGGCGACTTCATCCTCGTTGCTGCCGGCTTGCTGTGCATCTGACATGGATGCTGTCCCAAACACAGCCAGACCGAGGGCTATAATGGCGGCAAGAGCATTGATTTGATTCATTTCTCTCCTCCTTCGTTGGCCAAATCCCGGTACAGTCCAGCCTGGCTGATGCAGAGGTGCGTGTAGCATGAGATGTCAGCTGACAGCAGCCGCAAGACTGCGTGTCGGTTTGGCAAAAATGCGGGTAGTACGATGTTCGATTGGAACGACCTGCGTTATTTTCTGGCTATCGCGCGCGGCGGCAGCATCGGGAATGCTGCAAAAGCCCTAGGCGTGAATCAATCGACCGTTCAACGCCGTTTACGGGCTCTTGAAACAGCTCTCGACTGCTCACTTGCTGAACGACAAGCCGGTGGATACCAACTGACGGCGCATGGCCAAAAGCTGCTGGCCCACGCGGAGCAGGTTGAAACGACCGTTAGTACTCTGCAACGGCAATCGACAACTCTCGACAATCGCACGACTGGATTGGTGAAGCTGACGAGCCACGTGACGGTCGGGCAGCGCATCATAAAATCCGGCTTCCTTGATCGCTTTCATTCGGGGCATCCAGGCATCACGGTTGAGTTAATCATGGAGCAGCGGGCGCTCGATCTTTCCAGGGGTCAGGCAGACATCGCAATCCGCGGCGGAACCCTCGATGATGATCTTGCGCTGGTCGGACGAAAAATTACAGAGGTCCCCTGGGGAATTTACGCCAGCCGTGCATTTGTCGAACGCCACGGCCGACCGTCCACCCCGGCCGACCTCGTCGGCTTCAGCATTGTCGAGCTGGTTGATGAGATTGAGGCATTACCAGCCGCACGGTGGATGAAGACACATGCGCCGTCGGCGCGGATCGCAGCGCGCTGCAGCAATATTCCCAGCGTACACCTAGCAATCAAGTCTGGCGCCGGTATTGCTCCTTTGCCGGCAGTGTATGCGGCCGCAGACGACGAACTTGTCTGCGTGCTTGGTCCGTTGCCAGAACTGGACTATCCAATGTTCCTGCTTACACACCGCGATCTTCGCAAGATACCGCGCATAAATGGCGTGTTTGAGTTTTGCCTCAGCGAGCTGAAGAGCGTTCTGATGCGCGGTGAAATGAAAAAAAGTGAGACTTCGACCTCCGTTGTGGGCCCTTAGCCGAAGAGCCACCAAAGCCAGAGCCACGCCCGCTGCGGAGCAGTAGCGGCCGTTGTCCGGACCATGCATACCCTAAACCTTTCCAAATTAATTTTCTGCTGCGAGCGATCCGCGCGCCCGCACTGACCGCATTGCGAAACTTCCCGGAAGGACCCGTGACGAGCGCGGGGGATGCGGGCAATTGCGGGTAGTATTTTGGCTAACGCCAGCAACCATCGTTCAAAGTCATTCTTTCAATATCAGCTCTCGAAGAGCTCACCTGATTGAATAGCTTTCGACTACAAGGGCTCCAAACCTACCCGCAACTACCCGCAGTCCCCGCAGAAGGGCTTAAGCTTCCAAAATTCTATACTCTGCGGATTTAGCATGCTTGTCCTGCCGCACCTGCAGCGTCAATCCTCCAATGATCTTGGAGTTATGGGACTTTAGGTAGCGTCCGAGTGAGATCGGATTAGGTTTCGGCACGGCAGCGTAAAGAATATCCCGCAGATCGCCGTCCACCGCCTCTGGGTTGTCAGCCTCTTTGAGGAGCTCCGCTGCCGTGAACCAGTCTCCCAACATCGCATCGTAGACAGCGGCGAAAAACGCGGCCAACTGCGCTTTGATTGGGTCGTCTGCCACCACGTGCTTGCGCGTGATACAGGGGTCCGGCTCTCCTAGCCACACTAAGGCACCCCGCACCAGGTTGCTCCACGCTTCGAAGCTCCCAAAGGGCTGTAGGTTGCTCAAGCCCGGACGACCTGCACAGACGAACGCGCGCAGGACGGTCAGACCCGCAGCGACCAATTCAGGTCGGTGAGCAGGTACCCATGAACGCAGATCCTTGTCGAATGCGCGCCCCTCTGGGTTCTCCAGTCCGGCATCCATGCGACAGAGCAGCGCGCGGCGGGTCATGTCGCCGCCGAAGACAAGATTGTTGCCCGTTACCGTGAACAAGGCGTTGGTGTTGACCGACACGTTGCGCGACTCCCCCAAGATGCGGGATTGCCAAGTCTGTTCCGTAAGGACTGTACAGAGCGCATCGCCAGAAATCGGGCGTGTCACGTTGTCGATCATAATCACGCCGTCCCCTTGCTTAAGAACGGAAAATAAGCGCTTTTCGTCTTCCTCTTCGCTTGCGCCCTGTGACATGGCGGTTACCTGGCGACCCAGCACAATTGTCGATGCGGACTGGATCGCGAGCGTCTTTCCCGTGCCGGGAGTCGGAGCGCTCACGCCGTGAACAGGGGCTGTAGGTAAGGTTCGACGAACAAGGCCGGTAAGCACCATAGACAACAAAACGGCACGGCTAGCGCTCGAACCGTTCGGACCGTCCTTGATGCACGGGAAGTCTTTGAATGGTTCTTGGAGCATCTTTAAAGCAGAAAGTGCCGCCCCGCGCGACGGCTCCTCTCCAATTGTTGGGAACGTGATCCCTCCCGTATCGAGCAGAAGGCCAGACTTGGGATCATAGCCGGACGTCACCAAAAGCGTGCCATCGGCGCGGAGCGTCGGGGCAGAAATGATGCCGTTAAGAGTGGGGAACTGCCAAAGATCGGGCGCAGCCAAGCAGAGCTTGGCCAAGCTCTCCGGAGCGGCAAAGGGCGTCACTCCCCCGCGCGACATCTTCACGAACCGCGTGTGCTCGATCATGAATAGCTGCATCCGGGGCGACCTGACGTCCTCCACGGTCAAAGCACCGGGCGGTCGTCGGACTTCATCCCCGTCGGCCTGGTTGGTACGGACCGGATAGACCACGCGACCGCCCGTTTGATAGATGGGTGCGCCGCCATCCAACATGCGCCGCTGAACGTAGGCGACCATCTCGTTGGCTAGGATCATATCCCACATCATCGGTTCGTCAGCAGCGCGCCCTCCTTCGGCCACCTCTTCGTCGTCGATCGGCGGAAACTCGGAATCCGCATCCAGTTTGCGCAACGTCGGCTCGCGAACGCCATGGTCGCGGCAGATCTTCTTGAGCGTTCCTGTGCCCCGAATGGAATGCTTATCGAGCCGGAATGAAGCCCAGCGAGTTAAATTGGTATCCCGACTGTAGCTATGGTCTGTGTCCTGGTCGCTCCAGTCCATGCACGCATCCCGGACATCGGCATTAGCGCCCGATGCGGCATGCATCGCCATCATCAAGCTAAGCCAGGAATCGTTGTCCGCGAACTTTGAGACGTCGAGCTGCCCCAGAATGTCGGCAGCCAGTTCCGCGGTTAGGGTGCCGATACGCGTCGGCCGCGATGCCAATCGCGGCGTTTCGAACTCAGGGAGGAAGTCGAAGTCGGAAAGCGGGTGGGGCGGGTCAAACGTATTCTCGACGATGACCCGCACTTGGAATGGCTTGTCTTTTTGATGGAAGAAGCCTGGCACACGGAAAACGTGCGTTGCGTCGTGAACCGAACGGTCGCCCTGATAGTAAACCGCCAAGCAATGGGCGATCTTCTCCACGCGCGCAACGTCGGTTGTCCGCTCAATGACAAAGAAGCACTGATAGCGGCCCGAGCTTGTTTCCTGGATCCAGTGCGGTTGAACTTCCCAGCTTTCCGGCAATGGTGCGCCATCTAGATCTAAAGGGATGACGTGCGCAGCGACCAAGTTCTCCTTTTTGCGCCCCCGGCCGTCGAACTCGTTCAACGCGACGAAAATGCCATGGCCTGACATGTTCATGCGCTGAAAGAGCGGGGCGAGTGCCTGCAGCGAACCCGGGTAGTTCCGCCGCTTCGTCTTCATCTCCTCCGCAGACAAGCGCGACAATCGCTCCATTGCTTCGGGTGATTCGGGGAGCGCGCGGAATTGCATCGTAGCATCTGCATCACCGCGCATGAGTTCGACAAAACGTGCGGCGGCAGCGACGTCAAATCGGGAATCATTCGCGTCGAGTGTGTAACTGCTGGCTTTCGCTTGTTGGGTCATAATTTTTCTCCAAATGTGTGAAATCTTAGCAATGAAGGTCGTGATGGTCGGGGAAGTAATGTCCCCTCCACTCAAGAGGGCCTGGCCGTGTGCCGATTTGTTCCAAGAGCTTCGCTGTCGGCCTGAAGACGAGATTGTCGTTCAGGTCGCGGTCGCTTACCGCGTAGCCGAGCTCCTCCAGGGCAACGAGGCAGCGATTGGCGAAGTCTCTCTTTTCTGCGGTGTCTGCCTTGTCGCGAAAGGGGTGCTGCAGCAATATGTCAACTGAAGCCCACACGGTGGTCTCGACGAAGACTTTCGTCTTCCGCCCGATCTGATCACGGTTCATTTGTGATGCTCCAATGCCAGGAGTGCGGGTCCGCGAGCGCCATGAGCCAACGCTTGGCGCAAATAGTCGCAAAGCGTTGGCCAATGGCAGTTGACCAGGGCAGACGAGAGGTCTTCCCCAAGCTTGGTGTGCAACGCGAGCGCAAGTTCGCTTGCTTCTTCGTGGTTCTGGGGTGGAACGCTTGGACGCGACTCGTCGCGCTGAGCCTGTTGAGCTTTGATGAGTTCAACAATCTCAGGCTCGGTCGGCACGTTACCGTTGCTGAGCATGCGAACCACGGCATTAACGACGCCTTCGGACGTCTTCGGCGCAGCAAGCCGATACAGAGCCGCTGGCGTCAGAAGCGAAACGATTTCGTATTTTGCTGCAAGCGCGGCTGCCAGCATATAGTTTTGCGCCGTTCGGGCCGTAAACCCGCATTGTTCAGCCGCCCATTTCGCGAATCCGCCGTGCTTGATGCGTTCCTTGCCGCGCGCTAAGGCGACGCCAATGGCAATAACCGCGGCGGTCGTTGAGCGTGATCGATCGCGGATCTCTTCTGCGAGCTCCTGTAGAAGGTCCTCGGTGGGCAAATCGCGCTCAACCTTCTGTTCGGGGAAGAGCACGACGATGTTTTGGCTTTCACTTGAAACGGACATAATTATCGCTTTCTGCTTAACGAGGGGCCTGTTGACGCGTGGGAAGCTGGGATAGCCAGCGGATGACGTCGGATCGCCGATAGCGGATCCATTTACCGTCGCCCGACCAAGGCGGGCCTTGTCCTCTGGAGCGCATCGCACACAGATGCTCTGGCGCAACTCCAAGAAGCTCCGCGCACGCTTTGCTGTTAATGAAGGGCCGGCTCTCTAAAGCGCCGGCTTTAGCGAGGGTCGCTTCGACAATGCGTTCGATTAGCAATTCAAGATGGGGAAGAGGGTAGTTCGGCGGCGGCGACGTTGGCGTACGGCTGATATCCGACATGGCGTTTCCATCGGTCTGTGCCGATCGAGAAGCGCGGTCGAAAATCGCGAGATGACGGGAAATGTCAAAAGCGACCATGCGACAACGCCTCCCAATCGCGATTGGGTTGCATTGCCGGGTCGCTTGATGGCCTGTGCCTCGATTAAGAGGCAATCGCTACCGGTTTGTCTGACCACCTAGCCATTTTCATGGTGGTCGGTGGCGAGAGATATGCAGTCGCCACATCATTGGTTTACGCACAATTGCCATGTGGTTCAATCTTTCAACGCCCAGATAGTTAATGGGCCTTGTGAAAGATCAAACAACGTATCCTGAGTCCAAATTTGGGAACAGCCTCGGCAGCGAATAGGGCGCGTTCGACTTCGAGACGAAGCGACGTAGCCTTACCGTCCCACGCTACTTGTCTGTGTTTCATCCAAGCACGCGCAAGAAGCTTTCCTTGTTTCGATGGAACGCCATCTACTTCCCAGCATACGTATAGATCATGTCCATCATCTACCGGATCCCTTAGCGGGCCGTAGTCGAATTCTCCGACAGCATTGTCATAGCGGTCGTGGACATCACGAACAGTTAGCTGTGGTGTGCCGGACGCCACCAGCTTTGCTGCGATGTTTAGAAAACTCTTCGTATCCTCTTCGGGATAGGGACCATACAACCAGCCGTAGTTGGGAAATGTGATGATTCCTTCTAAGTCGCGGACACCAAGTCGCTGCAATAACTCAGTCGCCCGCTGCGTAATCGGGCTATGGTGCGAATTATCCAAGATTTCAGGGGGCATCGGAGGGCGCGGCCTTTTGCATAATCAATTGCGAGATGCTCTCTTGAGCCTCCCGCAGAGATTCAAATAGTGCGGGCACATTGGCGTATGCATCAGTGACGTCGTCATCAATGGCGTGGTTCATCAAGATTTTGAGCCGGAGCCGGTCGACTCCCGCCGCGCCAGCAAGAGTTCGAAACGAGTGCCGCAACGCATGCCCAGTGTGCGACAGCTTCTGCCGGCCTTCTTCCTTGACTTCTGCAACGTGGCCGCCGAGCGCCGGAAAAATCCACTCCTTGCTCTCCTCCGGAAAATACGTGCGTCCCGCTTGTCGGGCCCGCTCCAGGCATTCAATCATCGCATTGGAGAGCGGCAGCTCAAATGCGCGCTCGTCGCCTCCTTTTGGCGAGGGCAGTTTAAGAGAGGGCCGCGCAAAGTCGAGGTTCGACCAGCGCGCCGTGACGACGTCGGTGCGACGCAAGCCCGATAGCAATGTGAAGAGGTGGAGTTCGCGGCGGATCGGGTTAGCCAGCGCCTGGAGCTGAGCCCACCAAGCTGGTAGCTCGGACACGCCCATGCCCGTGCTTCGCGCCTTCTCTTTGTGGAAGAGTTTGCCGGAGCGGAACGGGTTGCGCTCGGGAAGGCCGGGCGTTTCGAGCTCGTCCTTGGCAAAATTCCAGACGGCACGGGCAAAGCGCATAGTGCCGTTGGCGGCATATTTCCCGCTGGAATATTTTTGGCCGACGCGGGCTTTTCGTGCCCGTTCGGTGATGGCGGCGTGTTCTTGGACAACGTCTTCGCGTTTGATGCTGCTCAAGGGTCGCTCGTGCCAATCCTTGAGGTGGCGGTCGAACTTGTCCTGGTAGTCGGCAATCGTACGGATGCTTTTGCCTTCTTTGGTAATCGCGGCCTTGTAGGCCTCCCAAGCAGACTTGAATGTCAGGGCTGGTGCGGCTTCCGGGACGGCGGCGACGACGAGACGGGGGATGGCCTCGCCCCGGGCGCGCAGCGCCTGGATCTCGAGGGCCTTGGCCCTTGCCTCATCTGCGGTGGCGTGGGGATGTTCACCCAGCCACTGGACCATCGTGGTGCCGCGCTTGCCGCCGACCCGGGGCGTCTCGTATTGGAGCCGGTAGGTCTTGGTGGTTTTGCCGACCCAGACGTGAAAGCCTGGGATACGGGCATCACGAACGATCTGAGGCTTGGCCTCGGCATAGGGCAGGCCTTTGACGGCCTTGTCGGTGAGCAAGATGCGGCGGGTAGACGTAGCGGACGACATGGTACCTCCTGCACGGTATTTGCACGTATGCAGAAGCCCAGTACCGCGCGTCGCAATCTGGAGGTGTAGCGTCGGTTTGACTAAGGAAAGTTAATTTCCGTCGTCAAATCCTAGGCTTAGCCTTCCCCGGCACGTTCTTGCTTAACGACCCTTAACCAGGATTTGCCGCCTGGCTAAAACTACGAATCTGAGGGTCGGACGTTCGAATCGTTCCGGGCGCGCCATTTACGCCAAAGCACGATATGGACGGCCTGCGGCTACCGTTCGACGCAAGCGCATCTTGATCTCCGCCATTTTTCCCACAGCTCGCGCGCTGTTTGACCAGCTATATAGCTCTGATTTGGTCTGGTTGGCGCTGTGATGAAGTAGCAGTCACTAGCTCGCAGCAACCGACCTTTCACGGCGGCAGCGATCATGCGACGTCACGGTTCTCTATCCGGTACCACCTCGAAGATCAGGCAGGTCGTGCTCGCCTGGGCGAAAAGCCTGCCACTCGCATCCGACAAGCTCGCTTCCGCCATCGCTGTCTGCCGGCCCAGATGGATGACGCGCCCGACCGCCTTCATTGGTCCGGAGTCGCGATTGACGCCCCGGAGGTAATTCACCTTGATCTCCAGCGTCGTGTACGCCCGTCCGAAGGGAAGCTTGGTGTGGACGGCGCAGCCCATTACCGAGTCGAGAACCGTGGCGATTATGCCGCCATGGACTGAGCCGATCGGATTGTATTGCGACTCTTGCGGCTTCAGAACCATTTCAACGCTGCCATCCCCAACTCGGTCGATGCTGAAATCGACCAGACGGCAGATCGGCGGGAGCGGAACGTCGCCTCGAAGCATAGCTTCGAGGAAATCTCGCCCGCTCATCGTCTGACCTGCTGCGGCCAAGGCTCGCGGATCGTCCCAGCGAATTGTGCGTTCGCGCGGGAGCTGTGCGGATAGCGTTGGCATGTCCATCATCCAGCCAGGACGACTTTGCCAAACGGTCGATCCTCGATCAGATGGCGCAGGGCTTCGCCCGCTTCACCGAGGAGATAGACCCGCTCGACGACAGGTTTGACTGATCCGCCCACGATCAACGGAATGATGTCCCGCCATGCCGCGGCAACGTCGAGCGGTGACTGGGCGAACAAAGAGAAACCGCTCATACGCGCGCCTTTCCAGATCAGGTCTGTCACATCGATCGTGGTCTTGCGTCCGGCGGAATAGCCCAGCGTAATCAGGACACCGCCGAGTGTGAGGGTGCTCAGCGCCTCACTGGTCACGGTGCCGCCGATGCCATCGATAACGATGTCGACGCCCTTGCCGTCCGTTATCCGGCGTACGCCGTCGGCAAGATCTTCCGCGGAAAGGTCAATCACGTCTTCGAAACCAAGCTCGCGTGCTCTGGCAGCTTTCGCAGCGCTGCCGGCCGTTGAAATCACCTTGCCGGCGCCCTGTGCCCGCGCGAGCTGATAGGTCGCGTTGCCCACCGACCCACCGATTGCCGGAGCCAGCACCGATTTGCCCGGTTTGAACCCTGCGAGCGTCAGCGTGATCTGCGCCGTCAGATAGGCCACCGGGAGGCTGGCCGCGACGAAATTGTCGATCGCGTCGGGCACGAGCGCTGCATCTTTGGGGCTCACCAGCAGCCATTCTTGCCATGCGCCGTTTTCGCGAACGCCATAGGGACCGGCGAACATCACGCGACTTCCCACCGCCAAACCGGAGTCGCCGGCATCCTCGATCACGCCGACGCCTTCATTGCCGAGCACCAACGGCGCCTTCGCCCGGGGCAGCCCACCCGACAGAATTGTGTGATCAAGCGGCGTGACGCCGGCGGCCGTGACGCGAACCAGCAACCTGTCCTTTGCCGGTTTCGGTTTGAGCAATTCGATCTGCCGCAGCCCGCCATAGCCGGAGAACGTTTCCGCCTGCATCGCACGCATCGATATTTCTCCATTAAAGTTACAGACCTGTTAGTAACTTGAATATTACGGACAGGTCTGTAACATTGTCAAACGATAAGTCGCCAAGGCGAGAGCAAGCGGATATGGAGACAGTAACCCGACCCCGGCGGGGCGCCCCGCCAAAGGGCGAAGTGAGCGCCCGCGAGCGTATCCTTGCGACGGCAAGCGAACTGTTTTACCGCGAAGGCATCCGCGCCATCGGCGTAGACACGGTCGTCGAGCGATCCGGTGTCTCGAAGACGAGTCTCTATCGCCTTTTTGAATCGAAGGACGCTTTGATTGCTGCCTTCGCCGCCGAACAGGATCGGTTGTTCTGGGCGTGGTGGGATCGTATTGAAGACCAGCACGCGGGTGATCCACGCGCTATTCTCGAGGCTTTGCTATCCGGTATCGCAAAGCAGATCACGCACCCCGCCTATCGCGGTTGTCCCTTCCTCAACCTAGCGACGGAATTTCCTGACGACAACCATCCGGGCCGGGTCATCGCCCGGCGCAACAAGGAGGAAATGCGGACGAGGCTTGCGGCCGTGCTTGGCAAACTTGGCGTCGGTGATCCCAACCGCACCGCGTCACAAATAGCGCTGATCATTAACGGCGCATACGTCACGGGCCTCATCGCACAACCGGCTGATCTGAGGGGCGACCTCAGCGATGCCGTCATGAAGTTGTTGGTCTAATGATTCCATCGCTTGAGCGCGCTAAATCACAGGCGATCACACGTCTTCGGGTTCTGACGTGATTTTGAATACAGCATCATAGCGCCACGGCGAAGCAATAGTGCCCATCTTCATCGGGCGCGGCGCGCCATTTCGGAATACGCGATCAGCGCCGATTTCCCCACCCGACCCGTTCGGTTTCATCCCCAGCGGCGTACGCGATGTCGCGATTATAACTCGCTGCACTGCTTCCAGGATTCCGCGTGCCGTAACAAAGCCCGCTTTAGCGCCGCCCAACTTCCTGCGCTGCCGGGTCCGAACCGAGCCCCTTGCTCGTCAGCAAACGGCTGAACTGATCGGCGGAAAAAAGCTGCCCGTCCGGAGCCGTGATCGAAACCACAAAACCATTCACCGCGTGCTTGCGGGCCACGATCACCGCAACGATCGCGCTGTCACGGAAATCCACGGTGCGGCAGTCGTCTTTAATAGCTTCGATGATAAATGACATTTGGCCCATGACCACAATTGGCACGCGCCAATTGCGCGCCTGACAATTCAACGCCGTATCGGTGAAAATGATATTGCCGACAAGCCAGCTATTGACCCGATGGAACAGCGACCATACCCATATTGGGGGAAACAGCAGACCGGTCCTGCCTCACGCGCGGTGCGCCACTGATACATAGAACCGGCTTGTGGGCGTCGAACCGGAAATCCGTAGAAGCGGGCACTGGCCATGGTTGGTACGACTGAAGGCGAGGAAATCGCGTCGGATTTGATCCGAACCGTCTCTCGCCACTCGCTGGCCTACATGCTGTGCGCAGCCAGCGAAATGTTCCGCCACTACGATTTCGATCCGCTGGACTTGATGATCATTCATGCGGTCTTGAACGCCAACGTTCTCAAGATCATGAAGAACCCCGAACTGGACCGGCAATTTGGCAGCATCCAGGCGGTCGAGCCGGACAAGATCAAGCAGGGCGTTTCCCGTGCCGCCCTGTCCCGCTTTTTCGGTCTGCCGATCGAAACCGTGCGGCGGCGCGCCGATCGCTTGAAGAAGCAAGGCATTTTCCGCGAGACCGACCAGGGACTGATCGTCACCGAAGCCAACCAGTTCAAGTTCGGCAATAATCACGAGCTGCAGAGAACCAACATGCTCCTGGTGCGGAAATTCCTCCGTGACCTGACGGAAGCGGGCGTCGAGCTTCCCGGCGGGATTTGAGGGCCGGATTATCCAGCGTTTGTTTGCCCGCGGCATCATGGCTCGAAGGCGAGACAATCCGGTTGGATCTACTTCGCGCATCGCTGCCCTGTGAGGTTCGGCACGCAACATCACCTGTAATCTGCTTCACACGCAAACGCGCCCAATGACACTCGATGGGAATCAGGCGCGCCTCCACGCGGCCTGTTCGGAGCTGGCGATGATGGCTGCACTGGCAAAGGCGATATCCCGGGAACGAGAACCGAAGTTGATGTTGAAGCTCTGAAAGTCCTCGTGATCTTCTCGGGCGCGTGCTTGCTGCTCTCTCTGGTTGCCGCAATGATCTACGGACAGGCTGCCAGCGCCGCTTTGTTTTGAGATCCGGCGCGGCATAATCCGGCGCCTGGTCGTCGAAGCGCACAAGAAAACTCATTCGTAAGCGTGTGCATTCGGTGTCGCCCGGTGCCCGGACGCGCGGGACCGCTCTACGCGCAGGGCCGTGCGTCGTCTCTTAACGAACCGTTTACCGAGCTTCGCGGCCGCCGTAACCGCGGGTTAACCATGGATATTTACGGTGTAGCAAGTCTCTAGGCTGTGCCTGTCAGTTGATTTCGAGTCCAATTCCATGGCGTTCGGTAGAAGCGCATCTCCGCGAAGCATCGCCCCGACGGAGCCCGCGGCTTCGTGGGAAGCGCCGCGGGCTGCGGCGGCGACGCCCGACAACACCGCACCCGCGCTGATCAAGGGATCGCTGACCCTCACCGGCGCGTTCTCTTTCCTGCACGAGAACGGCCGGCGCATCCTGATGCTGGCGCTGGCACTTTTCGCGCTCGGCCTCGTCGTGCTGATGGTGCTGCCGGTCCGGTATGCCGCGACGGCGCTCGTCGTGGTCGATCCCCGCGAGCTGCGCGTCACCACGGATCAGGACGTGCTGCCTGGCATCGGCCAGGACGCCGCTGCGCTTCAGAGCCAGATCGAGATCGCCAAGTCGGACGGCTTTCTCCGGCCCTTGATCGAGAAGCTCAAGATCGCCGACGACGAAGATATCGCAGGCGGTCATACCGACATGACCCGCCTGCTCGAAAAACTCCGCAGCCGTCTTGATATCTCGCGTCGCGGCCTGACCTACGTCATCGCCATCTCGTTCACCTCGAACAGTGCGGAGCGGGCGGCATATTATGCCAATGCCATCGCAGAGGCGTTCGTCGCGACCCAGAGCCGCGTCCGCAGCGATGCGACGGACGAGGCGGCCGACTGGCTCAAGGACCGGCTGAAGGCGCTGAACGAGCGCCTGCGCGTCTCGGAAGACGCCGTCGCAGCCTTCCGGCTCGAGCACAAGATCCTCAATGCCGGCAAGGATTCCACCACCCAGCAATTGCGGGTGACTGACCTGAACCAGCAGGTCTCCGCCGCTCGCGCGCGCACCGAGGAAGCCAAGGCGCGTTACGAGCAGGTGCAGCGCGATCTCAAGGCCAATGTCGAAGGTCCGGTGAAGCAGGATCTCCTGAGCATGCTGCGCGCGCAGCGCTCGACCCTGAACGACCAGATCGCACAGAAGAAGGCGGTCTACGGCGACCGCCATCCTGATCTTGCGATTTCCTACAGCCAGTTGGCTGACATCAACAGGCAGATCGAGGTCGAGCGCAAGAAGAACATCGACACCGCGAAGTCCGAATACGAGGCCCAGCTCGAGCAGCAGGCTGCGCTGGAGAAGCAGCTCAAGGCGGTCGAGACGCAGATGCTGGTGGACGGTCAGGCGCTCGTGAAGCTGCAGGAACTGCAGCGCGATGCCGATGCCAACAAGAACATCTACGAGCAGTTCTTGTCGCGGTTCAAGACGACCAACGAGCAGCGTCAGCTTCAGAGCTCGCAGACCAAGATCGCCTCGCCCGCGATCCCGCCGCTGCGCTCCACGCGTCCGCCGCTCGCGCTGCTGCTCGCCGCGCTCGCGATCGGCTCGCTGCTGACGTCAACCGCTGCGGTTGCGGCAATGACGAGCATGTCCGACAAGTCCGATCCTGCCGAGGCTCCGGCTCGAACGCCGGCGCATGCGGAGGCGAGGGAGATGCTCAAGCGGCAAGTCCAGCGTCCGGCTCCGGCCGTGCAGCAACCCGAGGCGATGCCGAACCTTCCGGTCTGGTCCCGCATTCCCGAACTGATGTCGGGAGCTGCGCCCAACACTGTCTGGCAACGACCGATTGCCGCCACAGCCGAGCTCGATCTCGGCACTTACTTGCGTCCGCTGCTCGAGCGTATCGATCGTGCCCCGGTGCGTGGCTGCAAGGTCGCACTCGTGCTGTCGGTCGGCAAGAGCGCGGGCGGCAACACCGTTGCGCGCTCCCTCAACCGCGCGGCGGTCAATCGCGGGATGATGAGCGTGCTGATAAGGCTGCAGCCGGAATTCGCGGGCGCCCAGCCGCCGGTGACCGAATGGCAGGACGGCTCCACCACTGCGGGGCTCCAGTCGATCGACGAGCTGCTGAGCGCCGGCAGGAAGGCCAATGCGCGGCCACAGGACGACATTCGCTCGGAGTTCGACCTGATCATCGTCCATGCGAACAATCTTGCCTTGCAGCCAGATGCGATCGCGCTCGCCGCGCACGCGGACCTGATCATCCCGGTGGTGCGCGCCGGCGAGCTCGGTTCGGCGGCGATGCGACGGGTGACCGCCGCGCTATCGAAGTACGACACCATCGCGACCGGCCTCGTCGTCAATCACGCGCCCGCGGGCTCTGCCGCGCCTCACCCCGGCGGCGGCCCGCTTAGCAGGGCGATTTGACGATGGCGACGTGCCGTCGTCTGCTCCTCTCCACGATCTTGCTGTCCACGATCTTGATGCCAATGTCGCTCGCATCAGTGGCATCGGCCGAAACTTGCGTGCCTGTCCCGCAGACCGTCGCGCCGGACAGGCTCGCCGCGCTGTCGCGCGGGTTCAATGCCGACGGCTGGATCAATGGCGAAAAATCCGCGCCTCCAACTCGCGAGTTGCTGCAGCAACTTCGCAAGGCAGGGATGAGTCATGTCCGCTTGCCGGTACCGGCCGAGCGCGTGATGCTGCGCTTCACCTCGAACGCGGAACGCGATGAGACGCTCCGGGCGCTCGACAAGGCATTGAAGCAGCTCATCTCGCTCGGCTATTCAATCTCCGTCGATCTTCATCCCGGCGATCGTTTCAATCGCCTGCACAAGGACGACGCCGACGCGTCGCTGCGCGAGCTGGAGGATGCATGGGGCACGCTCGCGCGGGTCATTCAATCGTTTCCGGCCGACCGCGTCTTTGCCGAGCTGCTCAATGAGCCCGACATCGAAGCCGATAGATGGCAAAAGCAGGTCGAAACGCTCGCTGCCTTCGTTCGACAATTGCTTCCCGCGACCACGCTGATCGTCGGCCCGGTCGATTGGCAACGCGCCGACTCGCTGCCGCGGTTTCGCCCGTTGCCGGATCCAAACGTCGTCTACGCCATCCATTTCTACGATCCCATGGTGTTCACACACCAGGGCCATTGGGACGTGCAGGATCCGCTGCACGACATCACGGATCTGCCTTATCCGATCAGCGCCGGCGATCCCGGGGTTCGGGCGCTCCGCCGGGACTTGCAGGACAGAGGCGCGACGAAGGCGCTCGGCATGCTCGACACGGCGATTGCCGTCGCCAGGGACAAGCCGGATGTCAGCCGCTGGCTCGAGCCCGCGATCGCGTGGCAGCAGCAATTTTCGCGCCCGATCATCATCAACGAATTTGGCGTGTTGAAAGCCGCGGCACCCCGGGACAGCCGCGCGCGCTGGCTCGCGGCCGTGACCGCATATGCGCGGGCGCATTGCTGGGGCTGGACGCATTGGGAGCTGGCGCAGGGATTCGGCCTGCTCGAAAACGGCACAGGCAAGCCCGATCCCGACGTCATGCGCGCGCTGCTCGGCGCGACCAGGCCCGGCCGGCGCTGAACCCGGTCCGCCATCGTTAACGAATCCTTACGCTTCCTGCCGCTATCGTGGCCGCCGCGCTGCGCCAAAGGACGAGTCATGAGTGGCGGGACCTCACCGCATCTTCAAGCCGTGCAGGCGGGCTGTCCCGAGCCAACGCGTTCGCCTTCACGTTCGCCTTGGCGCGAGCTGATCCCGACGCTCTGCATCGCCATCGCAACCATCGGCTTTGTGCCGGTCCTGCACGTGGCGAGCCCGGTCCTGTCTCTGACCGTCGAAGTTCTCGTCGCCATCGCCATCGTGGTTGCGGTTCCAACCTACGCGCCGGCCATCGCTATCTTCGTCCTGTTTTTCCAGAACCTTTTCGTCTCGATCCTGTCGCCGCTGATTTCGGCGCCGTCCGACCTGGACTTCATCAAAGGCTACAATTTTCTCGTCTGCTCCGTGATGTGGCTGACGACGTTTGGGCTGTACGTCGCCGGCCAAAGGAACAGGTCGACGGACGTCAATCAAATCATGCGCTGGGGCGTCGTGACCCTCGCCGTGGTGTCGTTGTATTTTGCGATCGGCTTCGTGCAGGATGGCCAGGCGGCAACGGTCTATCTGCGCAACATCGTGCTGCCGCTGTTCCTGTTCCAGCTCTCGCTGCTGACGGCCGCGACCTATGAGGTTCGCGCCACGCCATTCCTGGTGACGCTTGGAGCCATTCTGATCCTGTGCGGATACGTCGAGTTTGCGTTTCGGGATTTCTGGCTGGCCATAACCAACGGCTACACGTTCTGGGGTTTCGACGAGCTCAAGGCGGCCCGTTCCGGCGTTTGGGAAGCCGAGATGCGCGCTACCGGCAACGTACCGGTCGATCTGAAGGATCGCTTCAGCTTCGACTTTCTCAATACGCCCCTGCTCGAAGGGTTCGGCCTGTCGAAGATCCTCCGCATCCATGGACCGAATATGCACCCGATCAGCTTCGCGTACGGGATCGCTTTTTTCGGGCTTTTCCTTTTTTCGGTAGGACGGCCGGTTCTGGCCCTTGTGGCGTTGCCGCTGCTGATCGTTTGCAGCGTCAAGGGAGCGCTCATCGTGGTGGCTTTCGTGGCTGCGGCCTGGATATCGACCCGTCTGCTCGGCGCCGTGGTGACGCTATGGCTCGGCTTCGTGGCGTTGATCGTGTTTGCAATTGCCGCGATCCGCGTTGGCTTGCAGATCGGCGACTATCACGTTCTTGGCCTCATGGGCGGCTTGAACGGATTTCTCGAAAAGCCGTTTGGCCGCGGCCTGGGAGTTGGCGGAAATCTGTCGGACGACTATTTCTCGATCGACTGGAGCGCCGCGCAGGCCGCCGGAACGACCAACGGCGCCGTCGAGAGTGCGATCGGCGTCCTGCTGTACCAGATGGGCATCGCGGCCCTCGTTCCGCTGGCGTTTCATTTCGCGGTGGCGCTGAAGGCCTGGCGTCTTTATGCGTTCTCCGGATATTTGACGCAGGGGCTCGCAGGCTTCGGCGTCATGGTCGTGCTGCTGAATGGATTGTTTCAGGAAGAGGCCTTGTTCGCGCCGCTGGCGCTTGGGCTCATGCTCTCGCTCACCGGGCTGGTCATCGGCAGCCACATCAGGGCGCAGACGGTCTCGGCTCCGGATGCCGACCCGGAGCAGCTGGCACACTACCAGCCCGCGACGTAGCCCGTAGCTCACCAGCCGACGGTCACCCAAGCCCGCGCCTTTTTCCGCCATTCGTCGTCGAAGCGGGCCGCGATGTCCTTTGCCGCGCCCTGCGAGAGAAGCTGCTCGATAGCGGATGTCTCGATGTCGCCAATATCGGGAACGCCGGTGTATCCGAGATTGGCAAGCCGCTTGGCAAAGGGCGGGTGCGTCGCGTCCGGATCGTGCTCGCGCGTCAGGCCGGCGACGGCAGCCGCGGTCATCGGCTCAGGCGCCCTGATGTCCCCGAGCTGGTTCGAGACGCGCTCGAAGGGCGGGCGGGGTGCATGGATGGCGCCCAGCACCTCTTTCTCCAAAGGGGCGTAGATGAGATCGGTGAGACGCGTTCCGCACGCCTCCATCAGGACCAGCGCCCGCGCCATCTCGGCGCGGCCAACTTGTTCGGCGGCCCCGAGATCGGCGTAAAGCTCGTTCTCTCGCGACAGGGTGCGATATTCCCTGTCGAGCCATTCGAGCATGGAGCGGAGCAGGGCTCGGGCAATGCGTCCCGTGATGGTGTGGTCCGGATCGGCGTAGAACAGCACGTTCTCGGAGGCCGCGATGAAATCCGAAAGGTTGATGCTTCCCGAAGTATGGCGAAGCCGGGCATGGGCCACTTCATGGGCGATGACCGCGCGAACTGCACGCTCATCCAGGATGATCAGCAGTGGCAGGCCGACGATCATCGTGATCTGCCGCCCGAACAGCCCGGCGTATCGGCTGACCTCGCTGATCGATGCGTTGAAATTGGTGTCGATCCGCAAGCTGCGGTTGGATCGGACGAAGCCATGGTCGAGCTCCTTCCACGCCGCCCAGAGGCCTGGGGCGGTCTCCTCGCTCGCCTCGAAACTCCGATGCTTTGGCGTGGGCAGGAGCAGCAGGCCAATGGCGACCGCCACCGCGGCCGTGAATATGGAGAACACGATTGGTGCGGTCGCCAGCGTCGCGACCGTGTAACGATCCATTGCCATCAGCCAGACAGCCAGCATCACGCAGGCCAGTGCCACGACCGGAAGAACGGCGTAGCGGCCAAGACGCAGGATGATCGTCAGGGCAAGGCGTCTCATCAGCGCTTCGAGAGCGGAACGATTCGAATCACGCCTTGCCGCACGACCCGTTGCTCTGATGCAGGCTGGCGACGTCCGCGCGACCCTGGTCCTCCGTGACCTGGATCAGCGTGATCGCGCCTGGTGTCACGATCCCCATCTGCGGCTGGGCGGAGAGATAGGTCGTGCTGCCGGCGCGCAGATCGAGGCTCACCTTCTCGCTGCCCTGTCCGAACAGGTTGGTGCTCAGCGGCAGATTGTTGACGGCGACCTCGTGGCGGCCCGGAGGCAGCTCGCACGCCACGAATCCTGCGGCCTGGCTGCCGCCAATCACGCGCCCGTCGACCACATAGTTGGGCTGAACCGCAAATCCCAGCGCCGACGTCCGATAGACCACAAGCCGTGCAGTATTTGACTTGACGTTGTCAGTGAGAGCCGCACTGCCCATCGGCCCCGATGCGCAGCCCGCAAGACACGCGGCCACGACCAGAGCCCCCAGATAACCACCCCGCATTTTCGCCCCTGATGAATTCCAAATCCCCGGCAGCATCATTGTCAGGGTAGTGACTGAAGTCAACCGCGACTTCAGGTCGTGCGACTGCGGCTCCCGTCGGGGTCACACGGACCTGGCTTTGCCCTTCCCGTCACCGCCACCCGAGCGCCGGCGCCACGTGCGTGAGGATCGCCTCGATGGCGTGCGCGCAATAGTCGACGCCCAGCTGGTTCGGGATCGTGAGCAGCAACGTATCCGCCTCCGCGATCGCCTCGTCCTGCCGGAGCTGCTCGATCAGCACATCCGGCTCTGCCGCATAGGAGCGGCCGAAGATCGCGCGGGTGCGCGGGTCGATGAAGCCGATCTGGTCTTCGCCGCCGCGCTCGGAGCCGAAATAGGCGCGGTCGCGATCGTCGATCAGCGCGAAGATGCTGCGGCTGACGGACACGCGGGGCGGGGGTGGCCGGCCTCTTTCCAGGCTGCGCGATAGCTACGGATCTGCGCGGCCTGCTGCACATGGAAGGCTTCGCCGGTCTCGTCGTTCTTCAGCGTCGAGCTCTGCAGATTCATGCCGTGCTTGGCGGCCCAGACCGCCGTCGCGTTCGAGCCGGCACCCCACCAGATTCGTTCGCGCAGGCCTTCCGCATGGGGCTCGAGCCGCAACAGCCCCGGCGGATTTGGGAACATCGGCTGCGGGTTGGGTTTTGCAAAACCTTCGCCGCGCAAGATGTCGAGAAAAACCTCGGCATGACGCCGGCCCATGTCGGCGTCGCTCTCGCCATCGGCGGGCTGGTAGCCGAAATAGCGCCAGCCATCGATCACCTGCTCGGGCGAGCCGCGGCTGATGCCGAGCTGAAGGCGCCCACCGGCAATGAGATCGGCAGAGCCTGCGTCCTCCGCCATGTAGAGCGGGTTCTCGTAGCGCATGTCGATCACGGCCGTGCCGATCTCGATCTTGCTGGTCCTGGCGCCGACGGCGGCAAGCAGCGGAAAGGGCGAGGCGAGCTGCCGCGCGAAATGGTGCACACGGAAATAGGCGCCGTCGGCGCCGAGTTCTTCCGCCGCAACCGCAAGCTCGATCGATTGCAGCAGCGTGTCCGCGGCCGAGCGGGTCTGCGATTGCGGCGAGGGCGTCCAGTGCCCGAAGGAGAGAAATCCGATCTTTTTCATGGGCGTCATCTAATGATGGCCGGGATGGCGTCAACCGCCGGCGCTGGCGGTACGGGTATGCGACGAGGCCGGCGCGAAGTGCTCGGCGCGTTCGACCAGGAGGTTCAGGAAGCTTCGCGCGCGCAGCGACATCCACTGCGTCTCCGGATAGACCGCATGCAGGGGCAGTGCGGCGATGGCGTAGTCCGGAAGCAGATGCTCGAGCTCGCCGCTGCGGAGGCCGTCCGCCGCGTTCCACTCGGGCAGGATGGCGATGCCGAGATGATGCATCGTTGCCTCCTGCATCGCGTCGGCATCGTCGACGTGGATGGGGCCGTTGATGGATGCGACGTGACGGCCATGCTCGGATTCGAAGACCCATTGCTGCGCCGGCGTCATGCGCGAATAGACGATGCACTGGTGTGAGCCGAGATCATCCGGCGTCCGCGGCATCGGACGGCCATGCAGATAGGTGGGTGTCGCGACCAGATAGCGCTGCACGGTGCCGAGCCGGCGGGCCACCAGCGTGCTCGCCTCCAGATTTCCAATCCTCAACGCGAGCTCAATGCCTTCTTCCACCAGATTGACGAAGCGCTCGCTGAAGCGGATGTCGACCCGAACCTCCGGATAATTCCGGACATACTCGGCGATGACCGGCATCATGTAGCGTCGCCCGAACGAAGATGGCACGCCAATCCGGAGCGTGCCGGCGGGGCGTGGCGCTGCCTGTTCGACACTCGATCGCGCCATGTCGAAGCTGTCGAGAATCTGCCGCGCGAGATCGTAGATCCGGTGCGCGTCAGCCGTCGGTTTCAGCGTGCGCGTCGTGCGCAAAAACAGCTGCGTGCCGAATTCGCCTTCCAGCATCGCGATGCGCTTGCTGATGGCGGGCTGACCGATGCCGAGCTCCTTGGCCGCAGCCGAGAAGCTGCCGCCCTCGAGGGTGCGAACGAACGCGCGTAGGCAATCGATCCGGTCCATCATTCATTCCGATCCGGAATAAATTATATCCCATTTATTCCGTAGTGTGCAACACAGCGGGCGGCTAGGCTTCCTCGAAACGAATAATCACAGGGGAGGACACGACGGTGGCACGCAACATCGGCATCATCGGCGCCGGAATCGCCGGGCTGCATCTCGCGCTCTACCTGCAGAAGCATGGCGTGGACGCCACTGTCATCACCGACCGGCCGCCTGATGATTATCGCAATATCCGGTTGCTCAACACCGTCGCGCATCACCACGTGACGATCGCGCGCGAGGACTATCTCGGCGTCAATCACTGGACCGATCCGAAGGATCATTATTACTACCACGATCACGTCTTCAATTTTCCGCAGCCGCTGAGCTTTCGCGGTGACTTCTCGAAGCCGAGCCGCGCCGTCGACTATCGGATCTATCTTCCCGCGTTGATGAAGGACTTCGTCAGCCGCGGCGGCAGGATCGAATACCGCCGCATCGAAGAGCGCGACATCCGTCCGCTGGTCGCCCGCTTCGACCTGCTGGTCGTCTCGACCGGCAAGGGGCCGCTGGGCCAGCTCTTCACCTACCGTCCGGAGCACACGCCCTATTCGCAGCCGCAACGGCGACTGTGCGTCGGGCTCTACACCGGCGTGCGGCAGCCCGATCCCATGAATGTCACGCTCTCGGTGTCACCCGGGCACGGCGAGATGATCGTGATCCCGACCGTCACCTTCGGCGGTGTTGCCAACGCGCTGCTGATGGAAAACGTGCCGGGCGGCGACATGGAAGAGCTGGCGACGCTCAGCTACGACGACAACCCGAAGCACTTTTTGAAGGTGCTGCTGGGCAAGCTGGAGAAGCATCACCCGACGACCTACGATCGGATCGACACGGCGCGCTTCGATCTGGCGCAGCCGCAGGATCTGCTGCAAGGCGGTGTGGTGCCGACGGTGCGCCACACGGTGGTCGAGTTCGACGACGGCAAATGCGCGATCGCGCTCGGCGACGTCCATGCCATTGTCGATCCCATGATGGGCCAGGGCGCCAATATCGCCTCCTATGCCGCCTTCGTGCTCGGCGAGGAGATCGTCCATTCCGACGCGCTCGACGCGCGTCTTTGCGAGAAGATCGATCTGAGGCGGCAGGATCGCGTGCTGGCGGCGTCGCGCTGGACCAACGTGATGCTGCAGCCGCCGACGGACGCGCTCGGTATGCTGATCGGCGCGATGAGCCAGAATCCCGCGCCGGCAAACGAGTTCACCGAGAATTTCAACTTCCCGGACCGTCAATGGGACCGCATCTCGACACCGCAGCGCATCCAGGCCTGGATCGAACGCATGTCGGCGCCGCCTGAGCCCGTCAGAGCCAGTGCGTGACGATCGATAGTGCAACGCTCCTCCACCTCGCGAGCGGAGACTGAGATGCAACGCGCCAATCCGGCGTCGTTCCGCGAAGCCGCGTCGCGCTTTGCGACCGGCGTCGCAGTACTGACTGCGCTGGACGAGCACGGCCGTGTCTGCGGCATGACTGCAAACAGCTTTGTCACTGTCAGCCTGTCGCCGCCGACCGTGCTGGTCTCCATCATGCTCGGCCGGATGCACCGGGCGATCTCCGCGACCGGACGCTATTGCGTCAACGTCCTGCCCGACCATGGCCGCGACCTGTCGCGGCATTTCGCGAGCCAGCCGCACACCGGCGCCAGTCCGGATTACGACATCGTGGACGGCCTGCCACGCCTTCGGGGATGCATCGCCTGGTTCGGCTGCGAGGTGACCCGGCACGTCGATGTCGGCGACCACACGCTGATCATCGCCGAAGTCTCGACCTGCGACCATCGCGACACCACGCCGCTGGTGTTCTTTTCCAGCCGGTATCATCGCGGGGCGGGGGTGCCGGTGGAGAGGTGAGGGGGAGGGCCTTGGTCGCTCTCAGGGAATGCTGTGACCACGGATGTCCGCAACACGCCAGTCTGCATAATGTATGCGATAGGATAAGCAACGGGGCGAGCGGCGGTAAGCCAGGGAATTTGCGCGCCTGACCCGCTCGGGAAGTGCGGCTCGCATCGGGCGCTTCAGGTTGCTCCACCATGCATCAGACATGCAAGTGTGTTCGATGGGCTCGAAGGCGCATTGGACGGCAAGTGATGCCATCTGCTCTCTGGCTCGGGCGGCAAAGGAGCGGACGAACTGCTCCGCTGCGGAGTTGGCTCGCAGCCAAGTGAATGCCAGGACTGCCGCGCCGTCAGCGCAAGCAAGTGCATCCGCGTACCCGTTGGGGCCCGGCTTCTCTTTCAATTCATATGTCCGCTTCTGGTCCACAGCTTGCCGCGCGCAGCCGGTCGCGGACCGCTGTTGCCCGGTAGCTGACCTCGAGTAGTTGCTGGAGAGCTTGGCAAAACCGCAAGGCGCCAACTCGCGCCAGCCATTCCGGCTTAGGAGAAAGGGCCAGCCCGTATGGCTGGCCCTTTGAGTATATTACGTAAGCCGTCAGTAACGAGAAGCCGAGGCGGCACCCCAATTGAACCGGTAGTTCAGGCCGGCCTTGATGGTGTGCTCGTCATTGCGGAAGCCGACGGCGGTAACAACACCACCGGCGCTGGTGAAGAGAGCGTTCCGCGTGCCAAAGTCGTAGTACTGATATTCGACCTTGCCTGACCAGTTCTGGGCGAACATGTATTCGAGACCACCGCCCACGGTGTAGCCGTCGCGACCACCGCCGCTGTTGGTGAATGTGCCGCCGCCGAAGCCGTTCGTAAGGCGGGAGTCGGCCCAGGCATAGCCGCCTTTGACGTACAGCAGCGCCGGACCCCAGGTGTAGCCGAGGCGACCGGTGACCGAACCGAGCCCACGGTTGACGAAGGCATTGTCATTGGTGTCGAGGAAGCTGTAGTTCGCCTCGATGCCCAGCACCCAGTTCGGTGAGAACTGATGGTCGTAACCGACCTGCACGCCGCCCATGAACACACCATCGTTGCTGTTGGTGCCGGTGAAGCCGGGGGCCAGAATGTTGTTGCTGCCGCCGAATGCGCCGCCGACGTGACCGCCGATGTAAAAGCCGGTCCAGTTGTAAATCGGCGAGGCCTCCATCGGTGGGGCTTTGGTGTAAGGACGCGCGGCCATATCAGCTGCCGATGCTGTACCCGCTAAGGCGGCGAAAGCGACAGTAGCGAGAAGGAACTTTTTCATTTCGAGTCTCTCAGGTTTAAGAACGTGTGCCAAACGCTACCCCACCTCACCGGATTTGCTGTAGCGCGCCAGACACACGTGTCCGATCTGCGTGAGGAACGTTCTGGTCATTTGTTAATTGGGGAACCGTGTAGACCCGCAACCGGGCCTCTGAGCCACGAGTCGGCGGTTCCGCTATCGCGAAGTACTGATCATTGTGCATTCCAAAGCTCCGGCACGATCCGGGCTTTTTGTGCCGTTCATACTGGAAGCTCATCAATCGGGGACGTCGCATCTTGGCCCGAGCCGACCTGCCGCGCGCAGCCGGTGCAGGACCGCTTGTGACCCGAAGCAGACGAACTTGGGAAGGTGCACGACCCCCGAACTGCCGAGCCGAGCCGAATACTGAGCGCAGCGCAACGGCGCTCGCGGTGACCTCTTAGCCGGTATTTTTGACCGCTTCAGCCAGTATCTCGTAAAGCTGCTGTTTGCTGAATTGCTTAGGCTGCTGCCTCTCCGCTGCGTTCCGCGACACCTTCTTTGCGACTGGAAGGGCGCAAGCTGCCGACGACGTCGCCCTCAG